>CAJSYJ010000001.1 GCA_910574205.1 Bacteroidales bacterium
GCTGCCGATGGACAATCATTTTAGCAAAACTACAAACAATTATCCACCCGATGGACATCTCTCTTACTAGAAAAAAGTGCCAATCGCTATTGACACTGCAAAGGTAAGAGTGGGTATTGTTAGTTTACTTCGTTCATTTCATCAAGTTTATATAGTTCTTCCTTTGAACTTTGCTTCTTTGCGCCTGTCCTCCACAACGGAAACAATGCGCTGTACATCATCGGGACGGTAGTAGGTCTTGTGGCTTATCTGCGAGTAAGCCAGCGTCCCATTGTCCCGAAGGGTCTGCAACGTGCGTGGGCTGATGTTGAGTATCCGGCACACGTCCTGATTGTCCATCCACTCGCCCATCTTCTTCTCTCCGTGCCGCCGGCAGATGGCATCCATGCGACTGACGAAACGGTCGAACTTGGCGACCATCGCCTCAAAGGTCTTTCTTTCAATTGATACGATTTCCATATACATACTTTTTATTGTTACTGTTTCTTTTGCCGCAAAGGAATACATAATCTGTTATCCGGCAATGGATTTCCCGGAAGTGGAAGCATGTGGCACAGGTTGGTAGAGGTTGGCACAGATTGGGGCTATATTCTTAATTCCGGAAATCAGCAATGTGGCAAGAGTGAAAATAAGGGCTTAATTCAAACCTGACTGTAATCGCACCTTTGTTCTTCCGGCTATTCACGTCCGGCGAATCTGTGAAGTCCTCACCAATATCTCTGTCATCATAAAGCAAAATCGCACAAAATTGCCTAACCGAATCCAAGTTGTTGACTGACTGTACTAAAACGTCTTACTTTGCTTGCAACAATCGGTCGAGGTACTGACCAAGGCCACAGTAATAACTTAATCAACCTGTTTTATGACAATGAAAAGAGAACCAAGTATCAGTGAGCAGCAGGCTCGTGAAATCGTGGAAAGAATGGGACGCAGGGAATCCCGCAGTGAGAAGTCTATGGACGATTTCTACCGGAACATCGGTCTGGAGCCGGAACATCTGGCACAACTCGTCAAGACCATCACGAAAAAAGCGGAAACAGCTACGGTGGATGAATCGTCAAGCGGAACGCCCGAAGAAGTGGCAGTGCCGCAGAAGCGTGTCAGCAGCAAACAACGCAGGCTGTCGCTGGACGAGTACCGTACCGCTTACCTGCAAGTTCCTAAGATAACCGACCGCAAGCCCGTGTTTGTCAGCGGCGAGGTGCGCGACAGTCTGGACAGGGTTGTCCGCTATTTCGGCAGTAGGGGCATGAGCGCATCGGGGATGGTAGAGAACCTCGCCCGCCTGCACCTTGAAACCTACCGGGAGGATATCGAGCAGTGGCGCAAACTCTGAGCGAATTACGGTAGAACCAATCAAGTCGGTGGATATACTCCATCGGCTTGACCGATATTCCAAATGAGTTATTATACACACAAACCAATCCGACAGGCGGAGGATTTTTGTGTCCTCAAAGACACAGCAAGGTATATTTTCAGTTACTCGAATGCTTCCGAGTAACTGAAAATCCCAGCACTGCCGTGGGCAGAATTATCCTCCACAGTCGGATAATTTCGGGGTTCCTTAATCAAAGATTAAACAATGGACAAGCCATAAAATTAAAAGAATAAGAAGAATGAAAAAGAAGAGCAAGTACGGGAGAAATCCCAAGTTGAATCCGAAGACGCACTGCGTGATGGTGCGCTTCGATGATGTGGAATGGAACAAATTTCTCACGATGTACGAGGAATCACAGTTGTATGCGAAAGCCGTCTTTCTGAAGGCGCATTTCTTCGGGCAGAAGTTCAAGGTGCTGAAAGTGGACAAGACGCTGGTGGACTATACGACCAAGCTGTCCGACTTCCACGCCCAGTTCCGCGGTATAGGAACCAATTACAACCAAGTCGTGAAAGAATTGCGCATTCATTTCTTGGAGAAAAAGGCGATGGCGTTGCTCTACAAGCTGGAGAAACATACCATCGACCTTGTGAAACTGAGCCGGGAGATTGTGAAACTTTCAAGGGAGATGTATGCCAAATGGGAACAACAGAAGGAATAATTCCATAACAGACCAAGCGCCCGCGTAAGTGAGCGAAGTTCGTCAGACAGCTTCATTGCCGGCCATGCCATCATCAGACGTCTAAGATTATATGCAAAATGAAAACTGATGGAAAAGAATAAAAATATAACTCTTAATTAAGTAGGTATTTGATACAAATGACTATAATTGGCGTTTAAATCCTACTTAATTTTATTCAACTCTTGCATCAGAAAAAACATTATTCTAATTCAACGAACACCTGTATTCATTCGGTGCAATGCCCGTAATCTTCTTGAACAACAGGCTGAAATATTGCACACTGTTATAGCCCAACTGCCTTGCAACGATGGCCGGAGTGTTTTCTGTTTTGAGCAACATCCTTTTAGCTGCTTCAAGCCGTTTCAGTTGGAAATATTCATCTAATGTTTTGCCGGTCTCGAATTTTAACAAATCGTTGAAATAAGGGACAGAAAGCCCCAGCCCTGTGGCGCAGTAGTCCGACGTCGGCAATATGGAGTCACGTAACCTGCCGGAAGCAATGTAGTTATCAAGCAGGTTTTCCAGCTCCTCAAGTACCGTTTTGTTCTTATTCTCGCGTGTTATGAACTGCCGCTCGTAGAAACGGGTGCAATAGTCCAGCATCAACTCGATATGCTGCGAGAGAATGGTCGCAGTGTGCGTGTCGATGGCGTGGTGCAGCTCCTCTTCAATATTTTCAAGACAGCATGTAATGGTTGCCGTTTCCCGCCCGGACAAATGCAATGCCTCTTCTTTGTTGTAAGAAAAGAACGTGTAATTCTTGATATGATTTTTCAGTGAGGTGCGATACAGCAAATCGGGATGAAACGCCAACAGCCACCCCTTGTCCGGCAGCACGCCAGCTTCACTCATGCGGAAAACTTCTCCGGGCTTGAGAAATACCATCGTGGCATTGGAGTAGTCGTAATATTTGCGGCCGCAGCAACAACAGCCGTCCGTACATTCCTCGATGAGCAGCACGGCGTAAAACTCAAATTTCACAGCCTCCTGTTCCAAATCCGGATGTTCCAGATTGATGATGCTTGCCTGGGGATGCAGTGTCTTGCATCCCAAACGGCGGTTGCATTCGCATACGCTCTTTATGTCCAACGTATCTTTCATCTCCTCTTTCATCTGCCCTTTCAGCTAATCATCCTTGCGCGGTATTCATTCGGTGTGCATCCTTCCCGTTTCTTGAACAGACGGCACAGGTGCTGCGGATATTGAAATCCCAATGTATATGCTATTTGACTTACAGTATCTCGGGTGCCGACAATACGGTCTTTTGCTATTTCGATTACTTTCTCCTGAATATATTCCTGCGGCGTCTTACCGGTCTCTTTCTTTAGCATGTCTCCGAAATAGTTGGGCGAGAGACATAATTTGTCGGCGAAATATTTCACAGAGGGAAGCCCGTCACGCTCGGCGGCAGGTCCCTCGAAATATTCATCCAGCAGATATTCGAAACGGGTCAGTACATCTCGATTGCTTTTGCTGCGTGTGATAAACTGGCGTTCGTAGAAACGCATGCAGTAACCGAGCAGCAATTCGATATAAGTGGCAATCAGTTTTTTGCAGTGTTTGTCAATGCCATGCTCCAGTTCTTTCCGGATGATGTTCAGGCAGTCCAATATGATTGTCTGTTCCTCTTCGGATACGTGCAACGCTTCGTTGACCTCATACGAGAAAAATGTGTAGCTCTTTATCGTTTTACTCAATGATGTACCGCGAAGCAAGTCGGGGTGGAACAGGATTCCATAGGCATTTGTCTGAATGCTTGTGACCGTGGAAGTCGTTTCGGCCGTTTGTCCTGGGGCGAAACAGACAATGGTTCCTTCTTCGTAGTCGTACTTCTGGCGGCCGTACTTGATGTCGCAGGACTTTTCCAATTTCAGGAACAGGGCATATAGACCATAGTTCAAGCGTATAAAATCCACCCCGCGTGTCGCTTCATTGAGGTTGACCACGCTGACCAACGGGTGCAAGGTTTCGATACCATACAATTGATTGTACTGGTCCACATTATCTAAATTGAGTATTTTATCCATATCTCTGTATTTTCATTTTCTCTTTTCTTTCATTACACAAAATTAGAGGATTATACGGATTTTACCATAACCTCAATTACGGATAATATAACCTCAGATACAGATTTTACACATTCTCCCCGGAAATTATGTAATTGGGGTTATAATATCTGTAATTCATCTACCGTCCTGTCTTATGGTTCCCGCTATTTTTGCACTTAAAAAAACAAATGAACATATAAACCATGTCGAAAAATATTCTTATTTTATCGTCCAGCCCCCGTCGTGGCGGCAATTCGGACACGCTTTGCGATGAGTTCATGCGCGGAGCCATAGAGAGTGGAAATCATGTAGAGAAGATTTTCCTGCGAGACAAGGACATACATCCCTGCATGGGGTGCAGTGTATGCAGCCAGTACAAGAAACCCTGTCCGCAGAAAGACGATGCGGCGGAAGTAATTGAGAAGATGCTTGCTGCGGATATCATCGTAATGGGGACACCGGTCTATTTCTATGCCATGAGCGCACAGATGAAAATGATGATAGACCGTTGTTGCGGACCTTATACCGAGATGAGAAACAAGGAGTTTTATTTTATAGCCACAGCCGCCGAAGAAGATGAAACGATTATGGAACGTATTGTTGCCAATTTCATGGGATTCCTTGACTGTCTGGAAAATCCGATGGTGAAGGGGACCCTGTTTTGCGGCGGCGTATGGCATGTGGGAGAAATCAAAGGAAACCCGAAATTGCAGGAGGCATACGAAATGGGGAAACTGGTATAAGGAAAGGAGCGGATTATGACACTGGACGAATTTCTGAATCATATCGAGGCCGGCGGTGCGCTCAATACGCCGGAAATTTACCGGCTGATGGATGAAATGAGCGACGCAGCCCGGCGCATCACCTGCGAGATAAACAACTCGTATCATTCACAGGAGGAGTTGCATGTATTGATGTCACGCCTGCTCGGCAAACCCGTGGAGGAAACATTCAAGATGTTTCCTCCGTTCTACACCGATTTCGGCAAGAATATCACCATCGGGCGCAATGTCTTCATCAACGCCTGTTGCCATTTTCAGGATCATGGCGGCGTGACATTGGGCGACGGTTGTCTCATCGGGCATAATGTGGTGTTCGCCACGCTCAACCACGGCACAGCTCCCGAAGACCGGGGGGCGATGTATCCGGCCCCTATCCGTTTAGGCAAAAACGTGTGGGTCGGTTCCAACTCTACCATCCTGCGGGGTGTGACCGTGGGTGATAACGCCATTATCGCTGCCGGGTCGGTAGTGACGAAAGACGTGGCGGCCAACACGGTTGTAGGAGGCGTACCGGCAAAGTCTATCCGAAATATTGACAGGAATGAAAAGCAATAGTTTATGGAACCGGAATCAGTAACCAACCATACAGCCATCCCTATCAGTTCATCCGAGCGGTACGCCATACTGGACGTGCTGCGCGGATTGGCCCTGTTGGGTATCGCGCTGGCCAACTTCCCTGAGTTTTCGTTGTATTCCTTTCTTCCGGTTGAAGCTGCGGGTGCCATGCCTACGGCTGGAATCGACCGTATCGTGCGTTACCTGCAATACATCTTTATCGACGGCAAATTTTACACGATATTCTCGCTGCTGTTCGGTATCGGTTTCTCCATCATCATTACCAATGCGGCAAGAAAGGGTGCCAACGGTTTCCGCATCTTCTATAGGCGCATGTTTGTCTTGATGCTGATAGGATTTCTGCACCTGATGTTTCTTTGGAGCGGCGATATACTGATGTTGTACGCCTTGCTCGGTATGCTGCTGCCATTGTTCCGCAATCTTCCCAACCGGGCGTTGCTGGTGTGGGCATTCGTTTTGATGGCGATACCTGTAGTTGTGGATTTTGCCGTGGAATTGTCCGGTATATACCCGTCGGCATCAGTGGTGGAACTTCAACAATTCTATTGTAACAGATACGGCATTACGGACGAGAACTTCGCCTATTGGCTGCGCGATGCGAAACATTATAGCGGAACCTTCGAGTTTTTGATACAAGGGGCGCTGGTACGTGTCCAGGAATTTATCGACGGGAACCGTTACTTCAAAGTGATGGGACTGTTCCTGTTGGGCTTTTGCATCGGGCGTAATCGCCTCTATGCCAATTTGTCCGACCTCGTGCCGCAACTGAAACGCATCGCCTGTTACGGATTCATTGTCGGGTTGCCGCTGTCGTTCATCTATGCGTGGAGTGCTATGAACGGTCGCCCGTGGGGATGGGGCACGCACGCCGTACTCTATTTCACCAGCGTTTTTCCGCTGGGTTTCGCCTATGTGGCCGGTATATGCCTTTGTTACCTCCGGCGTCCGCAATGGAAAGGTTTCCGTTTCTCCGCCATGTCGGGACGCATGGCACTTACCAATTACATCGGTCAATCGGTATTCGGGATGTTGCTTTTCTACGGCATCGGTTTTGGTTTTGGTGCCGGTGTGGGATTAGTTTACGTAGTTCTGATTGCTGCCGGAGCATGGATTGTGCAGGCGCTGTTCAGCAGTGTCTGGTTGCACTTATGTCAATTCGGTCCGTTGGAATGGATTTGGCGGATGTTCACTTACGGAAAGGTGTTCAAACTCATCAAAGAACGGAACGGATGACGGCACAGGCTGACAAAACAAACGCCCTGCTTGCGTCAATCCGTGACGGTAAACCGATGACGTTGCGGCAACGGCTACGCCTGACCGTGCTGCTCAGCGTTCCTGCTGTCATCGTACAACTTTCTTCCATTGTCATGCAGTATATCGATGCGGCGATGGTGGGACACCTCGGAGCCGAGGCTTCGGCTTCCATCGGACTGGTATCGACGACCACATGGCTCTTTTGGGGGCTATGTGTGGCGGCTGCCACCGGATTCTCCGTACAAGTAGCGCACAGAATCGGAGCGGGCGACATGCAGGGAGCACGTGCCGTATTGCGGCAATCATTGACCGCCACACTTGTTTTCAGCCTGTTATTAGCCGTACTTGGTGCAGCAATCAGCGGTATGCTTCCCGGTTGGTTGGGAGGTGATATTTCCATTCGCCATGATGCGTCGCTCTACTTCTTTATCTTTTCGCTCTTCCTTCCTGCCTTGCAGATGAATTTCCTTGCAGGCGGCATGTTGCGTTGCAGCGGCAACATGTACGTGCCGAGTCTGGCAGGTGTGGCAATGTGCATACTGGATGTCGTTTTCAATTTTTTTCTGATTTTCCCTTCACGCGAATGGCACGTGGCAGGAGGCTCTTTCACGATGCCGGGTGCCGGATTGGGAGTGGAAGGTGCGGCGTTGGGTACGGCTGCTGCCGAAGCGGTGGTTGCCGGGATATTGCTGCGGTATCTTTGGATGCGTTCCGATGAATTGAAACTGACGGGAGAGCAAGGGAGTTTCCGGCCGAGAACAGCGACCTTGAAAAAGGCTATACATATCGGTCTTCCGATGGGTATAGAGCATATCGTCATTTGCGGTGCGCAAATCATGACGACGGTTATCGTGGCACCGTTAGGTGTCTTCGCCATCGCTGCCAACTCGTTTGCCATCACCGCCGAGAGCCTTTGCTATATGCCCGGTTACGGGATTGCGGATGCTGCCACGACGCTGATCGGGCAAAGTATCGGTGCCGGCCGCTGGAAGCTAACACGCAGTTTCGCCCGCATCACCGTATTTATGGGAATGGGTATTATGGGATTGATGGGCGTACTCATGTATCTGTTCGCGCCCCAGATTATCGGATTGATGACACCCGTTGGGGAAATCCGGGAATTGGGCGTGATGGCCTTGCGCATCGAGGCGTTCGCCGAGCCGATGTTCGCGGCTTCGATTGTCGCTTACGGGGTCTTTGTCGGGGCGGCTGACACGCTTGTTCCATGCCTGATGAATTTTTTCAGCATCTGGGCGGTGCGTCTGTCATTGGCCGCGATGCTCGCTCCTACGTTGGGTCTGAAAGGCGTATGGATTGCCATGTGCGTCGAGTTGTGTTTCCGGGGCATGATTTTCCTTGTCCGCCTAAAACGGGAACGGTGGATGAAAAAGGTATGAAACGACCGGCTTCTGTAATTGGGGTTATAACATCTGTAATCCATCTACCAAGCCTCTCTGTAATCTCCTGTAACTTTGCAAAGAAAAAAGAGAACAAGAAACAATAAACATCAAAATCACAGCGATTATGAAACGCATGACAATTTTAACTGCCGCTTTCCTCTGCCTTTTCGCTCTGACGGAAAGCACGGCACAGAACAATCAAAGTAGCAGAAATATGGAAGAACTGAATTTGACGCAGGAATGGGACAAGACATTCCCGAAGAGCGATAAGGTAAACCATAGCAAGGTGACCTTCGTCAACCGTTATGGCATCACGCTCGCCGCCGACCTGTATGTACCGAAAACGACCGCCAAAGGGAAACTGCCGGCTATCGCTGTCAGCGGTCCGTTCGGGGCAGTAAAGGAGCAGTCATCGGGGTTGTATGCCCAGACACTTGCCGAACGGGGATTCCTGACGATTGCTTTCGATCCATCGTTCACGGGCGAAAGCGGCGGACAGCCCCGCAGCGTGGCTTCACCGGACATCAACACTGAAGATTTCTCGGCTGCGGTGGATTACCTTGCGACACGTCCGGACGTGGATGCCGAACGTATCGGCATAGTAGGTATTTGCGGCTGGGGCGGATTTGCCATCAATGCGGCTGCCAATGACACACGCATCAAGGCAACGGTGGCTTCCACGATGTACGACATAAGCCGCTGTTCGGCAAACGGCTATTACGATGCAAATAACAATGCAGACGCCCGCTATGAGATGCGCCGTCAACTGAGTGCCCAACGCACGGAAGACTATCGGACCGGTACTTATCCCCGCACCGTGATGAACCCGGAACCTGCCGATGACGCGCCGAAGTTCATGAAGGATTATTACGACTATTACAAGACTGAACGAGGCTATCATCCCCGTTCCATCAACTCCGGACTGGGCTGGAACAAAACCTCCAATCTTGCGTTTCTCAACGCGCCTATCCTTGCCTATAGCAATGAAATCCGCAGTGCCGTACTGCTCATTCATGGAGAGAAAGCCCACTCCCGTTATTTCAGCGAGGATGCCTTCAAGAAACTGAAGAGTGATAACAAGGAACTGATGATTATCCCCGGTGCTGTGCATACGGACTTGTACGACCGGACGAATATCATTCCGTTCGACAAATTGGAGCAATTCTTCAAAGAATACTTGAAATAAAGATTGAATCCACTATAAAGCCGGAATAAAAGCGATAGCACCTGCCACTGTCATCAAGTTGGCAGGTGTTTTTTTATATAATCTGTAATTGGGGTTATCTTCTCTGTAATTCATCTACCGTGTCGCTTGCAGTTTCAATCTAATTTTGCAATATGAAAATCAGAAGAATAATTACTTGAAACAAGAATTGTCAGATATGGAAAGAAGAATATTTTTAAGAAATAGTTTGCTGACTGCTGGCGGCGTATTGCTTGGAGGGTCGGCTATCTTCCGTTTTCTGAAAGAGAGTAAACCGGAAGAAGATTTTCGTCCCACGACAGTCGAGACAATATGCCAAGGTAACGGGAAAAATGTCCTTGTACTGATGAGTGCTGGTACGCGACAAGGCAATACGGATCATCTGACCGATGCCTATATCAAAGGGCTGTCCGAGAAGGGACATAGCGTGACGAAAGTGTATCTGGGCAGTATGCGCATGGCGGGATGCCGGGGATGCGGAGCTTGCCAGCGTAACGGGAACCGTTGCGCCGTACAAGACGACATGCAACGACTTTATCCGCTTTTTGCTGCATGTGATACACTCGTGATGGCCTCGCCACTTTATTTTTGGACGATTACGGCGAGACTGAAATCCTTTATCGAACGTCTATATGCCATTTCCGTCGAGGATAAGTATCCTGAGAAAGAGACCGTGCTGCTTATGACCGCGGGAGACAATAGCGAGCATACTTTCGACCAGGCTTTGGGTTATTTTCATATCATCAGCGGCGTGTTGGGAGGAAAAGAGGTCGGAACTTATCTGGCGGGCGGTTGTACGGGATGTGAGAATATAGCTCGTCAAATAGCACCTGAGCATCTTGAAAATGCCTATAAAATGGGATTGGAATTATAAACCTTAAAATAGAACAAGATATGAACAGATGTATTATTGTCATGGTCTTGCTGCTTGTGACAGCCACATCCGCACTGACAGCTTGTAGTCCTGACGATGAACCTATAACAGAAAATCCGGTGACTCCCGTTCCTAATCCCGAAGAACCGGGAAATAACGACAATTCCGGAAACGGAAATGACGATAGCGGGAATGGCAATGAAAATAATGGAGGAGAAAACGAAATGAACAGAAACATTACAGTCCGGGCAGGCGGCCGCAGCTTCGCTGCCACCCTTGAAGACAATGCCACGGCACGTGCCTTTGCCGCTCTGCTGCCAATGACGGTAACGATGAACGAGATGAACGGCAACGAGAAATACCATTACCTGTCTGAAAATCTGCCTACAGACAGTAACCGGCCGGGGACAATCCGGAACGGGGATTTGATGCTCTACGGTTCCAATTGTCTCGTCCTTTTCTATGAAACGTTCTCTTCGTCTTACAGCTACACTCGTTTAGGGCGGCTCGATGATCCGTCAGGGCTGGCTTCTGCTCTCGGGCGAGGCAATGTGACCGTAACTTTTGAAACCAGTAATAACTAAAACAATATCTCAAATGAAACTTATTAAAGATACTGAGTTCGGGGGCGAACGTCCCTTGTTCGAATCTCATGACCTCCGTCTGGAGAATGTGATTATCCGTGCCGGAGAATCGGCCATAAAGAGTGCAGCAACATCGAAGCGTTCGAATGCCGTTTCGAGGGTAATTATCCTTTCTGGCATGTACACGGCTTCAAAATCGACCATTGTTATTTCAATGTTGGAGGCCGCTCGGCCCTGTGGTATTGTGACCACCTGAAAATGACCGACACGATTATTGATGCGCCGAAGATGTTCCGCGAGATGGACGAAATAGACATCGAGAACGTAACGATGAACGATGCCGACGAGGTATTCTGGCGTTGCAACAACATCCGCATCAAGAACCTCAAACTGCATGGGGGCACTTATCCTTTCATGTTCAGCAACAACATTTATGTGGACGGACTGGAAAGTGACAGCAAATATGTATTCCAATACGTAAAGAATGTGGAAATTCATAATGCCAAGATTACGACGAAGGATGCGTTCTGGGAGGTGGAGAACGTGACCATCTACGATTCGGAACTCAACGGCGAGTATCTCGGCTGGCACTCGAAGAACCTGCGTCTGGTGAACTGCCACATTACGGGTGAACAACCGCTCTGCTATGCACACGACCTGATACTTGAAAACTGTACTTTCGGACCGGATTGTGACCGGGCATTCGAGTACAGCACTTTGCAGGCCGATATTCGCGGAGCCATCACGAATATCAAGAACCCGATGTCGGGACGCATCGTGGCCGACGAGTTCGGTTCAATAACCATAGACGAGAACATCAAGGCTCCCGCCGATTGCGAAATACGACTCCGGGACGAGCGTACTTGTTTTACCGATTAAGGCGAAGATATGAAGTACGACTTCGATGAACATATTTCGCGGCGGGGAACCGGTTCCTACAAATGGGACAGTGCCGAGAGCGAACATGTATTGCCGATGTGGGTGGCTGATATGGATTTCCATACAGCCCCCGCTATCGTCGATGCTTTGCGCCTACGGGTGGAACACGGTATTTTCGGTTATACCCGTGTGCCCGACAGCTACTATGACGCTGTTACGGGCTGGTTCGCGCGACGTCACGGTTGGAAGATGGACCGTGAATGGATAATTTACACATCGGGCGTAGTGCCGGCAGTATCGGCAATCATCAAGGCGTTGACCGTGCCGGGTGACAAGGTGCTGGTGCAGACTCCCGTCTATAACTGTTTCTTTTCGTCCATCCGTAACAATGGGTGCGAAATGGTCTCTTCTCCGTTGGTTTTTGCTGATAATACTTACACGATTGACTACGAAGATCTGGAGCGTAAGGCCGCCGACCCCAAAGTGAAGGTGATGCTGTTGTGCAATCCTCACAATCCTGCCGGAAGGGGCTGGAAACGTGAGGAACTGGTACATATCGGCAAAATCTGCATCCGTCACGGCGTTACGGTCGTTTCGGACGAAATTCACTGTGAACTGGTCTTCCCGGGACACCGTTACACCCCGTTTGCCTCTGTTTCGGAAGATTTCTTGCGACATTCCGTCACCTGCATATCTCCCAGCAAGGCGTTCAATATCGCCGGATTGCAGATTGCGAACATCGTCTGCGCCGATGCCGACCATCGGGCAAAAATTGACCGGGCTATCAACGACAATGAGGTATGCGATGTCAATCCGTTCGGGGTAATTGCTACTCAGGCGGCTTACAACGAAGGGGAAGAATGGCTAAACCAACTCATCGAATATCTGCACGGCAATTATCTCTATATGTGGGAGTTCTGTCGTGAGCATTTGCCGGAATTTCCTGTTACGGTATTGGAGGGGACATACCTCGTCTGGATGGATTGTCGCAAACTTTGTATATCCTCGGAGGAACTTGAACGACGATTGGTCGCTGAAGCCGGATTATGGCTCAATGCCGGAACGATGTACGGCGCAGAGGGTGAAGGGTTCATGCGCTGGAATATTGCCTGCCCGCGTGATACGCTGACAGACGGTTTGAAGTGTTTTGTGAATTTTGTAAAAAATCTTAAATGGTTACATACGTAATCTTACCAATAGTATTTAGGGGTAATTCGATGATTTCCTTTTTGCAATTGTTATAATATTAAAAATATTTTATGATTATAAAAATTGAATCATGCTTGTAAAGCAACAAAATAAATGATATTAATTCGAAGAATAATAGCTTCCGGTTATTTGCTGATGACATTATTAATAGTGTGTATAGCATACACTTGGCATAAGGAATGGCAAGAAGTTGAAAATCTTGAATCCAATAATCGGCAAATAGACGAGTTCAGGAAAGAGATAAACGACATCCATATTCTACTGATAGAGTTTTCTTTATTGGGTGAAACGATATTGGAATGGGATAATGACGATTTGGAACATTACCATGCCCGGTGTATGGCAATAGACAGTATGCTGTGCCGTTTCAAAGTTACCTATCCGGCAGAGCGTATCGACAGTGTGCGCAATCTTCTTGATGATAAAGAACGACAGATGCGCCAAATTGTGCAGGTACTTGAACAGCAACAAGCCATCAACGATAAGATCACTCGTCAAGTACCCGTAATCGTACAGAAAAGTGTGCAGGAACAGCCGCAAAAACCGAAGCGGAAAGGATTTCTCGGCATATTCGGCAAGAAAGAAAAGCCAAAGCTAACCGTGACCACAACAATGCTCCGTTCCCTTAACCGGAATATCATAGCGGAACAACAGACGCAAAGCCGCCGTTTGTCGGAACATGCCGACAGTCTTACTACACGAAATGCGGAACTCAATAGACAACTGCAAGGACTGATTATTCAAATAGAGGAGAAAGTTCAAGCAGACCTGCAAAAGAGGGAAAGCGAGATAGCCGCCATGCGGGAACGGTCGTTCATTCAGATTGGCAGCTTGACAGGATTCGTTATACTGCTATTGGTCATTTCTTATATCATCATCCATCGAAATGCAAACCGCATCAAGCGATACAAACAAGATACGACGGATTTAATCGGACAATTGCAACAAGCGGTGGAGCAAAACGAGGCACTGATAACCTCCCGCAAGAAAGCCGTGCATACCATCACCCATGAGCTGCGCACACCGCTGACAGCAATCACAGGCTATGCCAGGTTGATGCAGAAAGATTGTAACACGGACAAAATCAAGGTGTATGTTCAAAATATCCGGCAATCCTCCGACCGTATGCGCGAAATGCTCAACACCCTGCTGAGTTTCTTCCGGCTGGACAATGGCAAGGAGCAGCCGAATTTCTCTCCTTGCCGGATTTCGGCAATCACGCACATTCTTGAAACGGAGTTTACGCCCATCGCCATGAACAAAGGACTATCGCTGACAGTGAAGAACGTATGTGATGCCGTTGTGCTAACTGACAAAGAGCGAATAATCCAAATCGGGAACAACCTGTTGTCAAACGCTATCAAATTCACTGATAGCGGTGGTGTATCTTTGACGGCTGATTATGATAACGGTATTCTGAAAATTATCGTCGAAGATACGGGCACAGGAATGACCAACGAGGAACAGCAACGCGTGTTCGGCGCGTTTGAACGTCTTTCAAACGCCGCTGCAAAAGACGGCTTCGGACTGGGACTGTCCATCGTTCAGCGTATCGTGTCAATGCTCGGCGGCACGATACAGTTGGAGAGCGAGAAAGGCAAAGGCAGCCGTTTCACGGTAAAAATACCCATGCAGACAGCCGGGGAACTGCCGGAAAGGATAAATCAGACAAGGATTCATCATGACCGTGCATTCCATAATGTGATTGCCATCGACAATGACGAGGTACTTCTCCTGATGCTTAAAGAAATGTATGCACAGGAAGGCGTACACTGCGAAACCTGCACCGATGCTGCGGAATTGATGGAAATGATACGCTGGAAAGAATACAGCCTGCTTCTGACGGATCTGAACATGCCGGAAATCAACGGCTTCGAGCTGCTGGAACTGCTGCGCACCTCCAACGTTGGCAATTCAAGGGATATCCCGGTAGTCGTGATAACCGCTTCGGGCAGTTGCGGCAAAGAGGAACTTATAGAACATGGATTCACAGAATGCCTGTTCAAGCCGTTCTCCATATCTGAACTGATGGAGATTTCAAATAAATGTGCTATGAATGCGGCACAAAATGAAAAGCCGGATTTCACCTCCCTGCTATCCTACGGCAATGAATCCGTCATGCTGGAGAAACTAATTACGGAAACCGAGAAAGAAATGCAGGCGGTACGGGAGACGAAACAACGCAAAGACCTTCAGGAGCTGAACGCACTTACACACCACCTGCGCAGCTCGTGGGAGATACTCCGTGCTGACCAGCCGTTAAGGGAACTATACAAATTGCTTCATTGCGATGGCACGCCTGACGATAAAACAATTGGCAATGCTGTAAAAGCTGTGCTGGATAAGGGTTCGGAAATAATCCGGTTGGCAAAAGAAGAAAGGAAAAAATATAACAATGGATAAGACAAAAATCATCGTGGTGGAGGACAACATCGTGTATTGCGAGTTTGTCTGCAACCTGCTGGTGCGGGAGGGATTCCGCACCGTGCAGGCTTTCCACCTCTCAACCGCAAAGAAATATCTGCAACAGGCCGCAGACGGGGACATCGTGGTTTCCGACCTGCGCCTGCCCGACGGCAACGGTATCGACCTGCTGCGCTGGATGCGCAAGGAAGGTATGATGCAGCCGTTCATTATCATGACCGACTATGCCGAAGTGCATACGGCGGTTGAAAGCATGAAACTCGGCTCGCTGGACTACATACCCAAGCAGCTTGTGGAAGACAAACTCGTCCTTTTGCTACGGAACATATTGAAAGAACGGAATATCGGACGAAGCCGTATGCCCCTGTTCTCGCGTGACGGCTCGGCGTTCCAAGCCATCATGAAGCGGATAAGGCTGGTAGCCCCCACTGACATGAGCGTGCTGATATTCGGGGAGAACGGCACGGGCAAGGAGCATATCGCCCACCTGCTGCACGATAAGGGCAAGCGGGCAGGAAAGCCGTTTGTGGCTGTGGACTGCGGTTCGCTTACCAAAGAACTTGCGCCGTCGGCTTTCTTCGGACACGTCAGAGGGGCGTTCACGGGTGCGGACAGCACCAAGAAAGGTTATTTCCACGAGGCGGAAGGCGGTACGCTGTTCTTAGACGAGGTGGGCAACCTCGCACCGGAAACCCAGCAGATGCTTCTGCGAGCCATACAGGAACGGCGGTTCCGTCCCGTTGGCGACAAGTCTGACCGGAGTTTCAATGTCCGCATCATCGCCGCCACCAACGAGGATCTGGAGAAGGCGGTCAATGAAAAGCGTTTCCGGCAGGACTTGTTGTACCGTCTGCATGACTTCGAGATAACCGTCCCGCCGTTGCGCGATTGTCAGGAGGACGTCATGCCGCTGGCTGAGTTCTTCCGTGAAATTGCGAACCGGGAACTGGAATGCGATGTCATCGGCTTTGACGGGGAAGCCCGCAAGACATTGCTGACCCATGCGTGGCCGGGCAATGTCCGCGAGCTTCGTCAGAAAATCATGGGCGCGGTGTTGCAGGCACAGACGGGTCTTGTCACGAAAGAGCATCTGGAACTTGCCGTGACGAGGGCGACCTCACCCGTCAGCTTCGCCCTGCGCAGCGATGCGGAAGACAAGGAGCGTGTCTTACGCGCGTTGAAGCAGGCGAACGGGAACCGCAAGGTTGCCGCCGAACTGCTCGGAATAGGACGTACGACACTGTACAACAAACTGGAAGAATATGGATTGAAGTATAAATTTCAGCAACCATAGCCGGTAATTCGCTGAATTTGTATGATTTTGATTATCAGAATTTGGTTAATTCTCAAAATAATATTATCTTCGCATTGAGCTATTTGAAATGATTGGGAATCATGCAAAATGATGAAGGCAGGTGGTTTCTAACCCATTACCTATACCTCTATTATTAGTTTGCAATTTATTGATAATCAAGCATACATTAGTTAGTGCAACAAATGTATAGCAACAAAACAAGAATACATCCCTAACCTGTTCCAATCTTTCGACTTCAAACTTTTTGTCTGCCAACCTAGCCAGTTCATCCTTTGTAAGAAACCCTCTATCCACTGCTTCTGTCTTTAATTTCATCTCCTCCAAAGGAGAGGCTGTGATTAATTTTCTCGACACCCCGAGATTGAGCACTTTCCCCAAGTTCTTAAGGTACTTGACTGTCGTGTTGTTGCTATTATGCCTTACGGTCATTAAGTAGTGTTGGTATTTTTGGAGCATCTCCAAATCAACCTCATCTATTTGGACATCTTTTGCGTGATACTTATACGCCAAAAACTCTTGAAGCAATTTGAGAGAGGTTTCGTGTCTCTTGAATGTAGCCAAAGCTATTGTTACGCCCACTAGCTCTTTCAACTCTTTATTGTGTTCGGAATACAAAGCCAATATGCCCATTTTGGGCGCATTGAGGTTTTTATACTTGTCTAAAATCCTTTTTGCGCTTACCTGCTTACCCGCTCTCTGAATTTGAAGCGTCAAATCATGGAGCGTGTACTCCATTTGGTCTAAGAAGGCATTAATTTGCTTATTGGCTAATGTATTTCCTTTTGCTCTGCCTTTAGTTGCCACCCAATGGGAGGGCATCACACTTTTTCCCGTTGCAACTTCTGCCGAAATTCTGTTGAATGTAACTCTCGCAAAAATGGACGCCGTGCCATCTTTCAAGAGTTTCTTCCTTTTGATAAAGAATAAAACCGATACCATTTACACCTATTTTTTTGTTATTTTTTCTTGGTGCAAAGGTCCTCATTATCAGTGAATTATGCAAGTGTAAAATATTGAATATCAATGAAATATGCGGAATGTCGTTGGACTTGGAGACGGGGATTTTCAAGTCCAACGATTTCTCCAACGAACAACCTTCCGCAAAGTGCATTTCCATTCATCATTTTACAAAATAAAAATCCTGCAATTCAACGAATTACAGGCTTTTTCATTGTCTTTCATCAGACATTCGTGGAGGCGGCGGGGGTCGAACCCGCGTCCAAACAAGGAACCCGAGAGCTTTCTACATGTTTAGCCGGCCGTTTGGTCCTTCTATCGGAGCACGGCAGGCGGCAGCCAAACCCCGATCCCAGCCTCTGTGTCTCGTGCGATAATCGAGGCGCATATCGCACTATCTCTTAATCGATGATACCCCGTATGACAGGCGGTTAAAGAGCGGAATCGCCCGTCGGGATACTCGTCGCACGACCTCCTCGGATCACGCGATTAAGCCAATTTTCCTTGAAAATTAGGCAGCGAGTGCATAGCTGTTATTGCCATTTGTAGTTTGAGTGTTGCGATTTACGAGACCCCACACAATGCTCGACATGCTTACAATCAAATTCTACCTGCTGTCAAAACCGGTCGCCCCCGATTTCGTTGCCGCAGTCAGCGTTCAACTGTCGTGCAAATGTAGCGATTTTTTGTCTAATGCAAAAATAATTATTACTTTTGCCGATATATTATCATTGCCATTATGGATAGTACACGCGTCATAGACCTGAGAAACGTATCTATATTCCATAGCGACCGAGGCCGCTCGCGCCACGACGACATGCGCGACGAGCTCGTTCTGTCGGATGTCGATCTGCGTGTCGATGCCGGCGAGTTCGTCTACCTTATAGGCCGTGTCGGCAGCGGCAAGAGCACGCTGCTCAAAACGCTCTATGCCGAGGTCGATCTGCGCCGCGGCGACGCCGAAGTCGTCGGGTTCGACCTGCGCCGCATACGGCGTCGCGAGATACCTTTTCTGCGCCGCAGCATGGGCATCGTGTTTCAGGACTACCAGCTGCTGGTCGACCGCAACGTGTTCGACAACCTTTACGACGTTATGCGCGCTACGGGCTGGTCGGATGAGAGCGCGATCCGCAGCCGCATCGACGAGGTTCTGCATCTGGTAAATCTCGAACAGAAATATTATAAGATGCCTTTCGAGCTGTCGGGCGGCGAGCAGCAGCGCCTGGTCATCGCACGCGCTCTGCTCAACAGCCCCCGTCTGCTGCTGGCCGACGAGCCGACCGGCAATCTCGACCCGGTTACCGCCGACGGCATCATGGAGTTGTTCAAGCGCATCGCGGCCGACGGCTGCGCGGTCGTGATGTCGACTCACAACATATCTCTCATCGAGCAGTATCCCTCGCGCACTATCCTCTTTTCGCAGGGACGCATCCGCGAGGTCGACATGCAGACGCTGCTGTCGCAGGCCGAAGTATAAGAGTCCGATAGCTGCATATAGCGTACGGGGTTTGCCGGTGGCGACGAACTCCGTTTTACGTATCTTTTCCGGTGCCGACAAAAGCATCCGCAGAGTTGCGATTGTCAAAAATGTTTAGTATCTTTGTGCGTTATTTATAGACGATAAATTTCGATAGATAGATGAATACCGAACAAGAAAAGACGTTGAAGCAGGAACAGGAGTATTCCGCCTCCAACATCCAGGTGTTGGAGGGCTTGGAAGCCGTTCGCAAACGCCCCGCCATGTATATCGGCGATATCGGCGAGAAGGGTCTGCACCATCTCGTATACGAGGTCGTGGACAACTCCATAGACGAGGCGCTGGCCGGTTACTGTACCGACATACACGTTACCATAAACGAAGACAATTCGATAACGGTCAAGGACAACGGCCGAGGCATCCCGACCGACTTCCACGAGAAGGAGGGCAAGTCGGCTTTGGAGGTCGTCCTGACGGTGCTGCATGCCGGCGGTAAGTTCGACAAGGGCAGCTACAAGGTATCGGGCGGTCTGCACGGCGTGGGCGTATCGTGCGTCAACGCCCTGTCGACGCTTCTGATCGCCGAGATCCACCGCGGCGGCAAGATCTACCGTCAGAGCTATTCGAAGGGTGCACCCACTTCGGCGGTCGACATCATTGGCGATTGCGAGGATCGCGGTACGAGCATCACGTTCAAGCCCGACGGCGAGATATTTACCCATACCACCGAATACAAGTATGAGATTCTGGCCAACCGTCTTCGCGAGCTGGCGTTCCTGAACAAGGGCATCCGTCTGACGCTTACCGACCGCCGCACGACGACCGACGCGGGCGAGTTCCTCCATGCCGATTTCTATTCTGAGCGCGGCTTGCAGGAGTTCGTCGAGTACCTCGACGCTACTCGCGGCGAGAAGATCATCGACCAGATCATCTATCTCGATACCGAGAAGAACGGCGTACCGGTCGAGGTGGCCATGCAGTACAACGACTCCTATTCGGAGAACGTGCATTCATACGTCAACAACATCAATACGATCGAGGGCGGTACGCACCTTACCGGTTTCCGCCGCGCTCTGACGCGTACTCTGAAAAAATATGCCGACGACTCGGGCATGCTCGCCAAGTTGAAGTTCGATATCAACGGCGACGACTTCCGCGAGGGTCTTACGGCCGTCATCTCGGTCAAGGTGGCCGAACCGCAGTTCGAGGGACAGACAAAGACCAAGCTCGGCAACGACGAGGTCTCGGCGGCCGTCGATCAGGCCATGTCGGCAGCTCTGGGACACTATCTCGAAGAGAATCCCAAGGATGCGCGCGCTATCGTGCAGAAGGTCATTCTAGCCGCGCAGGCGCGTCATGCCGCACGCAACGCACGCGAGGCTGTGCAGCGCAAGACCGTCCTGTCGGGTGCGGGTCTGCCGGGCAAACTGGCCGACTGTACCAGCCGCGACCGTTCGATAGCCGAGATATTCTTCGTCGAGGGAGATTCGGCAGGCGGTACGGCCAAGCAGGGGCGCGACCGTAATTTTCAGGCTATTATGCCGCTGCGCGGTAAGATCCTCAATATCGAGAAGGCGCAGGAGCACCGCATGTGGGAGAACGAGGAGATCAAGAACATGTTCACGGCGCTCGGCGTCAGCATCGGCACCGAGGATGACAGCAAGGCGCTGAACCTCGAAAAGCTGCGTTACGACAAGATCATTATCATGACCGATGCCGATGTCGACGGCTCGCATATCGCAACGCTTATGCTTACGTTCTTCTTCCGCAAGATGAAGGAGCTGATCGAGAACGGACATGTATATATCGCTACCCCGCCGCTCTACCTTGTCAAGAAGGGCAAGCAGGAGCGTTATTGCTGGACGGACAAGGAGCGCGACGAGATTACGGCCGAGTTCGGTTCGAAGGGTACGCATATCCAGCGATATAAAGGTCTCGGCGAGATGAACGCACACCAGCTGTGGGAGACTACGATGAACCCCGAGACGCGCATACTGCGTCAGGTAAACATCGAGAATGCCGCCGAAGCCGACCGTATATTCTCGAT
Organism: Bacteroidales bacterium; assembly: GCA_910574205.1. Classification (GTDB taxonomy): domain Bacteria; phylum Bacteroidota; class Bacteroidia; order Bacteroidales; family Rikenellaceae; genus Alistipes. Next base: position 21,091 of record CAJSYJ010000001.1, read on the forward strand.
GCTCATGGGCGACGACGTTCCGCCGCGCCGCGAGTTCATCGAGAAGAACGCCCACTATGCCAATATCGACGCATAACATTTACCCGAGGATTGTCCCGTATGGGATGATCCTCTTTTTTATATACCAGCGTTTTCTGTCAGTCGGGTGCCGAGCTTTTGGGGCTTGGCCGTGGCGAGGCAAACGTCGAAACAGATACAACCCTTATTTATTGGACTATGGAGGTAACCGTAATTGGTGTCGCCGGCGGCACCGGATCTGGTAAAAGCACGCTCGTAAAGCGTTTGCAGGAGGCATTCATCGGCGATGATGTGGCTACGCTGTGCCACGATTACTACTACAAGTCGCACCCCGAGCTGACCTACGAGGAGCGTACGCGCCTCAATTACGACCACCCGCAGGCATTCGATACCGACATGCTCGTCGAGCATATACGTGCTTTGAAGAACAATGTCCCGATAGAGCATCCCGTATATTCGTTCGTCGACCATAACCGCACCGACGAGCGCGTGCTCGTCAAACCGTCGCGAGTCGTTATCGTCGACGGTATATTGATATTCGAAAACAAGGAGTTGCGCGATTTGATGGATATAAAGGTTTATGTAGATACCGATGCCGATCTGCGTCTGGCACGCCGTATCCTCCGCGACGTCTGCGACCGCGGCCGTACCATGCAGTCGGTCATCGAGCAGTATACCAATACCGTCAAACCGATGCACGAGGAGTTTGTCGAGCCGTCGAAGAAGTATGCCGACGTGATTATACCCGAGGGCGGCTTCAACTCTGTCGCCGTCGCGATGCTTATCCAAAATATTCGCTCGCTTATCGATGCGAAATAATATCTGCGTGCAGGAGACTATTGCACGTTGCGAGGGTTTTCCCGCGATATAGAATTGCCCCGACATCTCGTCGGGGCATTTTTTCTATATCGTATGTGCGATACATCGCTGTTCCATGCCGATGTCATGCGTCTTTGATTACGATGTTGAGATGCGATACCAGCCCTTCGAGCCCGTATCTCGAAAATACGGTCTTTTTGAGTCTGCACTCCCTCGGATCGATCGCAAAGTTGAATGCGGCGGAGAGGTCTGCCCGTTCCAGATCGGCGCCCGCGAACGAAGCCCTTTCCATATCGCAGCCGGCGAATGTCGAATCGGGGATGCCTGCACTCTCGAATGACGTATCGTGCATACGGCAGTTGCGGAATGCCAATCCTCGCAGTTTGATATTGGCAAAGCTCGCGTAATCGAGGTTGCATCGGTTGAAACTCAGGGCGTTGGAGAAGCGGTCTATGGCAGACAGATCGGCTCCGATCATTTTGCAATCCGTAAATGCTGCATCTCTGAGCCCGCATGCGAACACCGTCATTGCGAAGTTGCATTTGTCGAAAACGCACTTTTCGAATGCCGTCTTGCGAATGGTTCGATCCGAGAAATCACACGACACGAATCTACAATCGTAGAACTCGTCGGACGAACCGATTTCGGAGAAGTCTGCTTTTTCGTATAATGTGCTTTCGGTCATAGCGTTTGTCTGTCGATCGTATCTATGCGACATTCAAAAATACGAAAAATATCCCGACCGGCAAAATCGCTCACTCCTCAATCTCCGAACTCGGTATTCAGACATGCTCTGCCGCGCTGCTATTATTCTTGACCCTCCTGCTCGATACGATTATTCGTTGCCGAACACGATGCCGTGTTACCCTACTATTATATCCGACTTCCCTTCGTTTCGTTGCCGGTATCTTCGACATGCCTCCGAATGTATATAAGCAAGGGTTATATAAATAGTGACGCGTATATGTATCGTCTATCGTAATCCGAAATTCTGACTGCGCTTATAGGTTATATCTATAAAGTTTGTCGAGGCTATTGTCTTAGATGATACTTATTAGGCAGATGGCTCTCAGACCGCAGGTTGTCGGATATGGGCAAAAATATACCCCCGAGCATTCGGCTCGGGGGTATTACGTTTGGTCCTTTCGGATCGCTTATCTCAGCTCGTCGGGACGAAGGTGCATGATCTTGCCGTCACGTATGACAACCAGATCGCCGTTTTCGCGTTTTGTCCTCTCTATCAGTCTCTTTTGGGCGAGCAGAACTCCCGCGTCGATCCTCTCCTGCAACTGTCTGATCTCAAATTCACTCATAATCAAGAATCGTTTTGTACGATAACGTATCGATAATTTCTTTTATTTCATCGCGCGTACCGTATGCGATTTTTCTGACACCTTCGGCTGTACTGTTGTCGTATATGACCCAATAATCGCATATCGGCATGTAGAGCGACGTGAGGTTGTGCAGGCTGCTGGCGTAGCGACGACAAACGACGCTGGCCGGTATGTTGTGACCTCCTTCGCTGACACGTTTGGCAACACGCTCGACGGCTTGTTTGGGTGTCGGGAGCCAGAAATAGAGCAACGACACGAAGTAACCCTGAGCGTGAGCCCTGTCGATGAACTTGGAGTAGGTGCGTGTCGACAGCGTAGTCTCGAACGCGAAATCGGCTCCTTCGTTCAGCAGGTCGTTCATACGTCTCAACATCAACCGTCCCGCTTCGATCGCCATGCTCTCGGGATTGAACGGCGAAAGACCGCGCGCAATCTCGTCGGCATTGACAAATTCGTTGCATCGAAGCATGTCGGGCAGAATCGTATACGACGCGGTCGTTTTACCCGCACCGTTACAACCTGCTATGATGTAGAGCTTCTGCATACCTCATCAATCACTTCGCAAATATAATACTTTCCTGCGAAACCGCCAAATCCGGCTGTCGCTGAACATCACAAATTGTGTTCCTAAACACGGCTGGTGCGCCTAATGACATGATAACCAGTCGTAAGGCGCACCTGTCGTATTATTCGATACCTACGCGGCTGAATATGTAATCGACGCGTTTGAAGTAGTATTCGAGCGTGAAGCAGGCGTCGAGCTCGTCGCGCGTAAGATGACGCATCACCTCGTCGCTCTGTGCGAGCAGCTCCTGATAGTCGGCCGCCTCGCTCATGGCGCGCATGGCTATGGGCTGTACGGTGTCGTAAGCCTGCTCGCGCGACAGTCCCTTGTCGATCAGTGCGTTCATTACACGCTGGGCGAATATGACTTTGCGCGTGCGATAGATGTTGGCCGTCATCTGCTCCTCGAATACTACCAGATTTTCCAATATGCCTCCCATGCGCACGAGCATATAGTCGAGCAGCATCGTTGCGTCGGGCAGTATGATGCGCTCGGTCGACGAGTGCGAAATGTCGCGTTCGTGCCACAGAGCTACGTTCTCGTAGAGCGCAGCCATATATCCGCGCATGACGCGTGCGCAGCCGCAGATGTTCTCGCTGCTTATCGGGTTGCGTTTGTGAGGCATTGCGCTCGAACCTTTCTGTCCCTTGCCGAACGACTCCTCGACCTCGTGCACCTCGGTGCGTTGCAGGTTGCGTATCTCCATAGCCATCTGTTCGAGGGTCGAGGCTATGACGGCGAGCGTGGCCATGTAATAGGCATGACGGTCGCGCTGGATGACTTGGGTCGATATGTCGGCGCTGTCGATACCGAGCTTGTCGCACACGTAGTCCTGAATCTGGGGCGGAATGTTGGCGAAGTTGCCCACGGCACCGCTGATCTTGCCCACCTCGACGCCGCGCGCCGCCGTGCGGAAACGCTCGCGGTTGCGCTTCATCTCCTCGTACCACAAGGCCCATTTCAGACCGAAGCTCGTTATGTCGGCATGTATGCCGTGCGTACGGCCTATGCAGGGCGTATTCTTGAAGCGCAGCGCCTGACGACGCAGTATATCCAAGAACTTGTCGATGTCGGCGGCGATGATCTCGTCGGCCTGTTTGAGCAGATAACCGTTGGCCGTATCTACGACATCGGTGCTCGTCAGTCCGTAGTGCACCCACTTGCGCTCGTCGCCGAGCGTCTCGCTGACGGCACGCGTGAATGCCACGATGTCGTGGCGCGTCTGCTCTTCGATCTGGCGTATGCGGTCTATATCGAACGACGCGTTGCGCCACAGCTTCTCGACATCCTCGGCAGGGACCACGCCCAGCGTGCTCCACGCCTCCGAGGCGAGTATCTCGACTTTGAGGTACGCGTCGAACTTGTTCTTTTCCGTCCACACGCGGCGCATGGCCTCGCGACTGTATCTTTCGATCATGGCAGGAGTGGTTTATTTATCCATGCGTTTGAGGAAACACTCTACCGTATTCTCCATAAGGCATGCGATCGTCATAGGTCCTACGCCGCCCGGAGTCTTGGTAATGTAAGAGGCGATGTCCTGACATGCCTCGAAGTCGACGTCGCCGCACAACTTGCCGGTTCGGCTGTCGCGGTTGACGCCTACGTCGATGACGACGGCGCCGGGCTTGACCATGTCGGCCGTGACGAACCGCTCGCGGCCTATCGCCACGACGAGTATGTCGGCGCGGCGCGTTACCTCCGCAAGATTGCGTGTGCGCGAATGCGCGACGGTTACCGTGGCGTTCTCGTCGGTCAGCAGCTTGGCTACGGGCAGGCCGACGATGTTGCTGCGGCCGATAACCACCGCCTCCTTGCCCGAGATCTCGATCTCGGCCGATTTGAGGAGCTTGATGATGCCCTTGGGCGTGCACGGCAGCACGCAGGGCTGTTTGAGCCACAGACGGGCTACGTTCAGGGGGTGGAATCCGTCGACATCCTTATCGACCGATATGGCCGATATTACCTTGTTCTCGTCGATATGACGCGGCAGTGGCAGCTGCACGAGGATGCCGTCCACATCGTCGTCGGCATTGAGCTCGGCGATGAGCGCGAGCAGCTCCTCCTCGGAGATCGACGCGTCGCGGCGCAGCGTCGTGTTGCGTATGCCTACTTCGGCTGCGGCCTTGGCCTTGCCGGTTACGTACGATACGCTGCCGGGGTCTTCGCCTACGAGTATGACAACAAGGTTGGGCACGCGGCCGTAAGTCTCGGCGAAGCCTGCGACGCGCTCGGCCAACTGCGTTTTGAGCGATACGGAAAGTTCTTTACCGTTGATAACCATAATTCTATTCTCTGTTTTTGAATGCTTTGTCTGCTATATCGTTGCGGTGGAAGAGGTTGTCGCAGCCTATGCGCTCTACCTGCCGCCGCACCTTATCGCGCGCCTCGGCCAGCGTTGCGGCCGCGCATACGACTATCATTACCCTGCCGCCGGCCGTTACGAGCCGTCCCGCGTCGAGCTTGGTGCCCATGTGATACACCGTGGCGTCGAGATCGGCCGGAAGGTCTATCGCACAGCCCTTTTCGTAGCTGCCGGGATAACCTTTCGAAGCCAGTACCACGCCTATTGTCGCCATGTCGCTCCAACGGGCTTCGACCGCCTTGCCGTCGGCCACGTCGCACATCAGGCGGCACAGGTCGCTTTCGAGAAGCGGCAGCACGACCTCGGTCTCGGGGTCGCCGAAGCGGGCGTTGAACTCGATGACCTTGATGCCGTCGGCGGTCTTTATCAATCCGCCGTACAGTACGCCGCAGAACGGCGTGCCCTCCTCATCGAGCGCCTCGGCCACCGGTCGCATGATATGCTCCATGGCGTAGTCTATGTCGCTCCGGTCGATGAACGGCAGTCCCGTATAGGCTCCCATGCCGCCGGTGTTGGGTCCCTCGTCGTTGTCGTAGGCGCGTTTGTGGTCCTGCGCTACGGGCATAGGACAAAGGTTGCGTCCCGAGACGAAACACATCAGCGAGAACTCCTCGCCTTGCAGGAACTCCTCGACCACTACCCTGCCGTGTCCGAACCTATCGTCGACGAGCATGTCGCGGAGCGCCTGCTCGGCCTCGTCGAAGGTATTGGCTATGACTACCCCCTTGCCGGCAGCCAGCCCGTCGTACTTCAATACCGTGGGCAGCGAGTGCGAACGGACATACTCCACGGCGGCGGCGTAGTCGGTAAACGTCCTGTACGCAGCCGTCGGAACGCCGTGCTCGGTCATGAGCCTTTTGGCGAAGTCCTTGCTCGACTCGATGCGGGCTGCGGCCTTAGTCGGTCCAAATATACGCAAATTTTTTCGTTTGAAGCAATCCGCAACTCCCCTGTCGAGCGCCGCTTCGGGTCCGACGACCGTAAGGCCTATCTCGTTTCGTTCGGCGAAGTCGGCCAGCGCCTCCGCGTCGGTATCGGCAATGGCTACGCACTGGGCCTCGGCGGCTATGCCGGCATTTCCCGGTGCGCAATATATCTTCTCGACCTCGGGCGACTTGGCCAGCGCGTCGACTATGGCGTGGCAGCGTCCTCCGGAACCTATGACAAGTACTTTCATCTGAAAAGCGGGTTTAATGTTTGAAGTGTCTCACGCCCGTGACGAACATCGTCATGCCCAGCTCGTCGGCCTTTTTCAGCGAGTCCTCGTCGCGCACGCTGCCTCCGGGCTGCACGAGCGTCGTGACACCGTAGCGGCCTGCCAGCGTGACGGTATCGTCGAAAGGGAAGAATCCGTCGGAGGCGAGCACGAGACCCTCGCCGAAGCCTGCGGCGGCGGCCTGTTCGAGCGCTATGCCGGCTGAGCCCACGCGGTTCATCTGTCCTGCACCGACGCCGACCGTATGTCCGTCCCTGACGACGACTATGGCGTTGGACTTGACATGTTTCACGATGCGCCAAGCGAAGTCGGCATCGGCCGTCTCGGCTGCCGTCGGGCGGCGGCGCGTAACGCACATCGTATCGTCGATACGCTCGGTGGTCGAGTCGGCATCCTGCACGAGCATGCCGCCGTTGACGCCGACATACTGTTTGCGCGACTTGCCGTCGCGGGTCATGTCGACCTCGATAAGACGCAGATTCTTCTTCGACGAGAGGATCTCCAACGCCTCGGGCGAGAACGACGGCGCCATGACTATTTCAAGAAAGACGGGCTTCATCGCCTCGGCCGTCTCGGCCGTTATCTCGCGATTGCATGCGACGATGCCGCCGAAGATGCTTACCTTGTCGGCCTCGTATGCCTTGCGCCATGCCTCGGCTATATCGCGTCCTACGGCCGCGCCGCAGGGATTCATGTGTTTGAGTCCCACGCAGAACGGCTCGTCGAACTCGGCGACGATGTTGAGCGCGGCGTTGGCGTCCTGAATATTGTTGTACGACATCTCCTTGCCGTGGAGCTGGCGTGCCGTGGCCAGAGAGTACGGCGCATTATCGCCGCTCGCGAAGAACTTGGCGCTCTGGTGGGGATTCTCTCCGTAGCGCAACTCCTGCTTCAGATCGAGATCCAAGAACAGCTTCTCGCTCAGACCGGCCTGCGAGCGCATATAGCCGGCGATGCACATGTCGTACTCGGCCGTATGGGTGTATGCCTTGGCCGAGAGCTGCATGCGGGTCTCGACGGCGGTATTGCCGCCTGCGCGTATCTCCTCCAACACGCGGCCGTAGTCCGACGGGTCGCAGACGACCGTCACGTCGCGGTAGTTCTTGGCGGCGCTGCGCAGCATCGACGGTCCGCCGATGTCGATATTTTCGATCGCCTCGTCGATCTCCACGCCCTCGCGCTCGATCGTGCGGCGGAAAGGATAGAGATTGACGCATACCAGATCGATATACTCTATGTCATTGTCCCGGAGAGCCTTGACATGGCTCTCATCGTCGCGGCGTGCCAGCAGTCCGCCGTGCACCTTGGGGTGCAGGGTCTTGACACGGCCGTCGCATATCTCGGGAAATCCCGTAACGTCGCTTATGTTGATCGTCTCGATGCCGCTGCGGCGCAGCATCTCCATCGTTCCGCCGGTGGCTATGATCTGCCAGCCGAGTCCGCTCAGCTCGCGGGCAAATTCGGCCACGCCGGTCTTGTCGCTGACACTTATAAGTGCTCTCATTTATTTGTCGATAAGTTTGTTGATGGTTTCTATATAAAGTTCGTGTTCGACCGCATGGATCATTTCGGTCAGATGATCCGCATCGTCGCCGTCGTAGTCTATGGCGCGCTGCGAGATGATGCGTCCTCCGTCGAGCGTCTCGTCGACGCGGTGGATCGTCACGCCGTACACCTTGACTCCGTATGCCATGGCATCGGCTATGGCGTGCGCCCCCTTGAACGAGGGCAGCAGCGAGGGGTGTATGTTGATGATTCTGTCGCGGTAGCGTTCGAGCAGTACGCCGCCGACGATACGCATGTAGCCGGCAAGGCATACCAGCTCCACCCCGTGGCTGTCGAGCAGATCGGCTATGAGGCTCTCCCACTGGTCTCGGGAGGCGTAGTCGCGCGGCGAAAAGACGAATGTCTCCACGCCGTAACGCTCGGCGCGCGCGATGACGCCGGCCGAGGGTTTGTCGCACACCATGAGTGCTACTTCGGCCTTTATGCGTCCGCTCCGGCACGCCTCGGCGATAGCCTCGAAATTGCTTCCGCTGCCGCTTGCAAATACCGCTAACTTAGTCATGCCGTCAGATTATTTCGACACCCTCGCGGTCGGTTACACGTCCGATGATCTGTGCCCGCTCGCCGCACCGGCCGAGTACGGCCACTGCATGTTCGGCCTGGCTCGGATCGAGTGCCACGACCATGCCGATACCCATGTTGAAGATGTTGAACATCTCGCGGTGCGCTATGCTGCCGCGATGTTCGAGCATGCGGAATACGGGCAGTATCTCCCACGAACCCTCGCGTATCTCGATACCCTGTCCCGGGCGCAGTATGCGCGGTATGTTCTCGTCGAAGCCGCCGCCAGTAATATGGCTTATGCCGTGCACGTCGCACTCGGCCAAAAGCTGCAACACCGATTTGACATATATTCTGGTCGGCGTGAGCAGCACCTCGCCCAGCGGTCTGTCGCCCAGACCCTCGCACGGCGAGTGCAGGTCGAGCCCGCTGTCGGCGACGATCTTGCGCACGAGGCTGAATCCGTTGGAATGTACGCCGCTCGACGATATGCCGACCAGAGCATCGCCCACGGCCACCTTCGAGGCGTCGATGAGCTTCGCGCGCTCTACAACGCCGCACGTGAAGCCCGCGATGTCGTACTCTCCGCCGCCGTACATGCCCGGCATCTCGGCAGTCTCGCCGCCGATAAGCGCGCAGCCCGCCTGCCGGCAGCCCTCCGCCACGCCGGCGACGATAGCTTCGATCTTGGCCGGATCGTTATGGCCGACGGCCACGTAGTCGAGGAAGAACAGCGGCTCGGCGCCCTGCGCCAGCACGTCGTTGACGCACATGGCCACGGCATCGATGCCGATCGTGTCGTGCTTGTCCATCTCGAAGGCGAGTTTGAGTTTGGTGCCCACGCCGTCGGTGCCGCTTACCAGAACAGGCTCCTTAACGGCGAGTTTCGACAGGTCGAACATGCCTCCGAAAGCGCCTATGTTGCCCATAGTGCCGAGGCGTGCGGTCGATGCCACATGCGACTTGATGCGTCGGACGACCTCGTATCCGGCTTCGAGATTGACACCGGCTTCTTCGTAACTTTTTGCCATATTGTTTTCTTCGTTAACAGTTATCATTGTTCTTGCTCCGATCGGCACTGTGGTACAGATCGGTTACGTAGTGGCCGTCGAAGCAGGCCATGCAGAGCTCGTTGCGGCGTGAGGCCGCGAGCAGAGCCTCCTGCGAGAGGAACTCCAACGAATCGGCCTCGATAGCCAGTCGCGCCTCCTCTTTGGTGCGGTTCGCGCATAGCAGCTCATCGTAGGTAGACATATCGACACCGTAGAAGCACGGGTGCTTGATCTGCGGCGATGCTATGCGGACATGCACCTCGCGTGCGCCGGCCTCTTTAAGCAGTCTGACGATGCGCAGCGACGTGGTGCCGCGCACGATCGAGTCGTCGATCAGAACCACGCTCTTGTCCTTGACCAGCGAGCGGACGGCCGACAGCTTCATCCTGACGCCCTTTTCGCGCATGGCCTGAGAGGGCTGGATGAAGGTGCGTCCGATGTACTTGTTCTTGATGAGTCCCATTTCGTAAGGTATGCCGCTGGCCTCGGAGAAGCCTATCGCGGCACTGAGGCTCGAATCGGGAACGCCGATCACGACGTCGGCCTCGACCGGGTGCTCCTCGTAGAGCAGACGACCGCTCTGCTTGCGGAATGCGTGGACGTTGCACCCCTCGATGTCGCTGTCGGGGCGCGAGAAGTATATATACTCCATGGCGCACATGCAGCGGCGCTTGTACATCGAGTAGTCGCGGCTGCGTATGCCGTGGTCGTCGATGGTAACGATTTCGCCAGGCTCGATGTCGCGCACGAACTCCGCGCCTACGATATCAAGAGCGCAGGTCTCGCTGCTGACGACATATCCGCCGTTGAGACGGCCGATCGAGAGCGGCCGCAGACCGTATTTGTCGCGGCAGGCATAGATGCGGTTCTTGGTCATGATAAGGAACGCGAAGGCGCCTTCGAGCATGTTCAGTGCATCTATGATAGCGAATATGCGGGCGGTGTCGTTGCTCTCCTTCTTTATCAGATGAGCCAGAATCTCGCTGTCCGACGACGAGTGGAACAGGCTGCCGCGCGCTTCGAGGTAGTGTGTGAGCTCGCGCGAGTTGACCAGATTGCCGTTGTGCGCGAGGGCGAAGTCGCCGGTAAAGTGGCGGAACATGAATGGCTGGACGTTCATCATTCCGCCGCCGCCGGTGGTCGAGTAACGGACGTGACCGATAGCCGTTCTGCCCGTGAGCGAGGCCAGATTGGAGTGGTTGAACACCTCCGTAACCAACCCTTCGCCCTTGACTACGTCGAGCCGTCCGCTGTCGCCTACCGAGACGATGCCGCATGCCTCCTGCCCGCGGTGCTGCAAGGCGTGCAGACCGTAGTATACGATGCCGGCGGCATCCTCGACGCCGTAGACGCCGAAGACACCGCACTCCTCGTGCAGCTGGTCGCCGAATATCTTATCCGAATCTTTGAGCATTACCGGCGCGGACTACTTCGACAAACGCTTGGTAAGACGGTCGAGGATCTCCTCGTAGGCCTCTCTGACGCGACCCAGATCGCGGCGGAAACGGTCCTTGTCGAGTTTCTCGTTGGTGCGGCTGTCCCACAGACGGCATGTGTCGGGGCTTACCTCGTCGGCCAGAATGATCTTGCCGTCCGAGGTGCGGCCGAACTCGATCTTGAAGTCGACCAGCGTGATGCCCATCTCCGAGAACAGCTCCTGCAACGCCTTGTTGATGCGTCCGGTCATGTCGTATATGTGTGCCAGCTCGTCGTATGTCACGATGCCCATTGCCACGGCGTGGTGGTCGTTGATCAGAGGATCGCCCAACTCGTCTTTCTTGTAGCAGATGTCGTAAATGACGTTCGACGGCTTGGTACCCTCCTCGATGCCCAGACGCTTGGCCATCGATCCGGCTATGATGTTTCTCACGATGACCTCCAACGGCACGATCGATACCTTGCGGCAAACCTGATCGCGGTCGTTGATCGTCTCGACATAGTGGGTCTCGATGCCCTTGTCGCGCAGATACTCGAAAATGAGTGTCGAGATGCGGTTGTTCAGCACGCCTTTGTTCTCGATACGGGCTTTCTTGATATTGTTGAAAGCCGTCGCATCGTCCTTGTAGTGGATGACGATCATCTCGGGATCGTCAGTGAGGAATACCTGTTTTGCCTTGCCTTCGTAAAGCATTTCGAGTTGTTTCATAGTCGTCTGAATTTATTTGATCTTTGAATTTGCTTTCTGGATTTTCCCTGCTCCCGGCAGAGCCGACGCGTCGAGCTCTGCCGGGGCTTGAAGAAAACCGTTATTTATCGTTTTGTAAAATATCTTACCGCATTGGAGAATATGTCCTGTATCTTCTCTCCTGCGATATTCTTCATAAGGTTGCGCTCGTAGCGCTCGGTGTGTCCCATTTTGCCGAGGATGCGGCCGTCGGGCGAGACGATACCCTCTATGCCCAGCGTCGAACCGTTGGGGTTGTAGGGTGCGTCGGTCGTCGCCTCGCCACTCGGGTCGACGTACTGGAAAGCCACCTGACCGTTGGCCAGCAGCTCTTCGGCCATCAGGTCGCTTACCACGAACTTACCCTCGCCGTGGCTGACGGCGATCGAGTGTATGTCGCCCACCTCGAACGACGAGAGCCACGGCGAAGCCGTCGTGCCCACGCGCGTCGAGACGATCTGCGATATGTGGCGGTTGATGTCGTTGCGGAAAAGTGTCGGCGACTGCGGCGTTACGCAGCCCAGACGGCCGTATGGCAGCAGTCCCGACTTGACCAGCGCCTGAAATCCGTTGCATATGCCGAGGATCAGACCGCCGCGGTCGAGAAGCGCATGCGCCGATGCTGCTATATCGCGGTTGTTGAGAACGTTGGCTATGAACTTGCCGCTGCCGTCGGGCTCGTCGCCGGCCGAGAAGCCGCCGCTCAGAACGAGTATGTGGCACTCGTCGATGCGTCGTTGCATCTCGTCGATCGACGAGAATATGTCGTCCGAAGTAAGGTTGCGGAATACCGCCTCGCCTACCTCGGCGCCTGCGCGGCGGAATGCGCGCGCCGTGTCGTAGTCGCAGTTGGTGCCGGGGAATACCGGAATGAATACCTTTACCTTGTCTACCGGCTCGCCGGGATATTCGACGGCCTTGCGACGGCAGTCGGCCGGCCGGGTAGCTTCGCCGCGGCGTCCGCGGTCGGGATATACGGTGTTGAACCGCTCGGTGTTGGCCGCCAGCAGAGAGTCTATCGACATGCGCTCGCCGTTGATCGTAAGCGCTTGGTCGGCTACCGTCGTACCGAGCAGCTCGGCCGACTCGAAGTTGAGCGTGCGGTTGCTCTCGACCAGAATCGAGCCGTAAGAGAGGTCGAACAGAGTACGTTCGTCGCATACGACTTCGGCTCCGATGCGGTTGCCGAACGACATCTTGGCCAGCGCTTCGGCTACGCCGCCGAAGCCGATAGCCCATGCCGCCGTGATCGTACCCTGTGCGATCTTGTCCGAGACGAACGTAAAGTTGCGGCTCAGGGCGTCGGTGTCGGGCATGCGGTCGGCGAGCGGACGGTGGCGTATAAGGTAGAGTTTGTCGCCCGCGCGCTTGAACTCGGGGCTTATGACCGTGCGTGCGTCGACGGTCGTGATGCCGAACGCCACGAGCGTCGGCGGTACGTTTATGTCGCGGAAAGTGCCGCTCATCGAGTCCTTGCCGCCGATAGAGGGCAGACCCAGCGCCACCTGCATCTTCAATGTACCCAGCAACGCCGCCATAGGCTTGCCCCACGAAGCGGGCGAGGACATGCGCTCGAAATACTCCTGATACGAGAAGCGCATGCGGTCGTAACGCGCACCGGCAGCGACGACCTTGGCGCATGCCTCGACGACGGAGTATGCCGCGCCGTGGTACGGGCTCCACGACATCAGATCGGGGTTATAGCCGAATGCCATGATGCTGGCCGTATCGGTATAGGCGTCGCCGACGGGGAGTTTCTGCACCGACACCTGAGTCTCGGTGGTCTGCGTGCGGCCGCCGTAAGGCATCAGCACGGTCGAGGCTCCGATCGTGGAGTCGAACATCTCGATCAATCCCTTCTGCGAAAGCACGTTGTCCGACGAGAGGTCGGCCTCGACGCGCTCGGCGAGGCTATCGCCGGCGATATCGCGGCGGAACGGGTCGCGGTCCTCGACTGCTGCGATCTCGATCTCGGTATAGTGTTTGGCACCTGCGCTGTCGATGAACTCGCGTGCCAGATCGACTATCATCTCACTGCCGCTGAACATGCGCATGCGTCCCGTAGCCGTGACGTCGGCCACGTGTGTCGACTCGACATTCTCCTCGCGGCACAGCTCCATGAAGCGCTCCATATCCTTGCGCTCGACGACGACGGCCATGCGCTCCTGCGACTCGCTTATGGCGAGCTCGGTAGAGTTAAGACCGCTGTACTTGACCGGTACGCGGTCGAGATATATGTCCAGACCGTCGGCCAGCTCGCCTATGGCGACGCTGACGCCGCCGGCGCCGAAGTCGTTTGATTTCTTTATAAGGCGCGTGACGTCGCGGCGGCGGAACAGCCGTGCGAGCTTGCGCTCCTCGGGGGCGTTGCCCTTCTGCACCTCCGAGCCGCACTCTTCGAGCGAGTTTTCGTTATGCTCTTTCGACGAGCCGGTAGCACCGCCTATGCCGTCACGGCCGGTGCGGCCGCCCAGCAGCAGGATTACATCGCCCGCGGCAGGGGCTTCGCGACGCACGTCGTCGGCCCTGACGGCACCGACGACGGCACCTATTTCCAGACGCTTGGCCACATAGTCGGGGTGGTATATCTCGCGTACATGGGTCGTGGCAAGACCTATCTGGTTGCCGTAGCTCGAATATCCGGCTGCGGCCTTGTGCGAGATGATACGCTGCGGCAGTTTGCCTTCGAGCGTCTGCTCCACACCTGCGTATATGTCGCCGGCGCCAGTCACGCGCATGGCCTGATAGACGTAGCTGCGTCCCGACAGCGGGTCGCGGATAGCGCCGCCCAGACAAGTCGAGGCGCCGCCGAAAGGCTCTATCTCGGTGGGATGATTGTGGGTTTCGTTCTTGAACTGCAACAGCCAGCGCTGCATTTGTCCGTCGACATCGACATCGACGAAGATGCTGCATGCGTTGTTCTCGTCGCTGCGTTCCAGATCGTCGAGTTTGCCGCAGTGGCTAAGGTAGCGCGCACCGACGGTCGCCAGCTCCATAAGACACAGGCTCTTCTGCTCGCGGCCCAGCTCGCGGCGTATGTCGGCCAAAAGATCGAGCGATGCGCCGATCTCGTCGCTGATGAACGACTCGTCGACGGTAATATGCGTGATCTCGGTGGTAAATGTCGTGTGGCGGCAGTGGTCGCTCCAATATGTGTCGAGGATTCGCAGCTCGGTCTGCGACGGGTCGCGTCCCTCGCGGCGGAAGTAGCCGACCACCTCGCGAAGATCGTCGGCGTTCATCGCCAGCGAGTATTCGCGGCAGAATGCCGGCAGCTGCTCGTCGGTCATATTCGTGAAGCCTTCGATCGTCGGCACGGGCTTGACGTCGGCATGCTCCGAGTCGGAGAGGATGTCGAGGCGTTTGCGCCGCGACTCGACGGCATTGATGCAATAGCGCTCGATGCGCGCCATATCCTCGTCGCTTACCGTATGGTCGAATATCATAAGGCGCGAGCTGCGTATGCGCACATCGGCCGTGGGGTCGAGCAGCCGCACGCAGTCGACGGCCGAAGCGGCGCGCTGGTCGAACTGTCCCGGCAGGTACTCGACGGCAAGATAGCGTTTGCCCGTAAGGTCGAGCCTGTCGCTGACCAGATCGGTTACACGCTCGCCGAAGACGGTGTAACGGCTCTTTTCGAGCAGCTCTTCGGAGAAGCCGAACAGGTCGTATACGTTTATCAGACGGAGCTCGCCGATCGACAGCGACAGGTTGCCGTTGAGCTCCTCGCGAAGCGTTTCGGCCTCGATGCCGAAGCGCGGATGTTTTTCTACATAGATGCGATAATCTGCCATATTGGGTGTATGTTACTGTTTTACGAATTTGTCCCGCCACTGCGCGTCGTATCGTTCGATGTCGCAGTCGACGAATGTAATGTGTCCCATTTTGCGCTTGGGACGCGACTCGCTCTTGCCGTATAGGTGCACGAACGTGTCGGGATGCCGCTCGGCGGCGATGCCGACGGCCGAGTCGAGGTCTTGCCCGAGGATGTTTTTCATTACCGCAGGCGCTTTCAGCTGCGGCTCTTCGAGCGGCAGGCCGAGCAGATAGCGGCACAGCTCGCGATACTGGCTCGTCGAGCAGCCCTCGATCGTGTAGTGGCCGCTGTTGTGGGGGCGCGGTGCCATTTCGTTGAACAGGAACCGCCCGCCGCAGACGAAGTATTCGATAGCCATTATGCCGCGGTAGCCGTTGTGGCGCATGAAAGCCTCGCTGCCCTCGGCAAGGCGGCGGCGCATATCGTCGTCCATGCCGGGTGCGGGCACGACGCTCAGATCGAGTATGCCGCCGGTGTGGATGTTGCGGCCAATGGGGAAATGTATGTATCCGCACTGCTGGTCGCCCACCATAATCACGCTCGTCTCGTAGTCGTAGCGGACGAACTCTTCGAGGATGCACGGCACCGAGAGCATGGCGGCGGCATCGGCTATGTCGTCGCGGCTGCGGATGACCTTCTGGCCGTGGCCGTCGTAGCCCAGACGCCGCGTCTTCAATACGCACGGATAGCCGAACGCTTCGGCATTGAGGCGCAGAGAGTCGATGTCGGTTATGTCGGCGAATCGGGGGCATTCGAGTCCGCTCTCGACGGCGCGCGTCTTTTCGCGCAGACGGTCCTGAGAGTCGCACAGCGGCGCTATGCCCTGCTTGATATGATATTTATCGTCCAGCGTGCGCAGTATCTCGGCCGGCACGTTCTCAAATTCGTATGTTACGACATCGCTCGCGCGGCACAGCTCGTCGAGAGCGGCCATATCGTCGAATGCCGCGACTATATGGCGCTTGCATACCGAGGCCGCGGGGGCATCCTCGGAGGGGTCGAGACAGATGCAGCCGACGCCCATTTGCGCTGCCGCCTGGGCTATCATCATGCCCAGCTGTCCGCCGCCGATTATACCGATAGTCTTTGTCATGGCTACTGCAATCGGGCTTCGAGTACGTCGGCTGTCTGCTTGCGGCGGAAGGCGTCGAGACGCTCTGAGAGCGCCTTGTCCTGCAACGAGAGGATCGAGGCGGCGATAAGGGCAGCGTTCTTGGCACCGTTGATCGCCACCGTCGCCACCGGCACGCCCGCGGGCATCTGTACGATCGACAGAAGCGAGTCCAGTCCGTTGAGCGCACGCGACTTTACCGGTACGCCTATGACCGGCAGCGAGGTCATGGCGGCGACCATGCCCGGCAGATGCGCCGCACCGCCCGCTCCGGCGATGATGACATCTATGCCGCGCTCACGCGCCGTGGCCGCATACTCGTACATAAGCTGCGGTGTGCGGTGTGCGCTCACTACGCGTTTCTCGTAAGGGATGTCGAGCGCCGCAAGCATGTCGACGGCCGCCGCCATGACCTCCCAGTCGCTCGTAGAGCCCATTATCACTCCAACTTTCATAGTTCGGTAAGTTATCGTTTTACAAAATTCCGAAAACAAAACGGCCGCTATCTGTTCGTAGCGGTCGTTATACTATATATTATATGCAGTCCCGTCAGACTCTTTCGGCATGGATGTCAGGATACCGTGTGCCGAAGATCGGGCGTCGCAGAGTGCTTCCGGATGCGGAGAGCACGAGCACGAAGCGACTCGGGCGATACCGCCGCCGCCGCCGTTCGCTCTTCGTTTCTTGTGCGAAGAGTGTGCGAAACCGGTCTGT
Source organism: Bacteroidales bacterium (assembly GCA_910574205.1). GTDB lineage: Bacteria > Bacteroidota > Bacteroidia > Bacteroidales > Rikenellaceae > Alistipes. The sequence goes on from CAJSYJ010000001.1 coordinate 38,330, forward strand.
CCATACGGGAAATTCATGTTGCAAAAATAGGCAATATTTTTTGTATTCGGAAATCGCTGCACGAAACATTTATCAACTTTTTTTTAACAATTTCTTAAAATCGGCGGCAGCGAAAAAAGTTAGCCGAAATTGCTTGTTCGGAATCCGAAATATGCTTACCTTTGCCGAAAAGATTCGAGACGATGAACTGTTGCCGCGCCAATACGCAGATACAAGAGACATCGCACCGCAACGGTGCGGGCATGTATCGATTCTCCGTCTGCGTTACGGGCTTCGTTATCTTCGTTTCGATATGATTCATGGGCGGCCGTCAGGTCGCCCTTTTTTATAAGGCTGATGCTATGCAAACCGGAACAACCGTAATCAGGAACTGCAATATCGCAGAGAGAGACCGCAGAGGAACGTTCGATATAGCCGTCGCCGACGGACGTATAGTCCGCGTGGCGGAGAGTATAGAGCCCGCCGCGGGCGATAGGACGATCGATGCCTGCGGCATGACGGCGACATGCGGACTTGTGGACGTGCACGTGCATCTGCGTGAGCCGGGCTACGGCTATAAGGAGCGCATAGCGACGGGAACGGCGGCGGCGGCGCGCGGCGGATACACGACCGTGTGCGCCATGCCCAATCTCGATCCGGTGCCCGACACGCCGGAGCACTTGCAGCGCCAACTGGATATAATAGCTGCGGATGCAGTGGTCAAGGTGCTGCCCTACTGCTCGATAACGCTTGGCCGTATGGGCGTCGAGACGGTTGATTTCGCAGCGCTCAAAGAGCATGCTGCGGCTTTCTCGGACGACGGCAGCGGCGTGCAGAGCGACGAGACGATGCTGCGGGCGATGCGGCAGGCGGCCGAGAACGACGTTCTGATCGCCGCCCACTGCGAAGTGAACGAGTTGCTGCGCGGAGGATATATTCACGACGGCGCATACGCCGCACGCAACGGCCACAAGGGGATATGCTCCGAGAGCGAGTGGCGCCAGATAGAGCGCGACGTGAGACTTGCCGAGCAGACAGGCTGCCGATACCATGTATGCCACATATCTACTGCCCAGAGCGTCGACATAATACGTCGTGCCAAGGCGCGCGGCGTGGCCGTCACGTGCGAGACGGCGCCCCACTACCTCGTCTTCTGCGACGAGGATCTGCAAGATGAAGGTTGCTGGAAGATGAATCCGCCGCTAAGATCGGCGGCCGACCGCGAGGCGCTTCTGAAAGGCATAGCCGACGGTACGATCGACATGATCGCCACCGACCATGCGCCGCACTCCGAGGAGGAGAAGTCGCGCGGACTGCAAGGCAGCGCCATGGGCATCGTGGGGCTCGAAACGGCTTTCGGCGTGCTCTACACGCATCTGGTCGAGTCGGGTCGCATAACGCTCGATAGTCTGTTGGAACTGATGAGCGGCAATCCCCGCCGGATATTCCGCATAGGGGGCGCCTTGCGCGAGGGCGAGAGGGCGGACATTACCCTGCTGGACTTGCGGACGGAGTACGAGATCGACCCCTCTACATTCGTGTCGCTGGGGCGTTCTACCCCATTTGCCGGCATGCGTGTCAGGGGACGCGCGGCTATGACCATGGTCGACGGACGCGTGGTTTACATGGATGAAACGATAAACAAAAGATAGATGCAATGAAACCGTTTGACAAAAAACTGGTACTTGCCGGCGGCGCCGAGTTTCCGGGATACGGAGTCGGAGCAGACCGCAACACGGTCTGCGAGCTGGTGTTCAACACGTCGATGGTCGGCTATCAGGAGATCCTCTCCGATCCGTCGTATACCGGCCAGATCGTAGTGATGACCTACCCTCTGATCGGCAACTACGGCATAACCGACGAGGACTACGAGACCAAGTTCCCGACCATAGGCGGCATGGTGATGCGCGAGTGCAACGACTCGCCGAGCAACTTCCGCTATACCAAGACGCTCGACGAGGTGTTGGAGGAACTCGACATACCCGGCATAAGCGGCGTGGATACGCGCATGATTACGCGTATAATACGCAACGAGGGCTGCCAGAAAGCCGCTATCGTAGACTACGGCATGCCCCGTGAGGAGGCACTGCGGATGATCGCCCGGGCGGAGCTCCCGCGCGACGGCGTGAGCCGCGTCAGTTGCAAGAAACGCTGGTTCTCGCGCACGCCCAACCATAAGTACGACATCGTCGCGATAGACTGCGGCATAAAGTACAACATCATACGTCAGTTCAACCAGAAAGGCTGCAACGTGACGATAGTGCCTTACGATTCGACACCCGAGGAGATCATGGCGTTCAACCCTGACGGCATATTTCTCTCGAACGGACCGGGCGACCCGGAGGATGTAAATGCTGTGAGGAGCACGATAGAGGCGCTGAGAGGCAGACTGCCGATATTCGGAATATGTCTTGGTCATCAGCTCATAGCGTTGTCCTACGGCGCACGCACATTCAAGATGAAGTTCGGCCACAGGGGCGGCAATCATCCCGTCAAGAATCTCGATACGGGGCGCATAGAGATAACGAGCCAGAACCACAACTATGCCGTCGACGAGGAGTCGCTGCGCTCGACGCCGCTCAGAGTGACGCATGTCAACCTGCTGGATTCGACCGTCGAGGGCATGGAGTCGGCGGCCGACAAGATATTCTCGATACAGTATCATCCCGAGAGTGCGCCCGGACCGCAGGACAGTTCGTATCTTTTCGATAAATTCATTAAAATGATGGAGGACAACAGAGATGCCTAAGAGAACCGATATAAAGAAAGTGATGGTGATCGGATCGGGTCCGATCGTCATAGGTCAGGCCGCCGAGTTCGATTACGCCGGCACGCAGGCCTGTCTGGCCTTGAAGGAGGAGGGATATCAGGTTATTCTGGTAAACTCGAATCCGGCCACCATAATGACCGATACGCATATCGCCGACAAGGTGTACATGGAGCCGCTGACGTTGGAGTATGTCGCCAAGATAATCCGCTACGAGCGTCCCGATGCGATAGTACCGGGACTGGGCGGTCAGACGGGGCTGAATCTGGCCGTGCAGCTGGCCAAGAAGGGTATTCTCGAAGAGTGTCAGGTGGAGATACTCGGAACATCGTTCCGCAGTATCGAGCAGGCCGAGGACAGAGAGATGTTCAAGGATCTGTGTCTGAGCCTGGGCGAGCCGGTACTGCCCTCGGAGATCGTCGGATCGACCGAGGAGGCGATCGAGGCCGCCGCGCGCATCGGCTATCCGGTAGTGCTCCGGCCGGCATTCACGCTGGGCGGTACGGGCGGCGGTTTCGCCGACAACCGGGACGAGTTGTGCGACATAATGCACAATGCGCTGATGCTCTCGCCGACGCATCAGGTGCTGGTCGAGAAGAGCATCAAGGGATACAAGGAGATCGAATACGAGGTAATGCGCGACCGCAACGACACGGCCATAACGATATGCAACATGGAGAATGTCGACCCGGTGGGTATTCACACGGGCGACTCGATAGTCGTGGCGCCGAGCCAGACGCTGACCAATAAGGAGTACCAGCTGCTGCGCGACAGCGCGCTGCGGCTTATACGCGCATTGAAGATCGAGGGCGGCTGCAACGTGCAGTTCGCGCTCGACCCGCTGTCGTTCAAGTACTATATCATCGAGGTCAATCCGCGCGTGAGCCGCTCGTCGGCTCTGGCGTCGAAGGCAAGCGGCTACCCTATCGCCCGCGTAAGCGCCAAGATTGCCGTGGGCCTGACGCTCGACGAGATAATGATCGCCAATACGCCGGCCAGCTTCGAGCCGACGCTGGATTATGTAGTGACGAAGATCGCGCGATTCCCGTTCGACAAGTTCAGCGACGCCTCCAATGAGCTGGGCACGCAGATGAAGGCTACGGGCGAGGTAATGAGCATCGGGCGCACTATCGAGGAGAGCCTGTTGAAGGCCGTGCGCTCGTTGGAGACGGGCGTATGCCATATATATCACAAGAAGTTCGACACCATGTCGGTCGACGGCATGCTCGCCTACATACGCAAGGGCACAGACGACAGACTCTATGCCATTGCCGAGCTGATACGGCGCGGGGTCGACCTGCTGCACATATACAACAACACGAAGATCGACATGCTGTTCCTCGAAAAGTTCAAGAACATAGTCGAGATGGAGGCCCGCGTGAAGGCCGCCGCAGGCGACAGCGAGGCGTTGTACGAGGCCAAGCGCATGGGATTCGGCGACAAGTATATAGGTATGTTGTGGGGCATGACCGAATCGGAGGTGTTCAGTCTGCGTAAGAGTCTGGGCATGTTCCCCGTATACAAGATGATCGACACGTGCGCCAGCGAGTTCGACTCGTATGTGCCCTACTTCTACTCGACCTACGAGCGGGAGAACGAGTCGATCGTGAGCGACCGGAAGAAGATCGTCGTGCTGGGCTCGGGCCCGATCCGCATAGGTCAGGGCGTCGAGTTCGACTACTCGACCGTGCATGCCATATGGACAATACGCGAGGCCGGCTACGAGGCTATAATCATAAACAACAACCCCGAGACCGTATCGACCGACTACACCATAAGCGACAAGCTCTACTTCGAGCCCCTGACGGTGGAGGATACGATGAATGTCATAGAGTTGGAGCGCCCCGAGGGCGTGATCGTCTCTCTGGGCGGACAGACGGCTATCAATCTGGCCAAGCCGCTGGCAGATCTGGGCGTGAGGATCATCGGCACTGGCATCGAGGCCATAAACAATGCCGAGGACAGAAAGTGCTTCGAGCATATCATGCGGCAGGCCGGCATACCTCAGCCCGAGGCCGAGGCCATAACCGACATCGAAGCAGGTGTTAAAGCGGCCGAGAGGATCGGCTATCCCGTGCTGGTGCGTCCGAGCTATGTGCTGGGAGGCCGCGCGATGCAGATCGTCTCGAACGAGGAGGCGCTGCGTCACTACCTGAAAAATGCGGTCGAGATCAACGAAGACCAGCCCGTACTGGTAGACAAGTATATAATGGGCAAGGAGTTGGAGGTCGATGCGATATGCGACGGCGAGAATGTATTCATACCGGGCATCATGGAGCATGTCGAGCGCACGGGCATACACTCGGGCGACAGCATAAGCGTCTACCCAACGTTCAGCGTCAACGAGAACGTGAAGCGGACGATAATCGACTATACGGTGCGTCTGGGCAAGCGCATAGGCATCGTCGGACTGTACAACATACAGTTCATCGCCGATAAGGATGACAAGGTGTTTGTAATCGAAGTCAATCCGCGTTCGTCGCGAACGGTGCCGTTCCTGTCGAAGTCGACCGGAGTGCAGATGGCCGGCATAGCGACCAAGGTAATACTCGGACACTCGCTGCGCGAGCAGGGCATAGAGGAGGTCTACCCCGCCGAGCGCAAGCGCTGGTATGTAAAGACGCCGGCGTTCTCGTTCGCCAAGATCCGCGGCGTGGACTCTTACCTGTCGCCCGAGATGAAGTCTACGGGCGAGGCGATAGGATACGACAATTCGCTCACGCGCGCACTCTACAAGTCGTTGCAGTCGTCGGGCATGACCATTGCCAATTACGGTACGATACTGGTTACGATAGCCGATGCCGACAAGCCGCGCGCGCTGCCTTTGATACGCCGCTTCTACAACCTCGGCTTCAATATCGAGGCCACGAGCGGTACGACGCGCTTCCTGCGCGAGAACGGCATCCGCACGCGTTGCCTGCACAAGCTGAGCGAGGGCTCGACCGAGATATTCGAGTCGCTGCACAAGGGGCATGTCAACTATGTTATAAATACGATCGACATAAACCAGCACAGCGCGCGGCTCGACGGATACGACATACGTCGTGCGGCCGTCGAGAACAATGTGACGATATTCACGGCGTTGGAGACTGTGAGCGTGCTGCTCGACGTTCTGGAAGAGATCACGCTCGGCGTGTCGACAATAGATGCTGAACAGAATGTATAAGAAGGGACTGTATACGATCGTAGAGAATCGTCCCCTGACCGCTGCCGTATGGCGTATGGTTCTTGCCGGCGACACGCAGTATATCGTAAGGCCGGGACAGTTCATCGACATAGCGATCGACGGACTGTTTCTACGCCGGCCGATTTCGGTATGCGATTGGGACGACTCGACCGTGACGATCATCTATAAGGTCGTGGGCAAGGGCACCGAGGCCATGAGCCATATGGCACCGGGAAGCGTGCTGGACTGTCTGACGGGGCTCGGCAACGGCTTCGCGACGGACAACGGCTCGCAGTCGCCCCTGCTCGTGGGCGGCGGCGTAGGCGTGCCGCCGCTGTATAATCTCTGCAAGCGGCTGACGGCCGAGGGCAGGCGCCCGACAGTCGTTATGGGGTTCAGTACGGCCGGGGAGATATTCTATCGCGAGGAGTTCGAGAAACTGGGCGTCGACGTGCATGTCGCGACGGCCGACGGCTCGCTTGGCGTGCGCGGCCTGGTAACCGACGCCATAGATGCCGCGGCCGCGGGGTTCGATTACATATATGCCTGCGGTCCCGTGCCGATGCTCAGGGCTCTGTACGATCGTTACGACGTGCCGGGGCAGTTCAGCTTCGAGGAGCGCATGGGCTGCGGCTTCGGCGCCTGCATGGGGTGCAGCTGCAAAACCAAGTACGGCAACAAACGCATCTGCGTCGACGGACCGGTGCTTAAACGGGAGGAGATAATATGGTAAATGTTTGCGATACGGGCGTGGAGTTGTGCGGCGTGAGGTTAGACAACCCCGTCATTCCGGCCAGCGGCACTTTCGGTTTCGGCCGCGAGTTCGCCGAGTTCTACGATCTCGACATCCTCGGCGCCATATCCGTCAAGGGTACTACGCGCGAGGCACGTTTCGGCAATCCGACGCCGCGCATAGCCGAGTGCCGGGGCGGCGTGATAAATTCCGTCGGATTGCAGAATCCGGGAATCGATGCCGTTATAGGCGAGGAGCTGCCTGCGCTGAGACGGATATTTCACAAGCCGATAATAGCCAATATCAGCGGCTTCTCGATCGACGAATACGAGGAGTGTTGCGCCAAGATAGACCATGAAGAACAGGTGGAGATAATCGAGGTAAATATCTCGTGTCCCAACGTTCACAACGGCGGCATGAGCTTCGGCACGTCGCCCGGATCGGCGGCGGCCGTGACACGTGCCGTAAAGGGCGTGACCACCAAGCCGGTATTCATGAAGCTGAGCCCCAATGTGGGCGACATAGTGTCGATAGCCCGCGCATGCGAGGATGCCGGTGCCGACGGAATATGCCTGATAAATACGATGCTCGGCATGCGCATCGACACGATGCGCCGGCGGCCGGTAATAGCCAACAAAATGGGCGGTTTCTCGGGCGATGCGATATTTCCGATAGCGCTGCGTATGGTATATCAGGTGGCGGGTGCATGCGCCCTGCCGGTTATGGGTTGCGGCGGCGTATCGTGCGCCGACGATGTCATAGAGATGATGATGGCCGGTGCGACGGCTGTGCAGGTGGGTGCGGCGAATCTGCGCGACCCGTATGCCTGCATGCGTATCGTCGAGGAGCTTCCCGAGAGGATGCGGCATCTGGGCATAGAGCGTCTCGAAGATATAATAGGAGTTGTAAAATAATAGAAACGGATATGGGAAAAGATGTTATCATAGCCTGCGATTTCAGCAGCAAGGAGCAGGTACTCGGCTTTTTAGACAGGTTTACCGAAACCAAACCTTTCGTCAAGATAGGCATGGAGCTGTTCTATGCCGAGGGACCGTCGATCGTGCGCGAGATCAAGGCGCGCGGCCATAAGATATTCCTCGACCTGAAACTGCACGACATACCCAATACGGTCAAAAAGGCGATGTCGGTGCTACGCAATCTCAACGTCGACATGTGCAACGTGCATGCTGCCGGAACGATCGATATGATGCGTGCGGCCGTCGAGGGGCTGACGCGCGAGGACGGAACGCGCCCGCTGCTTATCGCAGTGACTCAGCTCACATCGACGAGCGAGGAGCGCATGCGCGGCGAGCTGCTTATCGATGCGACGATTAACGATACGATAGTGAAGTATGCCTTGAACACTCGCCAGGCCGGTTTGGACGGCGTGGTATGCTCTCCTCTGGAAGCGGCTATGGTCAAGCAGGCCTGCGGCGAAGAGTTCATGACCGTGACGCCCGGCGTGCGTTTCGCCGACGGCGAGGCGGGCGATCAGGTGCGCATAACCACTCCGGCGCGTGCGCGCGAGATCGGGTCGGACTACATCGTGGTCGGGCGTCCCGTGACGCAGGCTGCCGATCCGGTTGCGGCATACGAGAGATGCTTGAAGGAGTTTGTCGGATAAAAGACGTAATGCGATGAAACCCATAAAATTGTTTTATCTCCGTAATTGCCCCTATTGCAAGCGTGCATTGCAGTATATAGAGGACGAGAAGAGGCTGCATCCCGAGTTCGGCGCATTGGAAATCGAGATGATCGAGGAGTCGGAGCACGCCGAAATCGCCGACCGATACGATTACCATTACGTACCGACGTTCTATATCGGAGAGAGGAAAGAGCATGAGGGCGGAATATTTCGCGAGGAGATAGAACCGTTGTTACGCAAGGCGTTGAATGAATAGATTAAATATTAAGTTGATATGGAGAGACTGATTGCAAAGGATCTGCTGTCGATAGGAGCCGTGTTCCTGCGACCCGAGCAGCCGTTCACATGGGCGAGCGGTATCAAAAGCCCGATATACTGCGACAACCGGCTTACGCTGTCGGTGCCCGCTGTGCGCGACGACGTGGAGAGAGGGCTGGCGGAGTTGGTAAAGCGCTACTTCCCCGAGTGCGAGGTACTTATGGGTACGTCGACCGCCGGCATTGCACATGCGGCCATAACCGCGACGATACTCGGTCTGCCTATGGGATACGTGCGCAGCGGCGCCAAAGACCACGGCCGGACGAACCGCATCGAGGGACGGTTGGAGCGCGGGCAGAAGGTCGTCGTTATAGAGGATCTGATATCGACCGGCGGCAGCTGCATAGAGGTCGTCGAGGCTCTGCGCGAGGCCGGTGCCGACGTGTTGGGCGTGGTCAGCATATTTACCTACGGAATGAAGCGCGGCTTGGAGCGTCTGGCCGCCGCGAATGTCGTCAACCACAGCCTCTCGAATCTCGACGCACTTGTCGAAACGGCATGCGACGAGGGTTATATAAAGGCCGAGGACAAGGGTCGCATACTGGCTTTCAGGGACAACCCGTCGGACGAAAGCTGGATAAAGTAAAGGATTATTTGACAGACTTAAACAATTGCCGAACATGAGACATCTTATCGAGCCGACGGATCTGTCGGTGCAGGAGACAAACGAAATAGTCGCGCTTGCCGAGGATATAATCGCGCATCGCGACAGGTATGCAGACCGCTGTCGCGGCAAGAAGCTGGCGACGCTGTTCTACGAGCCGAGCACGCGGACGCGACTTAGTTTTACCTCGGCCATGATGGAGCTGGGAGGCAACGTTATAGGTTTTTCGGATGCGCGCAATTCGTCGGTAAGCAAGGGCGAGACCGTGCAGGATACGGTGCGTGTAATCAACTGCTTCGCAGACATTATCGCTATGCGCCACTGGGTCGAGGGCGCACCGCTCGCGGCGACGCAGGTGTCGCGCACGCCCGTAATCAATGCCGGCGACGGCAGCCACAGCCACCCTACTCAGACGCTGACCGATCTGCTGACGATCAAGCGCGAATTGGGTCGTCTGGATAATCTGACGATAGGTTTCTGCGGCGACTTGAAGTTCGGCCGCACGGTGCATTCTCTGATAAAGGCCATGTCGCGATACGACAACATCCGCATAGTGCTTATCGCTCCGCCGGAGCTGCGCCTGCCGTCGTATATCAAGTCGGAGGTGTGCGACCGCTGCGGTATGGATTATCGCGAGGTCGACGACATGGAGAGCGTAATGCCCGAATTGGACGTACTTTATATGACGCGTGTGCAGAAGGAGCGTTTCGTGGACGAGGAGGAGTTCGAACGAGTGAAGGACTGCTTTGTGCTGGATGCGCGAAAGATGTCTATGGCAAAGAGCGATATGGCTGTGTTGCACCCGCTTCCGCGAGTCAACGAGATTTTGCAGGAGGTTGACGACGACCCGCGTGCCGCCTATTTCCGTCAGGTCGAGAACGGTAAGTTCGTGCGTATGGCTTTGATGCTGCGCCTGCTGGAATGGGCGGAAAAGGATTCGCTCGTCGAGCGTCCCGCAGCAGAGCAATCGACCGGACATACATGTTCGAATCCTCGTTGCATTACCAATACCGAGCCTGTCGAGCCGCTGTTCCATGCCTCGCAGACCGAGCCGGACGTCTACCGTTGCGTGTATTGCGAAGCGATAGCGAAGTAGCCGGGGACCGAATCACTACACAAGCCTTCGCCCATATAGTGGAGCAGTAGAGTCCCGATATCGCGAGAAGCAAACGTAAGATGATCCCCCTGCCGGCATAACCTCCGGCAGGGGGATCTCTTTGAAACGCATATGACGGTCAATTGTCGTCAGAGTCCTGTGATCTTCTTTATCTCGTTGAGCTTGTTGAGCGCTTCGATCGGTGTGAGCGAGTCTATGTCGAGCCCCTTTATCTGGTCGCGTATCTGTACCAGAACAGGGTCGTCGAGCTGGAACATCGACAGCTGGATATTGCTGCCGGCGGCTTCGACGACCTCCTCTTTGATGTTGTGTCGTTTCTTCGAGCGATGCTTCAAGTCGCCGCTGGGAACTATCTCGTTGTTACCGTATACCTGTTCGAGATTCTTCAATATCGACTCGGCGCGGGCTACAACCGACTGCGGCATGCCAGCCATACGTGCGACGTGTATACCGAACGAGTGTTCGGTGCCGCCGCGCACGAGCTTGCGAAGAAAGACTATCGTCTTATCGATCTCCTTTACCGTAACGTGGTAATTCTTCACGCGCGGTAGCATATGCTCGATCTCGTTCAGCTCGTGGTAGTGCGTGGCGAAGAGCGTTCGGGCATGCGCCGTGGGGTTGTTGTGCAGATACTCGACCATGGCCCATGCTATCGATATGCCGTCGTAGGTGCTGGTGCCGCGGCCTATCTCGTCGAGCAGCACTATGCTGCGCTCGGATATGTTGTTGAGTATGCTCGCCGATTCGAGCATCTCGACCATGAATGTCGATTCGCCCTGCGAGAGGTTGTCCGACGCGCCGACACGCGTGAAGATCTTGTCGACGATGCCGATATGCGCCGCCTCGGCCGGCACGAACGATCCCATTTGCGCCATAAGCACTATAAGCGCCGTCTGTCGCAACAGCGCCGACTTACCCGACATGTTGGGGCCGGTAATGACTATTATCTGCTGGCTCCTATCGTCGAGCATGATGTCGTTGGGTATATACTGCTCCCCTACCGGCATGAGCGTTTCGATGACGGGGTGGCGTCCCTGCTTGATCTCGATGCGTGCACCCTCGTCGAGCGTAGGACGTACATAATGCCGTTCGACGGCCAGCCGTGCGAGCGATTGCAGGCAGTCGATATTGGCTACGGCGCGGGCGTCGCGCTGCAAGGCTGCAAGCTCGCCGGCGACGAATGCGATTATATCGGCGTATATCTGTGCTTCGATTTGCAGGATGCGCTCCTCGGCGCCCAGAATCTTCTGTTCGTACTCTTTCAGCTCCTCGGTAATGTAGCGTTCGGCATTGGCGAGAGTCTGTTTGCGTATCCACGTCTCGGGCACCTTGTCCTTGTGTGCGTTGCGCACCTCGATATAGTAGCCGAAGACGTTGTTGTAGCTGATCTTCAACGAGGGGATGCCCGTAAGCTCGCTTTCGCGATGCTGTATCTGCGCCAGATAGTCCTTGCCGTGCAGAGCTATGCGGCGCAAATCGTCCAGTTCGGCCGATACGCCGTCGGCGATGACGCCGCCTTTCTGTATCTGGTTGTTCTGCGGGTCGGGATATATGTCGGATGCGAGCCTGTCGCGCAGCCCGGTCAGCGGCTGTATACCTCCGGCAAGGTCGTGCAGTCCGTCGTGGTCGGTCGACTCCATGATCGTTTTAAGCATCTCGACCGACGAGAGCGAGTTCTTCAGCTGCACCAGCTCGCGCGGTGTAACGCGCTGCGTGGCAATGCGGGAGGCTATGCGTTCGAGGTCGCCGATAAGCGATACGTGCTCGCGAATGGCATCGGCCAGCTCGGCATCGTCGACCAGCCGTTGGACGATCTCCTGACGTCGCGTAATCCGCTCGATGTCGACCAGCGGCATGGCTATCCAGCGTTTCAGCATGCGGCCGCCCATTGCCGAGAGCGTGCGGTCCATCACGTCGGCGAAGCTGCACTTGTCGATCGACGAGTTGGACGAGAATAATTCGAGGTTGCGGATAGTGAACCTGTCGATCCATACGGAGTCGTTGCGGTCGATACGCGCTATGGACGATATGTGCGCCGTCTGTTTGTGCTCGGTAAATTCGAGGTAATAGAGTATCGAGCCGGCAGCCGAGATGCCTGCCGTCATGTGGTCGACGCCGAAGCCTTTGAGCGACTGCGTGCCGAACTGCTTGCAGAGCTTGTCGCGGTTGATCTGCTCGGAAAAGACCCACTCGTCGAGACGGTAGGTGTAGTGTTTCGAGCCGAAGGTCTCGCGGAACCGCTCCTCCTCGCCGCGCTGGTAGACGATCTCTTTCGGTGCGAGGTTGGAGATGAGTTTGTCGATGTACGTGTCGTCGCCCTCGGCGGCGTAAAACTCGCCCGTCGAGACGTCGAGGAAGGCTATGCCGGTGGTCTTGCGGCCGAAGTAGACGGCTGCAAGATAGGTGTTCTCCTTATTCGCCAGGAGGTTTTCTCCCATTATCACGCCGGGTGTGACAAGCTCGATTACGCCACGCTTGACGAGCCCCTTGACCTGCTTGGGGTCTTCGAGCTGTTCGCATATCGCCACGCGTTCGCCCGCTCGCACGAGTTTGGGCATGTATGTGTCTATGGCATGGTACGGAAATCCGGCCAGCTCGACATACGATGCCGATCCGTTGGCGCGCCGCGTAAGCGTGATGCCCAGAATACCGCTGGCCTTAATGGCATCCTGACCGAAGGTCTCGTAAAAGTCTCCGACGCGGAACAGCAGTATCGCATCGGGATGCACCGCCTTGATGTCGTAATATTGCTTCATCAGAGGCGTTTCGACATATTTCTTCTCTATTTTCTTATCTGCTCCCAATTTCGGTTTCAAGTTTTGGTTGAGACGCAAAGATACGAATAAGCGAGGGCAATGCCAAATTTATTTGAGCATTGCCGAGCAGGAGTATCTTCGACGCAGTCAAAGTACGAATAAGCGAGGGCAAATGCAAACGTGTTTGCAATTTGCCGAACGAGAGGATCTTCGGCAAAGCCAAAGATACGAAGAAAATCCGAGAGCGATGCACCGGAAAAGTAAATAATGTTAAAGTGCGGTAAATCAGAATTTGGAAGCCTCGTTCGGCCGTAGGCTTCGCTAAGGGTAAAAAAACGAAAAAGAGCCCCGAACCCGAATATGGGACGACTGAATGCTACTTATCCGTTGCCCTTTTCAAGGGTCGGATAACGCCCGTTTCGCCTACCGTCGGCCGCCCAATTCGATCGCTGTCTCGCTGCGCCGTCGCTTCTCCTCGCATCCCGATTACAAAAGTAGCTATAATTTCGGTTCGGGAGTAAAAAGACAGGGGCAAAGCGCCGAGTGAGGTTTTTGTTTCTAAATATTGATACACATCATATCCCGCGAACTCAACCTGCCTATTTCTCGCAAGAGAAAATCGCCTTGGTACCATAAGAATAACATGGGAGAATTACGATAGCGATTTAACTGCCGCGCGACGTGGAAAGTCATTCGGTCATACCAATACAAAAATATAAATCGTATCAACTTCAAATCCTTTGCTGTCTGACAGTACGTAAAAACTGACAGCAAGGGATGACCATGAGAATCAGTCCAAGATCGCAAAACAAGCGACAACCGTTATTTTGTTTATAAAGGGCTTTCGAACTCCTATGTTTTTTGTATTTTTGCATTGCCTTAGAAGGAGTCGCCGAGAATTCTTGCAGTCCTCGAACAGGTTCGGATTCAGTTATGAATTGGATAATTCTGATTGTCGCCGGCTTCTGCGAGGTCGGCTTTACTTACTGCCTCGGACGTGCAAAGTCCGTTGATGGTCTCCCTTGGTGGGGCTGGATGGCAGGATTCCTTGTGTTTACGATTATAAGTATGGGATTGCAGGCAAAAGCCACGCAGAGCCTGCCGATAGGCACTGCCTATGCCGTATGGACCGGTATCGGGGCTGTCGGAACGGTTTTGGCGGGAATCCTCTTTTTCCAAGAACCGGCAACTTTTTGCCGTAATTTTGAAATATAATCTTTATCCCTTTATAATAAGGACATTGGGAGGATTGTCCGATTTTGAGGTAACGAGTTGCCAACCGTTCTTGTTGCTGCATTCTGCTTTGATATGCTTTCTTGGCATCTCGTCTGTGCTACAAAGGTAATACATTATTTCAAAAGAAGAACTATTATAGTTGATTTCCTGAAATAACAATAAAATCAACGGTTTTAGTGCAACGAATGTACGAAAGGAGTCTTCGTCCAAAATAAATAATTGCCTATTAACTCTTCATTTTAATTCCCAATTATATGTATGTAAAGAGATTGTATTTCTCTCTCAAATTATATTTGTCATCAAGAACTGCTCCATTTGCAAATATCGTATTTTTATCTTTAACGACACCTTGATTATTATGCTCATGCCCGAATAAATGATAATGAGGTTTTACTTGAAATACTTTGTCCCGTAAAGGCACATTTCCCCAATAGGTATTATAGCTTTTATCTAAAATCATGCTGGGAGGTTCATGCGTAATTAGTATGTCCACCTTGTCAGGAATCAAACTTACACGGTGGTTATAAGCAAGCCCAAAGAAAACAATATTATCTATCACGCATCCACGGTCTTGAAGAAAGTGCACATTGTCGGGTAAATCTTCTATGCTTTCAGCATCCCATAGACAAAGATCATGATTTCCAGTAACAAATATTTTATGACGATATGGTAACTCTATAAACCAATTGAGAAAATCAAGGACTTCTTTTTCAGTTCCATATTCCGTGAAATCTCCACAATGCACAATCACATCAGCTATAGGCAAACGAGATAATAGTGAATGCCGATTATGGGTGTCTGATATTTGCAATATCTTCATTGTATTGAAATTGATATATTCTCGATAATTGTTTTCCCTTCGTGAAAAATCTTATATTCAGACAGATTAGGAAGTGATTCGTATGCAGTATTTTCCTCTTTGTGGATGGGTATTACACCTATATGGGGATTGACAGTTTTACATACATTTGCCAAAGTTTGTATATCTGCATGTCCGCTTGTGTGTACATAGTCTTTTGTTCCATCAAATAAGCGCTCTTTAAATAGGTTTCGGATATTTATCACACTTTCGATTGTATAGTTTTTGTTTTCTTCGGCATACCCTCCCCACATGGAATATATAAGCCAAGCACTTTCATCATTATATACATCAAGCATATTTTTTACCAAATGATAGCCGTTTATGCGTATAGGCATAAGAAAACCTTCTCTCGTTAACTTCTGTTTTACATTTGAAGTTCTGTAATTTACTAATTCAAAAGCATTGAAGTCGAACAGGGAAGAGTGCTTTCCTGCATATTTTGAAAATACGTCAAGGACGCTCTTTTGATATTTGTCTACAAAGAAAACCCTACCTGTATCTTTGCATGCGGCATGAAATGAAGCAAGTCTGTCTATATCAGTAGATGAGCACAGAGCAAAGACATACTTATGCTCTTTCAGTATTTTTGTAATACGCTGTTGAATTTCATTCTCCGACACGATGCTTTCTTGTTTTCTGCCGAGCATAGTGCCCTCAGTAACTAAAATATCAACTTTACCCACGTATTTTTTTAGTGTGGAAAATAAACCTTTGCCAAGATAACCATGCTGGCGAAAGTCGCCTGTGTGAAGTATTTTCTTTCCCTCACATTCTATCTTGAACATATATGCGTCAAACGCTGAATGACTGACGAAATAGGGAGTCAGAAATATCTCACCCTTGCCGCCAATATCAAAACGCTGTCCGGCACGATAAGTATTTATTCTTTTCACCATTTCTATTTCCTTACCATAATCGCCATATTTATTCAGCGCATCATATTTGCACAGCATGATGTCTTTAGCTCCACTCCCTATGTATTGTTTGATACTGGTCGGAATCAGGTGGTGCAAACCAACATGGTCTCCATGATAATGGGTATAGAAAACCGCATCGGCACTTCCTGCAATATCACAAATCTGCTTCTCTGTTAATTCTGCTTTTTGATTTCCAGGAAGATTGCTTCCAAAATCAATTAAGAGTTTACAGTTATCACTTGAGATTTCCGTGATACAACCGCCAATTTGATTGGCTCCCCTATGAATCGTGATATTCATTTTAAAGTTATCTGTAAATCATGGCTTTTTATCAAAGGTGCGCACATGCCTATCTTTTTAGCTTCGTCAATTGCAATGCGTGCTTGCTCTTCCAGCTGTTCTTTTTCTTGTTTTCCCCTGTATGCCAATATAATCATCATTTTAGGTTTAGATGAGAGATTCAACACCTTTCTTTCTCCCTCGATAAGTCCCAAGCGCGATTTGATTTCAATGATACTTTCTATATCATTTTTAAGGTCTTTGCAAACGCCTTCTTTATCTATTATAGCTTTGGTTTTCTTTATATGGTCTATAATGCCCGACTCCCCTTCCACAGCTCCTATGCCTACTTTTAATTCTGTAAGATAGATGTCATTTATTCCAAATTCATTTGCCTGTGTATCAACAATAATGAGATCTATTCTTGTTTTTCCAATTCTGTCTGTTTTACTTATTTTTGCTTGGGAAAATTGCCATTCCATATCAACAACAAGAAAACGATTATTAAAGTTTCGGTTTCCCAATGCAATATTTTGCTGGACACTAAATTCCAGCCCTACCTTATGATTGTAAACAAGTTTCTTTGCCTCCTTAAAATAATTACGTAAGTACGATATGTTTTTAAGCGTGTATGCCAGGTTTTTGGTTTCAAATAAATCTATTTGAGTAACATCTTTGTAATATCCTTTGTCTAACGGTTTTATTTGGAACTCATTTTTATCGGTGTACTTAATTGTAAGTATTTTGCCTTTTCTATAATAAACTATCACCTCATTATTTTTTCTAATTTCAAAAGACAACTCAGGGTCATTAACGATTACATCAAACAGTTTCTTTAAGCAACCTTTTTGATATGCTTCTATATGCTTAGGGGTTATTGCTCTCATATTACTTCATTTATGCTGCAAAAGTAAAAAAAATCCGTGATATGACATTCGATTATCACGGACTTTGTATTGACTTACAAGTTAATACCCCGATTTTGTATCCTTGTCGGTATTCCCAATGTTTCCATAAACTCGTCTTTCTTTCGCCTGAACCAGCTAACGTGTGAAACACCGTCAATGTTGAGTTCAAATTTTCCTTCTGTGTCCTGTTTGAGAGAGCAGACCGCACCGTCAGCCTTGAAGTGTCTGTTGAACTCTCGGGAATATAGTTCACCTCTAATGGAAACATCTTTGAATGTGCATAGCTTTCTAATAGCAGCATCACCAAAATTCAGAGTATCACGCAGAAACTTTATTGTCGGCATTAATTTCTCTACATACGGAAAATAGCGTTTGACAAAATCCACAAACTCGGACAGCTTGCTGTTTTGCTGTTCGTATGCGCTTTTCATTTCTCGCATCTGCTTGATATGCCGTTCCTCTTTTCGTTGGGCATCCTCTTCAAGTTCAATGATTCGATTCTGTAAGGTTACATTTTGTTTCTCCAATGTTTTGACCTTATTACTGCCGAAAAGAGAACCGACACTTTCCGCTATGTTGGTGGCGGCTGTTGTGGCAGCCTCTTTCAGTTTTTCGGTCTGTACCTCTTTCTTTACTTGCCTGAGTTCCTCCTGTGCCGTTTCCTTGCGGTCTTGGAGTTGTGCTATATCGGTCTGTAATTGCTCCGTCTGCTGCATCAAATCACGGTAATACTGCCGTGTGGTGATATGCTTCGCTTCCGAACCGTCAATGCCACGCTGCAACCCATAACCGCTCATAGCTTGGGCGTAGGTGTCCTGATAAGATTTGAGCTTGGCTCGTGTCATAATATCATCGGCACAAAGTCGGGCTGTCTCGGTCGGTTTCTTGCGGTATCGCTTCCTAACCTGTTCCTCTTTCTTCTTGCGCTTGCGCTCTCCCTTGACGATCGGTACAAGGGTGGCGTGTATGTGCGGTGTCTGCTCGTCCATGTGCAGGACTGCCGACACGATATTCTCCCTGCCGAATGTGTCGGCAAGGTATTTCAGGTTGTCGCTGCACCACTCATCAAGTCTGTCCTCGTTGGCGATGTGTTCCATATTCTCGTGCGTTCCCGTAAGTAGGACACGGATTGCCCTTACTTGGTTGTTGCCGATTTTGCGTGTCAATCCTGCAGTGTCCAATCGGTGCTGTATGGCTTGCGTCCTACTTTCCACTCCGTCAGGAAATGTTATCAGTTCCCGATTGAGGTGTGTCCTGCTCTCATCGGCATTCTTAGGTTTGATGGTGCGCTCTATGTGCGCTGACATGGCGGCATCCGTTCCGCTTGTCTTCTCCATGTGTAATACTGCATAACCCATGTATAATCCTTTCTTTTTAACTTGTGAAACAATGGTTGATGGTTTACTTCCATACGGCTTCTGCCGTTGGCTGGGGAGTGATGGGTGCGGCATTGGCCACATCGATAGCCTGTGTCGTAGGAGGAGTGATGGTCTTTGCCTATTTCTTCCGGTTTGCGGACAAACTGCGGTTCTACCCGCTGAAATGGACCGTGACATCGCTGTTGCTGACTCTGCGCAATACCGGGTACATGGTTCGTATCGGATTCGCCACCTTCCTGACCGAACTGGCTATGAGCGTCATGATGCTCACGGGAAATTATATGTTCATCTCTATGCTCGGCGAAGAAGGTGTCGCGGCTTTCTCCATCGCCTGCTATCTCTTTCCGGTTGTTTTCTCTATCAGCAATGCCGTTGCCCAGTCGGCGCAACCGATTATCAGCCCCAACTACGGGGCACATCTGCTCCACCGCGTCAGCCGGACGCTGCGCATATCGGTTCTTACCGCTGTGATATGCGGAATATCGGTAACGGTCGGACTGTGGGCGGGAGCGGCGCAGGTCGCCCGCCTTTTTCTCAGTCCGCAGGAGATTGCCTATGGGCTGGCGATCGATGGTTTGCCGCTCTTTGCCTTGTGCGCCGTATTCTTCGCGATCAACATCGCCTTTATCGGGTACTATCAGAGCATAGAGAAAGCTATGGTTTCCACAGTATATACGCTGTTGCGGGGTATATTGTTACTTGTGCCGTGCTTCGTCCTCTTACCCCGGGCATTCGGTGTTCCCGGCCTATGGCTCGCCATTCCGACTGCCGAAATGATGACATGTGCCGTCATTTACATCCGATACGTCAGGCGGAAATTCGTCGGTATCTGAAATACGATTGCTAACGATGGTCTATCGTACATAAAACGCCTTTCTGCCCAAGAGAAAGAATTTACATTGAAATATCATGACAACATGAAATAAACAAGAAAGAAACGATCCGCACCATATCCAAGGAACTTACCCCACCCATGTCGCAGGACAAAATCGCTCTGGTGCTCGACTAAGCCGTCGGGATTACCAAGCGTACCATTGCGGCAGATGAGCCTGTGAAATTGTCCGGCTTCGATTCTTTCGTTCCGTTTCGGCTCTTTTACTATCTATGTCTATCCCACCTGTATTTCCTCGATGTTGACCAGTTTATTGGCGATGGCGTAAATCGTCAGACCTGCGGTCGTGTGAATCTGTAACTTATTTGAGATATTCCGGCGATGCGTGGTGACTGTATGCACCGAAAGGTACAATTCCTCGGCAATCTCTTTGTTACTCATCCCTTTCGTCACGCAGGCGACAATATCCTTCTCCCTGTCGCTGAGCGTCTCCAATTTGTCTTTCTTGTCCGGAGCGTCCTGGTCGGTCTTGTCCGCATAGGCCGTTGCACCTTTTTCCCGTAACTGCTGTTCGATGAGCTTGACGGCAGGAACAAACAGTTTGTCTTCGATCATGCAGTGCGATGTCAAATCCTGCTCGCACGAAATGATTTCCAGCAAAGCCGCATTCAGCAAGTAGTTGTTCTTTTCGGGATAGCAACGGATGATAACATCCTTCAACTCTTTGAGCTTGTCGCCTATGGGCGCGTGCTTACTCGCAAATTCGGAGATGGTGTAGTTGCGTTTCAAATGGCCTTGCGACAACTGCTCGACATAGGAGAATACCACATCATTCTCATACTCCATGTGTTTTCGAACAGCCTGAACATACTCGTCGTAGAAACGGATGATAAGCATGGCGATATCGTTGCCTTCCGAGCAATCGACGGCTTCGATCAGTTTTCGGCGGATGCTCGGAAGATTGAAATCCAGAAAGTACTCGTGCGACTGTTTCAGGTAGCGGATCAGCGAAGGCAGAGAGACTTCCCCGAAATGGAAATCCCGTCCCGCGACATAATTCACTACCGCCAAAAAAGTCTTCTCGTCCACACGATGCGTCCGGCATACCTCCCGAACCGATTTGTCGCCGAAGCCCAAAGAAATATCGAAACGTCCCATGACCAGAATCAACTCGCTGTTGTTTCTGACCAGATCGCGCATCCTGTCGCCCGGCAGATAACATTTATACTCTTTCATCGGGTTCTTAGAAATTATTTATATCCGACTGCAAAAATACTCACTTATATAAAAACAGACAATACCCAAATTTTGTGAATGATAGTGTCGTAGCGTTACAAAATACTAAAATCGGAGTATTGCCCGCCTTAAAAAGCGCGGGTAATTTTGCAGCCGGAAAAAATAGACAAAACTTAAAAAACAACAGATTATGAAATTGAAAACGATTTTAGCAGTTGCAGTCGTGGCGCTCAGCTCGGCAGCGTGCAGCGAGAATGAGAAACAGCCGGCCGTAGCCGATATCGCCGGCAGTTACGAGGGTTACACACTGGCAGGTTGCGCCTATTTCCAGAACACATGCACGGCCGGCGAAACCGTCGTCGTAACCGAAAACACCGACGGCACGGCCCGCGTGACCTTTACCTCCGACTCGTGGGGCGAGTTTACCATTCCCGTTGCGCAAATGAGCGTGAACGGCGGCACCTACACCCTCACGGGCAGCGGTCAGACAAAAATGGGTATGGGCGGCAACGTCTCCTCCTACGATTGCACATACACCGCAGTGATCCATTCATGCGAAAAGGCACAGATGCAGTTCAAGGTCGCCGGTGTCATGGGAGGCCTAACCCTCGACTTTACCACAGGGGAGGCTCCCGCCGACATGCTGCTGGCCGGGACCTACAAAGGCTACACCGATGCCGACTGCACCTATTTTCAAAACCGCTATACCGACGACGAAAGCCTCAACGTGACGGCCAACGGCGACGGAACCCTCGCCGTCCTCTTCGAATCGGCGGCGTGGGGCACATTCAAGGTCGACAAAGCCACTGTCAGGAAGAACGGCGACAATTATACGTTCACGGGCGAAGGGACGGTGTCGCTGGGCATGGGAGACAACGTAAAGGACTATGCCTTTACCATGACCGGCGAGAGCAACGTTGCAAAGGACGACTATTACATCGCATTCAACGCGCCTGCCGTAATGGGCGGACTTACCGTCACGCTGCTGCCGGGCAAGGCTCCCGCCACCGCAGAGTAATTACCTAATACGAATAGAGATGTCAGTAAGCCATAAGATAACATCTATTCTGCCGGGAGTGATAGCCATACTATCGCTCTCGGCTTGTAACGGCATATTGGAGGATATCTACGACGCACCCGAACCCGAAGAGACCAAAATATACGGTTTTATCGCCGTCGATGACAATACGCACACGGGCCGCATATACCTCGACGCGACGGACTACACCGAGTGGCACTACATCGACCTGCACGGCAAGTCGGTGACGACGGCCATCGTAGATGCCGAGACACCCGCGAACTGGGACCTTGCCATACACCGCTACGATGCCAAGACCAACGGCGGTGCCGTCACGGAGAGTACGGCAGCCGGTTTCGGCATGCTGCCCGCCATAAGCTCCATTCCCGAGGAGGCATTTGCTGCTGACGAGTGGACGACCGACAAGATAACGGTGGACATGTCGCAGATGATGGACGGTATCATCCGCTATGCCGAAGACTGGTATAACCCCTGTCTCTCCGGATGGCTCCATGTCGATACCTCGACCATGCCGCCCGTCTATACGCTTTCGGGAAGAATATACCTGCTGCGCCTCTCGGACGGCACCTGTGCCGCGCTGCGCCTGACGGACTTCATGAACGATGCCGCCGTCAAGGGTTTCATGACAATCGACTACCTATACCCCGTACAGCCATGACAGGAAGAACGACGATATTTTTATTGCTCGGTCTGCTCCTTGCGGTCGATGCTGCGGCACAGCGCAGAATATCCGGCACGGTAACCGGCGACAGGCGCGAGCCCTTGACGGGAGCGACGATCCTTGTGAAGGAAATTGCGGGACTCGGGGCGGTAACGGACACCGAAGGACGCTATGAACTGCGGCTGCCCGACAAGAAAGAGTATACCCTGACGGCGACATATATAGGTTATTTCGATGCCAAGCAGACCCTGGCGGCCGACCACGGCGGTGTATTGGATTTCCAGTTAAATGAAAATCCGACATTACTCGAACAAGTCGTGGTAACGGGGACCCGCA
Organism: Bacteroidales bacterium; assembly: GCA_910574205.1. Lineage (GTDB taxonomy): Bacteria > Bacteroidota > Bacteroidia > Bacteroidales > Rikenellaceae > Alistipes. The sequence goes on from CAJSYJ010000001.1 coordinate 61,100, forward strand.
CACCCAAACTGTTGAAGGACGTGCCCATCGTGACGCGGGTCATCGCCGAATCGGACATCCGGCGCACGGACGCCACCAATATCGGGGATCTCTTACAGACCGAACTGCCGGGCATCGAGTTTTCCTATTCGATGAACCAGCAGACCTCGCTCAACATGGCTGGATTCGGCGGCAACTCGGTGTTGTTCCTCGTCGACGGGGAGCGCCTGGCGGGCGAAACGCTCGACAACGTGGATTACAGCCGCTTGAACATGGATAACGTGCAGCGCATCGAAATTGTGAAAGGGGCTGCGTCGTCTCTCTACGGCTCGAATGCCGTGGGCGGCGTGGTAAACATCATCAGCCGCGAGTCGCAGGAGCCGTGGTCGGTAAATGTCAACGGACGCTACGGCGCGCACAACGAACAGCGGTACGGCGGCTCGGCGGGATTCAACCGGGGACGCTTCAACTCCATGACCAACGTGCAGTACACCTCGATTGACGCCATCGACCTTTCGAAAGGCACGGACAACACGCAGGTCGGCGATTACAGCACCATCTACGGACACTCCGTGCTCAATGTCAAGGAGCGTCTGATATTCACCGCCGCGGAGGGACTGAGATTCACGGCGCGGGCCGGCTATTTCTTCCGTGAGCGCAACTCCTCGGAAAGCCTCCGGGACCGTTACCGCAGCTTCACGGGAGGACTGAAAGGAAACTACACCGTCACGGACAAGGACGATCTGGAACTTTCGTACTCGTTCGACCAGTACGACAAGAGCGACTACCTCGTGGCCGGTGGCCGCGACGTGCGCGATTACAGCAACGTGCAGCACACGCTTCGCACGCTCTATAACCATACCTTCGCGGGCAGGCACATCCTGACCGCCGGCGGCGACTATATGCGCGATTACCTGATGTCGTACCAGTTCGAGGGCAACGGCAGCCATACCCAGCATACGGCGGACGTCTTCGCCCAGCTCGACTGGAACCCGCACGAGAAATTCAATCTCATCGCCGGACTGCGCCTCGACTGGTTCTCGGAAACGAAACTCATGCACCTCTCCCCGAAACTGGGACTGATGTACAAGTTGGGCTGCTGCTCCCTGCGCGGTTCGTATGCCGGAGGCTTCCGGGCACCAACGCTAAAAGAGATGTATATGAACTTCTACATGGGCAACATATTCATGATTTACGGCAACCCAGACCTGCGACCCGAGTCGAGCCACAACTTCTCGCTCTCGGCCGAATATATGAAGGGACGTCATAACCTGACGGTTACCGGATTCTATAACATCGTCGACGGACGCATCACCACGGCGTGGAACCAGGCGCTGGGCGGGCAGGTATACACCAACATGTCGCGCCTGCAAGTGGCGGGAGTGGATGCCAACGCATCGGGCAGCTACCCCTGCGGCATATCATGGCGCCTGTCGTATGCCTACACCTACGAGCACATCGGAAAGGGCGAGCCGATGCTCTCCTCGACACGGCCGCATACGGCGACCGCCCGCATCGCCTATGACAAGGACTGGAAGAATTACGGTCTGAGCGTGGCGCTGTCGGGACGTTACCTCTCGAAAGTGACCACCGACATCTATACCGAAATTACCTCATACGAGAAAACCGAGAAGCAGACCTACCCGGGATACACGATCTGGAAACTGAGCCTCTCGCAGCGGGTGTGGCGGGGTGTGAGCGTCACGCTAGCCGTGGACAACCTCTTCAACTACCGTCCCCGCTACTATTACAGCAACTCCCCGGCTACGACGGGAACCGTCTGCTCGGCGGGGCTGTCGCTCGACATAGAACAAATGTTTAAGAAAAAATAGAGACACCGATATGAAACGAAAGATAATGCTTTGGGCGGGAATCGCCCTGCTCGTCGTCGTGGCGGGCGTGGCGGTGTGGAACGTCTGGTTCTCCACCACGCGCATCGCCTTTGTAAACTATCAGGTCATCACGCTCGGCCAGATCGCCAAAGCCAACGACAACAGCCGTATCAGCCTCTCCTCACTCGATACGGAGGAGCTGGACCGTCTCGGCAAGTACGATATGGTGCTGATCAACGGTATGGGCCTGCGCATCACGGCCGACCAGCGCGCAGCCATACAGCGTGCCGCCGATAACGGGCTCGCCGTCATCACGACGATGGCCACCAACCCGGACAATAATATCGTTTCGGCCGACTCCGCTACCGTTGCCACGATCAAAGGCTACCTCAACGGCGGAGGGCGCCGCAACTACCGCAACATGCTTACCTTCATCCGTCGCAACATCGACGGCAAGACCTTTGACAGCGAAGAGCCCGACGCCCCGCTCGAACGGGAGCGGAAGCAGTTCTACCACACCGACCCGGCCAATCCCGAAGACGAGGAGACGGATTTCGGCAGCGTCGCCGAATACGAGGCCTTCCTGCGCAAGCACGGTCTGATGAAAGAGAACGCCCCGCGCATTATCCTCACGGGGCAGATGGGAGAGCCGGAAGAACTGGTCGCCGCGCTGGAAAAGACGGGCAACAATGTCTACTGCGTCCGCGACATGCAGGCGGCGGTGCGGAGCGGTCAGGCGGATTCGATACGTCCCTCGGCCGTCATCGACATGGCTCACGGACGCATGGGAGACTATATGGTGGACTATCTCACGAAGAAAAACATTCCGCTGTTCGCTCCCCTGAACGTCAACCGTCCGGTCAATGAATGGGAGGACGACAAGACGGGAATGAACGGCGGCTTCCTGTCGCAAAGCATCGTCATGCCCGAAATCGACGGCGCAATACGCCCGTATGCGCTCTTCGGCCACCGCCTCGACGCCGAGGGATTGCAGCAGGCATACGCCATCCCCGAACGTCTGGAAACATTCGTCGAGACCGTAAACCGCCACATCGCCCTGCAAAGCAAACCCAACAGCGAGAAGCGGGTGGCCATTTACTATTACAAAGGCCCCGGACAGAACGCGCTGACAGCGGCAGGCATGGAGGTCGCCCCGTCGCTCCACAACCTGCTGGTCAGAATGAAGCGAGAGGGTTACCGCGTCGAGAACCTGCCTGAATCGGCCGAGGAGCTGGAACGACTCATCCAGCGTCAGGGAGCCGTGTTCAATGCCTATGCCAGAGGTGCCAAAGCCGGATTCCTGAAAAACGGCGACCCCGAACTGATTCCGGCACATAAGTACGCCGAATGGACGGCCGCAGCGATGCGCCCCGAGCGGATGGCGGAGGTCACGGCGCTCGACGGCGAGTTCCCGGGCTCCTATATCTCTACCGAACAAGGCGAGTTGGCGCTGCCACGTGTGGACTTGGGCAATGTCGTGCTGCTGCCGCAACTGGCCGCGGGTGCGGGAGACGACGATTTCGCCATCGTGCACGGCACGGACGCCGCGCCGCCTCACGCCTACATCGCCTCCTATCTCTGGGCTCGCTACGGCTTCGGCGCCGACGTGATGATCCATTTCGGCACGCACGGCTCGTTGGAATTTACGCCCCGCAAGCAGGCCGCATTGTGCGGCAACGACTGGCCCGACGCGCTGGTGGGAGCGATGCCGCACCTCTATGTCTACTCGATCGGCGACGTGGGCGAGGGAATGATCGCCAAGCGCCGCTCGTATGCGACGCTGCAATCGCACCTGACGCCTCCGTTCATGGAGAGCGACGTGCGCGGCATCTACAAGGAGCTGTGCGAAGCCGTCAGACAGTACAACGACCTTCTCTATGCCGAAAGCAAACCCGATACGGAAAAGGCCGCGCTGAAAGTCAAACGCCTGACCGTGGAGCTTGGCATCCACCGCGAACTGCGGCTTGACTCCCTGCTCACGACTCCTTACACCGAACAGGATATCGCACGCATCGAGACTTTCGCCGAGGAACTGGCCAACGAAAAGGTAACGGGAGAACTCTATACGATGGGCGAACCCTACTCCGCGGAGCGTATCCGCAGCAGCGTTTACGCCATGTCCGCCGAACCGATAGCCTATTCGCTGCTGGCACTGGACAAATGGCGCGGCAAGGCGACCCATGAAACGGAAAAGCACAAGTCGCTCTTTACCCGCCGCTATCTGACCCCGGCACGCGAACTGGTCGCCCGGCTGCTGACTGGCTCCGAGCAAGTCTCCGATGCCCGGATATGCGCGGTGGCCGGTATTACGCTTGAAGAGCTTGCCGAAGCGCGGGAGATTACCCGTTCGCTCAATGCTCCGCAGAATATGATGTCAAGAATGATGGCCATGCAGGGCTCCGGTGCGGCAATGAAGCATCCGGCGGGAGCCACAGCAGGAAAAGGAAGCGGTGCGAGACATCCGTCGTGGATTCCGAAAGCCGGCAAACGTCCCGAAAATGCCGGACACGGCAGCGACGGGAAGAGTGAGGAAAGAGCGGCGGCAATGCCTGCGATGAAGACGTGCGAGAAGGAGTACACCAAGGAGGAAAAGGAGCTCGCCCGTGTGATTACGGAGATAGAGCGCACCATCCGCAACGTTGGGAACTACAAATCGGCGCTGGAGCGGAGCCCCGAAGCAGAACTCGCATCGCTGCTCAATGCGATGAACGGAGGCTACACGGCGCCCTCGCCGGGCGGCGACCCCATTGCCAACCCGAACACCGTACCGACGGGGCGCAACCTCTATGCCGTAAATGCCGAGGCCACGCCGAGCGAGGTCGCATGGGAACGGGGCAAGGAGCTGGCGGAAAACACCGTCAGGATGTATCGGGAACGGCACAACGACTCCATTCCCCGTAAGGTAAGCTATACGCTTTGGAGCGGCGAGTTCGTCGAAACCGAAGGCGCCACCGTCGCGCAGGTCCTCTATATGCTGGGCGTCGAGCCCGTCCGCGACGCATTCGGCAGGGTGACCGACATCCGACTGATTCCCTCCGAACAACTCGGGCGACCGCGCATCGACGTGGTGGTGCAGACCAGCGGACAGTTGCGCGACATCGCCGCATCGCGTCTTTTCCTCATCTCGCGCGCCGTGGAGATGGCTGCCGCCGCAAAGGATGACAAGTATGAAAACTTCGTGACGCAGAGCGTCGTCGATGCCGAACGCTCCCTTATCGAAAAGGGTCTCTCGCCCAAAGAGGCCCGCGAAGTATCGACCTACCGCGTGTTCGGCGGCGTGAACGGCAGCTACGGCACGGGCATTACCGGAATGGTGCAGAGCGGCGACCGCTGGGAAAACAGCGCCGAGATAGCCGGCATCTATATGCAAAATATGGGAGCGTACTACGGCAGCGAAAAGTCATGGGAACAGGTACGGCGGTTCGCTCTGGAAGCGGCGCTCGGCAACACGGATGCCGTAGTACAGCCACGCCAGAGCAATACATGGGGAGCGCTGAGCCTCGACCACGTTTACGAGTTCATGGGAGGGATGAACCTCGCCGTGCGCAATGTCACGGGCAAGGACCCCGACGCATATATGAGCGACTACCGCAACCGCAACAACATGCGCATGCAGGAGCTGAAAGAGGCCATCGGCGTGGAGAGCCGCACCACCATCTTCAACCCCGCATACATCCGCGAGAAGATGAAGGGCGGGGCGGGTGCCGCTGCCGGTTTCGCCGAAATCGTACAGAACACTTACGGTTGGAACGTGATGAAACCCGATGCCATAGACAACGAGCTGTGGGACGAGATATACGATGTATATGTACAGGACAAGTTCGGTCTGGGCGTACAGGACTATTTCGAACGGCAGAATCCCGCCGCCCTGGAAGAGATGACGGCCGTCATGATGGAGACGGCGCGCAAAGGGATGTGGAATGCGTCGGCGGAGCAGTTGAAGGCCATTGCCGAACTCCACACCGATTTGGTGGAGAAATACAAACCCTCCTGCTCGGGATTCGTCTGCAACAATGCGAAGCTGCGCGAATACATCGCATCGAAGAGCGTGCCCGAGGCGGCCGACAGGTATGAACGGAACATCCGTGACATCCGCGAGACCTCGCTCTCGGAAGACAGGAGCATGGTACTCAAACGAGAGGAGATGAACGCGTCCGACAAGACAAGGACGATAGTCAGCAACACGGCGGTGGCCGTTCTGGTGCTCGGGGCGGTAACCGCGCTGGTCGGGACGGTACGCCGGCGCCGCAAAAAGATGGAGGAATAATGGAAACCGTAGTATTGGTCATGATGATGCTGGTCTGCTTCAATTACGTCTTGAAGCAGACCTACCGGAAAAGATACGCGGTGGCATGCTCGGCGGTCGTTTGCGCGCTCTTTATGGGGTTGATGTGGCCCTATGCGGTCGAACAGTCGAAGTCGCAGATCGCCGGCTGGCTTTCGGACTCCGCGCTGATGCTCGACGTGGCAGTAATCCTCACGTTGGAGGTCGCGGTACAGATGGCGTTCTGCGTCCTGTCCGCACATATCCGGACATCGGGCAAGGTAAAACCGCTGACGCTATGGACATACCGCATCCTGAGGTGGTTTCCCGGCGTGCTCGTCTTTCCCGTACTGTTCAGCCTGCTGGTGTCGGTCATATTCGCCCTGCCCGGCACATCGTTCCGGCTGGTGGCGTGGTCGTCGGCAGCGGCGGTGCTTGTCGCCATACCGCTGGCGACATACGGCGTTAAACGGCTGTTGCCAGAGAAAGAGATACGCCTCGAAGTGCTTTTCCTGTCCAACGCGCTCATTGCCTTACTGGGAGTCGTCGCCACGGTGAACGGCCGTACAGCCGTAGCCGGAATCAGCGAAGTGGACCCGGCAGCTCTGGCGGGCGTGTGCGGGCTTGCCGTGCTCGGCCTTATCGGAGGCGTCATACTGCACGTAATCGGATTGAAACGAATGTTTTCGACAAGCCGGGCGCAAAGCCGAACCTGTTCGGGCCATGCCGAGGCGGCAAAACCTGTATGTAAATGAAATTAATAATCAAAAACAGATAGAATTATGAACTACATCTCAGACATCCTCTACTGGATCTCGACAGGCCTGCTCGTGCCTGTCATCGTATTGCTTATCTTCTTTTTCGGACGAGCCCTGCTGCTGATAGGCGGTTTCTTCGGGCAATATATGGCCATCCGGCGCACAGCCGCCCTTCTGGGCAAGGAGCTGGACGGACTGAACAGGGACAATGTCGCGACACTCTCGGAGCGTCTGCCCAGGAAGAACCCCTCGCTCGTGGTGTCCTATATGAAGCGGCTGCTCGAAGCCGACGGCGCGGCGATGCGGCAGCGCCTGCTCGCCGATTTCGAAATCGGTGCGGACAAGGACCTCGCAACCTCGAAGACCCTCGGCAAGATGGGACCTATGCTCGGCCTGATGGGAACCCTTATCCCGATGGGGCCTGCGCTGGTCGGCCTATCGACGGGCGACATCGCCTCGATGGCCTACAATATGCAGGTGGCTTTCGCCACCACGGTGGTCGGTCTCTTCGCCGCAGCCATAGGATTCATCACGGGGCAGGTCAAGCAGCGCTGGTACCTGAAAGAGATGACCGACCTTGAATTTGTCGCAGCACTGTTGAATGAAAAACAGACCGGAGCATGAGACGCAGACTATTGAAAAGGGAGGAGGACAACGACCCGATGAGCGTCGTGAGCAACCTCTTCGACGTGGCGATGGTTTTCGCCGTGGCGCTCATGGTGGCGCTCGTGAGCCGTTACAACATGACGGAGATGTTCAGCAAGGAGGACTTCACGATGGTAAAGAACCCCGGCAAGGAGAACATGGAGATTATTACCAAGGAGGGCGAAAAGATCAACCGCTACACTCCCTCCGAGGATCAGGACTCCAAAGACGGGAAAAAAGGCAAAAAGGTCGGTGTCGCCTATGAACTCGAAAACGGCGAAATCATATACGTGCCGGAATAGCTCACATATCGTCGTCAATCGTTACCTCGCAGTCGAAAATGGCCTTGCTTCATTCCTCCTCGCCGGTAATTCCGATTTCCCGTCCGAGATGCGGTGCAAAGATTATGATTTGCCGCTGTCCGACATCCAGATGCCGTGAACCAACGGCTTCGAACTGTTGAAACATGCCCTGCAAAACACCTCGCCCGACATCCCCAAGAAGGTAACCAAGCTCATCGACGGAGAGCTGAAAGAGGTGAAGGTAGGCACCGGCGAGGCCATACAGCAAGATCGACGAGATACGCACCGCCTTCCCGGACTGGCTGCGCAAGCAGACGCCCGACTTCAAGGATCGGCTTACAGACCTCTACAACCGCACGTTCAACGGCTTCGTGCGCCCGAAGTACGACGGGGCGCACCAGACGTTTCCCGACCTCGACCTCAAAGGGCTGGGCATGACCGATCTTTACCGCAGTAAGAGGGATGCCGTCTGGATGGACAAGATGCTCGACGGCAATCATTGACCACGGGGCGCTCGGACGGCAAAAGCCGCAATGCGACGGAGGTAAACCATGCGATCGGCCGGCTTGCGGAAATTATCCGCGGCCACTACGACCGCATCCGCCGCGACCTCGGCTTCGTGACGGCCGAAGCGGTCAAAATGCCGTGAAGGGTATCGGGCAGAAGCCCACGACGCTGCTGGCGCTGTTTCGGGTGCACAACGTGGAGTTCGGCAAACGGGTCGGCATAGACCGCACGAAAGAGATCCTCGCCAGCTATGCGAGCTCTTGCAACCACCTCGCGGCGTTCGTGCGGTTTGATATTTATCATAAGTAGAAAACAAGCATCTGCGCTCGTACTTAGCCTGCAAAAGCTGCGACCGAGCTTTGACTGCCGCTGATACAGCGGCATTGTAATCGGTAACCGTAGCGACCGTATGCGCTTCAATTCGACATCCTCGGCCGATGTTTTTCACAGGGGCAAAGGTACAATCCTCGAAAACAGGATACAAAATGCAATTTGGCGGATATTTACGCATTTGTTACGTGGATTAAGATACCTTAAAAATTACATCTGACCGTTAGAATAATCCCCATAGGGCGCAACGCATAAGAATAGCGGTAATCCGTAATATCCGAAGTAATGACCGACCCGAAAGAACGAGTGTTCAGCAAATTTCTGGCATCCAGAGTATAGTAGAATTTCTTCGCTTTATAGGTGAGTTTGGCCCCCAGAAACACCATGTTGCGATTCCAGCCGCCTCCAATATTGAAAATGGTACCTATGGACAGAATCTGTTTTGAGACTTTGGCTTCGAGCATCAGACCGTGGGACAAATTCGGAACGTTTACGGATTCAATATATGTCAGTGCCCCATCATAACTATAAGCATACGTAAGATTGTTGTTGGCCCTCCAATAGGATGCTTTCACATTCGCAAATAACAAATCGAGAGCATTGCTATAACCAATTGAAGCCGTGTAATGTTGATTCTTCGTATTGCGCAGTATTCCGTCTTTGGTTGCTATATTGCGGTAATCCGTCATGATAAAACCGCCGTATATAAGATCCGAAAAGTGAGTTCTGAGTCGCGATCTGCGATGAATGGAGTGTCTGCACAGCATTATCAGCTTGCTTCATCCCGAAAATTTCCGGGAAAAGCATAGGTGTAACCCGCAACGAAGTCGGTTGACGAAGATACGTGGTATTCGACCTGAGATTAAGCGATAATTTATCGGTTATGGGAATTATCATCCGCAGATTGTTCCGAATCGAAAGAGCAGGCAATTCGAAAGATTGCCGGACCGGAACACCGTTGCTTAGTACATGACTATAATCCTTGTTGAAATCTCCGTTGAAACAGAGTGTATTGTCCAGATAACTCGTCTCTTTGTTGTTCTCTATGTTCAGACTCAGACTTACGATATCGCTCCGTTCGGAGGCTTCGGTAACTTCGGGTACCATAATCGGAGCCGCTCCTACGATATTGTAAACGGTCGTCGACCTCCCTTCGCTTTTCCTGAGATCGTGTGCATAGCTGACCTTCATTTTCATCAAGGCACTTTCCGTGAGCTTGAAAAGAAAATTGCTTGAAAGCGCATGAATGTCGTTATCCATATAAAGGTTTTCATCCAGCGGCGGCACAGCGGGAAGCAACATTCCATTGTCTACCCCCGTAACATCCTTTCGCCGTAAGACACCGATATCCCAGGATCGTTTCCCCATCCCCTGTTATCGTCCATTCCGTAGGTTCGATCTCCTCGCTGTATATGTAATCGATGTTTTCGATTCGAAGTATGATGTCACGCGACGATTCACGGAGAGGTCTGTATATATCGTAATATGTCGCGGTCTGATCTCGGGGAATTACCGAACCTGTCACATTCGTAAACGAATAGACGTTATTCCGGTTTTCCTCCTCATAAACCACACATTGTATGGAATCTCTTATATAGAGATTATAAGTTCAGCCTGCTGCCTATTTCCAGGATAAAGGGCTCCGAATAGTGTCTCCTCGAAACGGTATCGGCCAAATAACTGAAATTATAGCAGACCCGAAAGCTCTGGTCGTCTATCTTTTCACGAGTTTGGAAATCCCTCACGGTGGGGAAATATCGGTTCGTACTTATTACTTAGTATTGAAGATTCAGATGTCCGGTACAAAATATTTATGGATAGTATTCAGCACACAATATGGTCCTTGTTGGAGCAGTACCCGCAGCACACGTTTTTATTTTCAGATAAAGCGCCTTAACGGTGGCCTTATCCGAACGGAGCCTCTCAGCCTCCGATTTTACTCTCCGATTCGGTTTTTCAGGTCCATGCGCTCATGCAAAATTCTGACGACCTCCACCGCGCATTCGGAGACCCACCGATAGAAAACGATGTGTTTCCCCGTTCGGTAACCGAACAATCCTGCCATGATTTGAGTGTACTCCTTGCCCTGCGGCCGGGGGCTGTCGGCAATCTGCCGGCAGGTATCAACGAGCAGCGTATAATACTTGTCGGCTTGGGCTTCGGACCATGTTTCGACAGTACAGTTCCAGATGGCTGTAAGGTCTTCGACAGTCTTGTGCGAGAAGAGCATATCAGCCATTCTTCCGCTGTGTTTTCAATGTCCGAAGATGCTCTTGCGGATCGAAGCCGACGGCGATGCCGCTGCTCACGCCCTCGTCGATCGCACTCTTCAATGCTGCGACCTTGTTCTCCTGCTCCTCCAAAAGCCGCAGGCCGGCACGCACGACCTCGCTGGCATTGTTATAGCGCCCCTGTGCGATCGTGGACTGGATGAAGTTCTCGAAGTAAGTTCCCAAAGCTACCGATGTCGTTTTCATAAGCTGCCCTCTTTTTTGCAAAGTTGCCAATATTTGGTAATACAAAAAATTTTAGGCCTGTTTTATTGTCTTCTCTCGGGCGAATTATCCGCCCGCTCCTTTTTCAGTTTACGGAAATTGCTGAAATTACACTCTATGAACCGCACCTCGATGCGCTTCAATCGCTCGACCAAACGCTGCATCCAGCCGTCGAAATACTCCTTGTCCACAATCATAGCTGCGCTTATTCTTTACTTCGATTTACGCAACGATCCCGCAATACCCGTTTGATTTCGCCCAACGTGTAATAGAATTTGTGGTTCAACGCCGAATAAGAGATCGTCCGATCCGACCGAAGCCGCTGCAAAGTGCGAGGGCTGATGCCCAAATACCGGCATACCGTGTCCCCGTCTACCCAATCGTCGTCCGACGTAGCGGTTTGCGGTTTTTCACGGGCAACAGTCTGCTCTATCTTCTCGATACGCCCGACAAGCTCCTTGTAGTCTTTCGCGCCGATGATAATGAATTCCATAATCCTTTGTCGTTTTATCGGGGTTATCGAATCCGATGAATACGAGGTCGGGGCTCTTTATTTTACGACACCGTTAAATAGCGATTTATAGCGTGATGCAGGTTCGGTTTTATGTAAACGGTGGAAAATGCAGGTCGAAAAACTCGTGACGGACTTTGACGTTTGGTTTATATACTACTGATATTTATTGCTGTATCAATAAAATGTGAATGCTCTGATTTTGCCATTTCTTTTGCAAAATCAGAGTATTCAAGCCTGCTTGCCTTAAATCCTTTACTCGGTATTATTCGGCATTATTTCTTATTGCGAGGCCTCCATGTCTGCATACGTTGCAGCAAAGCCTGTTTCGCTTTGTCGAGCCACGGAGTAGGATTGTTGCGCAGTTTCATATCGCAAAACGTGCGCGAGAGATTCGCATCGAGACGGATATTGAAGACGCTGGCAATATAGGCCGCCAACTGCGTTAGCGGTACGTTTCCGAAGCATCGTTTGATGTCTAACGGTCGATTGCCTTGATTTCGTCTATCTGTTATCCATGTAAAATTAGATACGAAGTGATTATAAGCGGAATAAAAATGCTCTCATTACAAGAGCTAAAAGAGAGATTTGGATACCGGGAAAATGAAGTGATTCTGAACACTTGACAGCCCCACCCATTGCCTAATTTAACGTAAAGAATTAATTCTTAAAGAAATATCAAAGATGCGAATGAGTGAGCGCAAATGCAAATCCATTTGCAATTTGCCGAACGAGAGTATCTTCGGCGAAGCCAGTGTACGAATAAGCGAGGCCAAAGCTGCTTTACCCGTGTTTTGTGGGACGATTGTATATTCGGCTGACTTAACGCAGCTATCTTTCAGACGTTTTGCTCGCGGCCGAGCTCTGCGGGCGTGTCTTGCAGCAGCCCCTCGGCCTCGAACATGGGACGGTAGAACTCCGCTTTCCACTCCACAGGGCGCGGGTAGGCGCGCGAGGATGATGGCATGCGGTAGAGACGCATGCTGCGGCCGGCGTATTCGAATCGGGTGCAGCCTCCGATCGGAGGTTGTTCGCAGCCCATGACGGCGCATAGCGTATCTGTGGCCTTCTGTCCCGTGGTAGCTATTGCACGGCAGAGGGGGACGGCGGCCAGCAGCGCCGGCAGGTCGACCTCGCGCACTACTTGAAGGAAGTTGTCGGAAGCATTGTTTTTAAGTCGTATGACTTCGACGGCCGTATCGTATAGCGCCAGCCCGCGTTCGTTGCAGAAGTCGACTATGCGCGCCTTGTCGAAATGCCTGCGGTCGTCCGAGAGGAAGTGTTCGCGCTCGCCGTAGAATATGTGTCCGATGATCCTCCACATGTCGTTTTGCAGATTCGGGTAGAAGAAGTCCATCGACCAGCGTATGCGCTGCGGCGGAAAGCTGCCCAGCATCAGCAGGCGGGCGTTGGCGGGTAGGAAAGGTTCGAGCGGGTGCAGCTCCGAAATATTGTCGGTCGTGTTCATAATAGCGACGATAGATTATTCGAAAAAACGTTCATCGAAGTTTACCAGATATACGCGCTCGGTGGCGCGCGTTATGGCCGTATAGAGCCAGCGGAGCATATCGCGCGTCATTGCTTCGTCGCCGAACAGACAGCGGTCGACGAATACCGCACGCCACTGTCCGCCCTGTGCCTTATGGCATGTGACGGCGTAGGCGAACTTGACCTGCATGGCGTTGAAGTGGGGATTCTCGCGGATCGAGCGGTAGCGCTTGATCTTGCTGCGTATGTCGGCATAGTCTTTCTCGACCTCGAAAAACAGCTGGCGGCTCTGCTCGGCCGTCAGCGACGGCGCTTCGGACTGCAACGTGTCGAGCAGCACCTTGCACTCCATCTCGAAGTCGTCGTAATCGGGGAACGACAGCACGGCGTCGACGAAGCGGAACCCGTAAAACTCCTCGAAACGCCGTATACGTTTCAGCCGCGCCGTGTCGCCGTTGGCGACGAAGCTCATCGGCGAGTTGTCGATGCGCTCGGCGAAGTGGTAGTTGTTCTTGACGATCATCAGCATATCGCCGCTCTCGATCTCCTCTTCGGCCGAGAGCGTATAGCGGCGTATGCCCTCATTGTAGCGGTTGGCGCGTTTGTTAGAGCGGGTAATGACGATCGTCTCGTCGCGGCCGTAACGGTCGTAACACTCTTGCAGGCACTCCATAAGCTCGCCGCCGCCGATCGAGCGGAAGTCATCGTGCGATAGGGCGAAGCGCGGTATCTCGCACAGGTTGTTTTCGATCATGCAGCGAATAAGCGTCGCGTTGAACAGTATGCCCGAATCGGCATTCTGACGCACCACCTCGTCCATGACTGCGTATTCGACCTCGCCGTAGGGCAGCAGCTCGGAGGGTTCGAGCGCAGGGCTGAAATCGCGCCCGACGGGGGGCAGCTGCGCATCGTCGCCGACTAAGATAAGCCTGCATTCGTGCCCGCGGCGCACGTACTCCATAAGGTCGCCAAGCAGATCTCCGCTGCCGAAAGGGCTGCCGGCGGTATCGCCCGAGGAGAGCATCGAGGCCTCGTCGACGATATATACGGTATTGCGGTCGCGGTTGATGTCGAGCGAGAATTTAGATTCGTAGTCGGCCGTAGTACGTTCCCGGTAGATCTTCTTGTGGATCGTATAAGCCGTCTGAGAGGAGTAATGCGCGAGCACTTTGGCGGCGCGGCCGGTGGGTGCGAGGAGTACGCACTTAATGCCCAAATCCTTCATCGCCGCGACGAATGCCGAGATGAGCGTGGTTTTGCCCGTACCGGCATATCCGTTGAGAATAAAAATTTTCGAATAATCCTCGTCGGCCATGAACGACGACAACGATTCGATTATCTTTTTTTGATTAATAGTTGCGTCGAAAGGAATTTTTGCGTAAATTTGGGTCGAAATATGTGTGCTGTGCATGCTGCAACCTATTTTTTAGTAACGAAAACTGATACAAACTTAATAACAAATATTCTAAAATGAAAAAAGTAACAGAGATTTTGTTGGCGGTAGTCATCGTCGTATTATGCTACGTTATTTTCAAGCAGATTCAAGGTCCTGTCCAGTTCGAGAAAGAGGCTGCGAATCGCAAGGCCGTCGTCGTCAAGAAGATCAAGGACATCAGAACGGCTCAGCAGGAGTACAAGAAGGCCAAAGGCAAATTCACTAATAACTGGGACGAGCTTATCGCGTTCATCCTCGAAGATACGATCGAGTACAGAAGCGAGATCTACGACGAGAACAATCTCGAAAATGCCGCTATCCTCGAACAGCTGCGCAAGCAGGACAAGAATTGGAAGAATGAGAAGATAGTCCGCGTTGCCGTCAAGGATACGATCTTCGATATCAAGGACAAGATGCCCTACTCGCTCAGCGATGCCGATATACGTAAGCTGCCCTATATTCCGTTTACGAACGAGACCAAGAAGTTCGAGCTGGATACGGCTACCATTACCACGGCCGGTTTGCAGATTCCCGTCGTTCGCTGCCATGCGGCTTATATCGACTTCCTCGATACCGATACCTATAATCAGGAGGTATGGAACCTGCTGTCAGACGAGTTCAACCTCTTTGCGGCACAGAGCCAGAACGACGAGATCGCCGGTATGGGCTTGAAGCAGGCTATCGACGAGGGTCAGGTATCGATCCGCCATTTCGGCGTGACGTTCGGATCGTTGGAGACGTCGACCAACGAGGCCGGTAACTGGACAGGTGACAGCGCCAATGAGTAGAGTCGAAATATATAACGACAGGGTGTCCATTCAACTACCGTTGGGTGGACACTCTTTTTCGGCGGATGATATATCCGCCGACGTTATCGGCGGCACCCAGTTTGTCGAGATCATTCTGCCGTCGCGACAGACAATGCTGGTGCCCGAGCAGGAGTTCGATGCGAACGTTGCCGGGGCGTTGCTGTCGGCAGCCGGTATGCCGTGCCGTGATGGGCAGTGCGCCGTTTATACCCGGCCGCTTTGCGGCATGGTCGGTATTATGGCCGTAGAGGATTCGCTGCATAAGATGCTGCGAGGAGTGTTCGGCGAACGTATGTACTACTCTACCCCGCTTCTTTCTGCTGCGACGCTTGCGCGCGGAGTCGTTTTACAGAGGATAGACGATCTGCTTTTCGTGCGCATATATGACGACGGGCTGCAAATGGCCGAGGTCATGACCGCCGCAAACGATGCGGACGTAGTTTATCTGTTGTCGACGATCGACAGAGAGTACCATATATATAATACGGAGTGTCGCATTGTCGGCCAATCGGGCGGATTGATCGAAATATGTAAAACGATATTCAAACACGCTTCATGCGAATAATAAGCGGTAAATACAAGGGACGGGCTATCAACCCGCCGAAGAATCTCCGTGCGCGGCCGACGACGGATTTCGCGAAGGAGAATCTGTTCAATGTATTGAACAATATGATCGACTACACCGAGTGCGACGTGCTCGATCTGTTTTCGGGCACGGGGTCGATCAGCTACGAATTTGCCTCGCGCGAGGCGCGCAGCGTAACGTCGGTCGAGATAAATGCCGTGCACCATAATTTTATCCGGCAGACTGCCCGAGCGCTCGGATTCGAGAATTTCTATGCCGTCAAGGCGAATGTCTTTCTCTATTTGAAGAGCTGCGGCAAGCAGTTCGATATAATTTTTTCGGATGCTCCGTACGATCTCGAAGGTTCGGAGCAGGTAATCGACCTTGTTTTTTCGAACGGATTGCTGCGCGAGGGAGGTTTGTTGATTTTCGAGCACTCGAACAAGCAGGATTTTACCTCTTACGATAACTTCTGTCAAACAAGGAGTTACGGAAACGTGCATTTTTCAATGTTCGAAAAATGATATTTTTTCGAAAAATAATGTCTAAAAAATTTGGAGGTTCGGAATTTTGTTGTACCTTTGCATTCGCAATCGGGAAGCAACGAGGCTCTCGAAAGCAACCAGAACGGTGCGTTAGTTCAGCTGGTTAGAATACGTGCCTGTCACGCACGGGGTCAGGGGTTCGAGTCCCCTACGCACCGCTGACAAAGAAACGAGATGGTTACAGCAACCGTCTCGTTTTCTTTTGTTTATACCCTATCGCGCGATGCGTCAAATCGTTAGGAAATCCATTTCAGGTTACATATGACTTACGCGAAATCGCCCCGAATCCGTTCCTGCGGACACTTCGGGACGCCCGAACGTAACCCATTCGTAACCGGCGCATCGCAATCGCGTAACCTTGCCTCGGCTTGTCTTCGCGGCGTCCCTCATTGACTTTACCTATTTGTCAATCAAATAGTTGTGTTGGACTATTTTTGTCATACCTAATGGAGATGGACATTTACCATGGTATGAAAAAATGATAAAAGAGATACGCTCTTGGGATATTTTAGAAAAACTACATACATATTTTGATTTTGATGGGTACTTTGCAAAAATCAGAAAAAAGTGCAACAGCCATAATCATTACAATTCGTTTCAATATATGATAATGAAATTATGAACCATCATCGTGAAACAGAACTTGATCAGCTATCCATCTGTTTGAAAGACATTTTTTCACTTCATTTCGCATATTGTATTTCTCTTAATGCACCATATATTATGGCTTCAGATTATGTCGATGCATTAGACTGTGGAATGACGCCAGATAAAGATTCCCAATATTGGGTAGCGCCTTTCGCCCAAACTATATTTGATAAATACATAAAATCACGACGACCCAAATTAGCCGCTTATTTAAAAGAGTCATGCGGCATGCAATTGGAATAGTTATTTATAATTTCTCATTCTATTCAACACCCTTCTGAATGAACTGAATTCGGAGTATCTGCGCTTGCCGGTGATGGTGATGTAGAAATCCTCCAACCGCTCGTAAGCCTCCAACTGCGTCGGATAGAGGTCACGCATACGGAGATATAGTTCCACGAAGCCCTCGAACGAGAGGAAATGCCGCACTTCGGGTTCGAGCGGATTCATCGCCGACAGTTCCGCCTCGACTTTCTCGCGTTCGGCCGTAATTACCGGTGAGTGATAACGTTTGTATTGCTTTCGGTTCATCTTTGACGCACATTTGCTACGCTCGGCATAGTCTGCGAGCCGCCTCTGCTCTCGCTCATCGCAAATGTTCATTTTTCTGCTGTTCATAATCGTATCGTGTTATAAGGTCAATAATCCTCTGTTTTCATACGGGTTGTGCTCGTCGTCGGCCTGTGCGGTCATCCATTCGCCGAGTGCCATGATCGCCGCGACGATGCCGTCGATCTTCTGCGTCGATTTCTCCTTGTCGGGTTTGATGTTGCCCGCAGAATCGGTCTTGACAAGCGTCGATGCGAGCATCCACCGCAGGACCGGATTGCCGAAGTGTTCGATTTTCCCGGTCAGTACCAATTTCTCGAACTCCTTGGTCGGCGCCGACATCGAGCCGTAGCCCTGTCCGAATGGGTTGCACTCCATACCTTCGTTCTGCAAGTCGATGATCGTCTGCGAAGAGTTCCAGCGGTCGTAAGCCGATGTCCGCAGCTCGTAATCGGCCACGATACGCAGGATATCCGCCTTAACGAAGTCGTAATCGATGACATTGCCCGGCGTAACGGTTACATAGCCTTCTGCCACCCATTTGTCGTAGTTGATATTCTCCTTGCGGATCTTCTCCAACATCTTCTCTTCGGGAATCCAAAAGTACGGCAGCAACTGGAAACGGTCGTTCTCGTGGAAAAGCAGCACATAGGCCGTAATGTCCGATACGTTCGAGAGGTCCAACCCGCCCCAGCAGGCGCAGCCTTTCAGGTCGGCAGGATCGGTCGTACCGATGCATTTCATCCAAACATCGTCCAAAATCCACGTCCGTTCGGCATCGACCCATAGGTTCACGTTCTTCGTCATCACGTTGCGGACGGCTTCGGGTCGATTCTTGGCATCCTTGACTTGGTCGGCAAGGTAGTCCGCGCTCAAACTCACGCCGAGGTTGGGGTTGGCTTTAATCCACATCTTCGTGTCGTCCCACTCCGACTTGTCGTCGAGCGTATAAATGATCCCGAACAACGAATCGTCCTCGTTCATACCGCGCAGCACTTTGATGACATTCTCCCGATAGGCATAGCAGGCTCCCGACTTGTTGAAACCGGCTGTCGTGATGATGAACATCAGCGGTTGCCGCCGTGCGCCGAAAGCCGACTTGATAACGTCGAACATTCCGCTGTCCTTGTGGGCGTGGAACTCGTCGATGATGCCGCAACTCGGATTCAGACCGTCGTGCGTGCCGTAATCGGACGAGAGAGGCTTCATCGTACCGCCTTTGAGTTCATAGACGATCGAGTTGCGGTATGGCGTGAGGTAGTTTTTCAGGGCGGTCGCCTTGACGATCTCCACAGCATCCGAGAAGCATATCTTCGCCTGATCCTTGACCGTCGCGGCCGAGTAGACCTCCGGGCGGCTCTCGCCATCGGCGAAGAGCATACGCCCTTGGTATGTTTGAGTTTCTCGATGAAATGGATAGCGCGCATTGCGGCTTTCTTATCGAAGTACCACCCTTTGTCCAGTGCACGGTCGAGGTCGGTGTAGTAACGTTCGACGGCGAGGCGGACATATTCGCAGGCGAGAATATCGCCGGAGCGTACCTGCTCGGCATAAAGTTCGGCAGGATATTTTTTGACAGCAGTCATATTGCGATAATCTGCTTTATCTCCTCGAACTCGGCAAAATCGTCTTTCGGCGTATTATCCGAAAGCAAAGCCGCCACGCGGCTGCGACTCGACGGAGTCAATCCGAACTCGGTAGCCAGTGCCTTGGCGTTGGCGAGCGCCGATTCCGCAATCTTGCGCTTGGGGTTGACGACCGTCGCCGTACCGTGTTTCGTCATCACTTCGATGGTGTATCCCTCTTTTTCGGTTTCGCGCATCATATCGTGGTACAGCCCCATTTCGCGAGCATAAGCGACGAACAGATCCACACCGACAGCATCCAACAGGCATTTGTGGATCAACTCCGTCGCCACGACCTCGAACACCTTTTTCGCCGTACCTTTCAGACCGGAGCGCGGCAATGCCGCGACGGCGGTACCGGCAGAAACCGCGTCACCGGCCATCCGGCACGGCTGGTCCGTACCCCGTAAGGATTTCAACTCATCAGGTATTTTCTTGCGACCTTTCGCCATTTCAATATTTCATTATCCAATAGAAATTCTATTTATAATTTGCCGATACCGGCAAATATCGCTATCTTTGGCATCAAAATCGGAATCATACTTGCCGATAGACAGAGTTTATGGAGTATATTTCAGTAGTGGCATTCGCCGAGAAATACGGCATTTCGGAGCGCACAGCGCGTAATTATTGCGCCGAAGGGAAAATCGAGGGTGCATTTCTTACGGGAAAGACATGGAACATTCCCGCCGATGCTGCTTTGCCAGCGCGCAAACGTCGCCGCTCGAAACTGTCGCCACTACTTACCGCACTGCGCGAGCAAAAGGCTATGCAGCTCAAAGGCGGCATTTACCACAAGACGCAGATCGATCTGACCTACAACTCCAACCACATCGAGGGCAGCCGACTGACGCACGACCAGACGCGTTATATCTTCGAGACGAACACCGTCGGCATCGAGGGCGAAAGCGTCCGTGTAGACGACATTATCGAAACGACGAACCATTTCCGCTGTATCGACCTCGTTATCGACCGTGCCGAGGAGCGGCTGACCGAGTCGCTGATCAAGGAGCTGCACACCCTACTCAAATCGGGCACCTCCGACAGCCGCAAGGAATGGTTTGCCGTCGGCGCCTACAAACGTCTGCCCAACGAAGTAGGCGGACAAGAAACGACCGCACCCGAACACGTCGGCCGGGAGATGAAAGCGCTCCTTGCCGAATACAATGCCAAGCGGCAAAAATCGTTTGCCGACATTCTCGACCTGCACCAGTGCTTCGAGACGATCCATCCGTTCCAAGACGGCAACGGACGTGTCGGGCGGCTCGTGATGTTCAAAGAGTGCTTGGCAAACGGCATCGTGCCGTTCATCATCACCGACGACCTGAAGATGTTCTACTATCGCGGTTTGCAACGCTGGCCGGAAGTTCGGGAGTATCTGACAGACACCTGCCTGACGGCGCAAGACAACTACAAGGCGGTACTCGACTATTTCAAAATCGAATATTGATTCCGCTCGATATTTCAAAGAGCATTTTATTCTCGCAATACGTAGTTTCCGTTTCTCTCGATTCTGCACGCGCGTGCAGAAGACTTGGGGCGCGATTGCTTTTCGCAGGGTCCGAAGGATTTTCGACCTCTCCCCGTCTTCGGTCGGGAGCGGACCTCGATCACGCAACTCTTTGATACCCACTGTCGGGTTTCAGCGAGTTATGTAAAATCGCAATGTTTTGTCAGTTAAACATATAGCGTAATTCATTAATTCACTGTACTTCAATCATCGGTGCGGTTTGCCGCCGCTGTTCAATATCGCATCGCCTATGGTCATAGACGGCGAGTGATGGAGCAGTCGTCGCTGCTGCGCCATCTCGATATAGATGCGCGTGGTCTTCGTATCGGAGTGTCCCATCATATCCTTGATCGTCTCGATGTCTATGCCCTGTTCGACCATCAGCGCCCCGAACGTATGCCGCAGCGAATGCGCCGAAATCTTCGGATGCGAGATGCCGATGCGGGCGAGACGTTGTTTGATGATCCGCCCGATCGTCTGCCGCACGAGCCGGTTGTCGCATTGCGCCTTGTGGGATACGAAGAGCGGAGTACTGCTGTCGAAGTCCCTATCGGCGATATACTCCTCCAGCCACGCGACCGTGTCGGGATGCAGCACGACGATCTCGTTCTTGTCCGTGCGTCCCTTGCGCTGGATGCGGAGGATCGGCTGCCCCTCGCGTTCGGCGAAGTCGCCGATGTCGATACGCTCCACCTCGCAGGTGCGAAGCCCGTTGAAGAGCATCAGCGAAATCATCAGTCGGTCGCGGCGGCCGATGGCAGTCGAGGCATCGATGCTGTCCAACAACCGGAACGCCTGCTCCGCCGTCAGCGGCAGTTTGCTGTACTCCGTATGGCGTTTGCTGCTGCGGATCCCTGCGGCGATATTGTCGTAGTAGCCCTGTCGCTCACAGAAGCCGTAAAACAGCTTGAGGATCGTAACGAGGCTGTTCACGGTATAGACGCTCTTGCCTTCGGCTTGCAGCTGCTGTTTGTACTCCAAGACGTGCCGACGCTCCGGAGAACGGGTATCGACATCGTGCGCCGACAGCCACCGGAACCACAACGCAATCTTGCGCCGGTAATCCCGTTTGGTGGCGGGAAGTATGTCGCACTCCGAAATCCATTCGGAGATGATTTCATTCAGGTTAAGGGTCGTTCGCATTTCGGTTCATGCCTACTCGAAAAAGGGATGGAATGGGTGCCAACATTGCCCTTGGACTGATTGCAAATCACGCATCCGTTCCATTCGGTTCCGATTACATCATAGGCATTCGTTTTAGAGGTTCGACATCGTGTTATCTTCGCTCCCGAGCGCTCTTGCGGTTGTGGCAGGAGTTGCAGAGGGATTGCAGGTTCTGCAAGTCGAGCGGCGCCCCGCCCCGATTGATCGGGACGATGTGGTCGACCATCTGCGCCGGAGTATGCCGGTCGCTTTTCAGGCACTCTTCGCACAGCGGTTGCTGCTCCAACTTGACGAGGCGCAGTTTCCGCCATGCAGCGGAACGGTAGAACTCCGTGTTGGCGTGGCGGCGTCCCGATTGCGGCTTATGCTCCGGCAGCCACGGACGGCGGACGGTACGTTTGAGATGCGGCATCGTCAGAAGATGATTTCGGGGTTCAACGGCAGGTCGTGATCCTCGGTCTCGAAACCGACGATGCGGATGATCCTCGCATCGGGATAACGTTCGCGAAGCTCGCGCGCGGAGATGCCGTACTTGGCGAAGTCGGCGGTATAGGCTGCTGGACCGTACTGTTCCGTATTGCGGCGGAGGTTTTCGATTTCGACCTCCGTCCATTTCTCCATCTCGCCGTTATGGGTCACATACTTGCGGCGGCCGTCTTCCAAATGATGAATGATTCGTTGCAGTTTCATATCGTGTTCTGTTTTTTAGAAGTTGTTCAATGCTTTTTGCGAATGAAGATTATTAGTTATTTTTTGAGAATATTTATTCGGTTATGTGAGGAGAATGGCGGCTCCCATTTGACGAGCAAAAGCGGATAAATAGACCAAAAAGAGCCATAAGATTGATTTGTAAAAAGCATTAAACAACTTCTTATGTCAGCGCAGGCTCTCGCCCTCGAACTTTACCGGACGGCACAAGCGTGTCAGCCGGTCGAAAGTCCGCTCTCCATAGCGGCCGAGCAGCTGTTCGCGTGTAAGGTTCGTCGAGAGGAACAGCGGACGCAGATAACGTTCGGCAGCGTTGATGACGCGGTTGAAACCCTCGTACTTCTCGCCGTAGTCGTTCACGAGCGGCTCGACGCCCAACTCGTCGATAATGGGATAAGCCGTGCGGGTCAGGTAGTCGAGATTCGTCATTTTCGGGTCGTAGCCGGCTGTCCGCAGAGCAAGTTCATAAGGTTTGGAAAGTTCGTCGGCGTGAATGGCGACCGTCATCCGCTCCTGCATCGCCAGCAATACGGGAACGACGCCCGTAAGGATGATGCTCTTGCCGCGTCCGCAATCTCCGTAGAGCAACAGTCCGCGCCCTTCGGTCGAGGCCATCCAGTCGATGATCCCGGCATATTCGGGCAGGTGGCGGTAGCGTACAATCGAAGTATCGACCCTCCGGAAGATTTCGCAGAACAGACCCTCGCAATAGTCCCTGTCGCCCCACGAGAGGTCGTGCGGCGAACGGGCGACGAGGCGTTTGTCTGCAACCATGCGGTCGATAAGCGATGCGATTCGGTTCATACGGTGTGTCGTTTTTTCGTGTGAAAATAGTTTCGTCGGTATTTGCGCAAAGAGGTCATTGTCCCACATTTCATTTGCGGTCGAGTTTTCCCAATAACCGTCGGGTACGTTCGTCGGTCGCTGGATGGATGATCTGTCCGGGATGCTGTCCTCACGCAGACTGTGCCGGGTGCAACGGGAACAGTCCCGCCCAGTTGTTGGCGATGCTGCGGTCGATGATGGCAGCGGCAACCGCCGGATCCTCGCCTGAAAGGCTGCGTAGCAGCGACAGACATTTCCTCGCTCCCGACTCGCTGCGATAACTCTCGCGACGAATACGCTTGTACTCCAGCCATACGGTCATCGGCTCCCGCCACGCTGGTTCGAGCATCGAGAGGAACTGCGCATGGTTCAGACGCGGCATTTCTCTCTTTTTCGCGCAACTTTTTCTCTCTTCGCCCGCTGAATCCCCTTTTTCTTTTTTGCTTGTTTTTTCTTTTTCAGAAGAATCTCTGTTCAGTCTATGTATGGTTGCAGACAGCATCGCACCTTGCAACGCTTCGGACGGATTCGTGTCGGATTGCGTTGCAGTCAGCGTAGTACGTTGCGACGCAAACATCCGCTCGAACGAATGCAGCCGATAAAGCGCGCTCCGATTGCCGCCTCGTTCCTCCACGGAGATAATACCTCTATCCGTCAAAACCTTACGCATCCGCCAGACGGTCGATCGGTCGAGTTTCGTGCGGCTCTGCAATACGGAGAACGATACCGCGAATTCGTCGCGCCAGCCGCAGCGGTTCGCCGTGAACATCAAGGCGTACCACAGCACGATGGCATTGGACGGCAGCTGTTCGGTTTCGAGCCACTCGTTGAAAAGTTTTATCTCCGTGAGGTAGTTCATCGTCGTCCGAATCTGCCCAATACCCGTTGCAACTCGCTTTGGCGCGGCTCCGCCGGTCGTGCGACCAGCCCCATGTGCACGAGCAGGTCGATTTTGGGGATTCGGATCCCTCCGTTGGCATGGACCTTTCGGATGCCGTATCGTCGGCAATCCCGATCCAGTTGCCGCAGCGACTTGCCGATCAGATCGGCAGCCTCCTGACGGGTCATCAGAATCGTTTCGGCCGACTTGTCGTCCATCGTCTTCAACTCTTCGACCCGCTGTTGCAGCGAGAAGATGCATCCCTGCATATCTTCGATGATAGCGTCTGATTTCATAATCTTTCCGTTTCGATTTCCGTGGACAAAGTTCCGAATAGTCGAAAAATAAAATGCGGGCAGTACCCGCATTACTACCCGCAAGAATATTTCTATTCGTCTGCTATTCAGTATGTCTATTTCGCGCTCTTTTCGATCAGAGCATCGATCAGCCGTTCCAAGAAATCCGTACTCTTCGTCTTGCGGTTCAAAACCTCCTCGCGGATTTTATAGGCATTCGGCAAGGAGACATTGAGCGTCTTTTCGGCGAATGCCACCAACACCGAAAACGGAGCGTATTTACCCACGGCATTCAAAATCGGACCGAGATACTCCAAAGCGGAGAGCAACTCTACCAAATCCCGCTTCGTGAACTCCGAACTCCAAAACAAATCCGGAATATCGTTTTTACGTGGCGGCTGGAACAACGACGGATGCACGACCCGTTCATTCAAAAGGCTCAACTCCGATTCGACGATTCGTTTGGCTGCTGCGATATAACGGGAAGCAGATACCTCGCCAACGTTCGATTTAACCCGTGTACGCGAAGGATACAACATTTCCAACCGTACTTGCGTATGCGTCAAAATCCGAAAAAGCAGTTTATAATCGGTCGTATTGTCGCAGACTTCGATGACCGTGCGGAGAAAATCGTCGTAGGCCGATTCCAATTCTTCTCGACGACAAGGACGAGATGCGGATAACAGGTTCATGAACGATATGTCGTTCAGCGGATTCATAAATATCTGCGAATATCCGATGAACAACATGCATCCGGTTCTCCATTCGAGATATGCGGAATATTCTCCCGAATTTTATCGATCGACCAATCCCACCATCGCAATCGCAGCAAGCGGTCGATCGTATCCGCATCGAACCGCTTACGGATCTCGCGTGCAGGCACTCCGCCCACGATCGTATAAGCCGGAACATCTTTCGTCACGACAGCCCGCGCTCCGATGATCGCGCCGTCGCCGATATGAACGCCAGCCAAGATGACCGCCTCGAATCCGATCCAGACATCGTTGCCGATAACGATATCGCCCTTATCTTCCCAAGCCGACGCGACATCGGCCCGATCCAGTCCCCATTCCTCGTAAAAGAGAGGGAAAGTATAGGTGGAAAGCGACCGTAGCGAGTGATTGGCACAGTTGAACAGGAATTTCGCGCCGCAGGCGATCGAACAGAACTTGCCGATAACGAGCCGTTCGCGATGGACCGGATAGTGATACAACACATTGTTCCGCTCGAAATCGCACGGGTCATTTACGAAATCGTTGTAAATCGTATAGTCGCCGACCTCGATCGACGGATCGCGGACTACAGCATTCAGATAAACCGTTTGCAGGTCCCCGGTACGGGGGTATTTTTTTGTCATCATTTGTATTATCGATATAGTAATGCAACCCCTCGCAAGGGGTGCGATCTTGTTGTTTGAATAATCGATTGAAAATTCCGGGAGATAGGGGCATAATGAACCGATGCCGAAGAGAGACTCCCCGACACACCCGGAGCAGGATAGTTATATGCAGCGTTGCCACTTCATTGTGACACAAAAGTAGATCAAAAAACCGAAATCCAAAAACTCCGTTTCGATTTATGATCGTCCGCCGCTGCTCTGCATGTATTTGGTTATACGGTCAACGTATCGATCTCCTTTTGCAAAGCGTTGAGGAAGCGCGCCGCATGGGCGCCGTCCATCTGGGTGTGGTGGAACTGGAACGAGACCGTAAGCGTAGTTTTCAGCCAACGGCGCCGGTATTTGCCCCAGATCAGGAACGGATTGTTGAATACGCCGCTGTACATACCCACGGCGCCGTCTATTTCATATTGCGCCAGCGCCGAGGTGCCGATGACCATGCTATCAGTCAGGTCATGGTTCGCACATGTCTCGGCCACCTGCCGGGTCAAGCGCAAATAGTCGTCGTTGAACTGCCGCAAGTCATTGGAAAAGGGAATGTCGCACGAGCTGACCTCGCCCCGCCGGTCGGCGACGATGGTATTGACCGCGATTGTATCGTACCGTATCAACTTGTCGCCGACAGGCAACATATAGAACTCCTTGATGCCGCTTGCAGCACGGCCGATGCACCAGCACATCAGCATGTTGAACTTCTGTCCTTTCCGGCGCGAAATCAGAACCAGACGCGACACATCGAGCGTCCGGAAAAACGTCACCATCGGCATGGGCGCCTGCATCCACATCTCAAAGGCATAGGCGCGGGCCGTCTCTTTCGGATTTACTTCTTTCATACTTTTGTTCTTGAATCAGAAACAAAAGTAGCGGAAGTATTCTGCAAGAAATAGAATGAAAGGGACATTATGCAGGGTCGGTAAATAAATCCGAATAGGGATACGCCGATTTCGATAAGGATACGGGAGTATGTCCGGTAAATCTCTTGAATTCCCGGATGAAATGCGACTGATCCGCATAGCCGCTCGATAGTGCGATCTGCGCATAGTTCCTATCGTCTTGCCGATGCTGCATATACCACAGTGCTTTATGGAACCGGACGATACCGGCGTATGCTTTCGGAGTCATACCGACGAACGAATCGAATACCCGTTCGAATTGCTTTTTGCCGAGACAGGCATCCGAGGCCAACTCTGTGACCGAGATCCGTGGCTCGGCGAATATCCGTTTTACGGTCGCATCGATTCTTCGGAGATTCGTCTCCGCGATACCGTATCGACCGTCCCGGCGGATCGTTGCTGCAAGCTGCGACAATAACCAATGTTCGATGAGACCGACACAGAGCGCATCGTCGCTGCAGTCGAAAATTCGCTCCGCCAATTCGTGCAGACTTCGATTTTCGAGGTCGTACCCCGAAACCTCCCGATTGTAAAGCAGCGAAACGGGCAGGTGCAAGAATACGCCCATCGACTGGGGACGGAATACGACCACGATCATCTCGGTGTCGCCGTCGGTACAGAGCCGAGCGGGAAAATCGACCTGACCGCTTATGGTCAACCTGGCTTGCTCGACGTCGAGTTCAGGAATATAGAGCGGTGTCCGCTTGTGAAAGATGATCTGCGGACAACCGACCGGAACGGTCAGAACACTCATCGGCCGATGGCTTCGGAATGCCCAATAGTACCTGATATAAGGCTGTAGCAACTTACACGGCTTGTAGAACTGAAATCCCTCCCGGTGCATAAGACGGATACTTTTTCGGTCAGATGCTCTCCATGAATTCGCCGAACCGCAGTATTTTGTCCGCATTCCTCCGGTCGAACAACAGGTGCTCGAAGTCGCGCTTCTTGACATTCAGATCGGTCGTTTCGAGCATCTTCCGCACGGCCGTTTTCAACTCTTCGAACGAGCCGATTCTGCAGCGGGTTTTCAGGAAATCGAAATCGGGAGCGGTTCTGCTCAAAAGAAACATCGCATCGTAGAAATCGCGACCCTTGCCGCGTGCGAGCAATGCGGCGAGTTTCATGGCGCAGAGTACGCCGTCGGGCGGCACGGGCAAAGGAAAGAAGAAGCCGCACACCTTTACGTTGGCGATCGTCGGTGTATAGGCTATACCTTGATCTTGCGTTTCGATTTTTATTAAAAAACGTTCGTCGCGATGTCCGGTCAGTTCGAGATCGAACAGCAGCTGCGGAAAATGGATGTTGCGCCGAAACGCGGTCAATTTCGGATTTTCCCGATCCTTCGCTTCGACCGCGAGTCCGCTGCGATGCAAGAAAGTCAGTACTTCGTCGGTCATCCGCATGAACTCCTCCTTGTCCATCTCCTTGCAGTCGAAATCCAAATCTTCGGAGAAACGGTCGATACCTTTGATCAGCCGCAGGTTCGTACCGCCGATAAAGGCCATCTTACGCATGTAGGGCGTCGAGGAGAGAAAATCCAAAATCATAGACTGGAGATACTCCTTGAGCATGTGTTTGTCGAAAAGCGCATTTTCGCGCATCTGCGGAGGAAAATATCCCCGCACGAAATCCATATCGATCATAATTCGTAAATTTTCATCAGCTCCGCCGTCCGCTTTTCGAGGGCTTTGCTCCGGAACCGACCGAGATATTCGCCGAGTCGTTCCCGATTCAGTCCCTCCTGCATATAATATTCATCGAGCCGCAGTTGTTCCAATTCCTCTTCCTTGTCGTAAAACGGATAGAGATAGAGCAAATCGAGCAACGCTTTCTCCGGCGTTGCGAAAAGGAGCGTTCGCCCGTCGGCTATCGGACGAGGTTCGTATCCGAACATCAATCCGCTTTTGATGCTTTTATAGGAATATTCGCCGAACGGATTGCGGAAAGTCGCTGTTTTGAGTGTCGATACGCTCGTTATCTGCACGACCGCCTCCGGAATCAATCCGTAGAACGATAGAGCCGTATGCAGACTGATATAAGAGGGGCGGTAGATCCGATTGGCGATATATTGCGCGAAATCCGGTCGTCGGAGATATTCGGGAAAGGCGAAATACTCCTGCCGCAGCCGAACGAGCAGCCCCTTCCTGATCCATCGTGTCAGATTATTGCGATCGAAATCGGGCTGCCACGCATATACCTGTCGTATGCTGAAGCATCCCAAATCGAATAACTGCGTTCTGAACTCCAGATAGGTCATTTGCTTTTTTATTTCTTTAATGCTGCAAATATAGTGCATTTCAGAAATAAAAACAAATTGCCGACAGAATTCCTCCCGTCATCATAATCGGGCCGGATCATTTATTTGGCGCTCTTTTCGATCAGAGCATCGATCAGCCGTTCCAAAAAATCCGTACTCTTCGTCTTGCGGTTCAAAACCTCCTCGCGGATTTTATAGGCATTCGGCAAGGAGACATTGAGCGTCTTTTCGGCGAATGCCACCAACACCGAAAACGGAGCGTATTTACCTACGGCATTCAAAATCGGACCGAGATACTCCAAAGCGGAGAGCAGCTCTACCAAATCCCGCTTCGTAAACTCCGAACTCCAAAACAAATCCGGAATATCGTTTTTACGTGGCGGCTGGAACAACGACGGATGCACGACCCGTTCATTCGAAAGGCTCAACTCCGATTGGACGATTCGTTTGGCTGCTGCGATATAACGGGAAGCAGATACCTCGCCAGCATTCGATTTAACCCGTGTACGCGAAGGATACAACATTTCCAACCGTACTTGCGTATGCGTCAAAATCCGAAAAAGCAGTTTATAATCGGTCGTATTGTCGCAGACTTCGATGACCGTGCGGAGAAAATCGTCGTAGGCCGATTCCAATTCTTCTCGACGACAAGGACGAGATGCGGATAACAGGTTCATGAACGATGTGTCGTTCAGCGGATTCATGAAAGACAATTATCCTATTCGGAATTTAAATACGATCCTCTGTCAGATTATTGCTCTTCAGCCACAGGTCAAGCAGATCGGCCAGCTGTTCGTTGTTGAGATCCTGCATCAGGAAGTGGGTATTGCCGTAAATGCCGATTTTGGGCAGCTCGACCAATGTTGCATTACCTCCGTGGCGGTTCACGGTCTCCACAAACTTGCGAGCCATTTGCAGGCGCACGCGCCAGTTCTCGTCGCCGAGATTCTCGGACGGCGTTTCGGGGATATAGTCGCCGAAATACAGAATGACAGGAATCTGCGTGAGCCGCTCGAACTGCTCCATCGGAACGGGAGTTCCGGCTACACTTCCGGTCAACCCGTCGATGCGTTCCGGCACTTCGCCCTCGGGAAACACGAAACCTCCCGGTTCATACGCCACGACCGCCTTGACCTCAGGGTTCTGCATGGCAGCTATCCAACCCGGAAATCCGCCGGCCGAATGGGTAACGAGGATATGGTCGCCGATACGGTCGGCTAATGCGCCGAGAGCGGGAACGTCCTGCCGGTGGTCGCTCAGATCGGGCGTCATTTCGCGGAAGAACTGCGAGAGCGACACAGAGTCTTTCGGGAACTGCACTCCGTCGTTATAGTTCGGCCATATGCCGAGACGCCATATGTCGAACCAGAACATCTCGTCGGCCACAGGCTTGACCGCAGTGGTTGCCGATGTTCTGCCTGCGCGTCCTCGCCCCGGCAGATCCATGACATAGTTGCTCCACCCGCGGCGCAGCATCAAGGTAGCGAATCCGTCGCGACCGTCAGGCGTCATCTGCCAGCAGACGCCCGAACCGCCGTAACCGTGTACATATACCAATGGCAGTCGATGAGCGTCTGCGGGTATCTGAAAGTCCACAAACGCATGATCGGCACGGTAGCTTTGTCCCGTCTCCTCCTGCTCCGCCCAGCCGACGAATTTGCTGTTGTCGTATTCGCCCTCTCGCTGTATGGCCCGGCCGCCCACCGAAAAATGTCCTTGTTTGGTAATCGTTATATTTTGCGCCCCGGCTATAACTGTAACGGACAGCAGCAATGCCGATATAATCATCTTCTTCATCTCTTTTCTGTCAGTTGATTCAACACTCCTCGCAACGGATCCGAATAGGTTTTACCGAGGTTTGTCTCCATGATGTTCAATAATGCCGAAAGCTGTTCGGCAGTGATGCCCAGATGCAGGCAGATTGCCATGTGTCCGGATGCCATCGGCTCCACACCACCGACGCCAGCAAGAACGGATACCGTTGCAAGTTCCCGCTCCCGATAGGTCAGTAGGTCGCGCTCGAAAATATCCGCAAAAAGATGTTCTTTCAAAAAACGTTCGATGGTGGGTGCAAACACGGCGTATCCTGCTTTTGGGGCATCAGCCGATATGCCCGATATTTCGGCAAGAACGTCACGTCCGCGTTCGTAACGGCTGCGGCTGCCATTGATAGCCGTTGCTTCCCGACCTACTGGATCGTCAAAGCCTTTCGCTTTGCGCTCATTCACCACCTGCATAAAGGTTTGGATAGCCCGCAGGCTGCGCGGAAATCCGCAATAGGCGTAGGAGTGAACCAGCACCTCGTTTATTTCGTTGATGGTCATCCCGGCCTCCAATGCTCCGACGAGTGCCGGTTCCAAATGTTCCAAATCGCCTTTGCCTGTATAGGATGCCACCGCTACAATGGCTCGTTCACGAGCCGTCAGCACCTTGTTTGCTCCGGCATAACGGCTTTCCGCTTCGGTCGTGGCTTCATGGTACTGCTCATCGCTTACCGGAGAGAGCCATACCGCCGCATTGTTCTGCGGATTGGTGGTAATGGCGATATGCGCAAACCAACTGTCCGATGCTGCTCCATGCCAATGCTCCACATCGGGAGTGATTTCCACAATGTCACCCGGAAACAACCGGCGGGCAGGCTGCCCTTTCTCCTGATAGTAGCCTATGCCTGCGGTAGCAATCAGTATCTGCCCGCCCTTGTGCGAATGCCAACTGTTGCGACAACCCGGAGCGAACGTGACGTTGAACATCGGAACGTTCAGTTCCCGATGTTCGCTCAACGGTGCGAGCCAAACTTCACCCGTAAAATTGGGATTGGGAGATATCTTCTCACCCAGCGGATAAGGCTGGCGGAATGCTTCTGCGGTCTGGGCATGTATGCCGGAAACCGACAATACGGATAACATAGCCATAAAAAATAAACTCCTGATTTTCATCGCATATAATTTATTTGATTATTCACCCAACGTTCGCGTAAAGGCAAGCACGGAGAGCTGCCATCGGCCGTTTTCCATCACATAGACTTCCGTCACTATAAAAGGGAAACGGACGGAGTTACCCCCGACCTCGGAGTTCAGATGAATACGGCTGTAAACCGTTGCCGTACCTGCGGCAAACTTGACCTGCACGTCATGTATCTCGGCTTTCTTGTACCAGATGGCCCCAGAACGAATCGTGTTCAGTTCCTGCTCCTTGCCCCAATAACCGCCCATGTGGACGAACTGTGCACTTTCGTGAAACAGCTCCGCCAGCTTATCGGCGTTCTTTTCCGCCATCCAGTCCCATTTGTTGTTCGACAAATCGATGACGGCTTGCTCCTCGGGGGTAAATGTTTTTGCGTTCTCCTGTGCCTTTGCTCCGACCGATAAAGTCAGAAAAAGCAATACCGTAATAACCAATGATTTCATATCGCTCTGATTTTTAATTGTTACCTTGCAAAGGTAGCGGGATGGCAGAGAAACGGCGATACAAAAAAATCGGTAAAAACTGCGATTTTTACCGATTATACAAGAATTGATAGATGATTATTTCCGGTAATCCGTCGGATTAAGCCCGAGGTTCTGTTGCACGTAACGGCTGAAATAGGCGGGTGACGAGAAACCGAACATATCGGAAATCTGGACGAACGTCAGCGACTTGTCCCGCAACAGCCGCGAAATATCGAGAATCGTGTAACGGTTAATCCAATAGTTGGCGGCATATCCGCTGACCTTTTTCGACACCTCCGACAGATATTTAGACGTGACGCACAAACAATCGGCGTAATAGGAAACCTCCCGGTGTTCACGATAGGTTCCCTCTTCCAGCATTTTCAAAAAACGGTTCATGATGGAGGCGTTTTGCGTCGAAATATCGCTCTGACCGTAGAGGGTGGCGTGAAAGTCGAAGAAATCGAGGATAGCTGCCTGCATGGC
This sequence comes from Bacteroidales bacterium, assembly GCA_910574205.1. Lineage (GTDB taxonomy): Bacteria > Bacteroidota > Bacteroidia > Bacteroidales > Rikenellaceae > Alistipes. Next base: position 94,236 of record CAJSYJ010000001.1, read on the forward strand.
GTTGATGAGCGTTTCCTGATAAAAACGGTGTTCCTTATTCCGAATGCGCAGTTCCAACAAATCGAAATCCCGGCGGCAGACGATTTGCTGCTCCGGCGTAAGGTGCATCACGGGATTGAGGAACAGAGCCAGCGACCCTTTCATACCGTAATTGCTTTGCGGCGTGCACAACTCGATAAAGCCGGGCGTGGCATAAATTATCTTGCATCGGAAGTCATCCGAAGGCTCGACCTTCTCGACCATTTTCCGTTTGCGGATAATTGACAAATCCCCGGCGTGCAACTCGAAGTCCCGCTCGTTAAAACGGTAACGGCACGTTCCGCCCAAGCAGAGCAAATGAGCCAGATATTCCTTCTCGGAATCCGTTCTCACAACGCCCAACTTGTCAGCGACGATGATATCTTTGGGGTATTCCATGCCGTAACCGCTTGATTTCCGCTTGTAAAATTACAAATAAATTCACAAAAAACTCACAATCAATGTCAATGCGATTGTGAGTTTTACTGTTTTTAACGATATTTTGGCTGTTTATCGTATAACCTAAATCGTTCTCAGCCAATTTTCCACTCCATTTGTATTTCTTCCGGTTGTTCCGAATCCTTGCAGATGAAGGGAATTGGGAGTGAGTTCTACGATTTTGGCAAGTGTTTCCTCCCGATAGGTCGAAGCATAGGTACAGAACGGTACGATAATCTTGTCTGAAAAGTCATGTTCCGAATTTTCAAGAAACGACCATATAGCCATAGGGACTATTTAACTTTAATATCAACTCCCTGTTTATCAGGTGTTAATTGTGTGGAGGTGGGCTGTTCCTAACATACAGCCGTACATGAGCCGGTTAATATTAGAATTTGTTTCGAGTACAAAGATATACAGAGTTGTTTAATATAAGGCGTTTATTATCAGGTTTTTGTATGGGTTTTCACTTTCCGACAAAAGTGAAAGGAGTATTGAACTCATTAAGAGATACATGGATGGAAAAAGCCCTCGAAAAAACGTTGTTTTCGAGGGCTTTTGATGTTGTACAGACCTGTTCGTTTTTGAAGTGAACCGGTTGTTTGGGGTCAATCTGCGTATCGTCGATTGACGGGTTTGACGTGTATCTCGATACGCCTGTCGCCCAAGATTCGGCGGACGGCTTTCCATAGGGGAAGTTTTTCTACTCCGGCCAGTTTCATGGCCTCGACTATCATTGTGTTTTCAACTAATTGAAGGTAGTCTTCTTCCCGGAGTTCGACGTATTTGTGGAGGTCTTTTTTGAGTTTCGCCATAAGTCACGGGGTTGAATTGTTATTTTTCACCGAAATCAGCGGGCGTCTCACCCCACAGAGAGTTGTTCCAGTGGAGCACTTCGATTTTGTCAATTTCGGAGGCCATCGCTTTGAGGAAGACTTCCGCTTTTTTGATGGTGGCGTTTCTTTTGCGCGAGGCCGTTCGTTTCTCGTTGAACCACGTCAGGGCGGTAAGGCTATCGGTATAGATGATTGCCGGACTGAAACGATGCTCGATGATGTATTTTGCGGCTTCGACGACACCCAAAAACTTACCGATGTTGATGGTCTGGTTTCCGATATTCTGCTCAAAGAGGAGTTCTCCGGTGGCCAAATCAACGGCTCTGTACCGGGTAACTCCTCTTTTCATAGAATGTGCCCCGTCAGTGGCTATTCCATGTTCCGGACGCATCATAGGTCCGGAATGGGCGGTGTGCAGAATCCGTCGTCGGCCATTCTCCGCAGAAGTCTTGCGGCAGCGGATTTGAAACTGTTGATTACGCCTTCCAAGTTTTCGATGTCGGTGCGGCGTTGCAATAAGGAGACAACTCCCGATACTGTCTTGCTGGAGTATGAATTACCATTCCACGGATCGAAATAAACGGTTTTGTTTCCGAAGTTGACTGTTACCCGGTAGGTTTCCCCGGATATTACCAGTGTGTCGATTGTGGCCTTGAAAAGAAGCGGTGTGGCCGACACTACGACAAAACCGTTGCGTGAGTGCATTGCTTTGAGTTCTACCGAATACAGGATGTTCGGCAGGACTTTCCCTTTTAGGTCTTCTGACAATACAGAAATTTTCTTCTTGTAAGGAGAATCCTCACGTACTCCTCGCAGTTGCTTGGTCTTTGAGTGGCGCGACACGAATCCGATAATCTCGCCAGTTCTTTCCGAGGTCGCAAATTTCAATTGCGTTCGCTCTGATATCATACTCTGCTTTCATATTTTTCCAATCTGGTTTTACGCTCAATTAACAAAATGTAAATCAGTCATTATTATTAAAAATCATAACGCAAATTTATATTTTCGTTTTGTAGTAAACAAATAAATTTACTACTATTTTTAGACCGATAAACCGGCTATTTACAGAGAGAAACAGAGTTTGTTACCATAGTCTTTCGTCTTCGGAAAAATGGCTGAAACGTTCGTCGGCAGTGGAGGTTGAGTGGTTGCCGTGACATTTCCAGTACCGATAGACTCTTTCGCCTTTTTCTATACGGAAATAAATATCGTCGGCGTTGATGTACTGCACTCCTTGTTCGGTGGCCGGATTGATCCATGAAGCGGAATTTGCTATCCGTGGGTTCTTTCCGACATACAATTTCTGTTTCTCAGTGCCGAAAATGAAGATGTTATGCATCCGCACATCTTCGTTCACGTCGAAGCTACGAGCGTATGCCGCAAAATCGTAGATGTCCGTTTGGAGCAGGCTGCCGCCGAAGTGGGATGCCGCACTGTCTTGGAGTTTGCAGAATGCCTGATTCAACGATTGACGGAGGCGGATCTCCTCCAACCGTTCCTTCGTTACGACACGGGTGGTAACGTACACCACGCGGGATCCGTTGCGTGTGGAGTCGCATACTTCGAGATGCCGGACAACCTCCTGCGAGCGGTTGATGCTGTCGTCTATCGGATCTACTGTGCGGGGGCAATCTTTGAGCAGTCCGATGCAGAGGATGAGTACGATGACCATCCACGGGAGGAAGTGAAAGAAGATCCTCCACCGTATTTCCCGTTCCGTTTGTCGTTTGAACTCTTCTTGTGTCATGATTTGATGGGTTAAAGATGTTTCGGGAGAATCAGCAGTCCCCGCTTGTTGAGTTCTGCGCGGAGCATGCCTACCAGTTGCTCCAATGTCTTCACTTCCTGCTTTTCGCCTGCTTTTCGATGAAACAGCGGGGCGAAATAGAGTTTGTGGTCGTCCTTGGTCGGATACGAGAGACCGCCGAGACAAACTTTTGGGGTTCGTATCTGGAACAGTCCGTTGACCAGTTTGCATTGCTTGGAGGACGGCACCGTGATTTCGTATTCGGGAAGAGCTTCGGCCACCATTTTCAGAATGGGACGGATGACTTCATCCGCATAATTCGGTACCGTAATGTTCAGTTTCGGCACGGACTGCCGTTCGGCTTCGGCACGTTCGATGATGTCGAGCTGTCCGGAGGCTTTTGCCGCGCGCTGAAAGTAGCTGTTTAACAGTTCTCCTATTGTCATAACGTTGCTTTTAATGGTTCATGTAAATAAAGAATAATGGTCCTGACGAAGGAACCGGTGCAAGCCGCTTTGTTATTTTTATGCGGCAGCTTCGTCGATGTGCTGCTGCGCCTCCTCAATGGCGGAAATAGCATCGTCGATTGCATCGATTGCATCGGTCATACGAGTGCCGTTATCCGATGATTGGAGGCTTTCAGGCATGTTGTCGTAGGCATCCTGTTCTTCGTCCTTGATGTCGTTTAAGGATGAAATGATTTCGTCCAGTGAATCTCTCACATCTTCGAGTTGTTTTCGTCTGTCTTTGTTCATAATCAATTGTTTTTGAATTTCGGTATTTGTGAAATAGTTATCAAGGCGGGCAATACCCCGATGCCGGGGTAAAACATACGATGTCTCCGGTCTTGCATGAGAAGATGGTTACGCTTTCTCCGATTTGCTCGCGCGCAGCTTTCTTGGCGTCCCGCAGGCGGACGAAAGAGAGCCTGTCCCCGTACCACTTGTCGCAGAACCGATAGTTCGTTGTTGTGAGCTTTGAGGCTGTGATACGAGGGGCGGTATCCGTTCGGGATGCAAGCAGTAGTTCCGCCGCTTGCCGAAGAAAGTCCGGCCAGCCGTGGTACGGCATCTTCGACTGCCAGAAATAGTCGTTGAGAATCAAAGGCTGGATGCTGGCCTCCGTACCGGTGTTGTAGCCTAACAACTCTGCGTAGGCGGCTCGGGTGGTGCCGTCTGTTAAGGCAGAGAAACACACTCCGCCTTGACGTCCGGACGGTTCGAATTTGCCCCATGCGGAGTTCACTTGCCTGACTGCGACGTTCGGAACGCCGGCTTCGTCCGCTCCGTCGTGCAACAATACCGACGCGGAACGGCCGAGTTTCTTTGCTAAGGATTTCGATATGAACATGGGCTTGCGTGTTAATCGTTCATTTGTATGAATCGTATATAGTCCTCCGTATCGTTGAAATGTTCATCGTTGATGCGCTCTGCCAATTCGTCCGCCGTTGCCGAACGAAGGAAATTACCGGCAAATTCCTGCACATCGTCTTCGTGGATGCCCTGTACGCCGATGTGCCATGAATTGTCCGCGCTATTCTGCCGCATGTATTTTACTTGAAGCAGCATGTTTCGACGATAGTCAGCCGCAGTGTCCCCGAATATTCTGCGGATCTCTGCGATGGCTTCGTCGGTCAGGCGAACAAAATCACCCTCTCGAAAATGAGGCAGATCCGGCGTTACCTGCTCCTCATCCACAACGGAATGAAGGTGCTGTTCAATGCTCGATTCGACATGCCTGTTCCAGAGCGTTACGAGCCAGTCTGTATTGATTTCGCTGAGATGACGGCCTGTTTCCGAAATACCCGTATCCGGGTTTTGAAGCGTACAGATGCCGTCTGACCGATAATCGGTTAAATGGTATCTCACATAACTGGGATAGCCATCCCCTCCCTCTTCCTCGACATACACGATATGTGGCAACAGCCCCTCGGGCCGGTCGGATACATGACAGAGCGAGGATATGATTTTTTGCGATAGGAGTTTTTGTTGTTCTTGCAGGGTCATAAGTAGATTTGGTAAATGTTATTGTGTTATGCTGCTTTTATCATTTTTTAGTGGTGTGGGTAGATAAATAATCTCGTTTTTCTAATTTTTTAGATAATTAAAGATAATATTGGTCATTTATGGTAACTTAATGTAGGCAATAATTATCGATTGTCATGTGATTGTGATAAAACCTGTTCGAGCGCCATAACAAGAGGAATAAGAATACATCCTTAAACCTATGTGAAACCTATTATGACCTTGAACTTAATCTATGAAATCGACCATTATAATCATTATATTCATCGTTATCGATGCCGTCCTTATCGCTCTGGTATATCACGTATATTCAATTTTGAAGAAAGCGTATGGAGACAGAACCGAAACAGCCCTGAGCCGCGACAGGCTGATATATATCCGAAAAATAATCGATACCGTATACACCCATCAGAATAACGCCGAGAGGTTGCAGAAGCGGATCATCGAACTGACAAAGTCCGATGTTCTGTTGGCATATCATGTAGTAATGCCGCCCAACGATACCGTGTACGACAAGGTGGATTGCAACGAAGCCGATAAGCTATTGTGCAAGCTCGCAGATATGGGGTTTACGCCCCGAGAACTGTGTATGCTGTTTTCGCTGAATAACATCAACAGCGTTTATGTGAAGATGTCACGGATGAACAAACGGCTGAAAGAGGCTGAGGCAAAGCCGCCGAAACATAGCATCGGACAATAGATGATCGGGCTGTGTAAAAATAACCGGGGCTGTCTGACGAATTGCAGACAGCCCCGGTTTATACTCTTTTTCTGTGCTTCGGCAGGATACGCCTACGCTTGTTTCAATGAAAATGTTAAACTATGTATGATCACTCTTGCCGTCTAACATTCAAAAAACAATCGTTAATAATCATACTCCTTGCGAATCAAAACATGATTCATCAGGTCGCCTCGCATATTGCGTGGGCGCAACGTATCTTCATGCTCCAAGATCCACACTTCATTATCGAATGTTCGATGAAAATCGAATACAATATGTACTTCATTGGTAGTAGGTGCTAACTTATATAACGGAGTTGATATTTTGTCGTCTCCTATCCAAAAAGCCGAGATGCCGCAATTTACTGTCGCTCGACCGCTCCCGTCGCTGTGGACGACAACTGTATCGCGTTGCGGAGTAATGACATGCAGGTCATATGTTACGAACGATCTACTGCTCGTTGAAACACGAAACCATGTATCAGGCTTTTTGATTTCGCTTTTCATCTCTTTGACTTTAAAGTTATTGCTAATCGAATCCCTATTTAATATCAAAGAGTTGTTTCGACGCTCCCAACGACCCCATAACTCAGAGTATGACCCGGGACCTTCATACCGGCAGTATCGAAAAGTATTATCATCATACAATGATAACCATTCTTTATGATTTGGATAATTAGGACCACAATATGTACAAATGCCATGCTTTTCAGGTGTCAAAGCAAAAACCGGTAATAGTGCTGACAAAATGAATAACTTTAATGTGATTATTTTCTTCATACGCAAATAAATTAAAGTCCTGATATTCTATATAAAAAATCGTCTTTAGGGGCACGTTTCCGAGTATATACTTCATAAGGTTTTATATCGAAATATGACATAAAACTTGATATAACTCGTATTCTTTGTCCAATTTTAGAATTAATATTAATCGGCCCATTTCCCAACTCTCCGTAGACTAAATTATTCTTTCGTCCAAATTGCCGTACATGCTCATCATTCCATTCCCCACATTGATCCGGTCCCGTCAAATAATAGGAAATACCTGCGTTGACTATACGTTCACGATTATATGCTGCCGTTTCATCTGTAATATCGTATAAAGAACCGAAGTCAACCCCGTTTTGATCAATCAAGAACGATAATTCTCCCATTTCATATTGATAGGCATGTTTAAGCTCATGCGCGATGACCCCTTGCGATTCATTGCGACCTACTTTAATTATAATAGAACCATTTTCATATCCTGTTCCACCGCCGGTTTTATCCCAATATCCGATTTTATACGTTACATCTGATTGATCTAACCTGTCATATTCATTGATTATTGTACGATATTCATAAATCAGACGATTTATTAGTTCTAACATATCCGAATCTCTCAGGGTTTTGGACAATTGTTCCAATCCATTAATTTGCTGACATATCTCAGCTCTGTGGTTAGAATAGATATTATACGGGTCTTCGATTTTAGCACCTGTCGGATCGGCCCTGTTAATCGGATCTCCTCCGCAATAGATATATGGCGAGAACTCCGGAAAACTGCCCGAGAGCGGGTCATGGGATAGGAATCGGGCGTCGGATACGTTCTGGAACCGTGCCTGCGAGTCGTAGAGGCTGTACATTCCGAAGGCGCCCTGCTGCTCCTTGCCGGTGTACTTGTAGTCGGCATCTGCTGTGGGTGCCTCGGCCACAATATGCTGCGTGCCGTAGGGCATGTAGTCGTATTCGGCCATGATCTCCACGCCCGCTGCCGCAGGCCGGACTATGGCGCGCGTGCTGCCCAGATGATCCGTCACGTAGTAATGCGGCTCGTAGCCGTTTGTCGTCTTGTCGATCCGACCTCCGGCAAAAGGAATGCTCTCTATATCCGCCACCTCTCCGTTTACGTTCAATCTCAAAGAACGTTTCGTTAAGCCGAGCGCAGAGCCGAACTCGTTCGGACTATGCCGAGGCGAAAGAAAGGTGCGCGATAGCGAACCTAAATATTCGTAGCCTCGTCCTCTGTCGTCCGTCGCCCGTACTTTCGTGCCGTCGGCAAGGTAGAGGTTTTGCACCACATGAGGAGCGACGCCGACGACATAGGTGCTCGCATTGTCTGTGGCTGCCCGCATATCGGCTTTCGTCGCTCGCTTCGGCAAGTTACGATAATTATACGTCACTTGCAAGGCTTCGGCACCATTAAATGTAACATTACCCATCAAATCGTATCGATACGCATATTCCGTCACGGGTGTTTGCCCCACGGGCGAAGTCCGACACGTAGCGACCGTGAGGATGCGGTTGCCGTCATAGGCGTATCGGTAGCGGGTTGCCGCTATGGCCCCGTTGTACCTGTCCAAAGATAGGATATTGGAGTTCTTGTCATATGTGATGTTCCTCTCGCCGTAATGCCTGGCAGAGGGTGCCGCGCCCGTCGTGCAGTGGCCGTCGACAAGGCGACCAAGACGGTCGTAGGCATAGACGTATGTCATGCGCGCGGTGTCCGCCCTCGACCACGACGTCTCGGAGATATTGCCTGCATAGCGCGGTGCGGCATACTCGGGCGAGGAGTACTCCAAGCGCTGCTCGAAGATCGGAGCGCCCGCCGGTATAGGCACCATAGGCAGATCGCCTAACCTCTCCGGCGTGCCGAGGGATGCGAGGCTGTCGCGCCCGGGACGCATCTACCCCACCGCGTCAGCCGGACGCTGCGCATATCTGTTCTTACCGCTGTGATATGCGGAATATCGGTAACGGTCGGACTGTGGGCGGGAGCGGCGCAGGTCGCCCGCCTTTTTCTCAGTCCGCAGGAGAGTGCCTACGGGCTGGCGGTCGAAGGTGTGCCGCTCTTTGCCTTGTGCGCCGTATTCTTCGCGATCAACATCGCCTTTATCGGGTACTATCAGAGCATAGAGAAAGCTATGGTTTCCACAGTAAATACGCTGTTGCGGGGCATATTGTTACTTGTGCCGTGCTTCGTCATCTTACCCCGAGCATTCGGTGTTCCCGGCCTATGGCTCGCCATTCCGGCTGCGGAAATGATGACATGTGCCGTCATTTACATCCGATAAGAGTAGTTATGAACAACCGTTCATCGCAATGATGAACGGTTGTTTTCACTCTTTCGCTCCGCCGCGACGATAGATGAGCCGCGCCAATCCGAACAGGTAACGCCGGAAGCCCGGACGATAGGCCAGCAGACGGTCGAACCAACCCAGATGAGGAGCGATGAATTTTACCACCAGTCCGACATAAATCATGGCGAAGAGCGTTCCGATACCGATAACATTCCATTGCCAGCTCCCGAAAAAGAGATAACATCCGGCAACGGCGAGCAGTACGAGGGTCGTATCCACCCATATCTTTACCTTGGCGAAAGGACGCTTCGTTACCTGGCTGACGGTAATGGAAATGCCCTCGCCCGGCATGGTTACCGAGCCGCACCGCACCTCGAAGGCGATGCCGATGCCCATGATGGTACATCCAGCGAATTGGGCGAATATTTGCGAAGGCAGGGTCGTGCATTCCAGACCGGCTGTCAATGCCATGTTAAGGTCTATGAGCCATCCGAATACGAATCCGATGACGAGCTGGAAGAGCTGCATGGGATCGAAATTACGGCGCAGGATGAGTATCTGGCAAAGTATCAGGATAAAGTTCATTGCAATCGTGTAACCGCCGATTGTCCATTCGGGGACATGGCTTATCGGTCCCACCAGCGAAAAAACGAACGGCAGCGAGGAGATTACGCTGCTGCCCAAAGAGGATTTCACACATAGAACGACTCCCAATGTCATAAGATACAATGAAATAAGGAGCAGGAAATGTTGCCAGAGGAATGATATCGCTTTTTCCTTTCTGTCAGTTGTTAAAGTCATATTCATGACTGATTATTAATCTGCAAAATTACGCATTTTTATCGGCAAGTATTACAATGTTGGTCGGATATTGTAGAGTTAGATAACAATATTTCACATAGTGAAACGAAATGTGTTTGGTTATTCCGGCGACTTTTGCCCAGTGTTGCAGCGTGTCGTTTACAGTCCCTCGTGCGTCAGCGGAAAGATAAAATCGCTGTCGTTCGCCTCGCCGCGTTCCGGCAGCCATTTCAACGCTTCGTCCGTAATCGGCATGTAAAGTGGATCTTTGGTCTTCTGCATCGTGATTTCGATGCGGACACGCCCACCGCTCCGTTGAAGGTCGCACCACCTCAATTTGCGAATGTCGCTGACACGCAGGCCGCACAAGCAACTGAACAAAAAAGCCAGCTTGACGATCTCGTGCCGACATTCTGTATTTATCAGCGTCTTCAACTCGTCGATTGTCAGATACTCGCAGCGGCTCGGCTCTTGTCAAACTTTACTTGCGAAATCGAACTCTTTGGTCGGATTGGCGCTAATGATTCCCTCTTTGTAGGTGCGGTTGATTGCTGTGCGAAGCGTTCCGAATAGGCACGGGCGGATTGTTGCTCAACCGCCATCCGGCTTTCAATACGCCGTATTTGCTGGCCTTCGTAATCTGCCATTCAACTAACAAAAAGTAACAGATATCGGCCTTATCGGGAAAATCGCAAAAACAACTGAAAATTCATACTCAAATATAAACCACTATATTGTAGTAATTTATATTTGATTTTTCGCTGCTTCTCTATCTTTCTTGTAGATTTGATAGCTGTTCACGAAATTCTGCCACACGATGTAGGCGGTGGGGGCGACGGAGGAGACGGGGTCGAGGAACTGCTGTGCCATCCAGACGGCCAGAACGGTATTCTTCTGTCCGAGCGATTGACCTCCTGCGACCGTGTCGCCGTATCGACGGCCCAAGCGGCGGCCGACGGCGAACTGTATAAGGCATATTACCAGAGCTGCGGCAGCCAGCCGTATCTCTACCCCGCTGTCGGCGTCGGTGTCGAGGATGAAGCATGTCGTGCGTCCTATGACTATGGCAAGCGAAATGAGCCACATATAGAACGATATCTGCGAATGGTCGCTTATCCATTGCGTCAGCCGGCGGAACAGATGTCTGCACGCCTGTCCGGCAACGAATGGCATGATGAGCAGCGGCGCTATCTTCATGGCGATCTGCCCGAACGTGCAGTCGCCGTTGCCGTAGGCATGCAGCATCAGAGGAGCGAATACGGCTATGACGAAATTGCATATAAGGCTGTATGTCGCCATAGTCGCGATATTGGCGCCAAGCATACCGCCGATGACCACGGCTGCCATTGCTATCGGTGCGAGTACGCATACCATGGCTCCCTGTGCCATGACCTGACCGAAAGGCATGCAGGCGTAGTATGCGGCGACGGCTCCGATAAGCTGGAACAGCAACAGCCACAGGTGCATCCGCGAGGGGCGCATCTGTCTTATATCGACGCGGCAGAACGTGAAGAAAAGCATCATGGAGATCAGCGCAGGCGTGATCGTATTGCCGCTCCACGATTCGAGAGCCGCTATGGGGCGGCACAATAAAACACCGACAACCATGCCCATAGGCATGGCTGCGGTTTTGAGATTATGCAGCGATAGCATGGGTTCGGGTTATGCCAGCAGCTCCTTTACCTTGGCCGATATATCTTTGCCGTCGGCCTGACCGGCGAGCCGCTTCGAGGCGACGCCCATGACCTTGCCCATATCCTTCATCGACTCGGCACCCACCTCGGCGATGATCTCGCGAACGGCAGCGGCGAGCTCCTCGGCCGTCATCTGTCGGGGCAGGAACTCCTGCATGACACGCACCTGCGCCAGCTCCTCCCCGGCCAGATCGGGGCGGTTCTGCTGAGTGTAGATCGCGGCAGAATCGCTACCCTGCTTGGCGAGTTTCGAGATGATCTTCACGACATCGGCATCGGGCAGCGTATCGACGGCCGTTCCCGACGTCTTGGCCTCGATTATATATTTCTTGATATTGCGCAATGCGCTGAGACGAACGGTGTCCTTAGCCTTCATCGCCTCCATGATCTGCTTAGAAATCTGTTGTTCCAACATGGTTTTATGCTATTAGTTTGTCTGTCAGTGGCTGTTGCCCGTGAGAAACATCAACGTCTGCCGCATGAGACGGTCGCGCACGGCGGCATCCGTCAGGGTCTCGAACGGGAATCCGGCTACAAAGGTACGATATTTTCCATTATATGCGACCGCTGCGCTTTGATTGTTGGCCTTGTAACGCAGCGCCGTGAACGAACCCTTGCCGACCGGACGTACGATATCGGGCGATTCGACGCAGTAAATACTGTCGTTCAGCTCGCATGCGAAGCGCAGGTAGTATCGCGTGTCGGTCATCTTGGAGGGAATGGCACGCACCTCGCCGCGGCGTGTGGCCATATTACCGCCGAAGGAGTAATGCAGGACATTGCGCGCGAAGTCGCGGTCGCTCTCCGAAGCGTCGTCCGAGAGCCACAGGTCGGTGGCGACGTATGCGCCCGTGACCAGCAGCGCTCCGCCGGCATCGGTAAAGTCTCGCAGCACCGTTTGGAGCCCGGCGGGGAATGTCTTGAACCTATATCCCGACACGCCGCGCCCCACGGCGGTCGAGCGCTGCTTGCCGAGTATAAGATCGATGACACGGTAACGCGACAGGTCGCACTGCCCCGCTGCGACGGCATCGAGGCTCGACGAGGAGAACGAGTATCCGGCCTGCACTATCGACCGGCCGTGCAGTGCCGGGTAGTCGAACGTATTTCCGGCGACGATCTCCGTCTCGTAATCGTTGTAACAGGCACCGAGGGCGTGGTTGTCGTTATCGGAGCGCGAGAGGGCGCGGTCGAAATTATGCTGTTCGCCGATGAACGATATGTCGCGAATGTAGGCCGCACCGCTGTCGTAGCGGTTGTGGAATCCGGCCAGCGAGTCGCCCTGAATACTCATGGGAGCTGCGACGCGCTCGAAACCGTTGATGACCATTACGCGCCCTTTCTCCGCTACAAGGCGGCAGGCGGATAGAGTCTGGCTCGGAAAGCTCTCGCCGCCGTCATTGACGGCCGTTATACGGTAGCTGTAAATCCTGCCGGGCTGCTGCTCCACCGTAAGGCGGTTGGACTCTACCCTTGTGCCGTTGTCGAAGGCTCCGTCGTCGATACGCGTATAGACTATATATGCGGACGGGACGGCCGTAGGTTCGAGCGGATCGGGCGTCGCGTGCCACGACAGCTCTACTCTGTTGCCGTCGGCGAGCTCGGCGCGGAATCCGCCAACGGGCAGCGGCTGGACGACATATGCCTCGGAGTATTGATCCGAGAGATAGCGCAGCATGGCCTTGTAAATCGCCCGGCAGACCGTGAAGCGGAAGCCGGGGTCGAGTCCGTAACGCATGTCGGCGAAGTTCTGGTGGGAGAGCAGCTCCAAGAGCATCGTCGGAACATTGGGTATGCGTGCCTCGTAATAGGCTCTGTCCCACATTCCGCGGCGACTCCAATCCGGTTCATATAAAGCCCGTATATCTCCTACAATCTGCGTCATGACTATATCCGTCAAATCGCGCGAGCGCATACGCGTCACCTTTCCCTCGAACTCGCCGTCGCTGTCCTGCGTACAGTATATGCCGAGCGTGCCGATGATATCGTCGTTGAGCCTTACGCCGGCATCGGAATGGAACGCGAACGCCAGATCGACCGGTATGCCTTTGCCCTCGCCCTCGGGCAGCCGCTCCGTGCCGCCTATAAGGGCGTTTACCCAGTGTGCCCGCGACATGTAGTCGTCGCGATAGTCGTCCTTGCCCTGCTTGGGAGTATATACATCTTCGGGGAATCCCGACCATTGCAGCCAGTAGCGCGCACCCTCGCAGAAGCGCGGATAGCCGCTCGTCTCGGCGATGTATTCCATGTCGTCCGAACGTTTCTCGGGATCGACGACCCGTGCGATATTGCCCATGCCGCCGCCGATCTTCACGGCATCGGCCGTAATGCGGCGGCCGCTGCGAGAGGAGCGGTTATCGAGCATGACGATAGAGTCCATGCTGCCGGCCGGCAGATCGAACTCTCCGAGAAATACCCACATGCCGCCGCCCATGCGCTGATTGACGGCGAACTCCGACCGGCCGCCGGCATGGCGGACGGTATAGTGCGCATCGTCGGCACTGTCGTCGAGCGTGCGATACGATACATATATGCCGTAACGACCTGCGGCGGGTATGGTCGCACCCCACAAGGCCGTTGCCGTGGCGCGCTCGCCCGTAACGGTAGCGGCGCTGCGTGCGGTACCGTCGGCGAATGGGTTCTGTCCGGTAAGATACTGTTCGTACAAATGCGCGAATCCTGCCCCGGCGCTGTTCCATGCACCGCTCTCGGCATAGTGCGAGGCCGAATCGATGCCCGCATCGTTGTCGATGATGATCTCCATCTTCTGCATGTCGCGCTCGCGAGGCAGCAGGACGTTGGCGCCGGCATTTTCGAGCATCGGCACCAAGAACGGCAGGACGTAGCTCTGCGTATAGAGATCCTCTACGGTCTCCCACAGACGCGAGCGCTGCCAGCGCCATTGGTTTTCACGCTGGTCGAAATACCTGCCATGACTCTGCCAAAGGGCGATATGGCGGCCATAGAGTCCGGCCGAGGGGCGGTTGGGCGACGAGAGCCGCCTTACCAGCGGCTGCGTACGGCGGTAGGTAAACCGCCGCCGCTTGTCGCTCGGCCGATAGATCGAGGGCACCAGCTCGTCTATCAGGTGCTTGCCCGAGTATATCTTTAACCGATGCTTGGCGTATGCGGCGGGCAGACGGTGCCTGACCGAATCGTACATCGCAATCAGGTTATCGGGACGGAACGGATAGTATGACAGCGATATGGATGCTTTTATTTCGAGCGTTTTATCGATATCGCGCACCGACTCTATGTCGACATGGCCGCCAAGCACCTCGCGCCTGACGATGCGGGAAAGGACGGCCTTTATCGAGTCGCGCGACGAACGCGGGAAGTCATCGCGGCGGGCATGCGCCGTAAACGTCGACATAAGCATCGACATGATAAACAATGCGTATAATGATCTTTTCATAGTTTTTCGTGCGAAAAATACCCTCCAAAGATAATACTATCTTCGCCAAAACGGAAATAATAGTGCCGGACATGTCGCCAGCAGGCGCTCGCTGCGCAGCTCGGCGGCAGGCGCGGCTGTCGTCTGCGCAGTGAAACGGCAGCACCCCGCATTCACTGCGGGGTGCCGTAATACTAAGTCGTATCAGCTCGCGCTATCGACCGGCATTTGCGTTGCGGTAATCATCGCGCGGCGAGCCCGTCTCGGTGTCGCGGTGCTCCTGCGACGAAGCCGAATCCTCGTGCGAATAGGCGTCATGCACCTCGGCCGACTTGTCTCGATGATCCTTGCGGGTATATCCCTCTACGTTGTCGACCAGTCCCTGAACGTTATCCTCGAACATCTGTTCGCACTCGTCGCAACAGCCGTTCTGCTGTCGTTTGTCGTTTTTCATGGTAATCCGATTTAAGTTAAACAATACCATGACCTGCTCTTGCAAAAGCCGTACAAACGCCGCATCGTAGCGTCGATAAGACTATCGGAACAGCGAGAAACCGAGCGTGAGCGTGAAGCTGCCGTTGCGCGTCTTGCCGGCAGGATTGTCCTTGGCAAGGTTGACGAAGCCCAGTTCGTATGCCGCACGCAGCTGCAAGCGCCAAACAGCCAAGTCGATGCCGGCGAGCATGCCGCAGTCGGTACTGCTGAATTTAAGCTCTTTGCCTTCCGATCCGGTAATATCCCCGATAGAGAATGTCTTGGCATTATGGCCGAATCCGACATATAAGCCCACCTTCGGCGTGACCGAGACGAATCGGCCGCCGATCTTGTAGCCTACCGTCACGGGTACGGTAAGGGTATTTTTATACACCTCGGCACGCGTGAAATCCGACAGATCGCTCCAATCCTTGACACTGCCCATGCGGTTGCCGTAATAGCCTATACCGCTCTGCAACTGCCAGTGCGAGCGGAATGTATAGCCGACATAGGCGCCTACCTTCCAGCCGTTGCAGTCGAGGCCGTTGTCCTTGCTGTAATTGTTGACGGACAGACCGCCTTCGACACCCAGCAGCAGCTGAGCCGATGCTGCCGACGATACAAGCATTGCCGCTAATAAAACAATAAG
The DNA here is from genome assembly GCA_910574205.1 of Bacteroidales bacterium. Lineage (GTDB taxonomy): Bacteria > Bacteroidota > Bacteroidia > Bacteroidales > Rikenellaceae > Alistipes. Next base: position 110,090 of record CAJSYJ010000001.1, read on the forward strand.
ACGTTTCATAGAGTTTGTAATTTGGTTACACGATTGCAAATATAGCGATAAGCACGGCAAAAACAAAAATCGCAGTCGAAATTTGTCGGATCATGCAGCTCGGCCTGCATCCGGGCGGCCACCCTACTCTGCCGCCCGGATGCAAAAAAAAGCTGCCATGCGGTCGCATGGCAGCTTCGGTATCGGGATTATTACTACTTGCACAAGACACCTCTGCGCGCCGTAACTCCGGCCTTTGCGGCAGCCGGCTCGCGGCGGAGTCTCTCGCGCTCGATCGTCGCGGCCTCGGTGCGCTCTGGCTTCGTTTGAGCGATCTGCGAGGGTTTGCGGGCAGGATCGGTCTTGCGTACAGTCAGAGATGAACGTGTTGCGGCAGAGGCCGAGAGGGCCGCACCCGAGATCAGATCGTCGATAGGCGAAACGCCGCTCTTGGTAAGGTGTATCCTATGGCGATAGACGGGAGAGAAATTGCCTGCGGCATCCTCGGCTATGGCGAAGATGATCATATCCATATTGAAGTCGAGGATAAAGTTCTTGTTAGGCTGATCGGCTACGCCGCTGCTACGCAAAGCATACATTATCATGTCGTCGGGCACCACGGCAGGATCATCGAAGCCTGTCTCGTACTGCATGACGGCATAGTAATAGTGCTCGGCCTGACCGGTAATGGCAGTCGTCAAAGGCACGTAGGCCATATTGACGCAGTCGCCGTACTTCTCGGGCATGGCCTCGGCCAGCGCCGTACCGTCGTAATACTTGTCGTAACCGACCTCGATCGAGATGTCGGCCTTGACGCTCTCGGCCGTTCTGAACGGCTCGCCGTAATAGAAATCGCCCGCGATGTCGCCCGTCTTGGTGTTGACGGCGAAGGCTACGGTCTTGTACTCGGTATTCGAATAGAGCCCGCTGCGAGCCATGGTCGTGGTACCGCGAACGGCATAACGCTGCCAGAAAGCTGCGGCATTTGTCCCGGTATTGCGGATATAGTTGTCGATATCGTTCTGGATATATGTCATGATCTGCTGCTCCGAAGCCGATGCCTCGAATACATCCCAATAGTAGTATACGGTATTGTCGCTCGCTACGATAGAGACGGTCGCATCATATGGGTGTATGTCGGCTACCGAGAACGTGAAGCGGCAGTCGGCGGGATTGCCGCCTGCGGGTATCTGAACGAACTCCTTTTGAAGCCCAGTCGTCCACGAACCGTACTGCCAACCGAACAGCAGGACGACATACTCTTCGCCTGCGTCGATGTCGTAGCTGACAGTCGTGCTGCCCGTCTCCGCGATCATATCCATGTACTCGCCGTATATCTCGCTCACGGTGGTCATCATCTCCTCGTCGGTCTGTCCGCGGAAATACTCCGCAGGCTCTATCGACCAGATATAGGGATCGTTGTTGGTCGCGGTAATGTCGAGATTGATCTTGGTCGTAGTCACGGTCATCTTATACGAGAGTCGGTTCTCCGATACCACGGGAGGTATGGACAGCGGCAGGCGGATGATAGGCGTGGTGCGCTCGCCGAGCAGAGTCAGACCGTAGGCATAGATCACATAATCCTCCTTTTGCGTGAGCCCGTTGTAGGTAAGTCTTTGAGCGCCCTTGAAGGTAGAGGCCATAAGATACTGGTCGAGCGTCATCTCGGATGCCTGGGCTACGGCCTTGAAGTATTCGAGGTCGGCTTGGAAATAGTCGTCGTCATCGGGGTACATATCCATGCTCGCCTTAGGGACGACCGAGGCGAAGTATGGCTTCGACGAGCTGAGAGGATATATCTCGAAGACGACCGATCCGCCCGTCTGTTCCTTTACCACGATCTCGAAGTCGGGTATCTCGAATCCTTGCTGGCGTATCGATACCGCTGCGGGCTCGGCTCCGGGATATTCGAGCCATATCTTGGTCTGGCGAATGTCCGTCAGGGGATTGTCGTCGACCTGGAAAGAGAGTATGCGCGCCTGACTCAGGTCGAAGTCGTGCACCCACGCCGCATCCGATCTGACGGTCAGGCCGCTCGCATCGCCGACATTGAGCAACTGATAGCCTACTTGTGCCGGGCCGCCCTCAGCGGGAACATCGACACGCGTCGCCGCGACTTCGATCGCAGGCGTCTGTACGGCCTGATCGTCATCCTTGCATGAGGTCAGCACTGCGGCACAACCCAGCAGGCAGAACAACGCCTTCATTAGATTCAACTGTTTCATTGTGTTCAAGATAGTTATAAAAATTAAAAAATAGTAGATGATTCCTTACGTTTACCGTTTACAAATATACAAAAATATTTTAATCCGTAATGTTTCGCTGTGATTATTATGAAAAAAACACTCGATTAGCCCATGTATCATTCTTTCGAAACCGAAAAACGATGCGTTGCGAAACCGCATTCGCGTAGATAGCCATGCGAAATGATTATTTTGGTTATATTTGCATAATATTTAACCTAAATTATTTTCAAAATGAAAATCCGAATCGTTTCGCTGTTGTCGGTTCTCGCGGCGGCTGTCATGCCTCTGCATGCGCAGCAGTGCATGACTTGGGACGAAGCCTATCGTCGCGCCGACTCGCTTGCGGCGCGGCTGACTCTCGACGAGAAGATATCCATGATGCGCGGCTACGACAAGTTTTTCCTGCCCGGCGTACCCGACAAGGGAATGCCGTACATATTTACTTCGGATGCCACACAGGGTTTGCGGCTGAATCTCAATCTGCCAGACCCGACCATGATCCGTCAGATCGACCGGTCGACGGCCTTTCCGTCGCCGATAATGCTGGCGGCGACATTCTCGCCCGAAATGGCATACGAATATGCCCGTGCCGTGGGCGAGGAGTGCAGGGCGTCGGGCGTCGAGGTGCTGCTGGGTCCCGGCATGAACATATATCGCAATTCGCAGTGCTCGCGCAACTTCGAGTATCTGGGCGAAGATCCCTATCTTGCCGCACGCATGGTCGAACGGTATGTCGAGGGCATGCAGTCGACAGGCACGCTCGCCTGCCTGAAACACTTTCTGGCCAACAACACCGAATGGTATCGTCGACGCTCCAACTCGATCGTGGACGAGCGGGCGATACACGAAATATATACCCCGGCGTTTGTGGCCGGCATCGAGGCCGGTGCGGCTACGGTCATGACGGCATATAACCGTCTCAACGGCGAATGGTGCGGCCAGAGCGAATATGTCATCAACGACCTTCTGCGCGGCGAGTTCGGCTTCCGCGGTTTGGTCATGTCCGACTGGCGTTCGATATACGACTGGGGCAAGGTCGTAGCCTCGGGGCTCAATGTCGACATGCCGGGCGAAGACTACTTCTATCTCGACGGCGACATTCGCGGACGGGTCGAGCGCGGCGAGTTTTCGGAGAGCGACATCGACCGCATGATACGTCCGACCATAGCCACCGCCATTGCATTCGGGCTCTACGACCGCATACTGTCGGGCGACAAGTATCGCCCCGAGCTGCTCGACAGTCTGCCCTCGCATGCGCGAACGGCATACGAAGTAGCCGCCGAGGGTACTGTGCTGCTGCGCAACGACGGCATTCTGCCGCTCGATGCCTCGGGCCGGAGCATACTGCTTACGGGACGCTGGCTCGACGAGCTGCCCCGTGGCGGCGGCGCAGCCAGAGTCGAGGGCTACGACACGGTAACGCCCGTCGATGCGCTTAAAGCGTTGGGCGATGTCACGGTATCTAAAAACCCTACCGACGAGGAGTTGCGCAATGCCGATATCGTGATATTTACCACCGGTACATACGACACCGAGGCGGTCGAACGACCGTTCGCGCTGCCCAAGGCCGACGAGCGTGCCGTAAGACGCGCCGTCGAGCTGAATCCCAATACGATAGTCATCGTAAACAGCGGCTCGGGCATCGACATGACAGCATGGAGCGACCGCTGCGCCGCATTGATCTACGGGTGGTATCCCGGGCAGAACGGCTACGAGGCTATCGCCGACATCATCCGCGGCAAGATTTCGCCGTCTGGCAAACTGCCCATGACAATCGAAAGATCGTTCTCCGACTCCCCCGCCGCAGGCAGCATGCCGCGCGGAGCGTCGTTCTACGACAAGGCGCGTAACGAACACTTTATCATGCCATACGACATTTTATACGACGAATCGGTTCTGGTGGGTTACAGGTGGTACGAGTATAACGGCATAAGGCCGTTGTTCCCGTTCGGATACGGATTGTCGTACACCACATTCGAGATCGACCGGCCGTGCTGCGGCCGCAGCACGGCTACGGTATCGAAAGGGTCTCCCGCACGAATCAGCGTGCGGCTGCGAAATACCGGCGAGCGCCGCGGCAAGGAGGTCATACAGCTCTATGTAGGCGAAAACACCCCGTCGGTAGTCCGTCCGCCCAAGGAGTTGAAGCGCATACATAAAGTAGAACTCGATGCAGGCGAATCGGCTACGGTCGAGTTCGAGATCGGATCGGATGATCTGGCATTCTGGGATGTGCAGACGCACGCATGGAAGACCAACGCCGGAGAGTACACCCTCTACATCGGCACTTCGTCCGAGGATATAGCATGCACAATACCATTGAAAGTCATAGAATAATATGGATCGCATGAAGTCTTACAAACGCTGGATAGCCGCCCTTGCGCTTTGGGCACTGCCGCTATGCGCAACTTACTCGCAGAGCATCGAGCAGGACGTACGCGAGGATATATCGCGTGCGGCCGACATCTACCACTCCTACGAGTATCGCCCGACAGAGATATCAGCCGCTCCCGAGGGATATACATTGTTCTATGTAAGCCACTTCGGTCGCCACGGCTCACGCTTTTTGGAGGGCGAGGAGCGTTACGCCTCTCCGCTGGCGACGCTGCGCCGTGCCGACGGCAAATCTCTTCTGACGGCTGAGGGAGAGCGGTGCCTCGCCATTGTCGAGGCTATGGCCGAGAATGCCCGTTCGCGCTGGGGCGAGCTGACGCAGCGCGGAGTGCGCGAGCATCGCCAGATCGCCCAGCGCATGTACATGCGCATGCCGGAGATATTCGCGGCCGAGGGCACCGAGGTGCGCAGCCGCTCGACGCTCGTGCCGCGCTGCATAATGAGTATGGCAGCCAACAACGAGCGTCTCAAAGAGTTGAATCCGTCACTTAACATACTGCGTGATGCGAGCGGACGTTGGCGCGACATATTCGACGACAACCGCATGGCGCATCGGCACGTCAATGCCGCAGCCGAGAAGAGGGCTGCCGAGTGGCGTATGCGCAATCTCGATCCGTCGCGGCTTATGCATCTGCTGTTCGTAAAGCCCGGCCTGCTGGACCGTCGCGCCCAGGTGGAGTTCATGCAGGAGCTTTATACGCTGTGGGCAGACGAACAGGATGTCGACTGGCAGGGCGAGAGCCTCGCCACGATACTCGACCGAGAGGAGTTGATAGCATGCTGGAAATGCAGCAATATGCGTTATTACATGCCTTTCGGCCCTTCGGAATATTTCGTGTGGCGTCGACATGATGCCCGGCGCGCCGTTCAGGATCTGATCGAGCGTGCCGATGCGGCAATCGCCGATCCTCGTCCGTCGGCCGATCTGCGCTTTATACACGACTCCGGCATAACGTCGATGATGAGCCTTATGGGCATCTGCGAGCTGGATTATACGACGACCGACTATGCGACGCTGCACGAGCACTGGGCGATATATCGCATAACGCCCATGGCTACGAATCTGCAAATAATGTTTTACCGCAGCCCTGCGAGCGACGAGGTCTTGGTAAAACTGCTGCTCTGCGAGCGAGAAGTCTCGCTGCCCCTCGAATCCAGCGACCGATGCTACCGCTGGTCGGATGTCAAGGCCTATCTGTCTGGCAGGATCGACGATCGGAAGCCGTTTCCGCGGAAAGCTCAGGCTGCGTAACGGGCGCGAGGTAAACTTCTCTATGCGCTGCGACGATATGCAGCGCAATCGCCGCAATCCGAATCAGGCACTTCGGGAGTGGCAATGGACTAATCGGCGCAGATACGGCGCCCAAAAGAATATCGCATGCAGCGCGCTTGCCGGAGGACGGATCGCAAGACCCGATATCATAGAGTTCGACGAGGAGGATATTCCGCAACTGGAAACCATGATCGACAGCCTGCAAGAGCGGGCGGACGTGTGCATCAATAAGACCATGACCCGCACCGACATCAATTACGGGCGTGCGCAAAGCAACTGGCAGCCTCGATACGAGGATTATTATCTCGGCCGGGCATTCGACACGCTGCCCTGCAAGACATTGCATATCGATCGCAGCAAACTGCTTCGCATGCCGATCGTGATACTGACGGGCAAGCGAACGGTATCTGCCGCCGAGACATTCCTTATCCAGCTATACGAGCAACCCGGACGGCCGAAGATAATCGGGCAGCGGACGACGGGAACCACCGGCTCGCCGCTGGTCATCGACCTGCCGCACGGCGCAGATGTGCGCATCTGCACGCTCAAACACCTTTATCCCATTAGCGGCAGGCCATTCGGCAAGGAGGGCATCATCCCCGGCGGTGGAGGACTTTCTCGACGGGCGAGACCGGGTAATGGAAAGAGCCGTACCCATTATCGAGACGGAGAATTGACCTGCTTGCAAAAAAAACCGTGGCCTATTCTATAATAGGCCACGGTTCATTCTATGCGGCGACACCCCCGCTACCCTACTCTTTCGCAATGAACGAATGTCGAATCGGGCACCGTCAGGTCGGGGCGGTCGGCGAATATTCCGAACACGGCCGAACCCGAACCCGACATCGAGGCATAGAGGGCACCGTTATCATACATAAGCCGTTTCAGAGCGGCTATGCGCGGATGCGCCTCCATTACATGCGGTTCGAAGTCGTTGACCACGACGTCGCACCAGCGGTCGACCGGCAGCCTCAGATCGCAGCGCAGATCGCTCGACGCCTCATGCGGCTCGACACCCGAATATGCCTCGCGGGTCGAGACACCTTCGTCGGGCTTCGCGACCGCGAGCCAATAACCTCCGAGCGGCAACTCTACCGGCTCCATGATCTCGCCGCGGCCTGTGCAGTACTGAGGGGTGTTGCGTACGAAAAATGCCGTATCGCTGCCGAGCTGCGCCGCCAGATCGATCATCTCGTCATGGCCGACACGCAGGCCGAACAAATCGTTTATCCCGATCAATACTGCCGTCGCATCCGCCGAGCCGCCGCCGAGCCCCGCACCGAACGGGATACGCTTGTCGAGCGTTATGCGCACCCCGCCTATATCGTAGCGGCTGCGCATCAGATCGTAGGCCCTCACGCAAAGGTTGTCTTCGGCCTTGCAGTCGACGACGATTCCCCGCCCGACAAGCTCCGCGCCGCTGCCCGCAGTCCTCTCGACGTCGATGACGTCGTACAGCCCCCTTACCGGAAACATTACGGTTTGCAGATCGTGGTAGCCGTCCCTGCGTTTGCGCACAACCCTCAATCCTATGTTTATTTTACAGTTCGCCCTGTATTGCATTTCGTTTCGTTTTTAGCTATGGCAAAGGTAGCGAAAAATCGTAATTTTTTTAATTAAATACAGAGTATATTGCGAACTACCCACCAATGTGATATAACCCCACAATAGCTTTCGACATGACAATACGCCTGCATATCGAGATCTTTCCGCGTCCTAAGAAACGAGAGATCGCGGCAAAGCCGAAATATGGCACTCCTAAAACTTGAAATGGCAGCAGGTAAAAAAGAGTCCGCCCCGCCTGCTGTCAGAGATTAACAACAAGGGGGCGGATGAAGTCCAGCCATGAAGTTACGCATTTCTTGGTGGATTTGGAAGATACGAGTTTCGTTTGAAATATCGATCTGACCAAATCCGGGGCGGTAGGTGGAGGCCTCCGCCCTCTGGACTTTGTTTTGAAAAAATCGGCCTTTCGCGAGACCTCGCGAAAGTATTTGCGAAAGGCCGAAAACATAAAACGTTAAACCAATAAAAAAAAGGTCGCCCGACTTTACGGCGCAAAGATAGCAAAAAAAAATACAACTATCTGCAAGCGGTAATGGAAGAGATTGTAACGTATCGCCTCCGCTATGTCGGGATGAGGTACTGCGTGCAGTGCACGCTGCGCTCCGCAATCGGGACACGTGGATAATGCCAGATAAGTTCGGTAGTATTTGAGCCGGCCAGCCCTGCCGATATTAATAAATAAAGAAGCGTGGAGGATGATTAGTTTATCTTGCAGGAGGTTCTCGCAAAACCTATACACAAATAAACAATACTCCACACCGAAGAGTATATCGAAGACGATATATCCACATACGGTGACGAGTGTTCGTATTGTCTATCCCTGTGTATGTATGAATTTGCGAGATCCCCAACAAAGGATAAAGTCTAAACACTTCTATCCAAAATATGTTCTGCCGCTGCAATAACGACACGGCAAGGATAGAAAACATTTGTAAAATACGTAACACTCTGCGGGGTATTGTCGTGCAAATTTGATACGAAGATTTCGAAAAAAACAACATTGAACATAAAATATTTATTCGGCTTGCTGCATCGTTTACCCGTCGGATAACATATTCGACGAAGCGTCCGTTTCGCAACGAAAATTTCGATCTGGCGGTTTCGAAATACCGATTGTTTTTAGTAACTTTGCGGCGGTTTATATGACTATTGCGTCAATGTTTTCACATACAATAAATTAAAACTAAAAACTATGATTTACTCACACGAAGTGCAACAGATGTGTTGCGTGAAGAAGGGAGCCAACCACCAGTCGGCTCCGATTCCGGAGGAGGGCAAATGGGTACGCGCCAAGGAGATCAAGGATATATCGGGTCTTACGCACGGAATCGGCTGGTGTGCACCGCAGCAGGGCGCATGCAAACTGACGCTCAACGTCAAGGACGGTATCATCGAGGAGGCTCTGGTCGAGACGATCGGCTGCTCGGGTATGACCCACTCGGCCGCTATGGCATCGGAAATCCTGCCCGGCAAGACGATTTTGGAGGCTCTGAACACCGACCTCGTCTGCGACGCCATCAACACCGCCATGCGCGAGTTGTTCAAGCAGATCGTCTACGGTCGCACGCAGTCGGCCTTCTCTGAGGGCGGTCTGGTAATCGGCGCATCGCTCGAAGACTTGGGCAAAGGCTTGCGCTCGCAGGTGGGTACGATGTTCGGTACCAATGCCAAGGGTACGCGTTACCTCGAAATGGCCGAGGGCTACTGCACGCGTATGGCGCTGGATTCGGACAACCAGGTAATAGGCTACGAGTTCGTACACCTCGGCAAGATGATGGAGTTCATCAAGAAGGGCATCGAGCCGGCCGAGGCGTTGGAGAAGGCCAAGGGCACTTACGGTCGCTTCAAGGAGGCCGCAAAATATATCGATCCGCGTCAGGAGTAGTTATTAACTTTAAACACAAAGAAAGATTATGGCAAGTTTATTTGAGAGCTACGAGCGCAGAATCGACAACATCAACGCTGTGCTTGCGCAATACGGCATAAAGAGCATCGAGGAGGCCAAGAGCATCTGCGATGAGAAAGGTATCGACCCCTACAAGATGTGCGAGGAGACTCAGCCTATCTGCTTCGAGAATGCCAAGTGGGCATACGTCGTAGGCGCGGCTATCGCAATCAAGAAGGGCTGCACGACGGCTGCCGACGCCGCAGAGGCTATCGGCGAGGGCTTGCAGGCATTCTGCATCGCAGGATCGGTCGCCGACGACCGTAAGGTAGGTATCGGCCACGGCAACCTCGCAGCACGTCTGTTGCGCGAGGATACGCAGTGCTTCGCGTTCCTTGCAGGTCACGAGTCGTTCGCAGCTGCCGAGGGCGCTATCAAGATCGCCGAAATGGCCAACCGCGTGCGTAAGAACCCGCTGCGCGTTATCCTGAACGGTCTGGGCAAGGATGCAGCACAGATCATCTCGCGTATCAACGGCTTCACGTATGTACGCACCGAGTTCGATTACTACTCGGGCGAAGTGAAGGAGGTGGAGGCGATACCCTACTCGGACGGTCTGCGTTCGAAGGTTCGCTGCTACGGTGCCGACGATGTACGCGAGGGCGTAGCAATCATGTGGAAAGAGGATGTCGACGTATCTATCACCGGTAACTCGACCAACCCCACCCGCTTCCAGCACCCCGTTGCCGGAACCTACAAGAAGGAGCGCGTGCTGGCCGGCAAGAGATACTTCTCGGTAGCATCGGGCGGCGGCACCGGCCGTACCCTGCACCCCGATAACATGGCCGCAGGTCCCGCATCTTACGGTATGACCGATACTATGGGACGTATGCACTCGGACGCTCAGTTCGCAGGTTCGTCGTCTGTACCGGCACACGTCGAGATGATGGGCTTCCTGGGCATGGGCAACAACCCGATGGTCGGCGCTACCGTCGCTGTCGCCGTTGCCGTAGAGCAGGCCATGAAATAGCATTCTGGTAAACCGGCGGCAACCGGTCGCCGTACGGCATATCGCCCGAACGAGAGTCATCGACTTCCGTTCGGGCGATATTCGTTTACATCGGCACTGCCGATTAGAACCGCAGCACAACATCGCGGCAGACAAAGATGATGCGATTTTGAAATATCGATAAAAATAATTAACTTCGCAGTATGATAAATATGCGATGCCTATGAAACATAGCCTTTGACTGAAATAACGATTATCTTGCTGCATTATCGTATCGAATAATAGCAGCATAACATATAAAAAGCGTTAGCTTTGTACCTTGCTTTCTGAAAATCTGGAAAATTTTAAAAGCAACCGAGGAATGAAGTTTGCGCTCACGTCTCACGACGTGGGCCTTATTCCTTATTTGGTTGCACGGTTTTTCCAGAGCCTCAGAAAGCAAATATCAGGAGTTTTGTCCCACGTTTTTTATATGCCGTAACCAGACATTGCAAACCCGCCGCAGGGACACGGCTCAAATCATATAACATACATGAAACGAATTATTGTTTCGATGCTATTCCTATGCTCCGCAGCATCGTGCGGAGATAAAGGCTGCGATACCCTGATTCCGGATGACCGTGATCATTCTTTGATCGTAACCTCCGACGATATATCGCTCGAAACGCACGATTCGGCGGCGATCGCATTCGAATGCCGACCTGCCGCTGCTGTGGATGAAGTCGGAATCACGGATGAAGACGGTAAGACGCCGACAGACTTTTCGTTATGCGATGTCGTATCCGACGCAACGGGATACTGCGGTTTGATCAAGGATAACGGCTCGCCGGTCGAATATTCTCATTCTGTGCGTTTGCGCTGTGTCATAAATGGCAGAACGATATTATCCGACCCGTTTATCGTCAAAAGCAGCGGATACGACCGTTATCTGGAAGAATCGGTAACCGACACAGAGCAGCGTGTAACCGCAACCACTGCACCGCAGATAGTCAATAGCAGCATATCCGGCGGCGTTATACACATCTCGTTCGAGGCAGATGAAGACTGGGAAGTCGTGGCGACATCGGATGTTGCAGACGCCTCGTGGGCAAAAATAGAGCCGCTAAGCGGTAGCGCAGGGCTATGCGAAGTGTGCGTAACAATGCCAGAAAACACGTCGGATAACGACCGCAATCTGACGATTAACATCTGCCCGGTGCAGACCAGAAACGAGGATGTCGATCCGCTTAAATGCTTTCGTGCAAGTATGGCTGGCATAGGAATAATTCAATATGGCCTATATCGCAAGGAGCGACTTACACATGTGCATCTCGACGCTCCCGAAACTCTCGCCGAAACCTTGCGCAAAAAATTCGGCATGACCGACGAGCAGCTGACCGGCCACATAAGGAATCTGTATATAAATGGTGCTGTCGGTGATCGCGATTTCGACTATATGAGAAAAACACTGAAAAATCTCCGCATATTGGATATGCTGAATGCCGATACGGAGGAGATCCCAGACGGTGCGTTTCTCGACTGCAAAAATCTGCACTACATAGTTTTTCCTTACAAGTTACGACGAATCGGCAGAGATGCATTTCTACGTTGCGGACTTAGAAATTCGAATCTCATATTTCCGCCCTATCTGCGTCAGATAGGAGACAATGCATTCTGTAAAACTCTGGTAAGCGGTATCGCCTACTTCCCGCTGCTGACTCCGATCGTTGATTTGGGAAACTCTATTTTTACGGACACTCTCATAACCGCATTGGAGTTCGGCGAAGGAATACAGATAATCAACAGCAGCAAATACTCTGTACTGCTCACTCTGTTCGAAACCACTTTGGCCTATGTTCGCCTGCCGTCGACTCTCAACCAACTGAACAGCTATTTTTTCAACCGTGCGAAGATAGGCTACGTATTGTGTCATGCTCACAAACCTCCTAAGACGTATGAGGGAGTCAGCTCTCAGGGTGTTTTGCTGTTGTGTGTTCCGATCGACTGTGATGTTGACTATGCGAAAGATTCAAATTGGTCGACATTCGCAGCAAATGGCAAGCTCGCAGCAGTATTGCGTCCGTAAATCGTCTAAAAACAATATGCTTAACCATTATACACGCAAAACTATGAAGAAAACTATTATCATGCAGGCATTGTTCGCGATCATGGTGTTGAATATATCGTGCGGCGGCAAAGAACTGTCGGAATACGAAATACACGAAAACGGCGTATCGCCGTTTATGCTCGGAACAAGTATCGATTCTTTGCCTAACTCCTGCGAAGGGATTTACGACAGACTGGTAATTACGCGCAGTGACGATTTACTCTTTAACTCAGACAGAGGAGAGGCACATTTAGGCAGTGAAAAGGTATTGAGTTTTTATCATGAGAATGGTAAAATATCACACTTATACGTCTACTCGCCGGTATTGAAAACTCGAAGCGGACTCAACTGCAACTCTACCGCCGAAGAAATATTCGAACACGGTGGCCAGGCACATGTTTCCATACTCGAAGAATACACTATCAAATGCGACGGTGTATTTTTCTACGGGTGCAAATTCAACGAGCGAGGCGATATGAAAAAGCGTCGCAACTATTACAATAAGGATGGGGATCAAGAGCCATATACTGCCGACGACTATATACTCTCATCACGCGCTACCAGTATAATGATCGATGCTCGATCAAGATAAAACAACTACCGTTTGTTTGCGACGTCAGAATAAATTCATGTAAAATTAAAAAACAAAACTTATGAAAAAATTGATTTTTATCGCAATGCCCGTATTGCTGTTCGTTCTCGTGATATACGCTCCTTTCCAGCAGCTATCTTGGTCGGGATACACAGAAACATGGTCGCTAACGCAATTAAATTCAATTAATAGCGACATATTGTTTGCGGCAATAATAGGATTATATATCATGCCATTCGCTATGCTCGGTGCGGCGATCTTCAATGCCGTTGCGGCTGGCAAGTACGCAGCCGCTACCGCATGGATATATCGCATCGCCGCATGCGTATTTACATTATCGGCCATATTGCTTCTCGTAAATGTTCTTATGGACGATATTGTCAAACCTCACTTTATGCTCTATATCGAAATAATATTGGCCATATCGACAACGATTGCGTCGTTCGTCATATTTCGACCTGCTAAGCAAGTCGAATAGATTATCGAAATGATATCGCAAACAGACAAGGCCTCCCGAATATTCCGGGAGGCCGTTGTTTCGGCTGTGCCGCCTGAGCGAAATATTGTTAAGTATGTTTCCGACAAATTATTACCGTATTGTCCTGAAAATAAGATGATAGTATTTTTTTTTCATATTCAACATTTTCGCTTTGCAAAGATCTGTCGGACGAATCAGTCGGTCAAGCTCGTATTATTTTACGATTTGGATTACTAACAAGTTTACTTTTCATTTTTCCGGGCGCGAGTCGCGATAAAGACTATGTTTTCCGAAATAATTGTTTGCACGTAACGTTTCCATTGTATACTTTTGAACCCGTTATTCGATTATCGATATGAAATTACTGCATTTGACTTCGCTGCTGGCAGTCGCACTTCTCGCGATCCCGGGCGGCGCAACGGCACGACAGCCCAAGTTCGGCGACGACGGAAAATTCAAGATCATACAGTTTACCGATGCCCATGTCAGGGCGGACAAGCCTGACGAAATGGCCAAGACGATCGATCGGTTGGAGCGGACGATCGATGCCGAGGCGCCCGACATGATCGTATTTACGGGCGATGTGGTAACCGGGCGTCCGGCCGCCAAGGCATGGCGCGCGATCCTCGACCCCGTCGCACGACGCAACATACCGTTCGTCGTCGTGCTGGGCAACCACGATCGCGAGCAGGATCTCAGAGAGGAGCAGATAGCACAGCTCGTGACGGCATATCCCAATTCGCTCAACGCTGCTGAGGACGGACGTCTTTCCGATATCGCCGTGCCGATCATCTCGGGCGACTCGGAGCGCACGGCAGCAGTCTTGTACTGCATCGATTCCAACGACTACTCCACTATCGAGGGGCTGAAAAAATACGGCTGGATACGATTCGAGCAGATCGAACATTACCGCCGCACCAGCCGCGAGTATACGCTCGCCAACGGAGGAAAGCCGCTGCCGTCGTATGCCTTTTTCCATATTCCATTGCCCGAGTATGCCGAGGCGTGCACAGCTGATCCCAAGGCCGTTCGCGGCATCCGGCGCGAAGCGGAGTGCGCCCCGCCCATAAATACTGGAATGTTCGCCGCCATGAAGGAGTGCGGCGACATCGTCGCGACATTCGTCGGCCACGACCACGACAATGACTACATCATACCCCACCACGGCATAGCCCTCGTCTACGGCCGCTATTCGGGCGACAACACCGTATACAACCACCTGCGCCGCGGCGTCCGCATAATCGAGCTGACCGAGGGGGAGCGCGACTTTACGACATGGATACGCCAGAGCAACGGAGAGAAGATCGACCATGTGCGTTTCGACGCCAGATCCTCGAAGCTGCGCGAAGCGAAAGAGTGACGGCATAGGGCAAATGCTCCGCCCCGCGGCTATTAATTTGCAATCGTGGGCGGATAATCGCCGTAATTTTGTACTTTTGTGCAAAATTAAACGAAACATCATGTACGACGCAATAGTCATAGGAGCGGGAGCGGCAGGTTTGATGGCCGCAGCCGAGGCCGCACGCGCGGGACGCTCGGTGCTGCTTCTGGAAAAAATGGAGAAGGCCGGACGCAAAATCCGTATTACGGGCAAGGGACGATGCAATCTCACGAATGCACGCCCCGCCGAGGAGTTCATGGACCATGTCCGCGCCAACGCCGATTTTTTCAACGTGGCATTCTCCGAGTTCAACAACAGGGCTACGATACGCTTTTTTGAGCGTCTCGGCGTAAAGCTCGACATCGAGCGCGGCGAGCGCGTCTTTCCCCACAGCGGCAAGGCGTGGGACATAGCCAACGCCCTGACGGAGTATTGCGAGGAGCATGGCGTCGAGATCATGTATCATACGCGAGTGACGGAGATACTGACGCTCGGCGGTCGCGTATACGGCGTCAAGTACATCAACCGCCGCGGCTTCGAACGCAAGGAGGAGTGCGAAAACGTGATCGTCGCCACGGGCGGCGTCTCCTACCCCTCGACCGGTTCGACGGGCGACGGCTACACCTTCGCCGATGCTATGGGGCATACGATCGAGCCGGTGCGTCCGGCACTCACGCCGCTTCGCACGTCGCACCCTCAGAGAGAGTATCTCAACGGACTGCTGCTCAAAAACGTCGGTGCCAAACTATATGTCGACAACGAGCTCCGACAGGAGGAGTTCGGCGAGTTAGGATTCTCCGAGCGCGGCATCGAGGGCGCCGTGGCATTGCGGGTCAGCCGGGCGGCGGTCGACGCGCTTATCGATCAGAAACGCGTTAAGCTCGTCCTCGACCTCAAACCCGCACTCGATGCCGATACGCTGCGCGAACGCATCCGACGCGAAATGGCCGACATGCAGCCCGAAGAGTTCTTCGCCGAGCTGCTCCGCAAGCTCGTGCCGAAAAATCTCGTCGTGCCGCTGGCCAAGGAGGTCGATTTCCACTCGAAGAGCTACATAAGCAAACTGACCGACACGGAGATAGAGCGTCTGATAAAGATTCTCAAAGGCATGGTGTTCCCCATAACGGACTATGCTCCGTTCGAGTATGCCGTCGTGACGGCAGGCGGCGTGAGCTGCGACGAAGTGAACCGATATACTATGGAGTCCGTGAAGGTCAAGGGGCTCTATTTCGCCGGCGAGGTGCTCGATATAGATGCCGACACGGGCGGCTACAATCTCCAAGTAGCATTCTCCACCGGACGTCTTGCCGGACAGTTGAAGAAATAAACCTCCCGATGATGAGACACGTGTCCGGAAAAACAATTTCGCGACGGCTCTACGGGCTGAAACAGATTCCGTCACGGATACGGCGCGCCCGCTACTTTCGCGGTCACGGCGTACATTCGCCATACGTTTATGCTATCGTGCGCAAGGTGTTCATGCGCTCGACGCTGATCGGCGACGGCAGGGAGCTCTACGACGAGTTGTCGCAGCGCGGCATATCGCACCGTCGTGCCGTTCAGTTGCAGAATCTGTTCACTCATTGCGGCTATGCAGCATTTGGCATCGATTGTGTATCGGAGCCGGTCGATATGGCGATAGTCACGCTCGACGTGGCACCGGCCGATCTGACGGCTTATGCCGACGCCGCACGTCGCAGCGGATCGACGCTGTGCATAATGACGCCCTACTACTCGGCCGAGCGCAGCCGTGCCTGCGCGGCGCTGGTCGCGAAGCATCCTTGCACGTCGGTCGACAATAGAGGCTATCTGTTGCTGTTCAACAATCATCTGCCGCGGCAGAGATTTAAGTTATAACGCTATGAAGGTCTATACCAAAACAGGAGACGACGGCACCACGTCGCTCATCGGTGGCCAGCGGGTCGACAAATGCGACCTGCGCGTCGAGGCTTACGGCACCGTCGACGAGCTTACGGCATTCGCCGCCCTGCTTACCGACTGCTTCGCCGAGGAGCACCTCACGGAGCCGGTAGGACAGTTGCGGCGTATCATATCGCAGCTGATGAATGTCGCGGCGCTTCTTGCCACGGGAGATTCGGCACGCGACAAGATCAAGCCTATCGACCCCATGCAGACGGCATGTCTGGAAGAGTGGATCGACACCATGCAGGCCACGCTGCCCCCGATAACCAAATTCACGATCCCGGGCGGCCATACGGCCGTTTCGCTGTGCCACGTATGCCGTACCGTCTGTCGCCGCGCCGAGCGCGCCGCACTGCGTGCCGACCGCCAATACGGCGTCGACCATTCGGCGCTGCAATACCTCAATCGCCTCTCGGACTACTTCTATGTACTCGGCCGCAAGGCGGCTTCGGAGTGCCGCGCCGAGGAGACGTTATGGATACCATAGCGCCGATATGCCGTAATTATGGCATAATTTGATTTGTTTATAATTTTTTTTATACATTTGCACTTCGAAGAAACCGATATTTGCAGAAATAACGGAATTTTAAAATAGTTGATATGTATTGGACATTAGAGCTGGCATCGAAACTTGAAGATGCACCCTGGCCTGCCACCAAAGAGGAGTTGATAGACTATGCCGTTCGTTCGGGCGCTCCGTTGGAAGTTCTCGAAAACTTGCAGGAGATAGAAGACGAGGGCGACATATACGAATCGATCGAAGATATATGGCCCGACTATCCTTCGAAGGACGACTTCTTCTTCAACGAGGAGGAGTATTAAGCGATGATTTTTGCGCAACACCCTTATAACAAACCGCCGGCAAATTATTTTGGCCGGCGGTTTTGTTTGTAATAGCCGATAATTAACCCTACCTTTACGGAAGATAACAGAAACTGCGTCATGAAAAAACTTATCATCCTTTTCATCGTATCCCTTATCGCGACTCCGGCTTTTGCACAGATCGAATACGTCACGGAGTACGACGTCCCCTACACCGGCAAGACGGACGACTACTCCCGCAGCCGGCTCAAACTCGATATTCATCATCCCCTCAGCGACGAACGGCTGCCCGTGATAGTGTGGTTTCATGGCGGCGGTCTTACCGGCGGAGAGAAGCGAATCCCCGCCCAGCTCCTCAATCAGGGATATATAGTAATCGCACCCAACTACCGGCTTATTCCGCAGGTCGGTGTAAACGAATGTATCGACGATGCGGCGGAGGCTGTGGCTTGGGCCTTCGACAATGCCGAAAAATACGGAGGCGATCCCGAGCGGCTGTTCGTCAGCGGCCACTCTGCCGGAGGATTTCTTACCAGTATGGTCGGACTCGACAAAAGCCGGCTTGCCGGCTACGGCAAGGATGCAGACAGCATCGCCGGCCTTATCCCTTTCAGCGGTCAGGTCATAACCCACTTCTCCGACCGCAAGAGCAAGGGCATCGGCGAGCTGACCCCATACGTCGACTCCAATGCTCCGCTGTTTCATGTACGCAAAGACGCACCGCCCTATATTATCGTCACGGGCGATGCCGAGCTCGAACTCTACGGACGCTACGAGGAGAACCTATATATGTGGCGAATGATGAAGCTCAACGGTCATCCCGACGTCAAGATATACAAACTCGACGGCTTCAACCACGGCCAGATGAGCCGCCCGGCACAGAAGATCCTCAAAGACGAGGTAGACAGACTCTCCGGCCGCAAGTAACGATGCGGTAAGTCGCAAGGCAACGCCACCCGAATTGCCGGAGTCTATCGACCGTCCGCCGCCATAAGCATCGCTTATAAAGACGTATGAATAATAAGGATCGATTATGTCCGGATCCGGGCTACCGGACAAAAAGGCGGGCAGGTATACTGAATTCCCTACCGTCGGAGTCGGCATTGACGGGCTAAGCCGAACCCACAGGTCGTATTACTGCGACGGGATTAAGCAAAACCTTTGATTTTTGTTTGTATTTTTCAAAATTAGTGCTATATTTGCACCGCCATTCGTTAGAACGGCAATCGTTCGGAGGGTTGGGTGAGTGGCTTAAACCAGCAGTTTGCTAAACTGCCGATATCGTAAGGTATCCGCTGGTTCGAATCCAGTGCCCTCCGCCAAATTAAAAAAGACTTTCGCCGAAGCGAAAGTCTTTTTCCGTAAAGAGTCATCTCACGAAACCATGTCAGTCAACTGGAACCCGTGGCACGGATGCCGCAAGATCAGCGAAGGGTGCCTCCACTGCTACGTCTATCGGCAGGATGCCCAATGGGGTGCCGACAGCAGCATGGCGCGGCGCACCTCGTCGTTCTATCTGCCGACGCGCCGCGACCGCACGGGACGCTTCAAGGTAGGCGGCGGACAAATGGTATATACCTGCTTTACCTCCGACTTCCTGCTCGAAGAGGCCGACCCGTGGCGCGACGAGTGCTGGCAGATGATGTCGCTGCGTCGCGACTTGCAGTTCATGTTCTTTACCAAGCGTATCGCACGGCTGGCCGATCTGCTCCCCGCCGACTGGGGCGAGGGCTACGAGAATGTGACGATCGGCTGTACGGTCGAGAATCAGCGGCAGGCCGATCTGAGGCTGCCCGTATTCGCATCGCTGCCAATACGCCACAGGATAATCGTCGGCGCACCGCTGTTGTCGCATCTCGACATACGGCGCTGGCTCGACGGCGGCATAGAAGAGGTAAGCATCGGCGGGGAGTCGGGCAGCGAAGCGAGAGCATGCCGTTACGAGTGGGTCGTCGATATCAGAAGGCAGTGCGTCGAGACCGGCACTCCGTTCCGCTTTCACCAGACCGGCGCCCGGTTGATAAAGGACGGCCGACTGTATCGCATCGCCCGCCAGTGGCAGCATTCGCAGGCGCGGAGTGCGGGTCTCGACTACGGCATCCCGCACGCTTACGAGTCGCGTTAGCCATACGACAAAGGGACCGCCCGCCGTCGAACCTCGGTTCGAGCGTCGGAACGATCCCCTGAAATTTTCCCGGAAGGGCTGCTATTTCGCCATCTTGACGAAGTTGCCGTCCTTGTCGAAATCGATCATCGTTCTGTCCGACAGACCGATCTTGTAACCGTCGCTGGTAGTCTCCCACATCGTGATGTTCTGCGAAGGATATTTGCCGGCGACATAGTTTCTTACCTTGCTCGGCAGAGCCGTAGCGGGGATCGAACCGTTCTTCATGATGATCTGCGAGCAATCGCCCGAACCGCCTTCGAACGATACCTGATTACCGCTGTTGAAGTAAACGGTGTACTTGTCCCACGATGACTGACGGTCCATCTCGACCGACTTGATCTTCTCATTGGGGAAATTCTTCTGTACGAACTCCTGCGAGTTCTTGGGAAGTTTGTCGAAGTCGACAGCCTGAGGAGCTGCGCTTACGGCGAAAGCCGTAGCCACGCATGCGATAAGCGTTAAAAATTTTTTCATAACAATTTTTGTTTAGTAATTATTGGCATCTGTTTTTTTACAAACGGCATTCCATTGTGGATAGACGCGGCTCAAATGTTACAACGAAGGGCGGTCGAGGCGGAACACGTGTGCGGCGGCATCGACGCGGCCGATAACCTTCTTGGCGAGTATGCGTGCCGCAATACGGCTGAAAGTTATGCCGTTGCCGCCGTACCCGAGTGCGAAGAGCATGTGGGGATCGCGCTCGGCAGCTCCGATCAGAGGCAGTCCGTCGCGCGTGGTGGAAAATGTTCCTGCCCATGCGAACTCGCGGCGGAACGGAATGTCGGGATACAGGCGGCGGAACTTGCGCTCCAAGACGGCAGCCTTTTCGGGCAAGAGCAGCCGGCGGCGCTCGCTGTCATTGGTGCGGACATCCTCGCCTCCGACGATGATGCGGTTGCCGTCGGTCCGTATATAGAGGTAGGGATCGCGCATCTGCCATATCAGGCTGCGGCCGATCCATAATCTGCTCGGGTCGACCGGCTCCGAGGCGATAGCGAATGTAGTCGTAAGCTCCATAGGCCGGCCGTGGAGAAACTCGCCCGCCTCGAATCCCGACGCGATGACCAACCGCTTGCAGTCGATGCGGTAGCCCTCCGACGTAGTCAGCACGTAACCGTCGTCCTGACGGCGGCGGCCGGTAATCTCGGTGTGGCTGTAAAGCCGCAGCGCCGAGCGTTCGATATCGTGGCGCAGCAATCCCGTCGCGGCCTTATAGGTATCGATCTGTGCCGAGACGGTATTGACCAGCGCACCGCGGGCATCGATGCGCATCTTGCGTTTGAGCTCATCGCTATCGAAATATACCACCGGCAGCGCATGCTTGCGCCTTATCTCGTATTCGCGCCGTATGGTATGCAGCGCCCGACGGCTGTCGGCATACTGCACGCTCGGCACTCTGAGAAATCCGCCGTCGACACCCGTCGACGCCAGCAGCTCTTCCAGATCGCCGATCGCTTCCAGACACGAGCGGTATGCCAGCACGGCATCCTTTTCGGGCATCATCTCCGCCATGCGACACAGAGGTACGTCGATCTCGTATTGCAGCAATGCCGTGCTGGCGCTGCTGCTGCCCAGACCCGGCGTGCGTTTGTCGACCACGCAGCAGTCGATGCCGTAACGCAGCATCTCGTGCGCAACCAATGCGCCCGTAATGCCGGCTCCGACGATCACTACGTCGACCGATAAATTCTCCTTCAACGGATTGAAATAATCCCACAGTTTGTTCTTAACCGGCCAATAAGGCGTTCCGGTATATAATTCCATAGCGATTCGTTTTAGTTGTGTGTTATTGGCCTGCATTCGCAAAACGAATACCGAAATGCGGCATGCGTTATGCGCTGCATCGCCGCGTGCATCGAAAACTATTATAAATGAGGGCTGGCGCATTGTCGCCTATACCCTACTTTTGTCGCATGAAAACACTGTTGGCCGCACTCGCGCTTCTGTCGGACGCTCCTGCCGAGCATCCCGACACGTTATACAGCATCGAACAGGTCGAGATTACCGCATCCTTGAAGAGCGGAGATCCCTCGCGCCTGCCGATAGCCTCCACCGAAGCGGGCATGTACCGTCTCGAACGCGAAGGCGTAGAGTCGATCAAGGATTTCTCGGC
The DNA here is from genome assembly GCA_910574205.1 of Bacteroidales bacterium. GTDB lineage: Bacteria > Bacteroidota > Bacteroidia > Bacteroidales > Rikenellaceae > Alistipes. Next base: position 132,004 of record CAJSYJ010000001.1, read on the forward strand.
CATTGCGCCCAACTTCTACCAGCCGTCATACGGGTCGCGAATGACCTCCTCGATATACGTGCGCGGATTCGGCTCGCGCATCGACCAGCCCGTGGTCGGGGTCAATGTAGACGACGTGCCATACATGAACAAGAACGCCTACGACTTCGACTTCTACGACATACGCCGCATCGAGCTTCTGCGCGGCCCGCAGGGCACGCTCTACGGACGCAACACCAGCGGGGGCGTGATGAACATATCCACCCTGTCACCCATGGTATGGCAGGGTGCGAGGCTGTCTGCCGAATACTCGTCGGCCGAGTCGTATGCGCTCAGAGCGGCATGGTACGACCGCAGGGGCGATAGCTTCGGGTACTCTCTGGCCGCTTCGTTCGCCCATTGCGGGGGATTCTTTACCAACGTCTTCAACGACGAGAAGTGCGACCGTTCGGACAACGCCGGAGCACGGCTGCGATTGCAGTGGCACCCCTCACTAAGGTGGCGTGTAGATGCCACGACATCGGTCGGATACACCGACGAGGGCGGTTACGCCTACCGTCTGTACGACGAGCATAGCGGCACATATCATCCGATCGCCTACAACGATCCGTGCGCATACCGCCGGCTGAGCCTCTGTCAGGGTTTGGTCGTAGGATACGAATCGGACAAAGTCCGTCTGTCGAGCGTAACGAGCTACCAGTTTCTCGACGACCGCATGACCCTCGACCAGGACTTCACGCCGCGCTCGCTGTTCACACTCGTGCAGAGCCAGCGCGAACATGCGGTCACTCAGGATATCGTCGTGCGCAATGCCGACCCCGAAGCACGCTGGCAGTGGCTGTGCGGCGCCTTCGCATTCGGCAAGCGGCTCGACATGTCGTCGCCCGTAACCTTCAAGCGCGACGGCATCGACGATCTTATACTGGACAACGCCAACAAGCACATCCACGACCAGTTTCCCGACAACGACATCGAGATCGGCACCGACAGCTTCGTCATAGCCAGCGATTTCCGCATACCGGTCTACGGCGCGGCGCTCTATCACGAGTCGTCGGTAAGGCTCGGAAGATGGACGCTGACAGCCGGACTGCGCTTCGACTATGAATACACGTCGATGAAATACGACTCGCGCAGCGAGCTGCCCTACCGCTTCAACCTCACGATGCCCGAGTTCAAGATGCTGCATACGCGTTTCGCAGGGAGCGAGCGCCAGTCGTTCTTCGAGCTGCTGCCAAAGCTGTCGGCAACCTATTCGATGCGTCGTGGCGAGGTTTATGCAACCGTCACGCGCGGCTACAAGGCGGGAGGATTCAACACCCAGATATTCTCCGACATATTGCAGTCGAAGATGATGATCGACATGATGACATCTCTGGGAGTATATATCGACGGCGTGGGCACCACTTCCTACGACTCGGCTGCGGCAACGCGCTACAAACCCGAACGAAGCTGGAACTTCGAGATCGGAGCGCACCTCCGTCCCGCCGCCGGACTGAGCTTATCGGCCGCCGCATTCCTTATCGAATGCACCGACCAGCAGGTTACCGTACTGCCCGACGGCAACAACACCGGCCGCATGATGTCGAATGCCGGCCGCGCGCGCAGTCTCGGCGCAGAGCTGTCGGTACGCTACGACAACCGCAACCTTTCGGTTGCGGCCGACTGGGGATTTACCGACGCACGCTTTACCGAATACGACGACGGTCAGGCCGACCGCGCGGGCAACGTACTGCCGTATGCGCCGCGAAACACAGCCTCGCTGAGTGCATCCTACACGTGGCACGTCGGTGCGTCGTGGCTCGATCGCATCACGCTCGGCGCACGGCTGCACGGTGTGGGAGAGATATACTGGAACGAGGAGAATACACTCCGGCAGCCGTTCTACACGCTGCTATCGGCGCATGTCGGATTGCAGAAGGGTGCGTTTTCGCTTTCGGTCTGGGGGCGCAACCTGACCGACCGCGATTACGATACGTTCTACTTCAAATCGGTCTCTCGTTCGTTTTTCAGCAAGGGACGTCCCATCAGCTTCGGAATCAAACTAAACGTAAATATTTAATATCATGAAACTTTTCAAATCGCTTTTATTGGTTGCATGCGCAGCGCTCAGCTTCGCTGCGTGCGACAAGGACGACGACAAGACACCCGTTAACCCGACACCGAAGGAATATGTCGGCGAGCTGTCGGTAGACCAGACCGACGGGACATTCTTCAAACAGCAGGGAGTATCGGTAAGGTACGACCTCAAAGACGACCGGACCGTCGACATATACATGTATCGAGTTCAGTTCGCCGAGGCCATGCCCGTCAAGCTCGACATGACGATTCCGGGCGTCGAGTGCAAGAGCGTCGGCGAGCGGATCGAACTCTCGGGCGAGCGGATCATTCCGCTGGCTATGGGCGGCGAATTTCCGCGCTATACGATAACCTCTCTGCGCGGCACTTTGACCGACAGCGAATTGCAGCTGTCGATGAACTGCGGAGAGTTTCCTCTTACCTATTCGGGAACGGCGTCCGAATAGGGCCATGCAGCCGGACAGTGCGGCGGGAGATATCTCCCGCCGCATTTCGTTTTATCGCACTGCGAATATTTTTCGCCGAATTTTCGTACCTTTATGCCCGGTTTTCAAGGGTAGGATTATGCGCGATTTTGCAGCGATAGATTTCGAAACGGCCAATTCGAGCCGCACGAGCGTCTGCTCTGTGGGCATAGTCGTCGTGCGCGACGGCCGCATGGTCGGCTCGGCTTACCGGCTGATACGTCCAGCACCCAACTACTACTCGCCATTCTGCACGGCCGTGCACGGACTCACGCGGCGCGATACCGACGCAGCGCCAGAATTTCCGGCCGTATGGAGAGAGTTGCAGCCTCTGATAGCCGGTCTGCCGCTGGTGGCGCACAACTCGCCCTTCGACGAGGGTTGCCTGCGAGCGGTGCACGAGCTATACGGGATGCCGTATCCCCATTACGGGTTCCACTGCACCTGCCGCGCCTCGCGACGCATATTCGGCAAGACGTTGCCCAACCACCGCCTGCATACCGTCTCGGCGGCATGCGGCTACGATCTTGCAAACCACCACCACGCACTTGCCGATGCCGAGGCCTGCGCGGCGATTGCGATACGTATTTTATAGTATGAAGAGTGTTTCGGAAATTTTCTCGACGCTCGGGCGGAGGCTCGACGGATTCGGCAGCGATGCCGCGACGAGAAGCTGCATCGATCGTGCGATCGAGGCCAACGGCTGGTTCACGCAGAGGGATATACTACGTGCGGTGGATGCCGTGCGCAGCGAAATGCTCGACCCCGGCAAGCTCGACGCATGGTTGACGGGATATAAGCCGGTCGCCGTGCCGCGAGACGTGGCCGTCATCATGGCCGGTAATATTCCGCTGGTAGGATTCAACGATTTGTTGTGCGTGGCGGCCAGCGGCAACGTATGCTACGTAAAGCCCTCGGGCAAGGATACGGTGCTTATGGAGATGATTATAGATATGCTGCGCGAGATCGAACCGCAGATCGCCATACGCCCCTTCGACGACGCAGCCTCGTACGATGCCGTCATTGCCACGGGCGGCGACGATGCAAACCGCTACTTCCGCACCCGGTTCGCCGGCACCGAGTCGCTTCTTCGCGGCAGCAGGCATTCGGTCGCCGTGCTGTCGGGCAGCGAAAGCGCCGAAGATCTGGCCGCCCTTATCGACGATATAACATCCTACTCGGGACTGGGGTGCCGCAATGTCTCTATGATACTGCTGCCGCATGGATACGAGCCCGACCTGTATACCGGCAGGCCGATCAACGTCAAGCTGCGGCGCAATCTCGTCGCCACAGCAGCCATGCTCACGATGCAGCGACGGCCGTTTACCGACTGCGGAGCTTTCCTGTGCGTCGAGAGTACGACATTTCCCGCTGCACTGAGCTGCGTGGCGCTGCATCGCTACGACGATACGGCACAGGTGGAAAAGTGGCTCTCCGACAACGACGCCCACATCCAGTGCGTGGTAACCGATCGCTTGGAGCACCCGCGCCGCGCCGCCTTCGGCAGGGCGCAATACCCCGCTCTTACCGACTATGCCGACGGGTGCGATACCATGTCGTTCCTTACGGCGCTGTAACCGCCGCTGCCCTATTTTACGATCGAGCGGCCGAGCCAGACGAGCAGCAGACCCAGCGCGAAACTCAATCCGACATAGAGGCCGAAGTAGAGCCAGTGACGCTGCTGCAAGAGCAGATACATGTCGTCGGCCATTGACGAAAATGTCGTAAAGCCTCCGCAGAAACCCGTTATCAGAAAGACGTTCATCGACGACGAAATGAGGTTGCCCCTCTCGGCCAACCCGAAAAATATTCCTATCAGAAAACTGCCTATAATATTTACGGCGAACGTCCCCCACGGAAATACCGATGCACATACCACGTGGCACAGCTTGCCCGTGAGAAATCTCATGCACGTGCCGAGGAATCCTCCCAGACCGGCGATAAGCATTGCTTTTATCATAACTTGATTCGATTTTTTCGGACGAACCGATTTTCAAAGATAATGCCATTTGCCTATGCGGCCAACTGTTGTGGCATATTCTTTGTCTCTATCACTGAGAAGATAAACGGCTGTTGCGGTCAGAGTGTGCCATACCGCGCAAGCCCGTGATGTTTATAACCATTAAACTATCATATTATGCATTTGACACCGAGAGAGATCGACAAGCTGCTGTTGTTATCGCTTGGCTCGATCGCCGAGAGACGCCTTAACAAGGGTCTGAAACTCAATTATCCCGAAGCCGTGGCCTACATCACGTCGACGGCATTGGAGGGTGCACGCGAAGGCAAGACCGTCGAGGAGGTAATGAAAGGCGCAGCCTCAGTCCTGACCAAGAAGGACGTAATGGAGGGTGTGGCCGACATGATAACCCTGTTGCAGGTCGAAGCGGTATTTACCGACGGCTCGCGTCTGATAAGCATACACAATCCGATCAAATAACCGACTACGATATGAATACGACGAAAAACTCCTCGGCCGAGGCCAAGCCCGCAAAGCCGAGCCTCTATCCCGACGTCAAGGGATATATGCCTAAGCAGCAGGTCGCCGTAGGCGGCGTAGTGCTGCGCAGCGAACCCATAGAGTACAACGTAGGACGCAGGACCGTCACGGTCACGGTACGCAACACGGGCGATAGGCCGATTCAGGTCGGGTCGCACTTCCACTTCTTCGAGGTCAACCGATACTTGGAGTTCGACCGCGGTGCGGCCTTCGGCTGTCATCTCAACATACCGGCCACGACTGCCGTCAGATTCGAACCGGGCGACCAGAAGAGTGTCGAGCTGGTAACTTATTCCGGCAAGCGCCGCGTCATGGGATTCAACGGACTGGTCATGGGCTATGCCGGCGAGGAGGATGCCCCGACCTACTATCCCGTACAGGTGCAGGCGATGCACCGAATGGTCGAAGCGGGATTCAAGACCGTGGATCAAGCCGAGCCGTCGCACGACAAGGCGCCGCGAAAGAGTGATAAAGCAAACAAGTAGACATATGGCAACAATTTCACGTCAGCAATACAACAATCTTTTCGGCCCGACCGTGGGCGACAAGATACGTCTGGGCAATACCGATCTCTATGTCGAGATCGAAAAGGACCTGCGCGAATACGGCGACGAGGTCGTATACGGCGGCGGCAAGACCATACGCGACGGCATGGGTCTGGCGAACACGATGACTTCTAAGGAGGGTTCGCTCGATCTGGTAATTACCAACGTTACGGTAATCGATCCGATTCTGGGCGTGGTCAAGGCCGATGTAGGTGTCAAGGACGGCAAGATAGCCGGCATAGGCAAGGCCGGCAACCCCAACATCATGCACGGCGTACACCCCGATCTGGTAACCAGCACCGCGACCGACGCCATATCGGGCGAGCATCTGATACTTACGGCCGGCGGCATCGACGGTCATGTCCACATGATAGCCCCGCAGCAGGCATACGCTTGTCTGAGCAACGGCATAACGACCGTATTCGGCGGCGGCGTGGGTCCGACCGACGGATCGAACGGCACGACCATTACGTCGGGACGCTGGAATCTCGCCCGGATACTGCAATCCTTCGACGGAATACCTGTGAACGTAGGTCTGCTTGGCAAGGGCAACTGCTCACTCGACCTGCCGCTCGAAGAGCAGATCGCGGCCGGCGCCTGCGGCTTGAAGATACACGAGGACTGGGGCTCGACGCCGGCAGCCATACGCACCGCGCTGGGTGTGGCGGACCGCTTCGACGTACAGGTGGCCATACACTCCGATACGCTCAACGAGGCGGGATACGTCGAGGATACGATCGCCGCGATAGACGGCCGCACCATACACACCTATCACACCGAGGGTGCGGGAGGCGGCCATGCGCCCGACCTGTTGAAGGTGGCCTCTATGGCCTACGTACTCCCCTCGTCGACCAACCCCACGCTGCCATTCGGCATAAACTCTCAGGCCGAGCTTTTCGACATGATCATGGTATGCCATAACCTCAATCCCGGCATACCCTCCGACGTAGCCTTCGCCGAGAGCCGCGTGCGTCCCGAGACGCAGGCTGCCGAGAACGTCCTGCACGATCTGGGCGTGCTGTCTATGGTATCGTCCGACTCTCAGGCAATGGGACGTATCGGCGAGTCGTTCCTCAGAACATTCCAAATGGCGTCGTTCATGAAGAACGCCTGCGGACGTCTCGCGGAGGACAGCCCCGAGAACGATAACTTCCGCGTGCTGCGCTATCTGGCCAAGATCACGATCAACCCTGCCGTGACATACGGCGTATCGGACTATCTGGGCTCGATCGAAAAGGGCAAGATCGCCGATCTGGTGCTGTGGGAGCCGCAGTTCTTCGGCGCCAAGCCCAAAATGGTAATAAAGGGCGGTGTGATAAACTGGTCTAACATGGGCGACCCCAACGCATCGCTGATGACGCCGCAGCCCTGCTACTACCGTCCGATGTTCGGAGCCTTCGGCACGACGCTGCCCGCAACGGGCATATCGTTCGTGTCGCATGCGGCATACGAAAACGGCATAAAGGAGCGTCTGGGATTGCAGCGGCAGGTACTGCCCGTAAGGCGCACGCGTCAGCTGACGAAAAACAACATGATACGCAACAGCGGCATGATGTCGATAAATGTCGATCCCGAGACATTCGACGTCTTCGTCGACGGAGTTCGCGCATACGTGAAACCCGCCAAGGAGTTCTCTCTCGGACAACTCTACTGGTTCAGTTGATATCGGGTATCGGGAGCATGCCTCGGGGCGTGCTCCCGTAACGTTAAAACCAAGGAAAATGAAAATATTCACTCGAATCATAGGAAACGTCGCTGCGCCCGAGTGGCGCGAGCGCGCCGCCGCAGCGGACAAGGAGTATATCGAGCTCGACCAGTGGACGGCGCAGAAGAGCCGCTTCGCCTCGACGAGCGACCGCGGCAACGAATACGCAGTATCGCTCGAACGCAACAGCCGCATCAACGACGGCGACATACTCTTCGAGGATGCACGGCACGGCACGATGCTCGTCGTGCGCGTAAGGCTCAACGACGTCATGGCCATAGACATGTCCTCGCTGGCCTCGATGCCGCCGCAGACGATCATACATATCGCCGTCGAGCTGGGTCATGCCATAGGCAACCAGCACTGGCCGGCCGTGGTCAAGGGGACGACGGTATATGTGCCGCTTACGGTCGACCGCAAGGTAATGGAGAGCGTGATGAAGACGCACCATATCGAAAATATCGAATACTCGTTCCGGCCTGCCGAGGGTGTAATACCCTATCTCGCACCGCACGAGATACGACGTCTGTTCGGCGGCGCCTCACGCGAGAGCCACGCGCATACGCACGAATGCGGATCGCATCATCACGATAGCGCAGCTGCCGTATGACCGATGCCGTGAAACTGATGCGCATTCTGGCGCTGAGCGACTCGGCATTTCCCGTCGGCGCATTCGCCTTTTCGGCCGGTCTGGAATCGGCCGTCGAGCACCGCATCGTAACGGATGCCGCATCGCTCGAAGCATACGCCCGGCAGATTCTCCGTCAGGCCGCCTTTACCGACGGCATTGCGGCTCTCCAAGCCTATCGAAGTGCCGCAGAGGAGGATTACGACGGGATATGCGAGGCCGACGCTCAGCTGCTGCTGTGCAAGATGAATGCCGAATCGCGTCTTATGACGCTGCGCATGGGGCGCAAGCTGGCCGAGCTCTCGGAGAGGATTCTCGACGACAGCACCGCTGCCCGCCTTGCGGCCGACATACGTGCCGGCGCGACACCGGGTACCTACCCCGTAGCGCAGGCCGTCGTTGCGTCAGCATGCGAAATACCGGAAAAGTGGCTGTTCGCATCGCTCGGTTACGGAGCGATAAACATGGTGCTGGGCGCGGCGTTGCGCTGCCTGCGCATCTCGCACTACGATACGCAGCGCATAATGTTCCGTCTGGGCGACCAGGTCGAGACGATCTACGACCGGGCACGGGAGATGACCTTCGACGACATGTCGGCGTTCGTGCCTCAGATCGACATCGTAGCCTCGCTGCACGAGAAGGGAACCAAACGAATGTTCATGAATTAAAAACCGACTTACAAGATGAAAAACACATGCAGAATCGGAATAGGCGGCCCGGTGGGATCGGGCAAGACGGCGCTTATCGAAGCCATAACCCCTCGCCTGCTCGATATGGGATACAAACTGCTGGTAATAACCAATGACGTAGTAACGACCGAAGATGCCAAGCATGTCCGCAAGATGCTCAAAGGCATACTTGTCGAAGAGCGCATAATAGGCGTCGAGACCGGCGCATGCCCTCATACCGCCGTGCGGGAGGATCCGTCGATGAACATAGCGGCCGTCGAGGAGATGGAGGCGCGGTTCCCCGACTCGGACATAGTGCTCATAGAATCGGGCGGCGACAACCTCACTCTGACGTTCAGCCCGGCTCTGGTCGATTACTTCATATACGTCATAGACGTCGCCGCCGGCGACAAGATACCCCGCAAGGACGGCCCCGGTATATCGCAGTCGGATATACTCGTGATAAACAAGACCGATCTGGCACCCTACGTTCATGCCGACTTGGAGGTCATGCGACGCGATTCGGAGCTGATGCGGCCGGGCAAGCCGTTCGTCTTTACCAACTGCATGACCGGCGAGGGCATCGAACCGCTGGTGGAGCTGATTCGCAAAACGGCGTTATTCGACAGCGATGACAAGAGCTGACGCAACATCGATGACGGCGGCCGCCAGAGTCTCCGCAGCACGCGAGATGCGCCCCTTTCAGGCAGAGCCGCCGGCCATGCCCGTCGGCACGCCCGGCAAGGCGGGGTACGTCTATCTGGGTTTCGAGACGGACGACGACGGGAGGTCGATACTGCGCGAGCTGGACCGTCGCGCACCGCTCATCGTACAGCAGGCGCTCTATTTCGACGAGTGCATGCCCCAGATGCCGTGCGTATACATATTGTCGTCGGGAGGACCCAATGTCGACGGCGACCGCTACGAACAGCACTTCACGCTGCGCCGCGGAGCCTGCGCCCACATATCGACCGGTGCGGCCACCAAGCTGGCGGAGATGCGTTACAACCACTCCTGCATGGCGCAGAGCATCGTCCTCGACGAGGGCGCCTATCTGGAATTTCTGCCCGAGCCGACCATACCCTGCCGTCATACGCGGTTCATCTGCGATACCGACATCTGCATCGACCCCTCGGCGACGCTCTTCTACTCGGAGATATACATGAGCGGGCGCAAGTACTATCGTGGCGGCGAGCGGTTCGCCTACGACATCATGTCGGTTACCACACGCGCACGGCGCCTCGACGGGGAGAGGCTGTTTCGCGAAAAGTTCGTCGTAGAGCCCTATGACGTATCGCCCGTATGTCTCGGCGTTATGGCTGATTACGACGTTGTGGCCAACGTCGTGGTGCTCACTCCGCCACAATGCGCCGACCGTATATATGAGCTTACCGACGCCTTCATCGACAGCCGGCACCGCACGGCAGCGGGCATAACGCGCCTGCCTGCCGACTGCGGTCTGCTATATAAGGTTCTGAGCGACGAATCGGCACCGGTAAAGCGGCTCGTAAGGGAGTTCTGCGCGACGGTGCGACGCTGCGTCAAGGGATACGACATGCCGCAGGAATTTCCGTGGCGATAGTCACAACGGCGGTTATTTCGCGACGATTAGTTATTTTTGCAGACATTTCGACCGTCCGGCCTATGCGGCGGCCGAGAGACTAAAACAAATGGGATAAACAAAAGATAAAGATAAGATTATGGCTCAATCGAAAAGTAAAAACATGGCACTGACCTTTGTCGACGACATGCTGCGCGGTGCCGGACAGGTAATGTTCCAGAACAACGCCTGGACGGGTCTTCTGTTCTTCTGCGGAATATTCTGGGGCGCATACGAGACCGACAATATAGCCGTGGCGTGGGGTGCGCTCGCGGGCATCGCGGTCTCGACGCTTACCGGCCGCATACTCCGCTACCCCGCTATCGACGGACGGCAGGGACTGTGGGGCTTCAACGGCATACTCGTCGGCTGCGCATTTCCCACGTTCATGAGCAACACGCCCGCGATGTGGCTGGCGCTGATACTCTGCTCGGCACTGACGGTATGGGTGCGCAACGGCATGAACCGCATTCTGGCTCCGATGCGCGTCAATTCGTTTACATTCCCGTTCGTCTTCTGCACGTGGATATTCCTCGCGGCCGCACGCACCATGCACGGACTGGCGCCTGACAACATGGCCGACCCGGCGCTGCCGGCAACTATGAGCAGCGTCTCGGCATTGGGCTTCGACACCTTCGTTCTGGGCTGGCTCAGAGGCGTCTCGCAGGTCTTTCTGATCGACTCGTGGCCAACGGGCGTGCTGTTCCTGCTCGGCCTGGCCGTATGCAGCCGCTGGGCTGCGCTGTGGGCTGCCGCAGGTTCGGCACTGGCAATGTGCATAGCGCTCCTGTTCGGGGCTTCGGCCGGCGAGATAGCGCACGGCCTCTACGGGTACAGCCCCGTCCTAACGGCCATAGCTCTGGCCACGGTGTTCTATCGTCCCAATCTGCGCTCGTCCGTGTGGGCGGTACTCGGAATCATCGTTACGGTCTTCATACAGGCTGCGATGAACGTCATGCTGTCGCCGCTCGGGCTGGCTACCCTGACCGCTCCTTTCTGCGTAGCGACATGGCTGTTCCTGCTGCCGATACTCAAACTCGACTCGCGCGAAAAGCCCGACCATACCGACTGGTACAAGTCGCATAAGGAGCCTCGCGGCAACAGCCGCCGCAAGCGCAAGCCCCAGACCCGCAAAACGACCGACGCCTAAATCCTGCAATCATGCACATGTCCGATGCGCTAATCTCCCCGACGGCGGCTGCCGTGACGGGAGTCGTCGCCGCAGGGTTGCTGGCGACGTGTCTGAGAAGAATAAGAACCGATTTCGACGACGGCTCGGCACAGGCCCCGAGCGAGTACGTCATACCGCTTATGGGCGTAATGGGTGCGTTCGTCTTCGCAGCTCAGATGCTCAACTTCGCCATACCCGGCACGGGGTCGAGCGGCCATATCGTAGGCGGTATCCTCCTATGCGCCATGCTCGGTACGCGGGCGGCGTTCGTCACGCTCTCTTCGGTCATCATGCTTCAATGCCTGCTCTTCGCCGACGGCGGACTCCTTGCATTGGGGTGCAACATAATCAACATGGCCGCCATGTCGTGCCTGGTGGCCTACCCGGCCGTATATCGTCCGATTGCAGGCGACGGGTCGTCCGCAGGCCGGATATTCGCGGCCTCGATCCTCTCGTCCGTCGTCGCCCTCGAACTGGGCGCCGTCGCCGTAGTGGTCGAGACTTCGCTGTCGGGCATCGCCCAGCTGCCGCCTGCGCGTTTTCTCGCATTCATGCTGCCCATACACCTGCTGATAGGTTTGGGCGAAGGCATTGCAACGGGCTCGGTGCTCTGCGCCGTAAGGCGATACGGGATGCAGGTATCTTCGTCCAGCCGTCCGCGCGGCAGCATCGTCGCCGCGCTCGTTGCCCTCGCAGCCGCAGCCCTTATGATCGGAGGCGTCGCTTCGTGGGTGGCATCGTCCGACCCCGACGGCTTGGAGTGGTCGATCGGGAATACCGCCGCATCGGAGCCGATCGCCGCCGGCCGCGCGCATGACGTGGCCGAAAGCATACGACAATCCACTGCCGCAATGCCCGACTACGACCACTCGCTTGCGGGCGTTGTCGGATGCGTCGCCGTCATGGCCGTTGTGCTAATAGGTTCGTATCTGCTGCGGCCGAGAAGAAAACGTACATGAAAAACCGTATGCAACGGGCGCTCGCCGATATGATATGCCGCGAGCGGGCGCTCGACAGCTCGGGGGTAATGGGGCGATTCGACGACCGCGCCAAGCTGCTCGCGACGCTCGTCTATCTGGTCGCCATGCTCTCGACACCGATATACAGACCGTCGCAGCTGATCCTGTTCGCAATATTTCCCATAACGATGTCGGCCGCGAGCGACACGGACTATCTGCGCATAGCCCGCCGCTCGCTGATCGTCGTCCCGCTGGCCGCAGTCATCGGCATATTCAACGTACTCTACGACCGCCGGCCGGCAATGGAGATCGGCACGACCGTGATAACTATGGGCTGGATCGGCTTCGTCTCGATCGTGCTCCGCGCCATGCTGTCGGTGCAGGCTCTGTCGATACTCATACTCAACACCGGCTTTCGCAACATCTGCCGCGCAATGCAACGGCTGGGCATGCCGCCGGTTCTGGCAACACAACTGCTGCTTCTATACCGCTATGCCTACGTACTGATAGACGAGGGGCTTACGATGTCGCGTGCGCGCGACGCCCGCAGCTTCGGACGGCGGGCCTACCCACTCCGCATCTGGGGCGTAATGGTCGGGCAGCTGCTCGCACGGTCGGCCTGTCGCAGCCGCGCAGTCTACGCGGCCATGCTCGCGCGAGGCTTCGACGGCTCCATTCCGCAATGCGATGCGCGCCCCTGCCGCTGGCGGCTGCGCGATACGGCGCTGGTGGCGGCATGGACGATCATATCGGCAGCCATACGTCTCGCCGACCCGGCAGGCATCATACAAACATTCCGATTATGAGCCATCATTACATACGCTTCGACGAGGTGCGATACCGCTATCCGGACGGATACGAGGCGCTGAAAGGTGTTTCGTTACTTATAAGACACGGCGAAAAGGTCGCTCTGCTGGGTGCCAACGGCGCCGGAAAATCGACTCTGCTGCTGCATGCGGCGGGTCTGTTGCTGCCGACATCGGGCGAGGTCATCGTAGGCGGGATAAAGTCCACCCGCCGGACAATGCCGCAGATAAGACGCGCGGCGGGTCTCGTGTTCCAGAATGCCGACGACCAGCTGTTCATGCCCACGGTCGAGGAGGATGTCGCTTTCGGCCCTGCCAACATGCGTCTGACACAGGCCCAGATCGATGTGCGCGTAGCCGCGGCCCTCGCGGCGGTAGGCGCGACGGCCTATCGCCGGATGCCCTCGCACCGCCTTTCGGGCGGCATGAAAAAGAGCGTATCGATAGCTACCGTACTCGCCATGGAGCCCTCGGTGCTGGTCATGGACGAACCCACGGCGGGACTCGATGCGCAGGCGCGGCGGCGCATCGTTGCGCTCTTAGAGCGCTTCGAACATACGATGATTGTGGCTACACACGACATGGACATGGCTGCCGACCTATGCGAGCGGACGATCATCCTGGACAACGGCATTATCGCAGCCGACGGTGCCGCGTGCGACATACTCTCCGACAACGATCTTTTGCAGAGGTGCGGATTGGAGATGCCGTGCCGGTTCAGGCACAGATGCCGGCTGGCAGGCCTGAGCGGCATATCGGTATAGTCGCTACCCTCTTTTCGGCGGCATGATCCGCCGTCCCATGACGGCCGTAACGACGGCGCCGACCAGATGCACGGCAATGGTTACACCGAGCGCGAGCTCGATACCGCCCCACTTCAACAGCTGCGGCATGAAGAATACGCCGATGACGGCACCCGCCTTGCCGAAGGCTGCGGCGATACCTGCTCCCGAGCCGCGTTCGGAGATGTCGTATATCCGAGTCGGTATGATGAACGTAATGAGATGAGGCCCGGCATTGAGAAACAGCTCGAAGATCATGAACCCGCCGATAGAGCACCACAGAGGCCAGTGCAGCCGGTATGACGCCAGCAGCAGAGCCAGCCCCGCAGCACAGAGCACGAACCCCCACGTCTGCATGCGTACCGGGCGCCAGCGGCCGATGAAGCACAATCCGAGAATGAATCCGGGCAGGATGACGAAGTTGACCAGCGTGGTCAGCTCGACCGACTCGACGACATGCCGATACGGATCGGCTGCGGCGGACTCCAATCCGAGCGCCATTATCAAGGCCGGCAGGAACACTCCGATGCCGTAGACGCCGATACCCTCGCATGCCCAAGGCACGCCGCTGAATATTACCTTTTTAAGATTCTCGCCGCGAAACATCTCGCGCCACGGCGTATGCCCGGCGGCAGCAGATTCGGGTGTCGCAACCGTCACACCGTCGCCCAGCAAACGGCGTGCGGCTTGCTGTGCCTGCGGCTGGAATCCGTGAGCGGCGAGCCATATCGGACTCTGCGTAAAGCGCAACCGGCACAACAGCATCAATGCCGCCAGCGCCGAGATGATAATCATCAATCTGTTCCATATATGCGGATCGCTGCCGTCGCGCAGGACGAAGTAACATATCGCCGCAACGGCGATGTTGCCTATCGACGACAGCGCCTTGGCGGCACCGACCGCCGTCAACCGCCAGCGCCGCGGCATGATCTGGGATATGTAGTCCGAATCGAGGCTGTACTCGCCGCCGATGCCGAGTCCCATGACCAGCATAGCCGCAGGCAGATAGGCGATGCTGTCGACGAAAACGACCGCAAGCGAGGCTGCGAGGATCATAGCCGGGCAGAGCCTGAAATAGAGCAGATAGCCGCGGCGGTCGCTCAGCCGCCCGAACAGCAGCGATCCGATCATGATGCCCACAAGCGAAGAGGAGGCTATCGCACCCTGCGCCAGCGACGATAACGAGGATGTGCGGACGATCCCGACCAGCGGCAGGATTATACCCGTCAACGTAGCCAGAGCAGCTCCCGCTACCTGTCCGAGCGAGGCGGCGAACCAAACGTGCAGATGCCCCGCGCGCAGCGGCATCGTACTCATGTCTACCGATTTAGAGTCCATAAGATTGGAATTTTCACCGAGCAGTTCAATAAATATGCCACCCGACAGCCGCAACCGCTGCCGCCGAGGCGAGAGCGTTGCGGCAGGGAGCGAATTATTTATGGTGCGAATTTGAATGATAATAGGATTGTTTTTCGTATTTTTGTCGGGAAAAACGTAAACGATAAAAAATCGATCATATATGTTTGAAAATTTAACCGATAAACTCGAACGGTCGTTCCGCATACTCAAAGGCGAGGGTCGCATTACCGAGATCAACGTTGCCGAGACGCTCAAAGAGATACGGCGCGCCCTGATCGATGCCGACGTCAATTACAAGGTCGCCAAGACATTTACCGACGAGGTAAAGCGCAAGGCTCTGGGTCAGGACGTGCTCCGCTCGGTAAAGCCCGGACAGATGATGACCAAGATCGTCCGCGACGAGCTTGCGGCGCTGATGGGCGGCACGGCCACCGACATACGTTTGGAGGGCAATCCTGCCGTCATTCTCATCGCCGGTCTGCAAGGTTCGGGTAAGACGACGTTCTCGGGCAAGCTCGCCGCACACATCAAGGGCAAGCGCGGCCGTCAGGTACTACTCGTCGCGGGCGACGTATACCGCCCGGCAGCAATCGACCAGTTGCAGGTGCTCGGCTCTCAGATAGGAGTCGAGGTATACACCGAAGCCGGCAACAACGATCCCGTCGCCATAGCCGAGAATGCAATCAAGTATGCGCGGCAGAAATCATATAACGTCGTCATAGTCGATACGGCCGGCCGTCTGGCCGTCGACGAGGCGATGATGCAGGAGATAACGGCGATCAAGGCGGCCGTCAAGCCGAGCGAGACGCTATTCGTCGTCGACTCGATGACGGGTCAGGACGCTGTCAATACAGCCAAGGAGTTCAACGACCGGCTCGATTTCGACGGTGTCGTCCTGACCAAGCTCGACGGCGATACGCGCGGCGGTGCTGCCATATCGATCCGTTCGGTTGTCGACAAACCGCTGAAATTCATTTCGAGCGGCGAAAAAATGGACGCCCTGCAAGTGTTCCACCCCGAACGTATGGCCGACCGTATATTGGGCATGGGCGACGTCGTATCGCTGGTAGAGCGTGCGCAGGAGCAGTTCGACGAGGAGCAGGCGCGCAAGCTCAAAAAGAAGCTTATTAAGAACCAGTTCAACTTCAACGATTTCCGCGAGCAGATAGCACAGATCAAGAAAATGGGCAATCTCAAAGACCTCGCGTCGATGATACCCGGCATGGGCAAGGCGTTGAAGAACGTCGACATACCCGAAGATGCCTTCAAGCAGACCGAGGCTATCATCGACTCCATGACTCCGGCCGAGCGCGAAAATCCCGAGATCATCAATGCCCGCCGCCGCGAACGTATCGCCAAGGGCAGCGGAACGACTATCATGGATGTCAACCGTCTGATGAAGCAGTTCGAGGATACGCGCAAGATGATGAAGACGGTAGCCGGCGGAAAACTCAAAATGCCTCCCGGCATGCGTCCGCGCCGCTAACGTACAGCTGACGGCGGCGGAGCAAGCAAAACATGGTTTCGCCAAATATAGATACATCTTGGAATCCACGCTCGGGCGTGGATTTTTTGCGTCAGTAACAGCCGTGCCTATACATATCGCACTGCTAATAAGAGGACTGCTGCAAAAGTCGATCGGAGATATCGACAATATCCGATATCTCCGATCCGTTTATTTAGACTTAAACTGTAATTCCGTAAAGGTGCCCCCAACTTCTTTTTGATCCGTATAAACCGAGTAATAGCCTTACTCACCGTTGGGGACACCAAGTCCTCCGGTGTGAGTATGGATTATCGGCAAAAGCCGAATTCGGTTTAGTCGGATCGATACAAAAGTAGTAAATTTTCATTTAACTGCAAATTATTTTTCATATTTAATCACTTATACAATAAAACATTATACACACTCTATCAAGCCGGACACCTTTCCGTATCGCCCGCCGGCAAGCCCGCTCAGCATCGTCGTCGCCGCACCAAACACCCAACCCGCTACCCTGCCCACGCCTTTCACGGCATCGTGCAGCCTATATATCACGCAACGATTGCGACGGATGCGAGGGCGATTTGCCGGCAGCCGTTTTCGCATAATCCGTTTCGACACTATTTTTTCATACCGGAAATAGTGATAATTATAATTTATTTCGTATCTTTGACTCCGTTGATGATACTTCCGGTTAGGCTTTAATCGAGCCAATGCTTGCTTATGCGCTCAACCCGTCGTATTTTTGACCGACACCGAAAATATTTCTTTCATGCGGCAGTAGCTCAGTCGGTAGAGCATCGGCTTCCCAAGCCGAGGGTCACGGGTTCGAGTCCCGCTTGCCGCTCTTGAAAATCAACGAATTACAGACGTCAGTCAATTCGTTGATTTTTTATTTATACGCAACATACGATTATACAATCGTAATTTTCCCGTATCAGGTCGGGCATCAGCCCTCACGTATCTTCGATGTAGACGTTGCTATCGTATGTGTCGGGAGCTCCGCATCGCCGATTACACGACAGCTGCACATCGTACTTCATATCAGGTCGGGCAGGAGATCATAATCCGGCCGCATATCACGCAAAATAATCGCCGCAACCCGAAAGGCTGCGGCGATAACTTTATCCGTATAAGACCGTGCGTCAGTCCATCTTCAACACGGCGAGGAATGCCGACTGCGGCACCTCGACCGAGCCTATCTGGCGCATGCGCTTCTTGCCTGCCTTCTGCTTTTCGAGCAGTTTGCGCTTACGCGATATGTCGCCGCCGTAGCACTTGGCCGTAACATCCTTGCGAACAGCCTTGACCGTCTCGCGCGCGATGATCTTGGCGCCGATAGCAGCCTGTATGGCGATGTCGAACTGCTGTCTGGGTATCAGCTCTTTGAGCTTCTCGCACATGCGGCGGCCGAAGTCGTATGCGTGGTCGGCATATATGAGCGACGAGAGCGCGTCGACGGGCTCGCCGTTGAGCAGTATATCGAGCTTGGCGAGTTTGCTCAGCTGATAACCCGTGCGGTGGTAGTCGAACGAAGCGTAACCGCGCGATATGCTCTTCAACTTGTCGTAGAAATCGAACACGATCTCCGAAAGCGGCATCTCGAAATTGATCTCCACGCGATCCTGCGTGATGAAAGTCTGGTTCTTCATCACGCCGCGCTTGTCGATACACAGCTTTATGACGTTGCCCAGATAGTCGGCTTTCGTAATGATCTGCGCCAAAATGTATGGCTCCTCGATCTTCGACACCTTCGTGATCTCGGGCAGTCCCGACGGATTGTGAACCTCCAATTCGTCGCCCGAGGTTGTCGTAATGCGGTAAGAGACGTTGGGCACGGTGGTAATGACATCCATGTCGAACTCGCGGTAAAGGCGCTCCTGAATGATCTCCATATGCAGCAGTCCCAGAAAACCGCAGCGGAATCCGAAGCCCAGCGCCAGCGAGCTCTCTGGCTCGAACGTGAGCGAAGCGTCGTTGAGCTGCAACTTTTCGAGCGAGGCGCGCAGATCCTCGTACTGGTCGGCCTCGACCGGATATACTCCGGCGAATACCATAGGCTTGACATCCTCGAAACCGGCAATAGCCTCATCGCACGGAGCGGCAACAGAAGTGATCGTATCGCCGACCTTGACGTCGGTCGAGGTCTTGATGCCCGAGCAGATGTATCCTACGTCGCCCGAGCGGATCTCGTTGCGCGGCGACATCTTCAATTTAAGCACGCCTATCTCGTCGGCGTCGTACTCGCTGCCCGTGTTGAAGAACTTAACGTGGTCGCCCTTGTGCAGCGTACCGTTGAATACGCGGAAATAGGCTATGATTCCTCTGAACGGATTGAACACCGAGTCGAAGATAAGCGCCTGCAACGGGCCTTCGTCATTGCCCTCGGGTGCCGGCACGCGCTCGACGATCGCTTCGAGCACCTCCTCGACGCCCTGTCCGGTCTTGCCCGAGGCGAGCAGAATTTCCTCCTCCTTGCAACCTATAAGGTCGATGATCTGGTCCTTTACCTCGTCTATCATCGCGGAGTCGCAGTCGATCTTGTTGAGCACGGGGATGATCTCCAAATCCTGCCCCAAGGCAAGATAGAGATTCGATATGGTCTGAGCCTGTATGCCCTGCGTCGCGTCGACCACCAGCAGCGCACCCTCGCACGAGGCTATCGCGCGCGACACCTCGTAGGAGAAGTCGACATGTCCCGGAGTGTCGATCAGATTGAGGACGTATGTCTGCGAGTCGCGCGCGGTATATTCCATTTGTATGGCGTGGCTCTTTATGGTAATACCCTTCTCGCGCTCCAAATCCATGTCGTCGAGCACCTGATTCTGCATCTCGCGCTGGTTGAGCGTATTCGTCTTTTCCAACAGTCGGTCGGCCAGCGTACTCTTGCCGTGGTCGATATGGGCGATAATACAGAAATTGCGTATGTTTTTCATCGTACAGTACAATTTTTCAGATTACAAAAGTAGGCAAAATAAGTAAATCGAGCAAACGACACGGAGTTTATTTGTCCGGCCGGTGCGGCAACACCGCGCCGCACCATTCGAAAGAGCGCATAGAAGCTCGAAATATTTTTGCGATTTAATATAAAAACGCTACATTTGCATATCAAAAACAATTCGAAAACTATCCGAAACAAAATAAAAAACACTTAAACGAAACGAAATGAATCACAAACTTAGCAAAACTCTGTTTGTCGGAGCCGCCGCCGTGCCGGCACTCGCCGGCATGCCGGCATCGGATGCCGCAGCCGCAAAGCCCGATAAACCGAACGTGATCTTCATCCTTCTGGACGATGCCGGTTACGGAGATTTCGGATGCTACGGCCAGACGCGCACCGAGACGCCCAACATCGACGCACTCGCCGCACGTGGAATCCGCTTTACGGATATGTACTCGGCCGCACCGCTCTCGTCGCCGGCACGCTGCGGCCTGCTTACGGGCATGCACTCGGGACATGCGCAGATACGCGCCAACGACGAGATGACGCATCGCGGCGATGTATGGAACCACGCCGAGATGCTGCGCGACTCGACGCTCGAAGGTCAGGCCCCGATGCGCGCCGGAACGCCTACGCTCGGCAGCGAAATGAAACGCGCCGGTTACCGCACGGCCATGATCGGCAAATGGGGCGTGGGAGGCCCGACGAGCGAAAGCACGCCCAACAAAATGGGCTTCGACGAATATTTCGGCTGCATCTGCCAGCGTCAGGCGCACTGCTACTACCCTCCTTTCCTCTGGGAGAACGACCGCCGCGTATATCTCGACAACCAGCTCCTGCCGCCGGGCACGCCGCTCGACGATGGAGCCGATCCCATGGATCCGCGAAGCTACGAGAAGTATGCGCAGAACACTTACAGCCCCGATCTGATGTATGAACGCGTGCTGCGGTTCGTCGGCGAAAACCGCGACAACCCATTCTTCCTTATGTGGACCACGCCCATACCCCACAGCCCGATGCAGGCTCCGGCCGACGAGGTGCAATACTATGTGCGCAAGTTCGGCGACGAGTCGCCCATAGAAGGCAGGGGCTACTTCCCGTCGCGCTGGCCGCATGCCACCTACGCGGCGATGATATCGCATATCGACCGACAGATCGGCGGTCTTGTCGAGGAGTTGAAGCGTTTGGGATTGTGGGACGACACCATAATATTCATCACGAGCGACAACGGTCCGGCAGCCAACTCCTGCTCGTCTACCGAGTGGTTCCAGAGCGCGGCGCCATTCCGCAGCGGCAAGGGCTGGGGCAAGGCTTCGCTGCGCGAGGGCGGCATCCGCATGCCGTTCATCGTAGCGTGGGGCGACCGCATCGCGCCGCAGGTATGCGACCATATCGGATATTTTCCCGACGTGATGCCGACGTTGTGCGACATTGCCGGCATCGACTCGCCCAAGACCGACGGCATATCGCTGCTGCCGACCATACGCGGCAAGCAGAAACGCCAGAAGCAGCACGAATATCTATACTGGGAGTTCCCCGGCGGCAAGGGCTGGGTGGCCGTTCGTTACGGCAAGTGGAAGGGCCTGCTGCGCAAGGTCAAGAGCGGCAACGATCGCATCGAGCTATTCGACATATCGACCGATCCGAGAGAGGAGCACGACCTTGCGGCCGAGCACCCCGAGATCGTCGAGAAGATGCAGCAGTTCATTCGCGAGTCGCACACCGAACCGGAGAATCCGCTTTTTATGATGGACATCCCTTTCAAGTAAGGCGTAATTTGATTAACTTTGCGTCGTGCCGTCGGATGACGGTACGACGTTTTTTTTACGGCAATGGAAGAGAGCATCTCATTCGGACAATACGTCAGACCGATATACGTCATGGCCAAGCCGGCCGGTTCGCGCTGCAATCTCGCGTGCGAATACTGCTACTATCTCGAAAAGGGCATGATGTATCCGGCGAAGCCGGCGCAGACGATGAGCGACGAATTGCTCGATCTTTTCATCCGCGACTATATCGCCGCACAGCCCACGCCGCAGGTAGTATTCTCGTGGCATGGCGGCGAGACGCTGCTGCGCTCCAAAGATTTCTACCGGCGCGTAGTCGAGTTGCAGCGCAAGTACGGCGCCGGACGCAGAATCGAAAATACCATACAGACCAACGGCACGCTGCTCGACGATGAGTGGTGCGCATTCTTCCGCGACAACGGCTGGCTCGTGGGCATATCGATAGACGGCCCTCGCCGATATCACGACCGTTATCGTCTCGACCGCCGTGGCGGCGGCACCTTCGACGATGTTATGCACGGCATAGGTCTGCTGGCCAAGCACGACGTTCAGTGGAACGCACTGGCCGTAGTCAACCGCTTCAACGGCGACGATCCCGAAGGCTTCTACGACTTTTTCCGCTCGACGGGCTGCCGCTTTCTGCAATTCACACCCGTCGTCGAACGCATACTGCCCCGCGAAGACGGCCGCATGCTGGCTTCGGCGGCCGACAGCGATGCCCGACTCGCAGACTTTTCGGTAACGCCCGGGCAGTGGGGACGCTTCCTGTGCAGGGTATTCGACCGCTGGGTAACGGCCGACGTCGGAGAGATATTCGTTCAGATGTTCGACGCGACGCTGGCCAACTGGGTCGGTCAGGCGCCCGGACTCTGCACGCTGTCGAAGATATGCGGACATGCCGGAGCATTGGAGTTCAACGGCGACCTCTATGCCTGCGACCATTTCGTCTTTCCCGAATACAAGCTCGGCAATATCGCCAGCACGCCGATCGGCGAATTGATGCGCAGCACGAGGCAGAGCGCATTCGGCGACGCCAAGCTGCGTTCGCTGCCCTCGCAATGCCGCGAGTGCCGCTATCTGTTCGCCTGCAACGGCGAGTGCCCACGCAACCGCTTCGCGTACACACGTACCGGCGAGCCTGGACTCAACTACCTCTGCAAGGGGTACTACAAGTTCTTCGACCACGCTGCCCCTTACATGGATTTCATGCGCAACGAGCTGTCACACAGGCGTCCTCCGTCGAACGTCATGGAATGGGCGCGGCGCAGGCTCGCACGCAGCAACGACAACAAACGATAAAGACACGCGTTCGTCGAGCCTCGGCATAGCCGAACGCAGTTCGTGAAATGCCGAGACGCAGAAATGTCCGAAATAAATTCAACGTTATGACAGCACTTACCGATTACCTGAGACTCGTAAAGTTCTCGCACACGATATTCGCCATGCCCTTCGCCCTGATTGCATTCGTTTACGCATGGAAGACATGCGACACCTCGTCGCTCTCGCTGCCCATACTGCTCATGCAGGTCGTAGGCTGCATGGTCTTCGCCCGCAACGTCGCCATGGGCTTCAACCGCTGGGCAGACCGCCACATAGACGCCCGCAATCCGCGCACGGCTTCGCGCGAGATTCCGGCAGGCGTCATATCGCCGCGCGCGGCATTGTGGTTCGTCGGGGCGAATGCGCTGCTGTTCATCGTGCTGGCCGCTACGATCAACCCTCTTACGGGGTGGCTCTCGCCCGTGGCGCTGGCCGTGGTAATGTTTTACAGCTACTGCAAGCGGTTTACCGCGCTTGCGCATCTGGTGCTGGGTCTGTCGCTCGGCATAGCCCCCGTCGGAGCATACCTCGCCGTAGCCGGCAGCTTCGCCGTCGAGCCGTGCATACTGACGCTTCTGGTCATGACATGGTGCGGAGGGTTCGACATAATATATGCGTTGCAGGATGCCGAGTTCGACCGCCGGCACTCGCTCCACTCGATACCGGCAAGATTCTCCGCACGCACCTCGCTCGCCATCAGCATCGCACTGCATGCCGCGAGCATAGCCGCCCTGCTCCTATTCGCTTCGTATCTGCCGCAGCGCTGGCCTCTCTATGCCGGCTGCGCGGTCTTTACGGCTATAATCGTCATGGAGCACATACTCGTGACGCCGACCAGGCAGCGCAACATAGGCATCGCGTTCGGCACTCTCAACGGGCTTGCCAGCACGACGCTGGCGATATTCCTTATCGCCGATATGTCGATTTAATACAGCCGGCAGGCACTCCGGAGATGTGGTTATCGCTGGCATTCGCATCGGCAATGTTGCTCGGCCTCTACGACGCGGCAAAAAAACGCGCGCTCAGGGATAATGCGGTCATACCCGTACTGCTGCTCAACACGATATTCTGCTCGCTGATATTCCTGCCGCCGCTGCTCAGCGCCGAGCTGTCGCTGGGCTGGTTCGACAGCACCGTGCTCTCGTCCACGCGAGGCTCGCTGCACGAGCATCTGCTCATAGTGGCCAAATCGGCGCTCGTGCTCTCGTCGTGGATATTCGGCTACTATGCCATAAAGCATCTGCCGCTGACGATCGTCGGCCCGATAAACTCCATACGTCCGATACTGGTGCTTATAGGCGCCATGACCATATTCGGCGAACGCCCCAACCTATGGCAATGGGCGGGCATCGCTCTGGCGCTGCTGTCGCTCTATCTGCTCAGCCGATCGAGCAGACGCGACGGCATAGATTTCCGCCGCAACGTATGGATCTGGGCATTGGCCGCAGCGACACTTCTGGGCGCGGCGAGCGGGCTCTACGACACGTTCGTCGTCTCGAAGCTCAATCCCGTATTCGTACAGAGCTGGTTCTGTGTCTATCAGGCGGCAATGATGACCGTAATAGCCGCCGCGATATGGTATCCCGACCGTCATCGCGCACCGCTCAAATGGAACCGGGCGATACCGCTGATATCCGTTTTCATCTGCTGCGCCGACTTCTGCTACTATCAGGCGCTGAGCCGTCCAGAGGCTATGATCTCGATAGTCTCGATGATACGACGTTCATCGGTAATAGTATCGTTCGCCTGCGGCGCCCTGCTCTTCGGCGAGCGCAACCTGCGGGCCAAGTTCCTCGATCTGTTGCTTATACTCGCCGGCATGGTGCTGCTCTACATCGGCAGCCACTGACAATAACACTGACGGCCTCGACCGCATGGCGGCCAAGGCTGCCGATCTTCATGCGGCCGTAGCGGCAGCGAAATAATTGTCAATTAACGGAAAAATTCGTACCTTTGTACGATTGACAGAAAACAGATAAAATCATAACTATATGAACATTTCGTACAACTGGTTGAAGAAGTATATCGCGACCGATCTGTCGGCCGAGCGCATAGCGGAGATATTGACCGACATAGGATTGGAGGTCGAAGGCTTCGAGAAGATAGAGACGATCCGCGGCGGGCTGGCCGGTGTGGTCGTGGCCGAGGTGCTGACATGCGAGGATCATCCCGATTCCGATCACCTCCACATAACCACGGTCGACGTGGGTGCGGAGGCTCCGTTGCAGATCGTCTGCGGCGCCCACAACTGCCGCAAGGGTCTGAAAGTGCTGTGCGCCACCGTCGGCAGCGTGCTCTACCCGGGCGGCGGCGAGGAGGAGTTCAAGATCAAGCGCAGCAAGATACGCGGCGTAGAGTCGCTCGGCATGCTCTGCGCCGAGGACGAGCTCGGCATAGGCCAGAGCCACGAGGGCATCATGGAGCTTCCGGCCGATGCTCGCGTGGGTATGACCGCTAAGGAGTATCTGCATATCGAGGACGACTTCCTGATAGCCGTAGGCCTCACGCCCAACCGTATCGACGCTGCGTCGCATATAGGCGTCGCGCGCGACCTTGCGGCATATCTGCGCAGCCGCGGCGACGATAACGCCCGTCTGCTGCTGCCCTCGGTCGATGCGTTCGAGGTCGACAACCGCGACCTTACGATCGGCGTTACGGTCGAGAACAGCGAGGCGGCACCGCGTTACGCCGGTCTCACAGTCCGCAACTGCAAGATAGCGCCCTCGCCCGACTGGATGCAGAACGAGCTGCGCGCCGCAGGCATCAACCCCAAAAACAATCTGGTCGACATAACCAACTACGTGCTCTTCGAGCTGGGGCAGCCGCTCCATGCTTTCGATGCCGACAAGATCGAGGGCGGACGCATCGTCGTCAAGACATGCCCCGAAGGTACGCCGTTCGTCACGCTCGACGGCGTGGAGCGCAAACTTACCGACCGCGACCTTATGATATGCTCGGCCGAGCGTCCGATGTGCATCGCCGGCGTCTACGGCGGCCTGGACTCGGGCATAAGCGACAGCACGGTCAACGTGTTCCTCGAAAGCGCGTACTTCAACCCCGTCTGGATTCGAAAGACGGCCAAGCGTTTCGGTCTTAACACCGACGCTTCGTTCCGCTTCGAACGCGGCATCGACCCCGACATTCAGGTATATGCGCTCAAACGTGCCGCACTGCTTATGAAAGAGCTCGCAGGCGGCGAGATTTCGAGCGATATAATCGACATAAACCCCTCGCCTGCCGAGCCGTTCGTCGTAGAGCTCTCTCTCGAACGCACCAACCGCCTTATCGGCAAGGATATTCCGGCAGCGACGGTGCGCACTATTCTCGATGCGCTCGACATCGAAGTGACCTCGGAGCAGGGCGACACGCTCACTCTGGCCGTACCGCCCTACCGTGTCGATGTGCGTCGCGAGGCCGATGTCATCGAGGAGATACTCCGCATCTACGGCTACAACAATGTCGAGATACCCGAGCATGTCAACTCTACGCTGTCGTATGCGCCGAACCCCGACCGCAACCGTCTTATAAACATCGCGGCCGACTATCTTTCGGCCAACGGCTACACCGAGATCATGTCCAATTCGCTGACCAAGGCGGCCTATTACGAAGGTCTCGAATCATACAAGGCGGAGAATTGCGTGAAGATAATGAACCCTCTTAGCGCCGACCTTAACGTCATGCGCCAAACGCTGCTGTTCAATACGCTCGAAGCCGTCGAGCTGAACGCTAACCGCCGCAACGGCGATCTGAGGCTCTACGAGTTCGGCAACTGCTACCGCTACGACCTCTCGCATGCAGGCGGCGAGGATGCGCTGGCACCCTACACCGAGACATACCGCCTCGCAATGGCCGTCACGGGTGTCGCAACACCCCTCTGGTGGAACAGCAAGGCGGAGCAGGCGTCGTTCTTCACGCTGCGCGCCATGATCGAGAGACTGCTGCGCCGATTTGGCATCGACATATATTCGCTTAAATGCGAGCCGTTGCAGAGCGACCTCTTCGCCGACGCCGTATCGATCTCGGCCAACGGCAAGGAGCTGCTGCAAATGGGTGTCGTGTCGCCGGCTCTCCGACGCCGCTTCTCGCTCAAAACGGACGTATTCTTCATGGAGATGAATTTCGACTCTCTGGTCAAGCTCACGCGCAAGCACAAGATTGCATACACCGAGCTGTCGAAGTTCCCCGAGGTAAGACGCGATCTTGCGCTGCTGGTCGACCGCGACGTCACGTTCCTCAAACTGCGCGACATAGCATTCGCCACCGAAAAGAAGCTGTTGAAGAGCGTATCGCTATTCGACGTCTACGAGGGCGACAAGCTGCCCGCCGGCAAGAAGTCGTATGCACTCGGCTTCGTCCTCGAAGACAAGTCGCAGACCTTGACCGACAAGCAGATCGAACGCACGATGAACAACCTGCAATCGCAGTTCGAGAAGCAGGCGGGAGCGGAGATCAGGCGATAGCGCCGTTGTTGCAACGCTTGATATAACTGCGGTCGGACGATAAGCGATCGACGAAATACCCCTGCCGGGAAAATCCTCGGCAGGGGTATTTTTCATTGCGAAGCGGCTCGGAGCGCCTCTCCCGACTCGGGATCACAGGCGCGGGTATATCGTCGGCGGCTGTATCGAAACGAATGCTGCACCGTTACCGGGCGAGGTGCATACCATGCGCACCGCCTTTATCGGTCGCGCCGGATACTCGATCGTATAGCCTCCGCAGTCGAGGTCGCCGACACGCTCGAAGGTCTCTCCGTCGCTGCTTATCTCGACATAGCCGTTTTCGAAAATGAACCGCGGAAGCTGGAAATTACCGGTGGCGACATACATGCGCCGACACTCTACCGCACGCTCGAATGTAAACTGCACCCAGTCGCCGGCATCGGCGGCACGTGCGGTGCGCGCAAGACGGCCGTAAGCCTGCGCCTTTTCGAATGTAAATGTTCCGCTCTGAGGCATCGACGATGTAATCCTGAATGCCGGAGTTATTGTCTTGAAGCGTGCGTCGACACCAGCCTCGGGGCTGTGCGCCACGCCATAGCGGCTCTCGAAGGCATACTCCCACGGACGATCGGTCTTTATCGCGCCGGCATACGGCATCCACTCCGCAAGCGGATCGCGACGGTAATATATCGTGCTGCGGTCATCGACCTTTGCCGTAAGCATACCGTCGCGGTAAGCGACTTCGGGAGGAAAGAGGCGGAATGACACGCCCATAGCCGCCATGCGGCCGTAATGGACTTTCAATCGTCGATAGAATCCGTCCCAGTCGCGCTCCGCATCGCTCCAAGCGATTTCGGCCAGCGCACAGATGCGCGGAAAGGTTTGGTACTCTATATAAGCCGTCGTCTCGGGATTGCGCGAAGCATATGCCTCGCTGAAAAACGTAGCCTCGAATCCGATAATATTTCGCCGCTGCTCCGCCGTAAAACCCTGTTCGGCCGGCGAGAACGAGTATACCTTGCGGCAGTCGAATATCGCAGCCCAGTCGTGCCCCGGCTCGCGCGGCGACTGCTTCATATCGAAATAGAAATAGGCGCCGGGCATGACCACCGTCGCATAACCGTCGGCCGTAGCTTTCAGACACTGCTTGACACCCTCCCAGCCGTATACGTGCGTCGCAGCGGAGAGACGGCCGCCGTCGACCGCCTCGTTCCAGACCGACGCATGCTTGCCGTGCGACAGCAGGATGCTCTCGATGCGAGACATGAAATACGACTGCAACGCATGGGCATCGCCGCCGCACCTCTCTATATATGCGCTGCATGTCGGACAGCGTCTCCACTGCGCCATGTCGACCTCGTCGCCGCCGACATGTATATGTTTCGACGGGAACAGTCCGCATACCTCGCCGAGAATATCCTCCAACAGCCGGTAGTTGCTCTCATCGGTCGCACATAGCGCAGACCGGGTATCGTAGCCCAGCGACGACGACAGATCAGGCGTATAGTCGCACAGCACCTCGGGATGAATCGTAGCCAGACAGAGGCTGTGTCCCGGCAGATCGATCTCGGGTATGATCTCGATATTGCGCACGGCGGCATATTCGATCAACTCGCGCATGTCGTCCTGCGTATAATAACCGCCGTAGCGATCATTCCACTTTCCGTAGCGCGGCCATACGGGGCTGCCTCCGCCGCGGTAGCCGCCCACTTCTGCCAGTTCGGGATGCGACACTATCTCCAAGCGCCAAGCCTCGTCGTCCGAAAGATGCAGATGCAACTTGTTGATCTTATGGAATGCGAGCAGATCTATATAATGCTTCACATTATCTTTATCCATCCACGTGCGGCAGACATCGAGCATGAATCCGCGATAGTCGTATTGCGGCTTATCCTCCACAAGGCAGCAATCCGCAGCGACAGGCAGTTCGGCACCGTCGTAAACCGTTGCGGGCAGCAGTTGGAGGAGAGTCTGTACGCCATTGAAAGCTCCGCCGTAGGTAGCAGCCACAACAGTAGCGTTATCAGTGGTTACCGATAACCTGTACGCCTCCCCGGAGAGCGAATCGTCTATCGTAAGAACGATATCTCTGCCACTACCGGCATCGGCCGCCGCGACGGTCTGCAACGGCAGATATCGAGTCATGTAACGCGCCAGCCGTTCAAGCGGCGCAGCATATACGATTCGCGTATCGGCGTCGACCGCAAACGTACCTTGCGCGGGCACATGACGCGACGGCTGCGGAATCAGAGTCGATGCGGCGGCAACAGCCGCCGAAAGCGACATCGCTAACAGTAGGATCAATCTTCTCATATCGTTACAAAGGTAATATTTTCGACTGCAATAACGGTTGCTATCGATATAATTTTTATCTTTGCCGAAGCTAAACAAACATTGCAACTTATGGATATGAAAAAGGCGGAAGAGGCGACCGCACGGCTTATCGAGATCATGGATACGCTGCGCGAGCAGTGTCCGTGGGACAGAGAGCAGACATTCGAGTCGCTGCGTCACAATACGATCGAGGAGACATACGAGCTTGCCGATGCCATAGTCGACGGCAATATGGAGGGTATAAAGGAGGAGCTCGGCGACCTGATGCTGCATGTGGTATTCTACTCGAAGTTGGGCGACGAGCAGCATGCGTTCGACTATACCGATGTCGTCAACGGCGTATGCGACAAGCTCATATACCGTCATCCGCATGTCTACGGCGATATACACGCCGACACGCCGCAACAGGTCAAGGAGAATTGGGAGGCACTGAAATTGCGTAAAAAGAACCGCAAGAGCGGCACTCTCGACGGCGTACCGCGCAGCCTGCCGTCTATGGTCAAGGCCTACCGCATAGGCGAGAAAGCCGCCGCAACGGGCTTCGACTGGCAGCGGCGCGAAGATGTCTGGGACAAGGTCAGAGAGGAGATCGCAGAGGTCGAGACCGAGATGAAGCGCAGCGACGCAGCCGCCACCGAGGCCGAGATAGGCGACCTGTTCTTCGCCCTGATAAACGTATGCCGTCTCTACGGCATCGACCCCGAAGCCGCTCTCGAACGCACCAACAAGAAGTTCATCAGCCGTTTCGAATATATGGAGCAGCAGGCCGTCGCCGAGGGACATTCGCTGCACGAGCTCGACACGGAGCGTATGGAAGAGCTGTGGCAGCAGGCCAAGCAACGGTAAATATAATCATTGTAAGTATATATTAAACAATAATATCATGGCATTATTCAAAGAGGTTAGAGGACACCGTCCCGAGGTGGGAGAGAATACATTTCTGGCCGAGACGGCCGTATTGATCGGCGACGTGAAGATCGGACGCGACTGCTCGATATGGTACAACACCGTGTTGCGAGGCGACGTGAACAGCATCACGATCGGCGACCACACCAACATACAGGACGGCACGGTCATCCATACCCTCTACGACGGCTCGAAGCATCCGTCGCAGACCCACATCGGCAGCTATGTATCGGTCGGCCACAACGCGACGATCCACGGCGCGATAATCGAGGACAACTGTCTGATAGGCATGGGGGCTACCGTGCTCGACAATGCCGTCGTCGCCTCGGGCTGCATCGTTGCGGCCAACGCTCTGGTTCTGTCCAACCAGCGTCTCGAACCCGACTCGGTCTATGCCGGCATACCGGCCAAAAAGGTCAAGGACGTAACCCCCGAGCAGCGCGACGAGATCATCCGCCGCATAGCGCACGACTACCGCATGTACGCCTCGTGGTACGAGGAGGAGGACAAGCAGTAATCCGTCGGACTAGCGAGCATGAAAGCGACCGCAAGACATAGCAACCCGGTCGGGCTGCATCTGCTCGTGGCGGTGGCATTGAGTCTGGTAATCAACTTTTCATACCTGCTCATGCCGCTTATCACGCAGCGCGGCGGTGTCGACTCACGCTCTCGCCGCAACGACGATGCGACGAGCGTGATCGAGCGCGAGGGTACGCTGCACCTGTCCCGCGACATGCACGGGTATATCACATACGACGACTCCGCCGACAGCATATACGTCTCGTCGTGGCAGGTCGGCTTTCTTAAACTCGAAGACGGAGACCGCCTCGTAGTCTCCGTACAGCCACTGAGCGGGTTCCCGAAGCATCGCATAGCAGGCGCCCACCCCCGGCTGAACGACGTCATACTTCGCAACGGCGAGGAGTTCGACTTCGAAGCCATATACGACCGGCCGAGCAAAACGTCGGAGTTCATCTGGCAGATACTCTACTATGCCGTCGTCTCTTTCATCCTGCTGTCGATAATGACTCTGCCGTTCGGCGCGCATCGGCAGAAGTCCTGGACCTTCGCCCGCCGCCTGATGCTGAGTCTGGCCCTTACCGGAGTGCTGTTCTTCTTCGCGCCGGTGGTATGCTTTCATCCCAGCCGCATCGTGACCGTCTTGCAGGCCGACCTGCGGCCTATGGACTATATGGTCGTGCTACTCAAATGCGTATTCATGTTCGTCGTGACGGCGCTATACTCGCGCATATATGCCCTTATGCGTCAGCGCGAAGCGATTACCGTCGAGAACGAAAGGCTCAAAAACGAGTATCTCTCGACACGCTACAACATGCTTATCTCGCAGATCAACCCCCACTTCTTCTTCAACTCGCTCAACTCGTTATCGATGCTGGTCAGAGAGGGCGACTCGGCGCGCTCCTTGGAGTATATCGACCAACTGTCGTACACGTTCCGCTATATAATCCAGAACGGACAGACCACGAGCATGACGCTGACCGAGGAGATGGATTTCGCCGAGGCTTACATCTATCTGTTCAAGATCCGCTATGCCGATAAACTCTTCTTCGACATAGACATAGACCCGGCATACGCATATTGGACGCTGCCCGCGCTGTCGCTGCAACCGCTGATCGGAAATACGGTCAAGCACAACAGCATCACAACGCGCAAGCCGCTTCGCGTAAGGATATTTACCGAAGACGGCAGACTCGTCATAACCAACCCCAAACACCCCAAGCTGGAAAACGAACCCTCGACCGGCATCGGGCTCGAAAATCTGCGCAACCGCTGGCACATAATTACCGGCCGCGACATAGAGATCGAAGACCTCGAAGACCGATTTACGGTGCGTCTGCCCCTACAACCTCCCTTGAAGCCATGAACATAGTAATCATCGAAGACGAGACGGCCGCGGCGAAGAATCTCGCACGCATGATAGCCTCCGTAGCCCCCGATGCCGGAATAGCCGAAATTTTGGAGAGCGTCGAGGAGAGCATCGAATACTTCGGCCAATGCAGGCCCGAGATCGATCTGGTATTCATGGACATACATCTGGCCGACGGCGATTCGTTCCGCATCTTCGACCATGTCGCTATCGATGCGCCGATAATCTTCACTACGGCCTACGACCAATATGCCTTGCAGGCGTTCAAGGTCAACAGCATAGACTACCTGCTCAAACCGTTTCAGGAGCAGGATCTGCGGCGTGCGCTCGACAAGCTGTCGCGCCTGTCGGCCGCCGATCGCGCCGACAGACACGCCGGCATCGAAAGGATGACCTCCGCGCGCAACGAGACCTCACGAACGATACTCGTGCGGTTCAAGGACAAGATCATACCCGTAGGCATAGACTCCATAGCCTTTTTCTATACATTCTCCGAAAAGGTATCGCTCACTACCCTCTCGGGCGAAACCTACGTCGTCGACAAGACTTTGGAGACCTACCAAGGCATGCTGCCCGAGAACGGGTTCTTCCGCGCCAACCGGCAGTTCATCGTATCGCGCAGCGCGGTAAAGGATATCGCCGTATGGTTCGGCAGCCGCCTCGCACTCAACCTGACTCTCGACACGCCAGAGCGGATAATCATATCGAAAGCGCGTGTTCCGGAGTTCAAGCGGTGGCTGGTCGACACATCCGGCAGCCGATGAACACCGGCCTAAACCGAGAGAAGGCCTCTGCGCAATACTGCACAGAGGCCTTCTCTCTTATATTAACGGACGACAATCGCGCCTACCGCCCCTCGATCCTGACTTTTAGCGACGCCATACGGCTCTTGACGCGAGCGCGGATGCGTTCGTTGAGATCGCCCGTCGTCACGGCATGGATGCCTATACATGCCAGACCGCCGTATACGATAGTCAGTATCCACAACAGCTTGACCTGCGGCATAACCTCACCCAACGAAGCCCCCATAGTCCTGATATGTATGAAGCCCTCCACGCCGCTGCTGCTGGGCAGAATCTGGCCCAACATATAGAGCCAGTCGGGAATAGCCTCGCGCGGATAGGACGCACCGCTCAGGAGCAGCACCGGAATCGAGGTCCAAAGCAGCAACAGCAGCGAGCTCTCGCGATGCCGGAACAGCGTCGAGACTGCTATACTCATGAATATGCACGAAAGCAGATACGGCAGCAGGAAAGCGACGAGATCTATCGTGCGGCCGTTTATCGGAAAGCCGAATACGCGATACAGCACATTGAGGATAACGGTCAGCGTCAGCGCATAGACCATAAGGTAGGTCACGGCCTTACCCATGACGATCGGCAGCGTAGCCATGCGCCGCTCGCCTGCGGGGCGCAGCTTGTCGTAAAGTCCCTGCTCGCGCCACGTTCCGCCGATCATGCCTATGCCGATCAGCAGCGTCTGCTGTATGATGACCATGATAATGGCCGGCATGACGAACGATCCGTAGCCCAGATAGGGATTGAACAGATTGTGCGTCTGGTAGATTACCGGCTGCACGGTGGATTTTGTCAGCTGCGCATTGGTGCCCTTGGCCATAAGGCGCTGCACCTCGACCATGGCTCCGGTGGTACCGATGCCGGCCACCAGCTCCTGAAAGGCCTGACGATACATCAGCAGATAACTGCCGTCGAGATAGAGGCTCACATTGGCCTGCATGCCTGCATAGATGTTTTTCGAATAATCCGACGGGATGTAGACCACGCCGTATATCTCGCGTGCGAAGAACATCTCCTCGGCCTCGGCCATAGACGTTGGCTCATAGGCTACGACCGTATTGGGGCCCGAATCTATCGCGGACACAAGCGCACGGCTCTCGGGCGTCTTGCACATGTCCACCACACCCAGCGGCACGTTGCGAAGCACCTGCGTGCCGTATGCGCACGAATATATCGTAGTATAGATGAATATGGCCAGCACCACGACCAGCAGCACGCCCGCATCGGTAAATATCGCATGCAGCTCGTTGCTTATAACCGACAGGAACTGTTTCCAGTATGTCTTCAATATATGTCCCAAACTCTTCATAGCTATAACTTACCCCAATATTTACTGTCGGTGGCCAGCCGCTTCAAACGCGGCATGACAAGTATCGGCAGAACGACGAATGCCGCCATACATACGATCGGCATGGTCGAGTATACGGCCGGCGCACCGCGCATGGCCTGATCGATGAATATCTCCGTAAAGTAGGTAAACGGAAATATTTTGCTCAGATACTGCATTACCGGATACATCGCCATGATCGGGAATGTCAGACCCGAGAATGTAAAGGCGAGCACCGAGTAGCCGCCGCCTATCGACAGCCCCAGACGCAGGTTGCCCAACACCGATATGATGAATACCGATATGGCCTGATAACTCACGATAAACAGCACGATACCGGCCAGCAGCACCCAGAAGCTGCCGTTGAGAGGTACACCCACGCCGCGGAACATGATCAGGAACATTACCTGCGAGAGGATGAACATAATCATCGTTATGGGCAGCGTCTTGCCCAGCAGCGCGGCGGTCATATCGCCCGAGGCCGAGTCGAGCCACTCGCCGGCGGTCGAGTAACGCAATTCGCGGCCGATAGCGTAGACCGTCGTCAGCACGGTAAATATCATCAGCATCATAAACATGAATATCGGTGCCAGATAATAACCGTAATTCAGATACGGATTCGAGATCACGTGTTTCGAAAAGCGTATGGGCATGATCTGCGCCATAGCCTGATAGGATGTCAGCCCGGCAGCCTGCAACTTCGTGAGCTGCACGCCGGCCGTGAACGTCTGCACCGCCGTCTGAATATCCTTGGCGAGCATGCCGTTGACCGATATGTTCGCACCCGAGATATAGGCCTCCACGTGGGTCTGTTCGTTGCCGTATATTTCGCGCTCGAAGCCGTCAGGTATCTGCACGATACCCGATACTACGCCTTTGCGCATGAGCCGCTCGCCCTCGTCCATATCCGAGATATCGTATGCGATCAATACGCCGGGAGTCTCGCCTATCATCGTCGAGAGCTTGCGCGACAGCGGCGTGTCGTCCTGATCGAGCATCGCCACGGGCAGCTTGCGTATCGACCCGTTGTCGAACATCACGGCGAAGAAGGCGAACGAGATTACCGGCAGCACGATAGCCAGCATACGGTACATGCGATGATGCACCATGTGGCTCAGCTCGCGCCTGAACGAAGTGAGCATGTTATGGAAAAATCCCGACATAACTCTGCGCTACTCTATCGAATCCCAATCCACGATGACGCTCATGCCCGGACGCATGTACTCGACCGCCGTAACCGGCTTGGCCTTGACGGCGAATGTGCGCACGTCGAAACCGCCCTGCGTACGCGTCGCGTTCCATGTCGCGAAGTCGGCCTCGACCGAAATGAACGTAACCACGAACTCTACGTCGCGATCCAGCGCCGGCACGAAACCAGAGAAGCGCTTTCCCATAGTTATACGCGGCATAAGCGTCTCCTTGACATTGAACACCACCCAAATATCGCTCATATCGAGTACCGTGACCACGGGATAACCCGTACCTACCAGCTCGCCCGCTTCGGAGATGACGGTCGATATCTCGCCCGTGACGGGCGAAACGACCATTGCGTCGCTCAGATACGACTCCACCTCGTCCACCGCGCCCTGTGCCTGTCGCACCTGAGCCGCCGTGGCATCCTTCTCCTCGCTCGTTGCACCGTCGACGGCCAGATCGTACTGCGCACGAGCAGCCTCGGCCGTAGCACGCATGGCGTCGAGATTCGCCTGCGCCTCGTCGAGCTTCTGACGCGGAACGACCCCCTTGTCGTAGAGCGCCTTGGCACGATCGTAGGTCTTTTGTGCCAGCGTCAGGCCGGCATCGGCCTTCTGCCACATGCTCTTGGCGGCCTCCAACTGGGGCTTGCGGGCACCCTTGTCGGCCTTCTTGTTCATGGCCTCGGCGGCGCTGCGCACGGCCTCGGCCTGAATGAGCTTTGCGTTCAGCTCGGGGGTAGATATGGTGTAGAGCAGCTGTCCCTTGACTACGTGCTGACCCTCCTCGACCAGCAACGAATCGATGCGCCCCGCAATCTTCGACGAAGCCTTGTATGTCTTGCACTCGACCGTACCCTGTATGTAGGTCGGCTCCTTGCGCTCGATTATTCTGTCGGCGAAGATCACCAGAACCACTATGACCAGTGCCGCGATTGCGATAGCGATAATGTTTTTCTTTTTCATCTCTTTCCTATATTTTTATTTGTTCAAATCGTATGTTACGGGGCGCGCATCGGCACGACGCGCATAATGCACGAACTCGTCGCTCATGCCGGCAGCTTCGAGCAGCTTGGCCAGCGCGACATCGTAGCCGTATGCCGCCTGCATGCGCTCGGTCTTGACCTTGGCCAGATTCAGCTCGGCGTCGATCAGCTCCGACGACGAAGTCATGCCCTCCAAGAACGCCTCGTTCTTCATGCGCAGATACTCCTCCGCGAAGGCTATCGATGACTCGATCGAGATCAGCTGGTTGGCATAGTTGACCAGTTGGTTGTAGAGCTTCTCGACAAGCACCGATATGTCCTGCCCGGCCTTTGCTTGGAGCGACTCGACGCGGCGCACGGTCTGCTTGGCGGCCGAGTATTTATATTCGCGGTTCAGGCCGTCGAAGATCTTGAAGTTGATGCCGACGCCGACAGCCCAGCGAGGCAGTATATTGGTTACCTGATAATTGTAGAACGTACCGCCGCCCATGGCAACCACCTGCGGAAAGAAGTCGGAGCGCTCGACCTTCACGCCCTCTACGGCCAGATCGCGCTTTATGCCGACCTGCGACAACAGCGGATTGCCGACCTGCGCCATCTCCTTATAGTAGTCTACGCCCTCGATATCGTCGAGCACGAACATCACGCTTATCGGCGTGCGCTCCGTCGAACCGTTTTCGCCCAGCGTATTGGCCAGAGCATCTTGCAGCGTTGCCACTTGCAGCCGCGCATTGGCCAACTCGCGCTCGGCCTCGGACAGCTTAAATTCGACATAGAGCTTCTCGCTGCGCGCAATCATACCCTGCTCCTCCAAGGCCTCGGCATCGCGCAAGTGCGACTCGACGCCTCGACGCACCTGCTCGCGCACGTCGACCACCTGCATGGCCAGCGCAAGCCCGAAGTAGCGTTCGACGAGCTCCGAGACCAACGCATTGCGCGTGCTCTCGCCCGACAGCGCGGCACTCTTCTCATTGAGCCGTGCGGCACGGTTGGCCGCATTGATCTTTCCGCCGAGGAATATCGGCACCGTAACCTCGCCGCCGATGAAGCCGAGGCTGCGGTCCTGAATCGTATACTTCCAGTCGGCACCGAATATAGGCGCCAGCTTGCCCTGCAACGCCGAAGCCAGCTCGGGCGGAATCAGGCCTGCGGCCACGCCGCCGGATATGACATCCGAAGCCATACCGCCGACGGCATCGCGCGCCGGATTGAAATCGATTCCTAAATCCTTGCCCAGATATGTATACGCGCCGAATACGTTTACCTTAGGCATTCTCAGTCCGACGGCAGCCTGACGCTCGCGGCGTGCGGCCTGCTCCTCGTAGTGCGACGCCTCGATCGAGGGGTTGTTTTCGAGTGCGATACCGAGCGCATCGTCGAATGTCAGCGTCGACGTAGGCTGTTGCGCCAATGCAGCATGACACAGCGCAACGGTTGCAATTGTTACAATTACTCTTTTCATATTCAGATTTTATGTCTTATCTCTGTTCGTCGCTTATCGAGGCGATCCGCATGCAAAAGTAGAACGAAAATCGACTCGCAGAACACTGCGATGCAAATATCGGACTCAACAGGATATGAGTATGCCCAAATCGAACATTTCGGACATTCAAATACTACATATCGAAGATAAACTGACTACTTTGAAGAATATTCGAGCCTTAAAAAGGTAATTTCAGGACATGCTCCTATACGTGTCGGAACACCGACGCAGCCGATGCCGTCATTGATATAGAGCGACGAGAAGCCCTCGCGGTACAGTCCGCTCCAACGGGGATATATCGCCTGCGCAGGAGAGAGTCCCCGCCCGCCCGAGGGCAGCTTGCACTGCATCGCATGCACGTGACCCGACAGCGTAAGGTCGACCTTGGATGTCGCCAGCAGCGTCTCCCACAGCTGGGGCACGTGCGACAGCGTGATATCGAACGCCTGCCGGTCGACATTCTCGTATATTACCGTCGGATCGACATCGGGTATGTGCCTTGAATGTCGCGTATCGTGCCACTGCTCTCTGAACGAGATGCCGCTTACGGCGATGCTGTCGGCCCCGCGCACGATCCATACGGTCGTGTCTTCGAGCGGCAGCCACCCCATTTCCCGCTCGGCCGCGACCACGCGGGAGAGATTCTCGGCGGCAGGCAGCGAGGCTCGGTCGGATATGTATATGCCCGTATCGTGGTTGCCCGTAACCGACACCACACCGTCTCGGGCGCGTATCGACCCGAGTATCCCGATCAGTTCGCCGGTCAGTTCGTCGTACCGCACATTAACCAGATCTCCGCAAAAGGCCACAAGATCGGCATCGAGCGAGTTGACCGTTTCGACGATACGCCGGCACTCTGCGGCCGGACGCAGCATCGAGCCTACATGCAGATCGGATATCATCGCTATTCCGTAGCCGTCGAATGCAGGCGGCAGATCGGGCGATTCGACCGCGACTCCGACCACACGGTAGTCGGTGCGGGTAACGAATGTGCCGTATATCGCCGTTAAAATAGCTGCTGCCGCAGCTGCGCTACCGGCGACGCGCCATATCCGCCGGCGGCTCCACAGCGTAAAGACGAGGTATATAGCACGCGGTATTACCGTAATGGCGTATAGGAGCATGATCCACATCAGAGCCAGCACCACGCCGCGCGTATTGTCCGGCAGAAGTACCTGAGCCGCAACGGCCGCCAGCGGCAGCATGTCGTCCAGCAGGCAGAGCGCCAGCAGCCACCCGCCCCGGCGCCAGCGGCGATAGATGCGCTGCCATGCCGCCAGATCGAGCGCCACGGCCACTGATGACAGTATGATTATAAGTCGAAACATAACTCGTTTATGCGGGCAAAGATACGAAACGTGTACCGGTATTTGGCATATTCCTTGCTTAAAGTGCGAGAAACGAAACTCGATATCATCATTGAACGAAGTTACAGGAAAGTATTCAAATTAAAAACCAAAACATTCCAGATTATGAAAACATTTCGACTTTTGATCGTGTCACTTCTGTCCGTAGCGAGCGTTGCCACGGCAACGGCCCAAAAACGTATGGATACGGGTAGAGGCGGCAATCCCACCGTCTACCTGATCTCGGTTCAGGAGAACGACAACACGTGCGGATGCTCGCCGTCGATGATACGCGACAATGTTATCGGCGACTATCTCGACACCTATCGCGGCGGTTTCCAGCAGGTACGCAATCCCCAGTTCATCTTCGCCACCAAAAACAATAAATTCTCTATGGCACTGGGCGGTTACATCAATCTGCGCACGAGTTACGACTTCATGGGCGCCGTCGATAACATCGACTTCGTACCCTACTATATACCTATGGCAACGACTTACGCCAACCGTCAGCGAATAATGATGGACGCAACCACCTCGCGTCTCTACATGAAGACGATCGTCAACAGCAGCTCACTGGGACGCATCGTAGCATTCGTCGACATGGACTTCCGCGGCGGCGACGAGTTCAGCTACACCCCGCGCCTGCGTTCGGCATACGTCAAGGTCGGCGGCTTTACCGTAGGTCGCGACGTGACCACATTCTGCGACCTGCTGGCAGGACCGCAGACGGTCGACTTCCGAGGCCCCAACGCCTATAACTTCAACTTCAACACGATGATCCGCTTCGAGCAGCCGTTCCTGCGCGACCACTGGACGTTCGCCCTGGCAGCCGAGATGCCCCGCGTCAACGCCACTTACGGCGAGAACTTCTCGCGCATATCGCAGCGCGTACCCGACGGCGTGGTATACTTGCAGTATGCTTGGGGCAAGGGACGCCGCAATCATCTGCGCGCTTCGGGTGTCGTTCGCGACATGTATCTGCACAACAACCTCTCGGGAGAGAACACTACGCGCGTGGGCTGGGGCACTCAGTTCAGCGGCCATATCGCATTCAACAGCTTCCTCGACATATTCTTCAACGGCGTATACGGCGAAGGCATATCGCCCTACATCCAGGATCTGGCAGGCGCTCCCTACGACCTTATGGCCGATCCCGCAAACCCGGGCAGCATCAAGACCATGCCCATGTGGGGCTGGCAGGCGGCAGGCCGTCTGAGCTTCGTTCCGGGCGTGTTCTGGGTATCGGGCGGCTACTCGAACGTCAACATCGAGAACGACGACAACCTGATGACCCCCGACCAGTACAAGAAGGGACAGTACATCTTCGCCAATATGTTCTGCAACATATCGTCGAACTGCACCCTCGCCGTGGAGTATCTGCGCGGTTACCGCGAGAATTTCAGCGAGCTGCAAAATACGGCCAACCGTATCAGCCTCATGGTTCAGTACAACTTCTGATTCTGCCATAATGCGTTCAGTGCGGGCGGTTCTCCGGTTTGGAGAATCGTCCGTTTTTATTTATTTTTGTCCAAACTCAATATCGTTATATGGAGCTCTATTTTACCGGCCTTATCATAGGCATCGCCACATTCGTCATCATAGGCATCTTTCATCCGCTCGTAATCAAGGGCGAGTACTACTTCGGCGTGGGGTGCTGGCGGGCATTTCTCGCAATGGGCATCGTTGCGACCGCGGCTTCGGTCTTCGTGGCCGACGTGCTATGGTCGACGCTGCTTGCCGTGTGGGGCACATCGTCGTTTTGGAGCATCGGCGAGGTGTTCGAGCAGCGAAAGAGGGTCGAAAAGGGGTGGTTCCCGAAACGCGAAGCGGAACGTAGATGAAAAATATTCGGCGGAAGATGTTATATTCTTCCGCCGTTGTTCGTCATATAAGTGAAATGCGACAAACAGAATTTATCAACGGATGAAGATCGATCGTTATAACGAGCTGATGCTGTCGACCAAAGATGTGGCGTACCGCGTAGCGCTTAGCCTTGTGGGCAATGCCGCCGATGCCGAAGACGTGACGCAGGACATCTATGAAATGGTGTGGCGCAGACGCGACGAGATATTGAACATGGGCAACCCCCGCGCCTATGTTCTCAGATCGGTCAGAAATCTTTGTCTCGATCGTTTCCGCGCCGTCGACAGACACGACCGCTCCTTGACGGCCATAGGACACGCAAGTGAAAGCAGTGCCGACTACGGAGCGCAGTACGATGCCCGGGACTATGCACGTATCGTCGAGGAGATCATCGCACGGCTGCCCGAACGCCAGCGTCTTGCCATACATCTGCGCGATGTGGAACAGTGGGACATCGATGAGATCGCCGAGGTAACGCAGAGCGACGAGACGAGCGTAAGAATGAATCTGTCGCGTGCACGGCGAACGGTGCGCGAAGAACTTATAAAGATCATGAACTATGGAGTACAATGAGATCAGACGACTGTTAGACCGCTATTTCGACGGCGAGACTACACTCGATGAGGAGCAGGCGCTCCGACGGTTTTTCGCCTCGACGGCCGATGTTCCGGCAGATTTGCGATATGCCGCTCCGATGTTTGCATACGCCGCCGAAAAGCGGACTCAGACGCGTCCCGTGGCGGCCAAGGCCTCGTCGAAACGCTTTTCGCACCGCTTAGG
Source organism: Bacteroidales bacterium (assembly GCA_910574205.1). Lineage (GTDB taxonomy): Bacteria > Bacteroidota > Bacteroidia > Bacteroidales > Rikenellaceae > Alistipes. The sequence goes on from CAJSYJ010000001.1 coordinate 174,119, forward strand.
AAGCATCGCGGCATCTGTCGCGGCAGCAGCCTGCATCGTTCTCGGTGCGATGACTGTATTTCGCGGCGGAGATCTCGCAGCGGATATTGTGCCCGAGCAGGCGTATTGTTATCTCGACGGCCGCGCCATAACCGATCGTGCGGAGGCCGAGAGGGTCGCGCGGGGCGTATTGGACGGCGTACAGGCCGATCTGAAACGCTCGTCCGAGATGCTGGCGACGTTGTCGATATTGGCAAAATAACAATTACAAATATCTATAAGTATATGAAACGCATATTTTTAACTTTATTCTCGGTTGCGACCGTCGCGTCTGCCTCAGCTCAGCAGACCGATAACTCGAAAATCTATCTCAACGAGCAGCAACAGACATCTTTGAGCGCATCGGGACATACCGCTACCCTATCCGTCGGAGGTTTGGAGTTGATATTCGGCGAGCAGGATCCGGCACTGACGCTCGGTGTCTATCCGCATAATAACGAATCGAACACCAAGATCTCGTTTGCCGGATTCAACGGGGTGTCGTACAATCATCTGTCGCTAATGGAGTTCGGCTTCTGCCAGATAGTCGGCACCGACTACGGCGCATACGCTGCCGAGGATCGCGGTTTTATGGATCTGAACAACGGCAAATCGATTCACGTGGCATTCAACTTCGTAACGTTCAACACCCTGCTTACCAAAAGCCGCACGCTGGGGCTGTCGATCGGGTTGGGACTCTCGGTGGAGAATTACGTATTCTCGAACGATCTGACCATAAAATATGCCGACGGCATGATGCGTCCCGAACCGATCGACGCATCGTATAAGAAATCGAAACTCGTGGCTACATACCTGCACGTGCCGGTGCTGCTCGACTGGAACATCAGAAGAGGCCTGTTCCTCTCGGCCGGTCTCAATTTCGATCTCAACATCGGCGGTCATACCAAGATCAAGTTTCCTAAGGAGAAGTATCGCAACTGCCACCTCAATCCGTTCAATGTGGGTGCGACGGTTCGTTTGGGATTCCAACGCCTCTATGTCTACGGCAACTACTCGTTCATGGAGATGTTCAAGCAGGATCAAGGCCCCAAAGCGCACCGCATGTCGGTAGGTTTAGGTTTATGGTTCTAAACGACAAATAGCATACGGATATGAAAAAGCTGATAATATTGCTGCTGATGTTGTCGCCGCTGGCGGTCTCGGCGCAGAACGATGCCTACAAAACTTTATTCGACGATTGCGTCGGACGTGACGGATACTCTACCGTGCAGGTATCCAAGGATATGCTCCGCATAATGGATAGCGACTACAACCTTGCGTTGGCTTCGATCGACGGTGTCATGTCTATAACCTTCAACTCCGATGACTCTGCTGCCGTGGAGGCGTTCCGCAAGAGATGCGACCTGATGCTCGACCGGTCGGGATTGTCGGTAATGGTCTCGACCAACGACGGCACGCAGGCCGTAAAGATATACACCTCGACCGTCGAAGATAAGATAAAGGAGGTAATCGTGCTAACCTGCTCTCCCACCGAGACGGTGGTTGTAGATGTGGTCGGCAACTTGACTCTTAAACAGATTTCGCGACTCAATTTCTAAAACCACAGGCTTAGTTAATCAGAATAATTTTTTCAGACGGCAGGATATCTATCGCATATCCTGCCGTTGTTGCATGCTATCCGATATATTTGCATAATATGCTCGTTTCGACTATCTTTGTTCGACGGATGAAACGTTTGACCTACATACTGCTCGCTGTGCCGCTGTGCCTGTATCTCGCTCTGCATATCCGCGAGACGAAGCCGCATGCTACGATATTGCCGGAACCTTCGGTAAGGTGCGATACCGTGCGGCTCGTATTCGGCGGCGATCTGATGCAGCACATGCCTCAGGTCGCGGCGGCACGCACAGCCGACGGCAGCTACGACTATGGCCGCTCGTTCGGGCATGTGGCGCATATCTTCCGCGATGCCGACATAGCCGTGGTCAATCTCGAAACCACCCTGTCGGCAGCGGGGCGTTACAGCGGCTATCCGTGCTTCTGCTCGCCGGTCGAAGTGGCCGACGCGATGGCCGATATGGGCATCGACATTGCCGTACTGGCAAACAACCATTGCTGCGACAGGCTAAGCCGCGGCATCGGCTCGACCATAGAGGCTCTCGATAGCCGAGGCATACGCCACACTGGCGTATTCGCCGACTCGGCCGATTATGCCCGCAACAACATCCTCCGCTTCGAATGCGGCGGAATACGCTTTGCGCTTATCAACTACACCTACGGCACAAACGGCATCCCCGTACCGAAAGACCGCATTGTTAATCTTATAGATACAACCGTCATATCACGCGATATGGCAGCTGTCGACCGCACCGCCACTGACTGCCTCATAGCGGTCATGCACTGGGGCAACGAATACGAACGTCACGAAAATGCCGAGCAGCGCAGGCTGGCCTGCATGCTTCGCCGCAAGGGCGCAGACATAGTCATCGGCAGCCACCCTCACGTCATACAGCCATTCGAAGCTGACTCCACCGGAGCAGTGTTCTACTCGCTGGGCAATCTCGTATCGAACCAGCAGAGGCGCTACTGCGACGGAGGCCTTATCGCCTCGATCGACGTGGTTCGTTGCGACACGCTGCCGCAGCTGCAATACATCGCATCGGCCACCCCCGTATGGGTGCTGTGCCCCGACTACCGCATCCTGCCGCCCGAGGTCGCCGACACGCTCGACATGCCGGCCGCGTCCCGGTTGCGGTACCAGCAGTTTATCGAGGATACGAGATCGCTGATATACAAAAATTAAGGATCGCCCGTCGAAAGCGATCCTTTAAGACTAATAGTTGTCGGCCAGCGGTTCGAAGAATGCCTGCGGATGTTCGCAGGCCGGACATTTCAGCGGAGCCTCCTTGCCCTTATAGACGAAGCCGCAGTTGCGGCACTGCCACATGATCTCGCCGTCGCGGACGAAGAAGTTGCCGTCGGTAAGTCGTTCGAGCAGTTTAAGGTAGCGGCGCTCGTGCTCGGCCTCGACCTTGGAAATGGCGGCGAATGCGGCCGCTATCTCGTCGAAGCCCTCCTCCCTGGCTACGCGTCCGAAGTTCGAATAGAGTATGTCCCACTCCTCGTGTTCGCCCTGAGCCGCCGCAAAGAGGTTTTCGGGCGTGGTTGCGATGCGCCCGGCGGGATACGTCGCTTCGTGAATGGTCGCCTGACCGCCCTCCAAGAACTTGAAGAAACGCTCGGCATGCTCCTTCTCCTGATCGGCCGTCGTGAGGAATACGCCTGCTATCTGCTCGTAGCCCTCCTTGCGCGCCACCGACGCGAAATAGGTATAACGGTTGCGAGCCTGGCTCTCGCCGGCAAATGCCTTCAAAAGGTTCTCCTCGGTAAGTGTTCCTTTGATGCTTCTCTTTTCCATAGCGTGTGAATGTTATTGCGTTGAATGCTATCCGATGCTGCAAAACGGGTACCAAATTCCCGGCAGTAAGCAGCCGCGACGCAACGACGCTGCAAATTATACAAGGCTCGTCATGCCATGCGGAATATAATTTAGTATCTTTGGCTTGGCCTAAGATACTTCCGCTCGGCAGATTGCAAACAGGTTTGCTTTTGCGCTCGGCTTATTCGGACTTTGGCTTTGCCGAAGATACTCTCGTTCGGCAAATTGCAAGTGAACTTGCATTTGCCCTCACTTATTCGTATCTTTGCCGAAAATAAGAAAAACGATAAAAACAATTCTATATGGCAGACGAAAAGATAATTTTCTCCATGGTCGGCGTGAGCAAGGTGCTCAACAACAATAAAAAGATACTCAACAATATCTATCTGTCGTTCTTCTACGGCGCCAAGATCGGCATCATCGGTCTTAACGGCTCGGGTAAGTCGACGCTGATGAAGATCATCGCCGGCATCGACAAGAGCTTTCAAGGCGAAGTGGTATTCTCGCCGGGCTACACGGTCGGATATCTCGAACAGGAGCCGCAGCTCGACCCCGACAAGACCGTCAAGCAGATTGTCGAGGAGGGATGCGCCTCGACCATGGCTCTGCTCAAAGAGTACGAAGAGATCAACATGAAGCTGTGCGAGCCTATGGACGACGATGCCATGGCACGCATGATCGAGCGTCAGGGCGAGTTGTACGAGCAGATCGATCAGGTAAACGGCTGGGAGATCGACAGCGTGCTCGAACGCGCCATGGACGCACTGCGCTGCCCTGCGCCCGACCAGAACGTCAAGACGCTGTCGGGAGGCGAGCGCCGTCGCGTAGCATTGTGCCGTCTGCTGTTGCAGCAGCCCGACGTGCTGCTGCTGGACGAGCCCACCAACCACCTCGACGCCGAAAGCATCGACTGGTTGGAGCAGCATCTGCAACAATACAAGGGTACGGTCATCGCCGTTACGCACGACCGCTACTTTCTGGACAATGTCGCCGGCTGGATACTCGAACTCGACCGCGGCGAGGGCATTCCGTGGAAAGGCAACTACTCGGGCTGGCTCGACCAGAAGACCAAGCGCATGGCAATGGAGGAGAAGCAGGAGAGCAAGCGCCGCAAGACGCTCGAACGCGAGTTGGAGTGGGTGCGCATGTCGCCCTCGGGACGTCATGCCAAGAGCAAGGCGCGTCTGTCGGCCTACGACAAGATGATGAATGCCGATGCCAAGGAGCGCGAGGAGAAGCTCGAAATATATATCCCGAACGGTCCGCGTCTGGGCGACATCGTAATCGAGGCGCACGACGTGTCGAAGGCCTTCGGCGACCGCATTCTGTACGAGGGGCTCAACTTCTCGCTGCCGCCGGCAGGCATCGTCGGCGTGATAGGCCCCAACGGCACCGGTAAAACCACACTGTTCCGTATGATAATGGGATTAGAGCAGCCCTCGTCGGGCAGCTTCCGTGTCGGCGAAACGGTCAAGCTGGCATACGTCGACCAGCAGCACAAGTCGATCGATCCCGAGAAGACCGTATATGAAGTCATATCGCAGAACAGCGACATCATCCAACTGGGCAACAGGCAGGTCAACGCCCGCGCATACGTCGGCCGATTCAACTTCAACGGCGCCGATCAGGAGAAGAAGTGCGGCGTGCTGTCGGGCGGCGAGCGCAACCGCCTGCATCTGGCCCTGGCATTGAAAGAGCAGGGCAACGTGCTGCTTCTGGACGAGCCGACCAACGACATCGACGTCAACACGCTGCGAGCATTGGAGGAGGGTCTCGAAAACTTCGCCGGCTGCGCCGTGGTCATCTCGCACGACCGCTGGTTCCTCGACCGTATAGCCACCCACATCCTCTCGTTCGAGGGCGACTCGCGCGTAGTCTTCTACGAAGGCTCGTACAGCGAGTACGAAGCATGGAAAAAGGCTCAGGGCGACGACACGACGCCCCACCGCGTGAAGTACAAGAAACTCATGGAATAAACAGACGACCACGCTATGGCACAGAAACCATCCATACCGAAAGGAACACGCGACTTCTCGCCCGCCGAGACCATGCGTCGCGGATATATATTCGATACCGTAAAGAGCGTATTCCGCCTCTTCGGCTATGCGCCGCTCGAAACTCCCTCGATGGAAAATCTGTCGACGCTGCTGGGCAAGTACGGCGACGAGGGCGACAAGCTCCTGTTCAAGATTCTCAATTCGGGCGACTACTCGGCCGGGCTCGACGCGGAGGAGATCCGCACAGCATCCAAGATCTGCGAAAAAGGCTTGCGCTACGATCTTACCGTCCCGTTCGCCCGCTATGTCGTGCAGCACCAGAGCGAAATCGCGTTTCCGTTCAAGCGCTACCAGATACAGCCCGTGTGGCGCGCCGACCGACCGCAGAAGGGGCGCTACCGCGAGTTCTACCAGTGCGATGTCGATGTCATCGGCTCACACTCGCTTCTGAGCGAGGTGGAGCTCATAGATATCGTCCGCAGAGTATTCGACAAGCTGCGCATATCGGTCACCTTGAAGATGAACAACCGCAAGATTCTCTACGGCATCGCCCAGACTATCGGCCATGCCGACAAGATGATCGACATCACGGTAGCTATCGACAAACTCGACAAGATAGGCATCGACAACGTCAAGTGCGAATTGCGCGAGCGCGGAATAGGCGACGAGGCCATTGCCGCGCTTGAACCGATACTCGAACTGAGCGGCGACAACAACGCCAAACTCGCACGCCTGCGCGAGATAATAGGATCGTCCGAGACTGGCATGGCCGGTGTGGAGGAGATGCAGACGATATTCGATCACGCCGAGCGTCTGGGCATCGGCCTGCCCATCGAGCTCGATCTGTCGCTGGCGCGCGGGCTCAACTACTATACGGGCGCGATATTCGAAGTCAAGGCCAACGATTTCCAGATAGGATCTATCTGCGGCGGCGGCCGCTACGACGACCTTACGGGCATATTCGGCATGCCGGGCATGTCGGGCGTCGGCATCTCGTTCGGCGCCGACCGCATCTACGACGTCATGGCGGGACTCGGTCTCTTTCCCGACGAGGTGGACTGCTCGACGCGCGTCATGTTCGCCAATCTCGGAGAGGAGGAGCAGGCCGCATCGCTCGCACTGCTGGGCGAGTTGCGCGACGCAGGCATCGCAGCCGAGATATACCCCGACAACGGCAAGATGAAAAAGCAGATGGAGTATGCCAATCGCCGCGCGATACCGCTGGTGGTCATCATCGGATCGCAGGAGCTGGCCGAGCGCGAGGCGACACTCAAAGACATGCGCTCGGGCAAACAGCGCAAGGTGCCGTTCGACCGTCTCGCAGAAACCCTCGCAGGCTTATGAAACGCTCGCTCTGCATAGCTCTGTGCGTACTGTCGCTAACGGAATCTTCGGCTGCCTTGGAGCAGCCGAAATCCGTTAAGAAGCGCGACATAGAACAGATACAGAAGCTCAATGTCGTATACCGCCAGCTGTTGGACAAGTATGTCGACGAGATATCGCTCGACTCTCTGGTCGAACATGCCATAGTCGGCACCCTGTCGCAGCTCGATCCGCACTCCGTCTACCTTACGGCCGACGAGATGAAGGCGGCCAGAGAGAGTCTCGAAAACCGATTCGTCGGCATCGGCGTCAGGTGCCGCATGCTGCGCGACACGCTGATCGTCTTCGGCACGACCGACGGCAGTCCGGCGCAAAAGGCCGGTATCGCAACGGGCGATCGAATCGTCGAAGCCGACGGCAAATCGCTCGTAGGCCTATCATCGGCGCAGGCGGTGGAGCCCCTGCGCGGCAAACACGGCTCGAAGGTAAGACTCAGCATCGTCCGTCGCGACCGCTCGACCGACCGGCTCGAACTCACACGCAGCGATATTCCGGTCGACGCCGTAGCCGCTGCATACCGCGAAGGGGACCGGACGGGATATGTAGCACTGAGCCATTTCGGCCGAGGCACTACTCAGCAACTTCTGCGCGCCGCAGCCTCGCTGGGCGACATACGCTCGCTCATACTCGACCTGCGCGGCAACGGCGGCGGCATATTCGAGGAGGCGCTCGGCGTTGCGTGCGCATTTCTGCCCGAAGGTGCGACGATCGTTGCGACAAGCGGCAGATCATCCGATAAGAAGACATACACCGCACCCCGCCGCGGAGCGCTCGCCGACATGCCTCTGGTGGTTCTTATCGACGAGGAGAGCGCCTCGGCCAGCGAGGTCGTCGCCGGAGCGTTGCAGGATCACGACAGAGCCGTCATCGTAGGACGTCCGAGCTATGGCAAGGGACTGGTGCAGCGCCAGATTGAGTTTCCCGACGGCTCGGCCATACGTCTTACCACATCGCGTTACATGACGCCTGCCGGCCGCATCATACAGCGTCCCTACCGCAACGGTTACCGCGACGACTATCTCGATGCGCACGCCGGACGTTACACCTCCGGCGACAGCCTGTCGTTCGAGGGCAAGCCGCGCTTCCGCACGCTACGACACGGCCGCACGGTATACGGCGGCGGAGGTATTACGCCCGATATCATCGTCGAACGCGACACTGCGCCGGTCGACGAGGCGGCGGCACTGCTCATATCTTTCGGGCAGGCGGATAGATATGCCGTATCGCATGCGGTCGACCGCCGCGACTCGCTGCTCGCGCTCTACCCCGCTATCGACGACTTCGAGCGCGGCTTCGATATCGAAAGCCTGCCCGATGCAGCCCTCTGCGATCTATGCGACGAGAATCTGGTGCGGTATGTCATAGCTACCATGGCCGAGTATCTCTACGGCAGCGGCTCGGGACGCCGCATTATCAACCGCAGGGGCGATGAGGCCTATCGTATCGCCGCCGAAACGGCCGCTTCGACCGGGAGGATACGGCGCATACTCTGTGGAGAAATGGAATAAAAAGTCGGATAATTTGGATAATTGCGAAAAAAACTTTATCTTTCGTTAAAGAATTGCAATTAAACCTGAAAAACAACTGTACGACCATGAACACAGACGTCATGCCCCGCCGCGACAACGACGAATACGGCGAACAGATATACACCAAAGCCGTCAGAGCGGGCAAGCGTACCTATTTCTTCGATGTCAAAGCCACGCGCAACGACGACTACTATCTGACCGTAACCGAGTCGCGCAAGAAGATCGACCCCAACGGCAACAGTTCTTACAGCCGTCATAAGATATATCTGTACAAGGAGGATTTCAGAAAGTTCATGGGCGGGCTGTCGGAGATGATAGACTATATCAAGGTGCACAAGCCCGAGTTTTTCGACCACGACGACACCGCCGCGACCGACATCGACGAGGAGTTCGAGAAGCTGTAAAACGACCGCATTCAACATATCCGGGAGCCGTAGCGATACGGCTCTTTTTATTTATCGTATACGCTCACGCTCGGCGAATTGCAGGCAGACTTGCTTTTGCCTTATCTTATATTTATCTTTGCTCGCATGAAACATGACAGAGGCGACATACTGTTGGGATACAGCGGCGGCATGGACAGCACCGTGGCGGCACGGAGGCTGCGCGAGGCTGGTTACCGCGTCGTCGCGCTGACCATAGATACCACGGGCGACAGCGCGATGCTGCGCCGCGCCCGGGCACGAGCCGACGCCGAGGCAATCGAATGGCACTCGGTCGATGCCAGAGAGTTGTTCCGACGGGAGATAGTCGACTACTTCATCGACGAATACTGCGCGGGGCATACCCCCGCACCGTGCACGCGCTGCAACACGCAGATAAAATGGCGGCTGTTGGAGAGTCATGCCGACGAATGCGGCATACGTAACATAGCGACCGGACACTACTTCAATATCGTGCGCGAGGGAGCGTCGCATTACGTCGCATGCGCCGACGATCCGACGAAGGATCAGTCATATTATCTCTGGGGACTTGCGCAGCGCACGCTCCGACGCACCGTCGCCGTTATGGGCGACGTGCACAAGAGCGACATACGCCGCGACTTCGAGGACAAGAGCGAGAGCATGGGCATCTGTTTTCTGTGCGGCGAACGATACGCCGACTTCATACGGCGCAACACGACCCGCTTCGCCGAGGGCGACATCGTAGATATCGACGGCAATATCGTGGGCAGGCACGCCGGACTGCCGTTCTATACCATAGGCCAAAAGCGCGGCGAGGGCATACCGGCCGGCAGCTGCATCGTCGCAGTCGACCCGCAGCGCAACCGCATCGTCGCAGGGCGCGACGAAGATCTGTATCGCAAAACCGTAGTCATCGGGCACTGCAACATCGTCGACCGAAGCGAGCTGCGGGCAGCCGACATCACGGCCAAGATCCGCGGCATAGGACGCAACCCGCAACTACCGGTAGCGGTAACGGCACTGGGCGAGGGTTACAGAGTCGATTTCACGGACGAAGCATGGGCACCCGCCGTCGGGCAGCCGCTGGTGCTGTATCGGGGAGGCAGAGTCATCGGCGGCGGCATAATCACAAATTTTTAGAACACAGTGTCTTATCATCCGAACTTTCGAAACTGGCTTTTTTAGCTACCCGGAGCTGACTGCATAAAGCTCAAAATTTATATCTTTACGGCAAATTTGCATAACGATGAAAATATTCAGACGTCTATATAACTGGATGCTCTCGTGGAGCGAGAGCCGTTGGAGCCTCGTGGCCTTGTTCCTTTTCGCACTGTTCGAGGCGAGCTGGTTCCCGCTGCCGCCCGATATACTGCTCATAGCGCTGTGCCTGGGCGCAACCAAAAAGTCGTTCCGCTTCGCTGCGATATGTCTCGCCGGTTCGGTTGCCGGGGCCATGCTCGGTTACGGCATCGGATTCTTTCTGTGGCAGACGGCAGCAGGCGAGTACACCTCGGTGGCGCACTTCTTCTTCGACCACGTATTCAGCGAGCAGAGCTTCCGCAACATAGGCGACATGTACGACAAATACAACTTCTGGATCGTCTATACCGCCGGCTTCACGCCGCTGCCGTTCAAGCTGTTTACCATATCGGCGGGAGTATTCAACATCGACTTCTCGATGTTCATGATAGCCTCGGTCGTTGCGCGCGCTATGCGTTTCTTCCTTATCGCCGCGCTGATATGGAAATACGGCGCACCGATCAAGACCTTCATCGACAAGTATTTCAATCTGCTGGCATCGCTCTTTACGGTGCTGCTGGTAGGATTTACCCTGCTCGCTTTCTATATCATAGGCGACAGCGGCAGCGAGTCGGAGGCCCGGCCTGCCCAAAGCCGGATCGTCGTTCCTGCCGATAGACCGACACTGACCAGTGCCGAGACGTTGCAAACAGCCGACCGAACATGCGACGCTTCGGGCTTATAGGGCGACCGCTCGGACATTCGCTCTCACAGCGTTATTTCGAAAAAAAATTCGCCGCCGAGGGTATCGACGACGCATGCTATAATCTGTACGAATTGCCCGACATAACGGCATTGGAGAATCTTATATCTGCCGTCGACGGCTTGTGCGGGCTCAACGTTACCATACCCTACAAGCAATCGGTCATACCCTATCTCGATTCGACCGACGACGAGGCGGCCGCCGTCGGCGCCGTCAACTGCATACGCATCAGCAACGGGCATCTGCGCGGATACAACACCGACATCGAGGGCATACGCTCGACCCTGACCACGCTGCTCGCACAGCGCAGCATAGACCGCGCATTGGTCCTTGGAAGCGGAGGTGCGGCACATGCGGTACGATACGTACTGTCCGAGTCGCGAATACCCTGCCTTATTGTCTCGCGCGACCGCTCGCGAGGAGATATCGCATACGAGGATATCGACGCCGGCATCCTCGCTGCACACCAGCTGGTCGTCAACGCTACGCCGGCAGGCATGTGGCCGCATATCGACCGGTGTCCGCCGCTGCCCTACGATATGATCTCGCCCCGTCATGCGTTCTTCGATCTGGTCTACAACCCCGAGCCGACGCAGGCGATGACCCGTTTCGCCACCAGCGGCGCCGCCGTAGCCGGAGGCATGGAGATGTTCGCGAGGCAGGCCGAAGCGTCGTGGCGGATATGGAGCTCGGCGGATTAGAATCTGCCGTTGCCCGTAAGCAGAAGCTGCGCCGCCCTTTCCAGATCGTCGCGCCCGACCATCAACTGCACGGGCACGATCCCCGTAGGATATATCATAGACATCATTTCGTTGCGCAGCGTGCAGAATATGCCCGCGCTGTCGAGTATCGACTTCGCTATTTCCGCCTGCATCTGGTTGTCGTACGAACGGAGTACGACGAGATTATCGGTTGTTGTCGTCATAGCTGTCAGGATTTTATGTAAAGTTAGTCATTTTATTGATAAAATGCAATCTTCATACTATAATATATCCGGGATTATTTGCCTATATTTGTAGGATCAAAATTGATAACGCTATGCGCGATTTCGTACATCTTCACGTCCACTCGCAATATTCGATACTCGACGGTCAGGCGAGCATACCCAAGCTCGTCGACAAGGCGATCAAGGACGGTATGCCCGGCATCGCGCTGACAGACCACGGCAACATGTTCGGCGTAAAGGAGTTTTTCAACTATGTCAAGAAGAAAAACTCGGCGCGGCGCGATAAGGTCAAGTCGCTCGAAGCGCTCATAGGCCGTCTTCGCGACGGTTCGGCTTCGGCCGAGGAGTGCGGCGGCGATGCGCAGGCCGCGCTGCAACGCGCCATGAACGATCTGGAAGCCGTGCCCAAGCAGGATTTCAAGGCCATAATCGGCTGCGAGGTATATGTAGCCCACCGCCGTCTGTTCAACAAGGAGGGCAAGGCCGATCAGGGCGGCTATCACCTTATACTGCTTGCCAAGAACGCGACAGGCTATCACAACCTTATAAAGATCGTCTCGAAGGCCTGGACCGAAGGCTTCTACATGCGTCCGCGCACCGATCGCATCGAGCTGGAAAAGTATCACGAGGGAATCATCTGCTGCTCGGCATGTCTGGGCGGCGAGATACCGCGCCTTATCCGTGACGGCAAATTCGACGAGGCGGAAGAGGCCGTTAGGTGGTACCGCGATCTCTACGGCGAGGACTACTATCTCGAATTGCAGCTGCACAAGGCTACTGTCGAACGCGCCAACCACGAGGCATACGAGATGCAGCTGGTCGTCAACGAGAAGTTGAAGGAGTATTCCGCCAAGTACGGCGTCAAGCTCGTCTGCACCAACGACGTGCACTTCGTCGACGAGGAGAATGCCGAAGCGCACGACCGTCTTATATGCCTGAGCACGGGCAAGGACCTCGACGATCCCAAGCGCATGCTCTACTCCAAGCAGGAGTGGATGAAGACCACGGCCGAGATGAACGCCATATTCGGCGACGTGCCCGAGGCGCTGGACAACACCGTCGAGATATGCGGCAAGGTAGAGAGCTACACTATCGACCATGCCCCGATCATGCCCACTTTCGCCATACCAGAGGAGTTCGGCACCGAGGAGGAGTATCGCCGCAAGTATACGGAGAAGGATCTGTTCGACGAGTTCACGCAGGACGAGAACGGCAATGTCGTCATGAGTCAGGCCGACGCCGAGAAGAAGATCGAGAAACTCGGCGGATACGACAAGCTGTATCGTATAAAGCTCGAAGCCGACTATCTGCGCAAGCTCGCATTCGACGGCGCCGAGAAGCGCTACGGCAAGGATATGCCGGAGGAGACGCGCACGCGCCTTATCTTCGAGCTGCACATAATGAAGACCATGGGTTTCCCCGGCTACTTCCTTATCGTGCAGGACTTCATACGCGCCGCGCGCGAGGAGCTCGACGTTTCGGTAGGACCCGGACGTGGCTCGGCCGCAGGTTCGGCCGTGGCATACTGTCTGGGCATCACGCAGATCGACCCCATTGCATACGATCTGCTGTTCGAGCGATTCCTGAACCCCGACCGTATCTCGCTGCCCGATATCGATATCGACTTCGACGACGACGGCCGCGGCCGCGTGCTCAACTGGGTAACGCAGAAATACGGCAAGGAGAAAGTGGCGCATATCATTACCTACGGCACCATGGCCACCAAGATGGCCTTGAAAGACGTGGCGCGCGTACAGAAGCTGCCTCTCTCGCAGGCCAACTATCTCTGCAAGCTCGTGCCCGACCGCATACCCGATCCTCACGACAAGGACAAGCTGTTGAAGATCAACCTCACGAACGCTATCAATGCAGTGCCCGAGCTGAAAGCGGCAGAGGAGTCGCCCGAGCCGATACTGCACGATACGATCATGTACGCCAAGATGCTCGAAGGCAACGTCCGCGGCACGGGCGTGCATGCGTGCGGCACGATCATCTGCCGCGACGACATCACGGACTGGGTGCCCGTCAGCACGGCCGACGACAAGGAGACCGGCGAGAAGATGCTCGTAACGCAGTACGAAGGCTCGGTCATCGAGGACACCGGACTGATAAAGATGGACTTCCTCGGATTGAAGACGCTCTCGATCATCAAAGATGCCGTCGAGAACGTCCGTCTGACGCACGGCAAGAAGATCGACATAGACAACATACCCATAGACGACCCCAAGACATACCAGCTCTACTGCGACGGCCGCACCATAGCGACATTCCAGTTCGAGTCTCCGGGCATGCAGAAGTATCTTCGCGAGTTGCAGCCCTCGACATTCGAGGACCTGATAGCGATGAATGCGCTCTACCGTCCCGGTCCTATGGACTACATACCAGACTTCATCGACCGCAAGCACGGCCGCAAGCCGATCGTGTACGACATACCAGAAATGGAGAAGTATCTCAAAGATACCTACGGCATTACGGTATATCAGGAGCAGGTCATGCTTCTGTCGCGACTGCTGGGCGGCTTCACGCGCGGCGAGTCGGACACGCTGCGAAAGGCAATGGGTAAGAAGATCAAGTCGAAGCTGGACGAGCTGAAACCGAAATTCATATCGGGAGGCAAGGCCAACGGCCACGACGAGAAGGTATTGGAGAAGATATGGGCAGACTGGGAGAAGTTCGCCTCGTATGCTTTCAACAAATCGCACGCTACGTGCTACTCGTGGGTCGCATACCAGACGGCCTACCTCAAAGCGCACTACCCCTCGGAGTATATGGCTACCGTGCTGAGTCGCAACCTTAACGACATCAAGCAGATCACGGCCTACATGAACGAGTGCAAGCACATGGGCATACGCGTGCTCGGCCCCGACGTCAACGAGTCGATGCGCAACTTTTCGGCCAACAAGGCCGGCGACGTGCGCTTCGGTCTGGCCGCGATCAAGGGTGTGGGCGATGCCGCCTCGCAGTCGATCATCGAGGAGCGCGAGCGCGGCGGCAAGTTCAAGGACATATACGACTTCATGGAGCGCATAAACTATACGGTCATCAACCGCAAGTGTCTCGAAAGCATGGCCTATGCCGGCGGATTCGACTCGCTGATATCGTTCCATCGCAGCAAGTTCTTCGCCGAGGACAGCAACGGTACGGCCTTCCTCGACGCCTTGATTCGTTACGGGCAGCTGGTGCAGGTCGAAAAGAGCAACGCCCAACAGAGCCTGTTCGGCATGGGAGCCAGTGCGATCGACATACAGCAGCCCAAAGCCCCCGTATGCGAGGACTGGAACCCGCTGACGGTTCTCAACAAGGAGCGCGAGGTGGTGGGACTCTACATGTCGTCGCATCCGCTGGACCAGTTCAGCGTCATATTGCGCAAGATGTGTCAGGCCGAGCTTTCGCAGCTGAGCGACCTGACACCTCTCAACGGCCGCGAGATAGCCGTCGCAGGCGTAGTGATGAGCGTCACGCCGCTTACCACCAAGGACGGGCGGCGCTATGCCCGCTTCGTCATGGAGGACTACAACTCCACGCACGAGTTCACGATGTTCAGCAAGGATTTCGAGAAGTTCGGCAATCTTATCGAGCAGAACAACTTCCTGTTCATACGCGGCCGCGTGCAACCGCGCCCCTACAAGGAGCCGGCCGAGCTCGAATTTAAGATCACTTCGATCATGCACCTGGCCGAGGTCGGCGAACAGATCAAGGAGCTTCACATCGATCTGCGGCTGGGCGAGATAACGCACAGCTTCATCACGAGCCTCTCGCAGGCCGTCGCTGCGAATCAGGGCTCAACCACGCTGCGGCTCAGCGTGTACGACCCGGAGGCGGACGTGCGGCTGCGTTTTTATTCGAAACGCCACCGCATTGGCACAACCGTTGATTTCATATCTTACCTCGATGATAATGAGATAAATTACACTATCAACTAATAAAACATCAATTATTATGGCACTCAAAATCACAAAAGAAAATTACGAAGAGATTCTCGGTAAAGGCATGCCCGTAGTCATCGACTTCTGGGCCGAGTGGTGCGGTCCCTGCCGCATGATCGCCCCTATCGTCGACGAGCTGGCCGAAGAATATGACGGCAAGGTCATCATCGGCAAGTGCGACGTCGACTCGAACGACGACATCGTAGCGCAGTACGGCGTGAGAAACATCCCCACGCTGGTCTTCATCAAGGACGGCAAGCAGGTCGACAAGCATGTAGGCGCAGCTTCGAAGGATGCCTTGAAGGCTAAGATCGACGCTCTGGTATAGAGCAGGCTACCCTGCCGGTAAACGAAAACGGCTGCCCGCGACAATCGCAGGCAGCCGTTTCATATTGCAAGCGAACGGCCGACGTCAAAAACTACCCTACCGGAAATACGACGCTATGCGCGAAGCCGCCGTACTCGACAACGGCCGCCGGCCGATACGCGAATAGGATGTCATGCCCATGATGTCGACCGTAAAGATCTCGTCGGCATTATCCAGCGCACGATGCGACAGCGCCCTGACATGCAGCGGCAGTCCTGCCGCCCGTATCGCCTCGCAGGCTGTAAGATACTCCACCGACGTCGATTCCGACGGGGCGAATACATGGTTGTCCTTTACCAGAAACGGCACCGACCACGGACTGCCGGCAATCATCATCCGCCCATCGAGCCGTATGGCCTTCTCGGCTCCGGATATGCGCACCCGCAGATCGGCCATAGCCTCGGCCTGCTCCGAAAGCGACGAGGGATAGCCGCCCCACGGCATAGGCATGTCGTACTGCAAAGCGGCCAGCGACGGCATCTTGGCACGCAGATAACATCCCGCACCGAACGTCGCGCTCTCGCACTCGACGATCATCCGCGCATCGGCCGCGACGCTTATCTTTACCGGGCAGCTCACTCTGCGCGTCATACGGTTACGCGCAAGGAGTCCCGCAATATCGTCCGCGAGATCTCCGGCACTGCAAATCGGTGCGAAACCGAAAGCCTGCTCGCAGGCGGCACGAAGCCGGGCGAGATGTTCGGCGAGACGACGGACACGATAGTCGAGCGTATGCACGCGCTCGAAGACATATACGCCGCATCGATCCGCCGCCGAAGGCGACTCGACCGTCTCTCCGTCGATCCAGACATATACTATACCCATACGAACAGCTATTGACGTGAAGAGAATATTTTGAGCAGCAACTCGCGCAACAGCTCGTCCTGATCCAGGCCGCCGCTGTCGAGTCCCTTGCTCTTGGCGTCGTACTCGCGCAGCAGCCCCAGCACGTTGAACAGACGGCGGTTGTTCCAGCGGGCTATATTCTCCTTCATATCCCTTATCGCAAATATGTTGCCCACACCCAGCGTGCGCATCAGCTCGGCATCCGAAGGGAACGGCACGCCGCGGCGCCGAGTCTGCCACATCAGATACCCCAGCAGAAACATCTGACGGAACTGGCCGAACAGCACCGATATGGTAACGATGATCGGATAGGCCTTGGGGTTGCGGCCGAAGTGGTCGGCGATACGCATAGAGCGCTCGACGTCCTGCCGCATGACGGCGTTGCACAACTCGTATGTATTGAACTCTTTCGATATGCCGACATATCGCTCTATGTGCTCGTCGGTTACGACCTTCGTATTCTCGGGCAGCGACACAGCCAGCTTCTGCAACTCGCCGTCGATACGTGCCAGATCGCACCCCAGCTGCTCTTTGAGCATCGCCACCGCCTTGGGCTGCATGCTCATGCCCGAACGGCCTATGCGTGCCGTGAGCCACGAATCGATCTCGTAGTCGCGCGGCCTTACCGATTCGAACACTACGCCGTTCTTGACGCAGCTCTTGTAGAAGCTGCCGCGGCGGTCGATGCCGCGCCCCGACTCCTTGTTCTTGTAGCAGACTATAAGTATGGTCGTCGGCTGCGGCTTGGTGGTGTAATGAGATAGGTTCTCGATACGTTGCAAGTGCTGGGCCTCGCGCACGATGATGACCTCGTAGGAGCCCATCATCGGCATCTGGCGGCACATGTTGACTATCGCCCCGGCATCCGAATCGAGTCCGTATACCGTTATCTGGTTGAACGAGCGCTGGGCCTCGTCGAGTATCGTCGACGAGAGCTGCCGGCAGAGTGCATCTATGAAGTAGCCCTCGTCGCCGGCGAGCAGGTATATCGGAGCGAACCTGCGCGCCGCGATGTCTGCCGTCAGCGACTCGTATTGAGCCAGACAATCCTTGAATTTGACCGCCGATTTCGCCATGATTACAATATCTCGCGTGTTATCTTCAATACATTCTCGGTCTGGCGCGTGAGGCGGAACCTGTCGTCGGCGCGACGGCCGACAACCCACACCACATCGTCGCCCGAGAGAAGCACGAACTGGCGGCTCTTCTCGGCCATGGATACCTTGGCGTCTATAAGAAAGTCGCTTACCTTCTTGCGGCCGCTCATACCGAACGGGACGAACCAGTCACCCTGCTGCCAACGCCGCAGCGTAAGCGGGAACCGGAGTTTGTCGGCATCGACCAGAGCCACGTTGTCGGGCGTGGTCACGGAGTCGATCATGTCGATGTCGCAGTACTCGTAATGGAGCACCGAGCTGCCGCAGTAGGAGCGCAAGACACCCTGCTCTACCTGCGTCATACACGTATCTTCATCGGCTATGCGGCCTATGACTATGCGGCCGCGGTCGATCGTCGCCACCCACTCTCGCGAGTAGAAGCGGCGTCCCGTGTTGTTCTGCTGCAAGGCATGGCACAACGCATCGACCGTATCGCCCTTGAAGCCGAACATCGAATTGAGAATCTCGTACACGACATATCCCAGCGGCAAAGAGGCGTCTATGCGGTCTACATGCAGCGTATACAGCCCGCCCTGTTCGGTCATGGCATCGCGCCGTATAAGCTCGACAGACCGGTCGATGAAGGTCTGGGCATCGGTAAGGCGCGATATGTTGCGCCGCATTACGGTCGTGAACTGCGGATTGATCTCGCGCAACATGGGCACTATGCCCAGCCGCACCTTGTTGCGCAGATATTTCGTCGAGCGGTTCGACGAATCCTCGCGATAAGGTATGCGGTGCGCAGTCGCATAATCGAGTATGTCTTTGCGCGTGGCGAACATCAACGGTCTGACGATGCGTCCGGCCTGCACGCTGATGCCGGTAAGGCCGCGAAGCCCAGTGCCTCGCAACATATTGATGAAAAAGGTCTCGATCGAGTCGTTTATATGGTGCGCTATGGCTATGACGTTGTATCCGTGCTCGTCGCACAGAGAGCGAAACCAGGTGTAACGCAGCCGACGTGCGGCCATCTCCATAGACTCGCCCGTTCGCTCCATCTCGCCCTGAGTGTCGAAGCGTCGGTTGAACAGCTCCACGCCGTAGCGCCGCGCCTGTTCCGCAACCAGCGCCTCGTCCTCGTCGCTCTCCTGCCCGCGCAGCTGGAAATTGCAGTGCGCCACGCCGAAGCGATAGCCCGACGCCGCAAAGAGCGACATCATTACCATTGAATCCACACCGCCGGAGACGGTAAGCAGTATTTTGTCGTCGTGGCCGAACAATTCGTTCTGCGCGACATACTTTTCGAACTCTTCAAGCAGCAACATGCCGAATCAAATAACGTTAACCTCCATATCTATCTCCACGCCGAACTTATCGAATACACGCCGGCGGACCGTGCGTGCGAGCTCGATGACCTCAGCGCCCGTAGCGCCGCCCAGATTCACCAGCACCAACGCCTGACGGTCATGCACGCCGACACGGCCGTCTCTGTATCCTTTCAGACCGCATCGGTCGATAAGCCACCCTGCGGCCAGCTTTACCCTACCCTCGCCCGCAGCCGGATATGTCGGCATGTCGGGATACTCGCTTCGCAGAGCATCGGCCCGAGCGGCATCGACCACGGGATTCTTGAAGAAGCTGCCGGCATTGCCCATAACGGCCGTATCGGGCAGTTTGCGACGGCGTATCGAACATATCGCCTCGCGTATGTTGCCGAGCGTTGCGCCTCCCAGCGCCTCCACCTCGTTCACGACATCGCCGTAGCCCAGATTGGGACGTTCGCGCTTCGACAGGCAAAACTCCACGGCCGTAATCACGGCGCGCCCTTTCAGTTCGTGCTTGAAGATGCTGTCGCGATAGCCGAAGCGGCATGCCTCGGCATCGAGCCGCACTATCGACAGATCGTCGGCCGACAGATACTCGACGCAGACGATCGTATCGCCCGCTTCGGCACCGTATGCACCGATATTCTGCACCGGAGCGGCACCTACGCTGCTGGGTATGAGCGACAGATTTTCCAGTCCCCACAAGCCGCGCCCGACGCTCCATGCGACCAGCTCGTCCCACTCGACGCCCGCTTCGGCTCGAACCGTCAGGCTGTCGGCAGTCTGGTCTACGACCGAAATGCCGCGTCCGCAAGGGGTTAGGATCACCCCGTCGTAGTCGCGCGTGAACAGCACGTTGTTGCCGCCGCCGAGCACATACCACTTCTTAGGACGGCTATGGCTGAAAAATTCGATCAAATCCTCCGCCGAAGAAAATTCGACGAGCGTTTCGGCACTCTGATTGACATGGAAACTGTTGCGATCGGTAAGATCGACATTGTGAAAAATACGCTTCATAATGCAAAGTTAAGATAAATTTTACTAATTTTGGAAACTGAAACCTAAAACCTCAAACCGATGTTTACAAATGACGACATAGCCTGCATCGAAGCGCACGGCCTTACGGCAGAGCGCGTCGAGAAGCAGATCGAGAATTTCCGCAACGGATTTCCATTCCTGCCGATCGTAAGAGCGGCCGCCCCCTCGGACGGCATAACCGTTCTGAGCAAGGAGCAGCTCGCCGCAGCCGAAGCGCTCTACGACGAGCATGCGTCCGAGATGCGTATAATCAAGTTCGTGCCCGCCTCGGGCGCAGCTACGCGCATGTTCAAGGAGCTCTTCGAGTTCGTGAACGAGGGACGCCGCGGCGAAGGCATCGACAAGCTGCTGGACAATATCGAGCGGTTCGCATTCTTCCCCGAGCTGGCGAAATACATAACCCCGCAGTCGACCGACGAAGAGATCGTCAGCCGGATCATCGCGGGCGGTTTGGGCTACGGCTCCAAGCCCAAAGGGCTCGTGACGTTCCATGCCTATGCCGACGGGCTGCGCAAGCCTGTCGAGGAGCATCTGGTGGAGGGTGCGCTCTATGCACGCTCGGGCGACCGCGTCGCCATACACTTTACCGTATCGCCCGAACACCGCAGCGGCTTCGAGGCTCTGCTTGGCGAGCGCCTCGGCCGCTACGAGGAGCTGTTCGGAGTGAAATTCGACATCTCGTTCTCGACGCAGCGCCCGTCTACCGACACCATTGCCGTCGACATGGACAACCGCCCGTTCCGCACCGACGACGGAGGATTGTTATTCCGGCCGGCCGGCCACGGCGCGCTGATCGAAAACCTCGACTCGCTCGATGCCGACATCATCTTCATAAAGAACATCGACAACGTAACCACCGACCGCCGCAAGGGCGACACTGTATTATATAAAAAGGTATTGGCCGGCGAGCTGCTCCGCCTGCAACGCCGCTCTTACGAGCTGATCGAGGCGCTGCTGCGCGGCGACGAGCGGCTGGACGAAGCGGTGGAGTTCCTCTCGCACGAGCTGTGCTGCAAGCTGCCCGAGGGCAGCGACCGCCGGACAGTGATAGCGATGCTCGACCGCCCGATGCGCGTCTGCGGCATGGTACGCAATCAGGGCGAACCGGGCGGCGGCCCGTTCTGGGTGCGCGACGAGCGCGGCGTGGAGCAGTTGCAGATCGCCGAATCGAGCCAGATAGCCCCCGAGGACATCGGGCTGATGCAGTCGGCAACGCATTTCAACCCCGTCGATCTGGTCTGCGGCGTCAGACGCCACGACGGCACCAAGTTCGATCTCAGCCGCTACGTCGATCCCAAGACAGGATTCATATCCAAGAAGTCGAGCGGCGGCCGCGACCTGCGTGCTCAGGAGCTGCCGGGTCTATGGAACGGTGCCATGTCGGACTGGAACACGGTATTCGTCGACGTGCCCATAACGACGTTCTCGCCCGTGAAGGTCGTACAAGACCTTCTGCGTCCCGAGCACCAGTAAAATCAGAGAGCTTATACGGATACGGCCGCACCGCGAGTGCGGCCGTATTGCTTGGCGTAACAGCCGTGCAGGAACGGTTTTTGACGAAACGCCGGTAAAACGCCGTCATGAAAAGAGACGAAGACCGACTGAAAATATACCGTCCGCAGCACGATACCGACATCGAATTGCCCATGGCCGAGAGCACGGTGCACGCAGGCTTTCCCTCGCCGGCGGACGATTTCTTGGAGGGGTCGCTCGATCTCGACCGTCTGGTCGTCCGCCACCCCGAAGCGACATTCTTCGCACGCGTCGAGGGCGACTCTATGATCGGAGAGGGTATCGCCGAGGGCGACATCCTCGTGGTCGACAAGGCCGTCGAGGCATACGACAACTGTCTGGCCGTGGCATACGTCGACGGAGAGTTCACACTCAAACGGGTACGCATGCTGCACGACAAGATACTGCTCGTACCGGCCAATCCGCGCTACCCCACTATCGAAATCGCCACGGGCAGCGACTTCGCCGTATGGGGCGTCGTGCGCTGGATCGTAAAGAGGGTCTGAGCCATGTACGGTCTTTGCGACTGCAACAACTTCTACGCCTCGTGCGAACGAGTCTTCGATCCGTCGCTCGAAGGGCGTCCGGTAATCGTTCTATCCAACAACGACGGCTGCGTCATAGCACGCTCGAACGAGGCCAAGCGGCTCGGGATCGGAATGGGAGAGCCGTACTTCAAGCTCTCGCAGACGATCAGGCAGCACGGCGTCAATGTCTTTTCGGCCAACTTCGCGCTCTACGGCGACATGTCGCGCCGCGTCATGAGCCTGCTTTCGCGCATAGCACCGGCCATAGAGGTATATTCGATCGACGAAGCGTTTCTCGATCTGCGCGGCATCGACCCCAAGAAGCTCGATAGGCTCGGGCACACAGCCGCGGACACCGTCAGACGCTACACGGGCATCCCCGTCAGCATAGGTATCGCACCTACGAAGACTCTTGCGAAAATAGCCTCCAAGCTGTGCAAGCGGTATCCGAAGCTCGACGGCTGCTGCTATATGTATCGGCAGGAGGATATCGAGAAGGTGCTGCGCAAGTATCCCATAGGCGATGTATGGGGCGTCGGGGCTCGCTGGGAGCGCATGCTCCTACGCTGCGGCGTTGCGACTGCATGGGATTTCACGCAGATGCCGCCCGAGTGGGTTCGCCGCCACATGAGCCTGGTCGGTCTTCGCATGTGGAAAGAGCTGCACGCAGAGGCCTGCATCGACTTCGAGAACAATCATCCCGCCAAGAAACGCATCGCGACGACACGCTCGTTCGATAGGCCGGCCTCGACCCTCGACGAGCTGCACCAGCGCATAGCGCAGTATGCCGCGGCATGCGCCGAGAAGTTGCGGCGGCAGCACGGCCTCTGCGGCGAAATCACGGTATTCATCATGACCGACCGCTTCAAGGAGGGTGCGCCTCAGTGCTGCCGGAGCCGACTTGTTAAACTGTCGGTTGCGACATCGAGCACGTTGGAGATCGTCGGTCATGCCGTCGCGCTGTTGAAGTCGATGTTCAGCAGCGGCTTCGCCTATACGCGGGCGGGAGTGATACTGTCGGACATACGCTCCGACGACGCGTCGCAACAAGACCTGTTCGACACCGCCGACCGCACGAAGCACGACCGGCTGATGACGGCCGTCGACGCGCTCAATGCTGGCTTCGGACGGCACACGGTAGGCATAGCCTCAGAAGGGCGCGAGCCGTTTCGCATGAACCGCAACCACCTGTCGCCGAAATATACGACCGACTGGGAACAGATAATCCGCGTCAAGGCGCACTGACCCGCCTCCGGCAGAGACGAGACAAGACGTCCGGGCGGATCGGAGGATCCGTCCGGACGCATATGTTGCAACGTCTGTTCTGCATCAGAACAGACGTCCTTCATCCTCACGGCGGAAATCGTAACCCAGATGCGTATACGCGCGTTCGGTAGCCTCGCGACCGCGCGGCGTGCGTTTCAGAAATCCCTCCTTGATGAGGAACGGCTCGTATACCTCCTCGATAGTTCCGGCCTCCTCGCCGACGGCGGTGGCCACGGTATTGAGACCGACCGGCCCACCGTTGAACTTCTCGATTATGGTCGACAATATGCGGTTGTCCATGCTGTCAAGACCGCGCGAATCGATATTGAGCGCCGAGAGCGCCACACGCGTAATGTCGAGATCGATATGCCCCTCGCCCTTGACCATGGCGAAGTCCCTGACGCGGCGCAGCAGCGCATTGGCTATTCGAGGCGTACCGCGCGAGCGCAGTGCGACCTCCGTCGCGGCATCGTCGTCGATCGATATGTCGATTATATGCGCCGACCGCTTCACGATACCGGCCAGCACCGGCGCATCATAATACTCCAAATGGCACTGAATGCCGAAACGCGCCCTAAGCGGCGAGGTCAGAAGGCCGCTACGGGTCGTGGCGCCGACCAGCGTAAATGGCGCCAGCTCGATCTGTATCGAACGTGCGGCGGGGCCCTTGTCGAGAACGATATCGATCTTGTAATCCTCCATGGCCGAGTAGAGATACTCCTCCACTATCGGGCTGAGGCGGTGTATTTCGTCGATGAACAGCACGTCGCCCGGCGAAAGGTTGGTCAGCAGGCCGGCCAGATCGCCCGGCTTGTCGAGCACCGGGCCCGAAGTGACTTTCAGCTGCGCCCCCATTTCGTTGGCGATGATGTTGGCCAGCGTCGTCTTGCCCAGTCCCGGAGGTCCGTGCAGCAACACGTGGTCGAGCGAGTCGCCGCGCATAAGTGCGGCCTTGATGAATATTCTGAGATTGTCGACGATCTTATCTTGTCCGGCAAAGCTCGTAAGCGCCTGCGGCCTTATGCGGTTCTCGAACTCCCTGTCGCTCTCTATGTTCCTCATGTTCCTGTCGGTACCCATATATCTACTGCGGATTTGCAGCTACAAATATAAGATAATCTTTCGTATTTTCAAATATATGCAATTTCGATATACGGAGTTGCACCATGGACCGTTATTTGCAATGAAAAAAGGCGTAAACATTGTGAAATCCAATATTAAAGTGTATATTTGTTCGATAATACGATAATAAATAAAACGAAACGGGCGGTATAAATACCGCCCGTCGAGTGACCCCGAAAGGATTCGAACCTTCATCGTAAGAACCGGAATCTTATATTCTATCCATTGAACTACGGAGCCGATGCGCAAAGATAATAAAATTTTCCGAAATGACGAACATCGAGAGTAATTGGAGTCGTCTTGAAAGCGTAATAAAATGGGCGAACATGACAGTCAACTACTTCGCCCGTTACATCGGACTGACTCGCGGCGAAAATCTGTACCGCATAAAACGAGGCGACAACGGCATATCGCGCGATCTGGCCGACCGCATCGTTTCGGTCTTTCCCGAGATCGACCGGGTATGGCTGCTGACGGGCGTGGGGCGCATGCTGCTTTCGGACAACGACCGCGGCGAGCAGATACCCTACTACGACAGCGAGCTCGAAACGACACTGGCCGACATAGACCGAATCGAGCCGGCAGACCATATATACATGCCCATGATAAACGGCTGCGATCTGGCCATACGCACCCACTCTCGCGCCATGTGCGAACCGGCGTGGGCGGCAATGGACGTTTTCCTGAAAAAAATAGACGTATCGCAGATAATTCTCGGCGGCGAATATGCTCTGGTAACACAAAATTGTGTAACTTTGCGTAAAGTTCGCGCGGCCGGAAGCAACGATTCGCTGCGGCTGGTTGCGCGCAACAGGGATGAATACGACGACATGACCATGCGCCGCGAGCAGATTACCGAGGCATGGCGCGTCGTCGCCAAACTTGCAATTATAAACAACTAACGTCCGAACATAATGACTATCAAAACCAAGGAATTTGCTTCGCTGCTTACCGCATTCATCGCAACGGCTATCATCGCCGCCGTCATGATCGTCTACGGTGCGCAATGGTGGATGACGCTTACCGTATCTCTCTCGGCTTATATCCTCATAGCGCTGGCGACGCTGCTCATCATCCGCAAATACGTGGCCTACAAGCTCAAACCCATATACTCGATCGTGCTCTCGCGCGACGTGCACACGGGCGAGATCGTCGACGAGCTTCGCGACAAGCATGTCGAGAACATATCGGAGGAGCTGACGGCATGGGCGACGGACAACGACAAGGAGATATCGCGGCTCAAAGACATCGAGAAGTTCCGCAAACAATATCTGGGCAACGTGGCGCACGAGCTGAAAACACCCATATTCAACATCCAGGGTTACATTTCGACGCTTCTCGACGGCGGTCTGGAAGACGAGCTCATCAACCGCAAGTATCTCGAACGCACCGAGAAGAGCATCGACCGCCTGATAAACATCGTCAGCGATCTGGATACCATATCGAAGCTCGAAAACGACATGACGCGTCTCAACTTCGAGAACTTCGACATCGTGGCTCTGGCCAAGGAGATAGCCGACCAGAACGAGATCGAGGCGCAGCGCCATGCCATAAAGATCAACGTCAAGTACTCCGACAGCCTGCCCTCGTCGTTCCGCGTCGCGGCCGACAAGCACTATGTCGGGCAGGTGCTGGTCAACCTTATAGTAAACTCGATCCGCTACGGACGTCAGGGCGGCGGCGTGACCAACGTCAAGTTCCGCGACATGCTCGACAAGATACTGATCGAGGTAGAGGACAACGGCGTAGGCATCGGCAAGGAGGACATAAACCGCGTCTTCGAGCGCTTCTACCGTGTCGACAAGAGCCGTTCGCGCGAGCAGGGAGGCACGGGTCTGGGTCTGGCCATAGTCAAACATATCATCGAGGCACACGGCGAGCGCATTACGGTACGCAGCGAAAAGGGCGTGGGCACGACATTCGCCTTCACGCTGAAAAAGAGCACGGCCGCAGCCGATTGACACCCCACTAACCGAGTAAAAATCGTATGATGCAAAACATATTGACAGTGGTCTGGGACTTCGATCCCACCTTCATCGACATCGGAGGTCTCGACATACGCTGGTACGGCCTTATGTGGGCGATAGCCATACTTGCCGCAAACTGGTTCGTTTCGAATTTCTGCCGCCGCGAGGGGCTGCCGGCATCGGTTTCCGAGTCGGCGTTCCTGTGGATCGTGCTGGGCACGTTCGTCGGCGCACGCGTGGGCCACTGTGTGTTTTACGAGCCGGAGGTCTATCTTCCCGAGCCGTGGCGCATCATAACCGACATCCGCGACGGCGGCATGGCCAGCCACGGTGCCACTATCGGCATTATGTTGGGCATCTGGATCTTCGTGCGCCGCAACAAGCTGCCATACGTTTGGGGGTTGGACCGCATAGCGATCGTCGCCCCGCTGAGCGGCGCTATAATACGCATGGGCAATCTGTTCAATTCCGAGATCATAGGACGCGTCACGGATCTGCCGTGGGGCTTCAAGTTCGTCCGTCACGAAATATCGGAGGCGCGTCATGCCGGCCTGCCCGATCCGACGGTAGCCGAAATGCCGCTGCGCCACCCCACGCAAATATACGAGGCGCTGTGCTATCTGGCTACATTCGCCATACTGGCTTGGCTCTACTATCGTCGCGACGCAGGACGCCGCTGCCCCGGACTGTTGTTCGGCGTGGCGATGATCGGCATCTTCTTCACGCGTTTTCTTATCGAATTTGTCAAGATTCCGCAGGAGGCCTTCGAGGAGGGCATGACGCTCGATATGGGACAGTGGCTCAGCATGCCGTTCATTCTCTTCGGCATCGTGATGATTGCGTGGTCGCTGCGCCGCAAGCCGGTAGTCGACATCGACGCGGTAGCCGAGAACGCCCGCCGGCAGCTCGCCGCAAAGGACAACAACGGTAACAAGCATGGTAAACGAGGTAAATAAAATAATATACAACGCCTTGACATCGGGCGAGGAGGTACTGCTGCCCGATATCGGAACCCTTTACACCGTTCGTCGGGCGGCCGAATACACGTCAAAGCGAACGATAGCGCCTCCGCGAATCACGGTGGAGTTCTCCTCGTCGCGACCCGGCGTATCGTTAATCGACCTTATCTCCCGCACCGCAGGCATAGGCACCGACGCAGCAGCAGACATATACGAAAGGTGGAGAGACAAGACTCTCTCCGACTCTACCCTGTCGATAGCCGGCATAGGCACGCTCCGCGGAAAGAGCTTCGCAGCCGACGAGGCATTCCTGTCGACACTCAACCCGGCAGGAACGGCTCCCGTAAGGGCGGTCGGACGTCGTAGCTCTAACGGTGCGCTATGGTGCACCGCCGCACTGCTGCTCACGGTGTGTATAGGTGCGGCAGCATGGTATATGCTCTCTTACCGGCAGGCACCTCACGACTCCCGCACAATCCAAGAGCCGCAGCCGAAACGACTCGCCGCATCGTCTATCGAACAACGACACGCTCTGCCCGCAGAGAATACTGCTCCGGAAAAGAGTGCGCGAACAACGGACAAGGCCGTGTCGCCTGATGCGGAGCCGGCTACCGTGAAAGAGCCGCAGGCAGCGCCGGCCGTTACCGATGCTGCCCGGAGCGTCGCGCCCGACAATATCGAGCCGGACGCTACCGTCCGCTTCCGCGTAATCATAGGCAGCTATTCTACCCGCGAAAACGCCGAGCGCGCAATCGCCGCCGCCAGCCGCACGCAACCCGATCTGCAATACGAAATACGTCCGCTCGGACGTCTGCACGCCGTGGCAGCATTCGGCAGCGCGACGCGCGACAGGTGCGAGGAGTTCGTTCGCAGTCATCGCCGCGACTTCCCGCAAGCATGGATACACCCCGTTAACCGCTGACGCCGCGGTATGGGCATAGCTCGCATCATATCCGATCTGGCCGATGCTCTATACATCAAGCCCGTGTCGCGCTTCGTTACGCGCGAGCTGTTCCGCTATGCCCTCTGCGGCGCGATGAACATAGCGCTCGATGCGCTGTGGTATTTTCTCATATACCACTTCGTCATCGCCAAGCGGTTCATCGATCTGGGCTTCGTCGTCATATCGCCCCATATAGCTTCGCTGGTCATCGTCTTTCCCGTAACGTTCTTCATAGGCTTCTGGCTCAACCGCCACGTGGCGTTCCGCTCCACGGCATACTCGTCGCGGCGACAGCTCGCACGCTACGCCCTTACCGTCGCCGGCGCACTGGCAATCAACTATGTCTGCATGAAGCTGCTGGTCGAGTCGCTGGGATTCTGGGCTACGCCCTCAAAGATGATTACGACCCTCATCTCGGCCGTATACAGTTTTCTCGCCGCCAAGTTCTACACGTTCCGCAGACAATAACCGTCCTATACGCCGTCCCTGCAACCGGACTGCCTCTATTTTTTTTGCCGAAGTATTGCATGTTTCGGAAAATAATCCGTATATTTATTATCGAAAACCAAATATTAGTAATCATGGTGGTTTAACGTAAAACAAATCTTAAAACTTTCAACATTATGATCATTGGAGTTCCAAAGGAGATCAAGAACAACGAAAACCGCGTCGCTCTTACTCCGTCGGGTGCAAAGGAGCTGACCCGCCGCGGTCACCGTCTCTACGTACAGGCTTCGGCCGGTATCAACAGCGGATTCTCGGACGACGATTACCGTTCGGCCGGTGCCGAGATACTGCCTTCTATCGAGGAGGTATATGCCGTCGCAGAGATGATAATAAAGGTCAAGGAGCCTATCGAACCGGAGTATTCGCTCGTTCGACGAGGCCAGCTGGTCTTTACCTATTTCCACTTCGCAAGCTCCGAGAAACTCACACGCGCAATGATCGACAGCGGCTCCATTTGCTGCGCATACGAGACCGTCGAGCGT
This sequence comes from Bacteroidales bacterium, assembly GCA_910574205.1. Classification (GTDB taxonomy): domain Bacteria; phylum Bacteroidota; class Bacteroidia; order Bacteroidales; family Rikenellaceae; genus Alistipes. Next base: position 203,682 of record CAJSYJ010000001.1, read on the forward strand.
CCTGACCGCTCGCTGCCTCTGCTCGTCCCCATGTCGGAGGTTGCAGGACGCATGGCCACGCAGGAGGGCATGTATTATCTCGAACGTCCTCGCGGCGGCAAGGGCAAGCTGCTCGGCGGCGTACCGGGCGTCAAGCCGGCGAAGGTGCTCGTGATAGGCGCCGGAGTCGTAGGCACGGCCGCGGCACGCATAGCCGCCGGTGCCGGTGCCGACGTGACGATATGCGACATATCGGTTCCGCGCCTGACATATCTGGCCGACGTCATGCCGCGCAATGTCAAGACTTTGATGTCCAACGAATACAACATACGCCAGGAGCTTCGCGACACCGATCTGGTCATCGGATCGGTACTTATCCCGGGAGCCAAGGCTCCGAAGCTCGTCACGCGCGACATGCTCGCATCGATGCAGAAAGGCTCGGTCATGGTCGACGTGGCGATAGATCAGGGCGGCTGCTTCGAGACGTCGCACGCCACCACGCACGAGAATCCCATATACGAGGTCGACGGGATCGTCCACTACGCCGTGGCCAACATCCCCGGCGCCGTGCCCTACACCTCGACGCTGGCGCTTACCAACGCCACGCTGCCATACGCCATACAGCTGGCCGACAAGGGTTGGCAGACGGCATGCCGCGACAATGCCGAACTGCGACTCGGGCTCAATGTCGTCGAAGGCAAGGTGGTATACCGTCAGGTCGCCGAGGCATGGGGACTACCCTACCACCAGCTCGCGCTCTGATTCGCAGCCCGAAGCCATAAACCGCACCGCATGCGGTTGCCTCAGCCCCGATGCCGGACGATCCGGCATCGGGGTTTCAGGTTCTTGCGGCCGGCGATCGAGGCGCCCGTGGCAATCTCTGCCCCGAAAAAAATCTCCCCGACAACATATCTCACACGGTGCGGCGGTCGTTTATGTAATGAATCGTGCAATCGGCATGGCAATCTTCGCATTCCGACGACGCTATTGGGAGGTTATGGTTGCTTATTGCGAATTTTTTGCTTAAATTTGCGCGATTGTATGAATATGAAAAAGGTAGCAACGATACTCCTCGCCACGGCGGCGGTGCTCTTAGCCTCTTGCAGCGAAGACAGCGACGGCATTCTGTCGCGCCAACAGACCTCTATGGCCTCGTATCTGGGCTCGACGCACTCGCCGAGGCTGATACCCGAATCCGAGCTCGACTCGTCGCTCGAAGAGAATCCGCAGTACTACTCAGTTTTCGGCAACTCGGCCTACCGCTACATAACCAACATGTACGACGAGGGTCGCGACCAGCGCACCGAAATCGCGTGGGGCGATAGCGTCGAGCTGGTTTATACGGCCTACGTCTTCGACTTCAAGACGGTAAAGGCCGAAAACATATATGCCACCAACGACAGTGACTCGCTCGAAGCCCTTCGGCAGGCGGGACTCGACACCTCATACGAATGGACGACCGAACCGCTTGCGGTAACCGTCGGCTCGACCAATATAATAAAAGGCATCGAATCGTCGTTAGTCGGTTGTCGGGAGGGAGATATCGTCGAGGTATACATGACCTTCACGATGGCTTACGACGACATGACCATAGGTACGGTGCCATACCAGTCGCCGGTGGCATGGTATTTCACGATCATTAAGGTAAACAAAAGGAATTAAACTGTAAATATGAAATATCCGTTCAAGGTTCCGACATTGATTCTCTCGCTGGCAACGATACTCGTATCGTGCGTCGAGGAGCCGTCGGCAGACTTTCCCCAGATCGAACAGATGGCGCTCGCGGCGTGGATCGACAAGTATCGCCCCGATCTGAAAGACAACTATCAGGAGAAGGGCGGCTACTACGTCGAAATACTCGACGAGGGTTGCGCCGACTCTATTCCCGTAGCCGGCAAATCGGCATGGGTATGGTACGACTTTACCGGCCGCGATCTGCAAGGCAACGTCTGCATATCGCGCAACGACGCCACGGCCATGCAGCAGGGTACGTATACCGAATACACCCACTACGTGCCCTACTACCGTTTCAGCGGCGAGGACAGCCATACGTTGATGGAGGGCACCTATCTGGCCATATTCAACGAGCTCAACATAGGCGGCGAGAGCTACTCGGCGCGTTACGGCACCAAAATGCGTCTCTATCTGCCGTCAACGGTCGTCGGCAGCGGCACCGGCATAACAGGCGACGGAGGCTACGAGGGTCAGTACTCGCTCGACGGCAACAAACCCATGATCGTCGAAATGACGCTCTACGGCCATACCAACAACCCGGTGGCATACGAGGGCAACCATGTAGATTCGTTCGCCGATATCAACGGCGGCATCTGCTCGGAGCATGCCAAGGACAACACCGACAAGACCGAGAAATCCTATCGCCGCATGCTGACGCGCGGCGAGGTCGGTGACAAGGAAGAGGAGGAGATCGATCCCCGCCCGTTGGAGTTTTTCGACGGCAGGTGGCACCGTCCGGTCGACACGCTGGCGCAGCTCTATGTCAATTACGCCTATACGCCGGCCGAGGATACGTTCGACTTCAACGCCATAGGCGCCGACACGATGATGTTCCCGGGACAGACGCTCTATTCGCGCGGCAAGATCTACGCCGACAAACCGATGTCGACTATCGACAAGGAGATCAACGAGGCTCTGGTCGAGCGATTCGGCAAGGGCATAACATACGACGAGGTGCTCACGACCGACTCGCTCATAAGCATCGACAAGGCAAACGTATGGTACATAACGCGCCTTTTGGACGGTTATGTCGTCGACACCAACATCGACGAGGTAAAGCGCATAGTCTACGGCGAGGTCAAGTCGGAGGGTTCGGCGCTGACGTTCGACACGACGGACGATGCCGAGAACAATTGTATCCTCGCGTGGAACTATTCGCTGCCTACGATGCGTCTGGGACAGTGGGCATCGATTCTGACCGTCTCTACATACGCTTACGGCATCGTAGGAAAGACGGGCTCCACGAAGTCGTCTTCATCATCGACCTCGAACTCATATGACTGGCTCAACTACTACAACTACATGCAGTATATGAACTCCTACTACGGCACCTCTTACGGCGGCATGTACAATATGGGCTATTACGGATATAACCCTTACTTCTACGGGAATATATACGACACCACCGAAGACGATGATGCGGTTACCGTCGTCTCGACCAACACCGAGATATTGCCCTACGCACCTATGCTGTTCCAGATATACATAGAGCCTAAGGACAAGGAGTAAAGCTCAACTGCGGCAGGCAAAAAGGAGGTTATTTCACGATAACCTCCTTTTTTATAATTTTTTGGCAATATATTTGGCCGTATTCAAAAAAAATCCTAACTTAGTAGTGGGAAACAACATTATACTAATTCTAATAATTACAGAGTTATGATTATCACATTTAACGAACTGCGCCGCATCAAGGACAAGTTGCCCAGCGGCAGCTCGCAGCGCATAGCAGACGAGTTGGGTATCGATGTAGAGACCGTCCGTAACTACTTCGGAGGCAAGCATCTCGACGCCAAGGCGGGAGCAGGCATCCACATAGAGCAGGGCCCCGACGGAGGTGTGGTGACACTCGACGATACTACGATTTTCGATGCTGCCATGCGCATTCTCAACGAGCAGAAATAACATACTGTCGATTTCGACAATATACAGCCGCACGCGGAGCGATCCGAATGCGGCTTTATTTCATCTATATGCAAAGGATTCTGCCCTGACAGCGGCGCGGATCCGACGACGTCTTCTACCGGTCGTATCTGCCGATATAATCGCAAAGCGCACGCTTGGCCTTGGGCGCCAGCCGCAGCAGCGTGAACATCGTCGGCAGCGCCATTAGGGCATACGACATGTCTATTACGGCCACGACCGTATGCAGCGGTATCACGGCCGCCACAACGAGCATCGCCAGAAAGAAGAGGTTATAATACTTCGCACTCCCAGCACCGAACAGAAACGATGCGCACTTGGTGCCGTAATACGAATAGGAGAACATCGTCGAGAATGCGAACACCACCACTATCGCCAGCAGCAGATAACCGCCCACGCCCGGCATGGCAGCATCGAAGGCATTGAGGGCGATATTCAGCCCCTTTACGCCCTCGACATCGTAATCGCCCGTGAGCAATATCGCCGTGGCAGTAAGGGTGCATACTATGCCCGAATCGAGCAGCGGGCCGAGCATGGCGACGAAGCCCTCACGAACGGGCTCCGAGGTACGCGATGCGCCGTGCATCATCGAGGCCGTTCCGACACCCGCTTCGTTGACCGAGGCCGCACGCCGCGCACCTATCAGCGCAACGCCCAAAAGACCGCCTATGCCCGCCCTGAGCGAGAACGCCTCACGGATTATAGCGGCGAATACGTCGGGCACTTCGCTCAGGTGCGTCGCAAGGATATATACTACCAGCAGGAAATATGCGGCTATCATCATCGGCACCATGCGCGTAGCCAGACGCGCTATGCGCCTTATACCCCCGAGGATGACGGTTGCGACGACAACCGTGATGCCGATGCCGAAGCACAACCGCCCCACCGTCGAGAGCGATTCGCCCTGCGATGCGAAGAATACCGTGTCGATCGACTCCACGAGCTGATTAGACTGGTAAAGGCACAGAGTGCCGACCAGACCCATAGCAGAGAAAAACACGGCCATAGGGCGCCACCTGCGCCCGAGCCCCTCGACGATCATGTACATGGGTCCGCCCTGCAATTCGCCGCGGCTGTCGCGGCCGCGATACATCTGCGACAGCGTACCCTCGAAGAACTTGGTGGCCATGCCGACGACGGCGCTTACCCACAGCCAGAATATCGCGCCGGGGCCGCCCATGCTCAGCGCTATGGCCACACCGGCGATATTGCCCATACCGATAGTGGCTGCCACGGCGCCCATAAGAGCCTCGAAAGACGATATCTGCCCCGCCGTACCGTCATCCTTCATCCGCAACGCCGCGACGGAGCGTCCCAGATATCTGAACGGCGCGAAACCCGAATATAGGAGCAGAACCAGTCCGCCGCCTATCAATACCGTAAAGAGAGGATAACCGCCTATGAAATCACTGGCAGCTATAATACTATCGTCGATCGTTTGCCACATGTCAGTCGAAATAATTTCTGATACAAATATACGCATAAGCGAGCGCAAAAGCAAGTTTACTTGCATTTTGCCGAGCGGGAGTATCTTCGACGAAGTCAAATACAGTGAAATTACGGATGTATATGCAATAATATCCGGATATCGTTGCAAACCGATTATTTTTTTATTACCTTTGATTGCGTTTTGAGACTATTTTAACTAAAAACATATCCAAAATGAAAAAACTTCTACTCTTAGCGGCATCCCTCTGCATACTCTGCCAGCAGCAGGCCGGCGCATGGGGACGTCTGGGACATCAGGTCGTAATCAAGGTTGCCGAGCGTCATCTGACCGACAAGGCCAAACGCAACATCGCACGCTACATGCCCTACGATCTGAAAACCGATGCCGTATGGATGGACCACCACCGCCGCGACAAGGGCATCGACTACACAACGGCATGGCATGTCTACAACGTCGACGAGAACCACGAATACAATCCCAACGCCCGTCTCAAACAGGGCGACGCCATACGCGCCTTGCAGATCGCCGACTACAACCTCGCCCGCTACCGCGAACTCAACGACTCGACCGTCGTGATGAATCTGCGCATGCTGCTCCACTTCGTAGGCGACATGCACTGCCCGACCCATTCGTATTTCCCCGGGCCGCGCTGCTTCTGGGAGTGTACGCTCAACGGCAAACCGCAGAAGTCGTTCCACAGCGTCTACGACAAGATGCCCGAGCTGATCTACGGCGAGATGTCGGCCGAAGAGGTCGCCGAGCGCATCGACACATGCAAGCGTCGCGATGTAAAGAAGATACAGTCGGGCTCGCTCTACGACTGGGTTCGCGACTGCGCCGACAACAACGCCGTCATATACCGTTGGAACCCGGTCAATACCGAGACACTCGACCCTAACACCGTCGAATTGTCGCACGAACTGGTCGACATACAGATGCGCAATGCCGGCTACCGTCTGGCATATCTGCTCAACGAGTATTTCGGAGAGTAACATCTGCGGCACACCGTAACGTCGGGGGCAAGGCAATACGTCTGAACGTATGCTATCGCCCCCGACGTTCCGTTTATCGGCTGCGCGGAAGACGCGCGCGGGAGTCAAAATGAAAACAAGTTTGCTTTTACCCCCGGCTTTGCGTACTTTTGACATCGTCGAATATACTTCCGCTCGGCAATGCTCAAATAAATTTGGCATTGCCCTCGCTTATGCGTATATTTGTCCCACTGAATTACTATTAACTGTTTTACTATGAAAAAAATCATCACTGTCGCCGCCGCACTCTTGGCGGTGGTGTCGCTGCAAGCTCAGCCTCAGGTAATAGCACACCGCGGTTACCATGCCAAACAGGGCGCGGCACGCAACACGCTGGCAGCACTCGAAAACGCACAGCAGCTGGGCGTATACGGCTCGGAGTGCGATGTCAACCTTACATCCGACGGCGAGCTCGTCGTTATCCACGGTCCGTGGCTCGGCGAGAAGAACGCCCCCGACCGTCTCAATGTTCAGAAGAGCGACTTGGCTACGCTGCGTTCGAAGAAGTTGGAGAACGGAGAGGTCGTACCTACATTGGACGAGTATCTCGACCAAACGGCCAAGGACAGCAATTGCAAGCTCATCATCGAGATCAAGGACCACGATACGCCGCAGATAGAGACTAAGGTCGTCAAGATGGTCCTCGATGCGGTCAAGCGCCACAAGTTGCAGGATCGCGTAGAGTATATCGCTTTCCGCGAGCATGTATGCAACGAGCTGATACGTCTGGCACCGGCAGGCACCAAGGTGGCCTACCTTAACGGCACGTTGAAACCCAAATATCTCCATGCCGCAGGCTATACCGGACTCGACTACAAACTCGACGTATTGAAGAAGAACCCGAAGTGGATCGACGAGGCTCACAAGCTCGGACTCACGGTCAATGTCTGGACCGTCAACAAGACCGAGGACTTGAAGTGGGTCATCGATCACAACGTCGACTACATTACCACCGACAATCCGGTCGAGGCATTGAGCCTTATCGGCAGGTAATGAGTCGACTGCCCGATTAAACATTATCATCTGCCCTCGCTGCGACCGCAGCGAGGGTGTTTCGTTTTCAGAGGGTACAACCTTCGGCCGAACACGGCTGCCGGCATCGCGGCATATCCCGGACTCTCTCGCCCCATATCACGCAGTTACAAGACTATCCGCGTTGGCAGCATCCGCCGAACAGCCCGGTCGGCGACGCAGGCTCACGCAGTATGTTAAATAATCATTAACAATATAGGCTGCGTTTGGCCGATCGTGGCGTATGTGTTATTTTTGTTCGCGCATAGTACAAACTACTAACTAACTGCGATGGAATTCATCTATACTTTCATGTTGGCCGTAATGGTAGTTCTCGCCATCACAGGTCTCTTCATCGGTGTGATGAACGATGCGGCCAACTTTCTCAACTCGGCCATAGCCTCGAAAGCCGCATCATTGAAGATCATCATGGCCGTCGCCTCCATAGGCATCATAGTCGGCGCCGCCACTTCGAGCGGCATGATGGAGGTTGCACGAAGCGGCATGTTCCATCCGAGCATGTTCTCGTTCCGCGAAGTGATGATCCTATATCTGTCGGTCATGCTCGCCAACATCATCCTGCTGGACATATACAACACCATGGGTCTGCCCACGTCGACCACCGTGGCGCTGGTATTCTGCCTTCTGGGCTCGGCCGTAGCCGTGTCGTGGCTCAATCCGGCCAACGAAATGGCCGACTGCATCAAGTCGGGCGGCGCGCTTACTATCGTGGCGGGTATCCTGCTGTCGGTCGTGCTCGCATTCACGTGCGGTACATTCGTAATGTACCTTTCGCGCCTGCTCTTCTCGTTCCGCTACAAGCCTATGTTCCGCCGCTTCGGCGCATTGTGGTGCGGCATATCGTTCACGGCGATCGTCTACTTCGCTCTGTTCAAGGGTCTCAAAGGCATGCTGCACGACAATCCCGTCATACAGTTCATCGACGAGAATCTGCTGCTGTCGCTGGCCGCTATTTGGGTCGTATGCAGCATACTGCTCTACTTCGCGCAGATGTTCAAGGTCAACATCCTTAAAGTCAATATTCTCGCCGGCACCTTCGCCCTCGCACTGGCATTCGCCGGCAACGACTTGGTAAACTTCATCGGCGTTCCGGTCGCCGGTTACGAATCATATTGCGAGGCGAGCGCCAACGGCGGCATGCTCGACAACATGAGTTTTCTGGAAAATCAGGCCTCGGCCGATCCGCTGCTCCTCCTCGGCGCTGGTCTTATAATGATCGTCACTCTGTGGACGTCGAAGCGCGCGCTGTCGGTCAGCAAGACCGAGCTGTCGCTCTCGTCACAGGACGAAGGCGGAGAGCAGTACGGCGCCACCAACGCTTCGCGCGGTCTGGTGCGCATGGCTATGGCCATAAACTCGGCCTACGAGCAGATCATGCCGCAACGCATCCAGCACGCGATCGCCAAGCGCTTCGAGCCGCTGACCGACGAGGAGCGCGAGGGCGGTTCATACGACCTTATCCGCGCGACGGTCAACCTTACTACGGCATCGATTCTGATCTCGATAGCGACATCGCTCAAACTGCCGCTGTCGACCACATACGTATGCTTCATGGTGTCTATGGGTTCGTCCCTGGCCGACAGAGCATGGGGTCGCGAGAGTGCCGTATACCGCATTTCGGGTGTGCTTACCGTCGTTTCGGGCTGGTTCATCACCGGTTTCGGAGCAATGCTCATCGCCTTCGTAGTCGGCCTTACGCTTGTCAAGGGCGGCGATGCGGCAATCTACGGCGTCTCGCTGCTGTGCGGCTGGCTGCTGCTGAGGAGCAACCTCAAAAAGAACCGCAAGGCCGCCCAAACCACCGAGAGCAAACCCGTGGTCAAGACCGCTCAGGACGCTATCAATATCGGCGTCGCCGACGTGATCGACACCATGCGCAACATTACCAAGATATACGACCGCACGCTGATCGCCACCTTCAAGGAGAACCGCAAGGCGTTGAAGGAGGTGGTGCAGCAGTCCAACGAGATATATGAACGCTCCAAGGAGCGCAAGTACGAGATCATGCCCACGATAGCCCGAATGAAGGAGTACGAGATCAACGCGGCGCAGTACTACGTGCAGGTGGTAGACTATCTGAGCGAGATATCTAAGTCGCTGATCCATATTACCCGCCCCTGCTTCGAGCATATCGACAATAACCACGAGGGTATGTCCAAGGAGCAGATCGACGATCTGATGCACATCAACGACGACGTGGAGCAGATATTCTCGCATATCAACATAATGTTGCAACGCAACGACTTCGGCGATCTGGATCTGATAATGGAGCTTCGCGACCAGCTGTTCGAGAACATATCCGAGGCCACGGCCAACCAGCTGCTGCGCATCAAGCATAAAGAGACCTCGACCAAGGCGTCGATGCTTTATCTGACCATTCTCAACGAGACTAAGACTCTGGTGCTTCACTCGCGCAATCTGGTCAAGTCGCAGCGTTACTTCCTCGAACACAAATACGACAAGATATGAATCTGAAATACGGTCTCGACGATCGTCCGCCCGTCGGACAGATGCCGGCATACGCGCTGCAATGGTTTGTGCTGGCCGTGGCCGTCGTCGCCACAAGCACGTTCGTCGCAACAGGCAGCGAGGCCGAAAAGATGTTTTTCTCGCAGAAGATGTTCGCCGTAACCGGCATCACGACGATCATACAGATCCTTTGGGGACATCGCATGCCGCTTGTTGTCGGACCCGCCGCCGTACTGCTCGTGGGTGTCATTACCTCGCTGCGCGCCGAAGCCGACGTCGATGCCATATACTCGTCGATAATATGCGGCGGCGTTGCCGTGACGCTGCTCGGTGCTCTGGGCGCGCTCAGACGACTGGGCAGGCTGTTCACGCCCCGTATCGTCGTCGTGATATTGATGCTCATAGCATTCACGCTAGCCCCCACCATATCGGGGCTCGTATTCACTCCGGCCGCCGGGACTGACTCGCCTCACACCTTCGGACTTCTGTTCGCCCTTATGGCGACTCCCGCCATGGTCGTGGCCAACCGCATGCTGCGCGGAGTGTGGAAAAGCCTTACCATTCCCGTCGCACTGGTCGTCGGCAGCGCAATATACTACATGCTCTACCCCACTGCGATCGTCGTCGAAAGCGACTACTCGCAAGTATCGCTTTTTATCGACCGTTTCGTCTTCGACCCGGGACTGGTGCTCGCATTCATACTCTGCTACACGGCACTGCTCATTAACGATATCGGCTCAATAGAGTCGCTCGGCGCCATGTTGCAGGCCGACCGGATGCCGAGCCGCTTGCGTCGCGGAGTCTGCATTACCGGCGCGATGAACATCGTCGCCGGGTCGCTCGGAGTACTCGGCCCGGTCAACTACTCGATGAGCCCCGGTGTCATAGCCTCGTCGTCGTGCGCCTCGCGCCATGCCCTGCTGCCTGCGGCCGTGGGTCTTATACTGTGCGCGCTGTCGCCGCACCTCATCTGGCTGCTGTCGCATATACCCAATCCCGTCATCGGTTCGGTACTGCTCTACCTAATGGGTACGCAGCTCGCGGCATCATTCGATATGATGCGCTCGACAGGCGCCGCCGCCACTTTCGGCGATGCCCTCACGCTGAGTATTCCCATAATGATAGCACTGCTGTGCACCTCGCTTCCGGCCGCCGCCGTACCGGAGATCATACGTCCTCTCATAGGCAACGGCTTCGCCATGGGCGTAATCGCGGTCATGCTTATGGAGCATCTGTTCAACCGCCCGCAAAAAGGCTGACGGGCGCATCTGCAATAGATATCCGCACGCCTGCACAGACGTTTACGGTCAATCGAATCAGACATTATGAAACGGTTATCTACTTTTATCGTGCTTCTTGCGGTTGCCGCTGCGTACATATCGGCCGCCCCGATCGAGGATTGCAAATGCAAGGGAAAGCGTCTGTACGGACGTGTCAAAATCGTGGATGCCGATGCCGACTTCGATGTTCGAGTAGTCGATGCGTCTCCCGACCTCGACGTAAAGATTGTCGAGAGCTTTCCCGACAGATGCGGACGCTGGCAAATAGTCACGTCGCACGAGGATTTCAGCATCCGCTTCGTTACGAGCTTCGAAGACTTCACGATCCGATTCGTCGAATCCTTTCCCGGACAACGTTGATCCCGGCCGAGCAGCTGACGCTCTGCACCGTACACAAAAGATTACCCCTGCCGCACTATGCAGCAGGGGTAAGCATTATATGCGGCGGCATCCCGCCGAAGCCGCTATCGTGTTCTCAGGAACCCGATGCCGAAGCGCTCGGTTGCCGCGCGCTCCAACTCCTCTCTTACCGACGGGTGCGCGATGCCGATAAGGGCGCGTGCACGCTCCGCCAGATTCTTGTTGCGCAGATACGCCGCACCGTACTCCGTAACGATGTACTGCGCCTGAAAACGCGTAGTCACGACACCCGCTCCGCGAGCCAGCGTCGGCACTATCTTCGACAACCCCTTGCCGGTCATCGACGGCAGAGCGATGAAGCACTTGCCTCCCTCGGACAAGGCGCCGCCGTACATGAAGTCGTGCTGGCCGCCGACACCCGAGAATATCGTCTCGCCGATCGAGTCGGCGCATATCTGTCCCGTAAGATCGACCTCGATAGCCGAGTTTACGGCCATAACGCGGGGATTCTGGCGTATAATGGCAGGATCGTTCGTCCATGCCACGTCGCGGATCACAACATCGCGGTTGCCGTCGAGATAGTCGTACAGACGGCGGCTGCCCAACACGAGCGATGCCACCGACTTGCCCGGCAGTATCTTCTTCTGCGAATTGTCGATAATGCCTTTCTCGATAAGCGGCACCACGCCGTCGGTCATCGCCTCGGTGTGCAGTCCCAGATGCTTATGGTCGTGCAGGGCATCCAATACGGCATTGGGTATACCGCCCACGCCGATCTGCATAGTCGCTCCGTCGGGTATCTCGGCGGCGATATATTGTCCTATGCGACGCTCGACATCGTTGGGCACGACCGTCGGCAGCTCCACCAGCGGCTCATCGCCGCGCACCAGTGCTGCGATCTTCGAGACGTGGATGACCGGATCGCCGAACGTCCGCGGCATGTAACGGTTGACCTGCGCTATAACCGTCTTAGAGCACTCTACGGCCGACACGGCAAGATCGGCCGATATGCCGTATGAGCAGTACCCCTCCTCGTCGGGCTCCGAGACATTGAGCAGGCTGACATCCAGAGGCACCTGACCGCTGCGGAACAGGAAAGGTATCTCGCCCAAAAAGCCCGGTATCGTCTGCGCGACACCTTCGCGAATGGCACGGCGCAGATTGTTGGCCACGAAAAAGCTGACGGCCTCGAACGAGTCGACAAGCTCCCTGCGCGCATACGGCGCGTCCTCGCGCCCTATGGCGAATGCCGAGTAGACCTTCACGCCGCGCAGCTCGCCGGCACGGTCGGTCATAGCACGCACCAGCACCTCAGGAATCGACGTACTGCCCTGAATGTATACCGAGTCGCCCGATTTTATCAACTTGACCGCCTCGGCGGCCGATACGTAATTTATCTTCTCCATAATCAATAATCGCGGCTGAAAAGTTGTAAACGTCTGTCGAACTCGTCATACTGGTCCTCGGTAAGGTTCGATACGCAGCCGCGCAAGCCCTCGCGCGCGCTGCCCGTCGAGCCGAGGGCGATGGCGCTCACACCGTAGTAAATAAGTTTGTTGATAAGCTGTTCGCTGGTCATGTCCTTATATCCGAACGTGAAGAAGAAGCCGTCCGACACCTCGCGGCCGCAGTCGTTGTCGTAGACCACATGAAAACCGTTGCGCTGCATGATCTCCTTGACGCGCGCAGCACGCCGCGCATACTCGCGCGTATGGCCTACGAAGTCGAGTCTGCCCTCGCACGCCGCATCGAACATAGCCGCCATGGCATACTGCACCGAGTGGGTCACGCCGGCCGAGAGAACATATACGATAGAGTATATGAAGTTGCGGCGAAACTCTCCGTCGTTGCCGTACCTGACACCGATATCATCGAAGCAGCGCTTGGCCACACCCGGGTTTATCGCCACAACGGCGCCGCGCTGACCGGCATACGAAAATATCTTCGACGACGATAGCAGATGCACGCAATTCTCGGTATAACGACCGACGGTTGGTTGATACGGCGGCTCGAACGGACGGCTGCGATCCTCGCGGAAGTCCATGTTGAGATATGCCAGATCCTCGACCGCGATGCAGTCGTATTTGGTCGCCATGCGGCCTATTATCTCCAACTCCTGCTCCGTCAGACACATCCACGACGGATTGTTGGGATTGGAGAATATGATGCCGCTGATGCGCCCCGAGCTAAGATGCTCTTCGAGCTTGGCCTCCAACTTCTCGCCGCGATACTCCACGACATCGAACGCCTCTACTCTTACGCCCAGCACGCGGCACTGCGCCTTCTGCACCGGGAAACATGGGTCGATGAAGAGCACCGTATCGCGCTGCTTGCGCAGCTGGCTCAATGTAAGTATCGTTGCGAAAGCACCCTGCATCGATCCTACCGTCGGCACGATGCACTCCTCCGGAATGTCGATGTCGACGAAAGCCTTGATGAATCTTCTGGCTGCCTTGTTCAGAGGGTCGATACCCGTTATAAGCGGATACTTGGCGCCCACGCCCCTGCGCAGCGCCTCGCACTCTGCCTCGACGCCGATCTGCTCGGCATCCAGTCCGGGCACGCCCTGCTCCATGCGTATGTAACGCTCGCCCGTCTCGCGCTCGATATTCGACACGACGCTCACGAGCTGACGTATCGACGCCACGCCCAACTCATGCGCATTGCGCAGGCCGTTGGCTATACATATATCGTCGACGAGCCGTTTGTCCAATGGTCTATCCATAACGCCCTACTTTTTGCTGTTGTCGTAACCGGCACGCAACGCCGCAATATTCTTGGCCGTAACCTCCTCGCCCTTACGCTGGAAGATACGTCTTACGCCGGCCTCGATCTTCTCGTACTCTATGTCGAGCATGGGCACGGCGGCGCCCAGCAGCACCATGTTGGCCGACTGCACGGGCGCACCGGCTTCGCGAGCCAGCTGCTCCACGTCCAGAACCACGCGGTTGGGCAGACGGTCGAGATGCTCTCTCAGAGCCTCGATGTCGGGATAGTTGTCTATATTGACGAACGGCACGCTGCTGGTCACTATCCAGCCCTCCTTTTTCAGATAGGGCAGATAGCGCAGCGCCTCCATAGGTTCGAGCGATACTATTATGTCGGCGCCGCCAACGGGGATAAGGTCGCTGGCTATCTCCTGCGACGATATGCGCAGGTTGCTCTGCACGTCGCCGCCGCGCTGGCTCATGCCGTGTACCTCGGCCTGCTTGATGAACAGCCCCTCCGCGAGTGCGGCTTCGCCTATGACTGTCGCGATCGAGAGTATGCCCTGACCGCCGACACCGGCGAGAATTATATCTTTTTTCATACGTCTACTGCTTTTTTTGTTGTTTGGCATGTCGTTTCAATGTCTGTATACATTCGCGGCGCGGGATGACTACCGATACCCCGTCGTACTCGAATTCCTCGCGCAGGACACTCTTGATCTGCTCCATGTTCTTGGGCAGCGGCACGACCACACGCACGTGCGCCGGGTCGACGCCTACGCCGCGGCATATATCTTCCAGACGCCCCGTGCCGGCCGAGTCCTGACCGCCGGTCATACCCGTTGTAAGGTTGTCCGAGATGACGATCACGACATTGGAGCGCGAATTGACGCAATCGAGCAGACCCGTAATACCCGAGTGAGTGAAGGTAGAGTCGCCGATGACGGCCACCGACGGCCACTGTCCGGCATCGGCGGCACCCTTGGCCATGGTTACCGACGAACCCATTTCGACGCAGGCATGTATCGCATGGAACGGCGACAGAGCGCCGAGCGTATAGCATCCTATATCGCCGAATATGCGGGCATCCTTATACTCAGCCGCCACCTGGTTCAGCGCCGTGTACATATCGCGATGACCGCAGCCCACGCACAGGGCGGGCGGACGCGGCACGATCAGATCGTCGGCCTCGCGGCTCGGCAGCGCCTCCATACCCAGAGCCTTGCGCACCGAGTCGGGCGTAAGCTCGCCCATGCGCGGCAGCTCGCCCGTCAGGCGTCCCTTTACGGCCACTGTCGAGGGCACCAGACCGCGCATCATCTCCTCGACGACAGGCTGTCCCTCCTCCATGACGATGATCTCCTCGGCACCGTCGGCGACCATCTGCCCGATGAGCGCCTCGGGCAGCGGATACTGCGAGATCTTCAAGACGCTGCTCTTACAACCCTCGGGGCAGTTCTCTTTGAGATAGTTATATGCTATACCGCATGCTACGACAGCGCGCGACGGCTCCTCGCCGCGGCGGTATGAGTTGTGCGACGATGACTCCGACAGACGCACCAGCTCGCTCTGCTGCTCGACGAGTCGGGCATATCTGCGACGTGCGAATGCAGGCAGCAGAATCCAGCTGCGTACATCCTCCGGAAATCTCTTCTCGTTCTGCCTGCGCGGAGACTCGGTAATATCGACCACGGCACGCGAATGCGCCATGCGCGTGGTAATGCGCATCAGCACCGGCAGACGGCAGCTCTCCGACATGTCGAACGCCTTGCCGATCATCTCGTATGCCTCCTGCTGCGACGAGGGCTCGAATACGGGCATCATCGCGAATTTGCCGTAGAAGCGCGAGTCCTGCTCGTTCTGCGACGAGTGCATCGACGGGTCGTCGGCAGCAACCACGACCAGACCTCCGTTGACTCCTGTCATAGCCGAGTTGACGAAGGCGTCGGCGGCAACGTTGAGTCCCACATGCTTCATACATACCATTGCGCGCTTGCCCATGTACGACATGCCGAGCGCACCCTCCATAGCGGTCTTTTCATTTACGCACCAGCGGCAGAAGATAGGTGCGGCATCCGCACCGCGCTTCGATTCGTGCAGCTGGATAAATTCGGTTATTTCGGTCGACGGAGTGCCCGGATAGGCATATACGCCGGACAGACCTGCGTCTATGGCGCCCTGAGCAATCGCCTCGTCACCGAGAAGAAGTTTTTTCATATATAGAATATTTTAAGGTTCTTTCCAAAATTACAACAAAAAATCCGAATCCGAAAGCAAATTCGCAAATAAAGTTCGCATTCAAAAGCCAGACGGCAGCAAACGATTGCTCAGCCTCCTATCTCCCGCAGCGAATAACGGCAACAAAAAACCCTCGCCGCACACGTGCTGCGAGGGCTGTGACTATATGACCGGAGCTATATGTATCTTATGTATCTCCTGCGCAATGGATCAGAGCGTCTTTCGGCGGACCGCTTCGAGCATGTCGACGGTCATCGAGTCGAGATCCCACTGAGGCTTCCAGCCCCACTCTTCGCGGGCGCACGAATCATCGAGCTTGTTCGGCCAGCTGCGCGCGATAGCATCCTTCACGGGCTCCACGTCATAGTCCATAGTGAACGAGGGTATCTGACGGCGCACGGCCTCGCAGATGATCTCGGGTGTGAAGCTCATAGAGGCGATATTGAACGAGTTGCGGTGTTTGAGTCGCGACGGGTCGGCCTCCATCAACTCGACCGCGGCACGCAGCGCATCGGGCATGTACATCATATCCATATATACGTCGTGCGATATGGGGCAGGTAAAACGTCCCGTGCGCACGGCCTCGTAATATATCTCGACAGCATAGTCGGTGGTTCCGCCGCCGGGCAGCGTCACATTGGAGATGATACCGGGGAAACGCACCGAACGCGTATCGACGCCGAAACGCGAGTGATAGTAGTTGGAGAGCAGCTCGCCCGATACCTTGCATACGCCATATATAGTATTGGGCTGCATGATAGTATCCTGCGGAGTGTTGTCGCGCGGGAAATCGCCGCCGAACGCACCGATCGAGCTGGGCGTGAAGAGCGAGCATTTCTTCTCGCGGGCTATCTCCAACGAATTCTGCAAAGCACCCATGTTGATACGCATCGCCAGCTGCGGATTCTTCTCGCCGGTAGCCGACAGCAGCGCGACGAGGTTGTAGATAGCATCGATACGATACTTGTCCACCAGCTCGGCGTAACGCACACCGTCAAGGGCATCGAGAGTTTCGAACGGGCCCTCGGCGCTGAGCGCTTCGCAAGGTTTGACATCGGTAGCGAGGACGTTCGACGCACCGTAAATTTTTCGCAGATATGGCACCAACTCAGATCCGATCTGACCTCCGGCG
Source organism: Bacteroidales bacterium (assembly GCA_910574205.1). Taxonomy (GTDB): domain Bacteria; phylum Bacteroidota; class Bacteroidia; order Bacteroidales; family Rikenellaceae; genus Alistipes. The sequence goes on from CAJSYJ010000001.1 coordinate 221,015, forward strand.
CCCAAAACCAATATGCGTTTCATAAGTTCAGGTAACAAATTTTAACAAAATTAAACAAAATTTGCAAACCGTGTTACGTTTTGCCATGAAAAATTTAAGAAATGTTCATATATTTGCTTCATACGAGCATCGAGATATTTTCAGTTTACTTTACACCCGACTCCCGAGATTATGCACAAACACAATCACACGCACGCCATGACGGTCGGAACGGCCTCGCGGGCGCTTTTAATCGGAATCTCTATCAACATCGCCTATGCCCTGGCCGAGGTGGCCGTAGGTATCCGCATAGGATCCATGGGGCTGGTGGCCGATGCCGGCCACAACCTGAGCGACGTGGCAGGGCTGCTGCTCGCCCTGATCGCCGTCCGGCTCGCCGCACGCAAAGCCACTGCAAAATATACATTCGGATACAGGAAAGCATCTATCCTCATATCGCTGCTCAACGCGCTCCTGCTGCTGGCTGCCGTGGTCGGCATAATCCGGGAGAGCATCGAGCGGTTTCTCGATCCCCAGCCCGTAGCCGGTTGGGGCGTCGCCGCAACGGCCGCCGCAGGCGTTGCGGTCAACTACCTGTCGGCGCGGCTTCTCAGATCGGGCAAGGAGCGCGACCTGAATATCCGCGGCGCATATCTGCACATGATCCTCGACGCGCTGGTATCGGTAGGAGTAGTCGTCTCGGGCATCGTCATATCGCTTACCGGCTGGAATGTCATAGATCCCATAATAGGCATCGTCGTGGCCGGCATCATCGTCTACTCGTCATGGAATCTGCTGACGGCATCGTTCAGGCTGGCCGTCGACGGCGTGCCCGACGGCATAGACGTAGCCTCGATCGAGCAGGCACTGCTAAGCATCGACGGCATACGCGACGTGCATCATATACATATATGGGGCATCAGCACCACCCAAAATGCCATGACGGCACATCTCGTAGTCGACGACCTATCATCATGGGAGAGTGTACGGCGCCGCGCCAAGCGTCTGCTGGCCGAACACGGCATCGACCACTCTACGCTCGAAATAGAGACCGAGGCCGGACGCGACTCCTCGTGCGACGGCTGCTGAGAGCAGCACAACGGAGCGATGATGTCGCACTCTGCCCAATAAAGAGATGCCGCACCGCTGCGGCCGATAAAATTTTTAGTATCTTCGCAGCGATTAAAACCCGTATGATTCATGAAAAATAATGTACTCTTCGTTCTGCTCGACAAATACGCCGAATGGGAGGCTGCACCTCTGGCCGCAGCGCTCAACTCAGGCGTCACGCCGCTCGGCGATACTCGATATACGACCGCGACAGTCGCACCGACATCCGACGCGGTACGCTCGATCGGCGGCTTCCGCACTATGCCCGACTACCACTTCGACAGCATGCCCCAAGATTATGCCGCATTGGTTCTGGTCGGCGGCATGAGCTGGGACAAGCCCGAAGCAGGATGCGTCGAAGAGTTGGTCGCCCGAGCCTTGCGCGAAGGCAAAACGGTAGGTGCCATCTGCAACGGCGCATCGTTCATGGCGGCACACGGATTTCTCAACGACGTGACGCACACAGGCAACGGGCTCGACCAGCTCCGCCTGTGGGGCGGCGAACGCTATACCAACCCCGAAGGTTTCATCGAGCGGCAGGCCGTCGCCGACGGCTCCATAGTCACGGCCAACGGTTCGGCCGGCATAGAGTTCGCCCGCGAGATGCTGCTCGCGCTCGAAGCCGACACGCGCGAGAATATCGACGCTTGGTACGACTTCAACAAGCATGGCTTATACCGCGGATAAACACACCGCGACCGCTGCCTCAAAGCTATGGAGGGATTGATCGAATACGGCTATATCGGGCTCTTCGCCGGCGCATTTCTGGCGGCGACGATATTCCCGTTCAGCTCCGACATACTCCTTGTGGCCATGCTCGCCGCCGGAGGCCAGCCCGTGACGACGATCGTCGTGGCCACCGCAGGCAACTGGCTCGGTGGGCTCACATCCTACGGCGTGGGATATCTCGGCAAAACCGAGTGGTTGGAGCGGTGGTTCCGCATAAAACCCGAAACGGTCTACCGCTACAAAGAGCGCGTCGAGCGCTGGGGCGCATGGCTCGCGCTGTTGACATGGGTGCCGTTCATCGGCGATGTCTTCGCCGTGGTGCTCGGCTTCTTCAAGGCGCGCTTCTGGCCCTCGGCATGGTGGATGCTCGTAGGCAAGTGCGGCCGCTTCGTGGCATGGGGCGTAATATATTACTGGATAGAACCGCTTTTCAGATGACGATGACCGACATACAACGCGACCTGTTCGCCATGCAGGATGAGGCCTACCGCGACTTTCATTCGAAGCTGGTGCCCGCACTCGACAAGCAGCGCATAATCGGCGTTCGCACGCCGATACTCAGACGTTATGCCCGGCAGCTGGCATCGCGCGACGACTGCGCCGCATTCCTTGCCGACCTGCCCCACCGCTATTACGAGGAGAACAACATACATGCGTGGATCATCGCATCGTCGAGCCGCGACATCGACACCGTGCTGCCCCTCGTCGACGGATTCCTGCCACGAATCGACAACTGGGCGACGTGCGATCTGTTCGCGCCGAAGATATTTTCGAAACATCGCCACCGGGTTATCGAATACATACCCCGGTGGCTCTCGTCGTCCCACACCTATACGGTGCGTTTCGGCATAGTCACGCTGCTGCAATTCTTTCTCGACGAGGGTTTCGATCCGCAGCACCTCGATTGGGTGGCCGACATCGACCGCGACGATTACTACATCCGTATCGCCGCGGCATGGTATTTCAGCATCGCGCTGGTCAAACAATGGGATGCGACGCTGCCCTACATCCGCGAGCGACGGCTCCCGGAGTGGACACACCGCAAAACGATACAGAAGGCCGTCGAGAGCTACCGCATCGACGCCGAACGCAAAACGCTGCTCAAAAACCTGAGATAGTATGAAACGATTGCTCCATACCCTGCTTCTGCTGCTCGCCACGCTGCCCGCCGCAGCGCAGCTCTCCGACCGTCCGGCAGAGATACGCCGCGAGGTCCTTTCGGCCGAGCTGCCGGCACCCGACCGCAGCATGCGTCCCGTAGTCGGCATATCGGTCAACGAGCAGGCGCGCAACAGCGTGCGCAGCACATATACCGAGGCGATAGAGCAGGCCGGCGGTCTTCCCGTGATAATACCTATGTCGCAGAACACCGACGTTCTGGCCGAGCAGCTGTCGCGCATCGACGCACTGGTGCTCATCGGCGGCGACGACATCGACCCGGCATTCTGGGACGAGCCGCACCACGAGCGTCTGGGCGATCTGGACACGCTGCGCGATGTCTACGACCTGCGGCTGGTCTACCTTGCCGAGAGAATAGGTCTGCCGCTGCTGGGCATCTGCCACGGCGAGCAGATCATCAACGTCGCATTCGGCGGCACGCTGTGGCAGGATCTGCCTTCGCAACGCAGAGCCGAGCACCGCCAGCGGGCGAAAGACTCGCTCGGATATCATGACGTAGAGTTCGCCCCCGGCTCGCGCATCGCCCGCATCATGGGCTGCGACCGATACAAGACCAACTCGTTCCACCACCAAGCGGTACGCCGCACGGCCGACGGATTCCGCGCGACGGGCATAAGCCGCGACGGCATCGTCGAGGTCATCGAACCGGAAGACGGCAGACCCATGCTCGGCGTCCAGTTCCACCCCGAAATATCCGCAGTCAAATATGGCGACGAGCGCATGCGGGCGCTGTTCGACTGGCTTCTTGCGGAGGCGAGACGATTCGCCGGACAAAAACGTTAATCTTATGGCACAGGAGATCGAACGAAAGTTTCTGGTGGCGGGCGACTACAAGTCCGCAGCCGTATCCTCGTCGCATATCGTGCAGGGGTATATATGCTCCACGGGCGGCCGCACCGTGCGCGTGCGCCTACGCGACGAGCGCGCCTACCTGACTATCAAGGGGGCATCCGACGACGGCGGGCTGTCGCGTTTCGAGTGGGAGACGGAGATTCCGAGCGGCGATGCGCGCGAGTTGCTCCACCTTGCCGTCGGCGCCCTGATCGACAAACACCGCTATCTGGTGCCTGTCGGCCGCCACATCTTCGAAGTCGACGAGTTCCACGGCGACAACGAGGGACTGACACTGGCCGAAGTCGAGCTTACGCGAGTCGACGAGGAGTATCCCCGGCCCGAGTGGCTCGGCCGCGAGGTAACGGGCGACCGCCGATACTACAACTCTCATCTCAGATCGTATCCCTATAAGGAGTGGAAATGATCCGCCGCACGCACCGCCATGCCGAAAGTAATTATCACGATTCAGCCATTATAAGCACCTTCAAAAACCGCAAACCTATGAAAACAGATGCCGGCAGGAGAGTCCTGCGCCCGATAGACTATACGATAATCGTCCTTACGCTCGGCTCGGCCGTCGCCTACTCCGTCATCCAGCACAGAGTCGACATAATGGGCACCGTCGCGCTGCTGTTCGGCGTCACGGGCACCGTACTCAGCGCCCGCCGCAGCATCTGGAATTTCGTATTCGGCACCGTCAATGTCGCTCTCTACGCCGTCATAGCCTACAACGCATCCAACTACGGGCAGGCCGCACTCAATGCGCTCTACTATCTGCCGATGCAGTTCGTCGGCTGGTGGGCATGGAGCCGTCGCAAGGACTCGGCCGATAGGTCGAGAGTCAAGGCGCGCTCGATGACCGGCCGTCAGATGCTACTGTGCCTCGCTGCGGCGGCCGTAGCTATCGCAGCCGTCTGGTATACGATGCGCACGCTGACCGACGCCGCACAGCCGTTCAAGGATTCGTTCATCACGGTCGTATTCGTCATAGGTCAGGTGCTGATGACATTCGCTTTCTGGCAGCAGTGGCTGTTCTGGATCGCTGGCAACATCGCCAATATCGCTCTGTGGGGCATAGTCATGGCCGACGGCGAGATCGTCGGCGGACTTATGGTAATAAAATACTCGATGTACCTGATAAACTCCGTCGGCGGCGCCATAACATGGCGGCGCACCGCCGCCGAGTAATGCACGGCCTGCGACCGATATAACCGACGGAGGTTGCCCCGCCAGCGGGACAACCTCCGTTTATCTTGTAGTCTTTCGATCCTCAGAAGAGATACTTCTCGTTCTTGACCTTCTCGACGAGCGAGAATACATGCTGCCACGCCTCCTCGCCGAATGTCGTTCCGACCACCTCGATTACCTTGCCGGCCGTTATGGCTCCTATCGTGCCGCACTGTCGGAGCGAAAGCCCGTCGCAAAGACCGGACATGAATCCGGCCGCATAAAGGTCGCCCGCGCCCGTGGTGTCGACACGCTTGGCTGCGGCCATGATGCCAACGTGCACCACCTCGTCGCCGCGCTTTATCAGCGCGCCTTTCATGCCTATCTTCACGACCGCCAACTCGCACATGCACGAGAGAGCCTGCAACGCATTCAGAGGCTCCTGCTCGCCGGTAAAGGCATGCGCCTCGTCTTTATTGGCGAAGATGATGTCGACATATTCGGCCACCAGTTCGCGCAGAAAGCCGAGGTTTTCGGCCACGACGTTGAACGATGCCAGATCGATCGCTATTTTCAGTCCGCACCTCTTGGCCTTCTCTATGGCCGAGCGTATCAGACGATGATCCTGCACCAGATAACCTTCGATATAGAGACAGTCGTAACCGGCGAATATCTTCTCGTCGATCTCCTCGGCAGCAAGCTCGCTCGCGGCACCCAGATGCGTGACCATAGTCCTCTCGCCGTCGGGCGAGACGAGCGACACACACTTGCCCGAGCGAATAGAGCTGCGCATGATGAAAGGTTCGATGCCGAGATTCTCCAATGCCTGCTCGAAGAAATCGCCGGTGGTATCCTTACCGACCTTGCCGATGAAGCCCACCTTGCATCCCAGACGCGCCATGGCGCGTATCGTATTGGATGCCGATCCGCCCAGCGAGAGCGAATACGGGTAGCCGGCCACCGACTTCGATATCCGCGTCTGCGTGGGGGCATCGGCCAGATTCATCGAGCCTTTCGGCAGTGAAAACTCCGTAAGTACATTATCGTTGGGCAGATTGACCAACATATCGGTCAGGGCATTTCCTATGCCGATAACACGTTTCATAAGTATGGGTTAACAGTATTTCTAAAAAAACGTCGTCGTCAGATCGACAGTATCTTCACCAGATCTATATCCGCGTAGTCGACCCTGTGGGCATGGCACGTCGCCTTCGAGAAGGGGACGTAGACCAGCTCGCCGTTCTTGACGCCTATCATGACGTTGCGCTGGCCGTCGCCCAAAGCCGTTATGGCAGCCGCACCCATGCGCGAAGCCAGTATACGGTCGGCCGCCGTGGGCGAACCGCCGCGTTGCAGGTGGCCGAGGATCGTCACGCGGGCGTCGTACTGCGGGAACTCCTTCTTGATACGCTCGGCAAGCCCCATGGCACCGCCCGTCGAGGGATTCTCCGCCACGAGGACGATAGCCGAATTTTTGCTCTTGCGAAATCCGCGGTTTACCAGATCGGCCAGCTGGTCGATCTGCGTCTCCATTTCGGGAATTATTGCCGCCTCGGCACCCGAGGCCAACGCCCCGTTCAGCGCCAGATCGCCAGCCATATGTCCCATGACCTCGACGAAGAAGAGCCGCTCGTGGCTGGTAGCCGTATCGCGTATCTTGTCGACGGCATCGACTATCGTATTGAGCGCCGTATCGTAGCCTATCGTCGAGTCGGTGCCGCCGAGGTCGTTGTCGATCGTACCGGGCAGTCCGACGATCGGGATATCGTACTCCTCGGCGAAGATGCGCGCACCGGTCAGCGATCCGTCGCCGCCGATGACAACCAACGCATCTATGCCTGCCGCACGCATGTTGTCATAGGCCGTCTTGCGCCCCTCGGGCGTGGCGAACTCCTTGCAGCGCGCCGTTTTCAGGATCGTGCCGCCCTGCTGTATGATATTGCTCACGCTGCGCGAGGTAAAGTCCTCGATCTCGTTATATACCAAGCCGTAGTATCCGCGCTTGATACCCTTGACGCTGAATTTGTTGTATATAGCCGTTCGCGTCACGGCACGTATCGCCGCATTCATGCCGGGGGCATCGCCGCCCGAGGTCAGAATACCGATTGTCTTGATTGCTGCCATATCTTGCAATTATTATCGTACAACTATTTTTTATCTGTATCTATCATCCTGCCGTTGATATCGTACAGCGGCTCCTCCGGCACCAGATACCACAATATCGAGTAGAGGAACAGCGACAGGAATGCCGGCAGGAGCAGCACGGCCGCGACCACGCGCACCCTGCCCACAGGCCAGTTGACATACTTGGCCAGACCGCCGCATACGCCGGCTATGATCCGCTCGTCGCGCGAGCGGTAAAGGTGCGACGGATATTCGTAGGGCTGCTCACGCATAGGACTCTCGAACGGATGCGCCGACGACGTCTGCAACGTGACCTGCTCGGCCACGACCGTCTCGGCATCAGCGTTCTCTGCCGCCGCAGCCGTAACGCTTCTCTCTACGGCGCTACGCTGCAAGGTTTCGTCCGCCCTGCGGCCGAACGACTCGGGGCGCCCTATCTCGTCCTCGATACGCGATATCATCGGCAGCGACACTATCGCCTGCTCCGAGTCCGAAAGCGAGGAGAGCAGACGCGCAATGCGCATCTCGATGTTATCCATCGATGCGCAGTCCGTCGCCGGCAGCCGCGAAGCTATATCGTCGAGATAACTCTTCAACACCTCGTAGGCATCTTCGTCCAACGTAAAGGGACACGATGCGATATTGACGTTAACGGTCTTTTTCATCGTCGTAATTATGATATTGTCCGAAACCTAATCGATCCTAAATCGCCCCCGAACGGGGCAAACACTCTGCCGAAAGCATGCCGGCATCATAGGGGCTGCCGCGGCGACCGCCACGATCCTACGTATCACGCAGGCTGCTGCGTCGCCTCCGCCCGGCGCTCGTCGTTTACTCTGAGCGATTTGTGTATGGCCTGCGCAAGGTGCGCCGGCTCGATGTCGCGGCGTATAGTCGAGTCATGGGCTATCGATATGCCGCCGGTCTCCTCCGACACGGCTATGATTATGGCGTCCGACACTTCGCTCATGCCCAGTGCGGCACGATGACGCATACCGTAAGACTTCGGTACGTCCTGCTGCGTCACGGGCAGCACGCACTTGGCCGCTATTACCCGATCGCCGCTTATGATGACGGCGCCGTCGTGCAGAGGAGCGTTCTTGAAAAATATGTTTTCGAGCAGTGCCGTCGACACCTTCGCGTCGATCGCTATTCCGCTCTCCTCTATGACGCTCAGATCGTTGCTCTGCTTGATTATGATGAGCGCACCCGTCTTCTGAGCCCCCATTTCGCGGCATGCCGTAACGACGGGTTGCAGGTCGAGCGAGGTCTTGTGACGGTTGGTATTGAAGAAACGGCCTATGAAGCGGAATTTGCTGCGCTGACGTCCTATCGCTTGCAGGAAATGACGTATCTCGGGCTGGAAGACGATAAGTATCGCTATCACGCCAACGCTGATTATCTGTCCGAGGATCGTCGACAACAATACCAGATTGAACGTGCGCACAAGTATCCATACCAGATATATGATGAATATCCCCGCCATGATATACGGCGCACTGGTTCCGCGCATGGCACGATATATCGCGAACATGATAATGGCCACGAGCAGGATATCGATGAAATCGACGAACGTAAACGGAATGAAACCCATATAGTCAACTGTTATTCGCCTGCGAAATTATGAAAAATAATACCGACTTGCAAACACAAGCCGGTATTTATTCTGTGTTCGTCTCAGCCTACTCGGCATCGGCGGCATAAAGCTCGTTGACCTTAGCCAGAACCAACTTCGAGATATCGAGGCTCACGTCGGCATCCACCACGGTCATGGCGTTGAGTATCATCTTGTAGCGACCGTCGGCATTAATCTGCTCGACGGCGCGCTTCATCAAGTCCTGAAAACGGTTCATCAGCACGGCATTCTCCTCGTCGAGGTTGCGCGCCTCCTGCTGCAAGCCGCTGTCCTCGCGCTGCACACGCTGCTGGAAGTTGTTGATGCGCTGCTGGATAGCATCGCCCTTCTTCTGCAACTCCTCCTGCTTCTGCTGCGCATTGAGAGTGGTTATCAAACCCTTGCTGTAATCCTCCTGCAACTTGGCGGCATCGTTCTGCAATTTGGCGTACTCGGCCTGCAAGCTCTTCTCGGTATTGGCCCAACCCTCCTGGGCCTTCTGTATCTTCTCCTGCGTCTGCTGAACCTTCTTTTGCAGCTCGGCGCCCTCCTTGGCATAAAGCTCGCTGCCGGTAAGGATCTGGTCTACATTGATATAAACCACGTCGCCGGACACGACGCACTCGGTGGTCGCCACACCTTCGGCCGCAACCTCCTTATTCTCTTTGTTCTTACCTCCTCCGCACGAAACGAGCACGACGGCCGCACATGCAAATAAAAGAGTCTTTTTCATAGTTCGTTTTATTCTTGTTATAATTAATTCTCCGTTTGAAATACAAAGGTAAAAAAATTTCTTTACTTTTGTAAAACTTTCAGACTAAAAACTGTCCTATGTACGAATATATCTGCGGCACTATCGCCGAACTGGCACCGGCATACGCCGTCATAGACGCATCCGGCGTCGGCTACTACATAAACATATCGCTGCAAACATACTCGGCCGTCGAACACTGCGACAAGGCCAAGCTCTACGTCCACTTTACCGTGCGCGAAGACATGCAGACACTCTACGGTTTCGCCACCAAGATCGAGCGCGAGCTCTTCCGACGTCTGATAAGCGTGTCGGGCGTAGGCGGCAACACGGCACGCATGATCCTGTCGACCTACACCACCGAGGAGTTGCAGAACATAATCGCCACCGAAAACGCGGCACTGCTGAAAAACGTCAAGGGATTGGGGTTGAAGACTGCGCAGAAGATCATAGTCGAGCTGTCGGGCAAGATGCTCGAACTGGGCGCTACGGACGGCGCGTCGAACATCCGTGCGGCGGCCTCGTCGGCCGTATACGACGAAGCGCTGGCCGCTCTGACCATGCTCGGATTCCAGAAGTCGGCCTCGGAGAAGGCCTTGCAGACTATCCTGCGCGAAGAGCCCTCGCTGCCCGTCGAGCAGGCCGTGCGCATGGCTCTCAAAAAGCTGTAAGCCTCGCCAGCGCCCCGGCGGCATCCTCGGGGAAAGGATATGTTATCGCACCCTTCGTCGCATCGGCCTCTATGACCGGAACGACTATCCACGATATGCGCCTGCCGTTGCGGTAGGCCGCGCAACACGCCCTGCGGCGGAATACCCGCGGATCGTAATCGTCGCAGCAGTCGCACTCGACACCCCGGTCGGCATCGAGCATCATCGCAAACAGCGGGGCATACTCCTCAGAAGCCCCACGCCCGACTACCCTACGGCACCCGTCATCGGCCGCTGCAACGATAATGTCGGCATGCGTACCCGCAGCAAGCGAGTCGCATACCGACATCAATTCGACTGCCTTGCCCTGAGGCATGCACGCCTCCGAACGGCCGCAAACAGCAACGGCTGCCAACACCATTATCGCGAAACGGAGGATCATGTTCAGCCCGGCTCTATCGAACGGAGCGCCTACCGTACGCTCCCTACTCGGCTTTCTGCTCGGCACGCCATGCGGTAACCGGCATCTTGTCGAGACGACGCTGGTGCCGGTCGCCCTCGAACGGTGTCGAGAGCCACTCGTCGAGAATCGCCAGCGCCTCGTCGTTGGTCAGAAAGCGCGCCGGCATGACCAGTACGTTCGAGTCGTTGTGCTGGCGCGAAAGATGCGCTATCTCGGGCGTCCAGCAAAGTGCGGCGCGTATGCCCTGATGCTTGTTGAGCGTCATCGATATGCCCTCGCCCGAGCCGCAAAGGCCGATGCCGCGCTCCAATTCGCCGCTCTCGACCGCATCGGCCAGAGGATGCGCGAAGTCGGGATAGTCGACGCTCTCGGGCGAATCGGTGCCGAAGTCGACGACCTCGAATCCCTTCGATCCGAGATAACCCACAAGAAACTCTTTGAGTTCATAGCCCGCATGGTCGCAGGCGATACCTATTTGACGGTTCATGTTATATAGTTGTTTAAGGCTTTACTACTTGGCGGCACGCTTGCGGTCTACCTCGCTGAGCAGAATCTTTCTCAAGCGCATGGCTTTGGGCGTAAGCTCGACATACTCGTCCTCCTTGATATACTCCAAGGCCTCCTCCAACGAAAATACGATCGGCGGCGCTATCGACGCCTTATCGTCCGATCCCGATGCACGCATGTTGGTCAGCTGCTTGGCCTTCGTGACGTTGACCGTAATGTCGTTGCTGCGCGTATGCTCGCCCACGACCTGACCGCAGTACACCTGATCCATCGGCGATATGAAGAAACGCCCCCTATCCTGCAACTTGTCGATCGAATAGGCGTATGCCGTACCCGTCTCCGATGCAATTATCGAACCGTTGGTACGCATCTCGATATCGCCCACCCAAGGCTCGAAGTCTTTGAGGCGGTGCGTCATGATCGCCTCGCCGGCGGTAGCCGTCAGCATATTGGATCTAAGGCCTATGATGCCGCGCGACGGGATAGTAAATTCCAGACGCGTGCGGTCGCCCGTCGTCTCCATGTTTGTCAGCACACCCTTGCGGCGCGTCGCAAGCTCGATGACCGTACCGGCACAGGTGTCGGGGCAGTCGACCGTCATCTCCTCGATAGGCTCGCATTTGATGCCGTCGATCTCCTTTACGATTACCTTGGGCTGTCCGACCTGCAACTCGTAGCCCTCGCGGCGCATCGTCTCGATCAGCACCGACAGATGCAGCACGCCGCGGCCGTACACGATGAACGAATCGGCATTCTGTCCCGGTTCGACACGCAGCGCGAGATTCTTCTCCAATTCGCGGTCGAGACGCTCTTTGAGATGTCGCGATGTAACGTACTTGCCGTCCTTGCCGAAGAAAGGCGAGTTGTTTATGGTAAAGAGCATCGACATGGTCGGCTCGTCGATAGCGATCGGCGGCAACGGCTCGGGGTTGGTAAAGTCGCATATCGTGTCACCGATCTCGAAACCGTCGATTCCGACCAATGCGCATATCTCGCCGCACTGCACGCTGTCGACCTTCTTCTTGCCCAGACCGTCGAACACCATAAGGTCCTTGATCTTGGAGCGGATCATCGTCTGCCCGTCGCGCTTGGCCAGCGTAACATTCTCGCCGGCACGCAGCTCGCCGCGCGTGATCTTGCCCACGGCGATACGGCCTACGTACGGCGAAAATTCGAGCGACGTGACCAGCATCTGGGGCGTGCCCTCGACTATCGCCGGCTCGGGTATCTCGTCGATTATCGCATCCAGCAGCGGCGCGATCGAATCGGTCTTCTCCGTCCACACGTGCGACATCCAGCCCTGCTTGGCCGAACCGTATATCGTCTTGTAGTCGAGCTGCTCCTCCGTAGCACCCAGCGAGAACATCAAGTCGAACACCTGCTCGTTGACCACCTCGGGACGACAGTTAGGCTTGTCGACCTTGTTGACCACTACTATCGGCTTCTTGCCCAGCGACAGCGCCTTCTGCAATACGAAACGCGTCTGCGGCATAGTGCCTTCGAAGGCATCCACCAGAAGCAGCACGCCGTCGCACATGTTCAGCACACGCTCCACCTCGCCGCCGAAATCGGCGTGTCCGGGCGTGTCTATTATATTGATTTTATAATCCTTGTATATTACCGATACGTTCTTCGAGAGAATCGTAATACCTCGTTCGCGTTCCAGATCATTGTTGTCGAGAATCAACTCTCCGCTGGGTTGTTCGTTGTCGCGGAGCAAATGCCCCTGCATTATCATCTTGTCGACGAGCGTCGTCTTGCCATGGTCGACATGCGCGATGATCGCTATATTGCGTAATTTTCGCATATCCTGATTAGTTTGTCGCGGCAAAAGTACGAAAAAATAGCGACAATCACGCACAAAACGCCAAAAGATATATCCGGCGTTCCGGTTGCGGCAACCGTGTTCGGCCGCCGATACGGCATGTGATGTTCCGTCTGGCATCCGGTTGCGTCACTGCCCGACTGCGAGCCTTGCAATTTTGCGCATCGTTTCGGCTTCGGCGCGTGCTTCGGCTTTTCGGGTGGCGAATCTGAAACCTATACCCGTGCGCAACATGCCGCTTGCACCCCAGCCTATCTCGCCATACCAGAACAGCCTGTTGCCTGCCGAGATACCGAATCCGGTTATATCCAATACCCATTGACGGGTGTTCAATATATCGGCTTTATTGCGCGAATAACGTCCTATGCCCATGCCTATGCCGATCTCCGAATATATCTTTACCGTGCGGGACAACCATGCGAACCGTAATTTTGCAGTCAGCGCCCATGAATCGAACTTGTATCGAACCCGATCCGCTGCGCTGCCTTTTATCGGATTTTATTTATGTTGTGTTTCCGTCGCCGAAAAGTCGACCGCAGCTTCGTATGCAACCGTTTCGCCGGTATCCAGCAAAAAATCGACGGCGAGGGTGTGCTGCACCGCAACGGTCGGTACTGAGGTTGTGCTCAGTTCGAGGACGTATGATATAAAATAGAGATCGTTATCGGACAAATCGCTGATACGCTTCTCGAAATATGTCAGGTATTCACCTGACCAGCCATTCTGGACATAAGGCCAGAACGACGAATATCTTACTACGAATATATCGTCTAACAAAGCATGTGCGTCATGTTCATCGTCCCATGCGGCATCACTTGTAATATGAATTGCCCGAACCGATTCGGCAAGCGCATCCCCATACATATCGTTGTTGCCGCCACCGCTGTCGAAGCACCACCGGCCGTCGGGAATCATATCGCCGTATTTGGCACATAGTTCATAATATGTCGTTTTGTCGTTTCCGAAAGCATATTCATAATCGCTCGTGAGGTAGGTACCGAGCTTAAAGGCAAGTATACATTCGTCATTCAGAACGGCAACTTCGCAGCTTCCGGAACCATCTCTGCAAGAATAATATTTTTCAATACTCCCGGGTACTTTTTGTGCCGGTTGGCGCACCTCGCAAGATGCGAGTATCAATACAGTATAAAGTATGTACAGGATTTTATGTTTTTGCATATTCGTTTAGTCTATTAATAATATTCTGAACCACCATGTATAATTGAATGTATTCGATGACGTTTCTCCTTCATCTATCTCCACTCCGATATCGCTTGAATCGAATAGCTTATAGTAATACCATCCGTTATTATTTCCGTTCCACCCGAAATTGCAGTGATTGAAATAGTTTTTGGATTCATCATGATACTTGCAACCGTCGATGACCCATGCGTGTCCACCTTCTTTGCACGCCTTCTTATCCAATGCCCCGATAAAAACAGGACGGCTATCGCGCAGACTTGCAACTATTTGATCTTGTCTTTTTCTGTTGAAACCTATTTTTCGTTGTACGTTATATCCTAATCCTTGTAAATATCTCTGTACTTGTACTGGTAATGCAAATGTGCCTCCTTTACCTAAAAAATTATAATGGACTCCTATGCCATCAGCCGATTGTTTTATTAATGATGCAATATCATTTTTAGTATTATTATAGGTTGAATCAATATACAGCTGTTTAGATTCCTTATCATTAATATCTCGTGTAAAATTTTCCATAGTTGCCCAAGTCGAATTGGTAATACCAAATGTATCGGGCAAATTGACGTTTTTAAGATATACTAAAATTTGGGCGGCAGCAATAGTCGTACACCCTACCGATCTTCGTTTACCATGATCTGTATCATCGTCTGTCGGTGAATAATGAATTGCATTATTATAAGGATACCCTTGCCCCCATTTTGTTTTCAATAAAGGTTCGACATTGAGGTTGCCGCCGCCGTGCGAACCTTCATATACCTCTTTACCTGCTGCCCATATCGTATGCCGTTGCGTATAATCGATTAACAGATCGACGATCAGATTATCGACCGGACATACATTCCCTATGGCTCCGATATAGTATTCGTCTTCCTCTTCGCAATACAGATCATCGGCGGTCAATCCCGGCATGATCTGGAAATTGGGGTCACGCCCCGGATTGGGAATGGAGTCTTGTCCGGGGTTGAGCTGTATCGGTTCGGATTGCCACGTGCCTAATAACAACGGATCGAAGTTGCCGTTATCGCCGACGATAAGAACGGTGTCGAGACGGCTGTCGGCACCGAGAATCGCATATCCCTCGTCGCCTGAGAAGTTTACCACATATAGCAGATCGCCCGCATCGACATCATTTTCGCTGCGTGTGGCGGCTGGAAACATATCGGACGCCGATACCCGGTCAATGCGTGCAATCGTACGTCGTACGCCGCGCGTGACCGGATCGCTCGAATCGAGAAAGCGGTTGAGGGCGGCTACGGCCTCTCCCACGGGTATCTCTGTCTCGGAGCGCCGGCTGTCAGGCGAGTGATTCATCTCGGGCGTAGTCTGATAATCACGAGTACACGATGCCATAACGGCAATTGCAGCAATGACTGCGATACACGAATGTCGTTGGTTGGTCATAATAAAAGGTTTTAATTGATGAATAAATGCCGGTTGTACGTGCCGCCTCGACATATTACCGTGTAACGAGTGTAAATGCCCATGTTGCACTTCGGATACTGTTGGCCGTTGTTACAAAGATACGAAAAATTGTTTCATTGGCAAACTTTTGAGCTATAATAATCTTGCCGGCATAAAACAAATATGCCGATCTGAATATTTTTTTGCTATTTCGGCTCTATTGCCGATAAGTCGGCCACAGCTTCGTATGCAACCGTTTCGCCCGTATCGAGTACAAATTCGACCGTCAGCACGTGCCTTGGGCATTCGATGGGCAGCGAATCGGTCATAAAGCATATATCTCTCAACAGCAGTCGCATTTCGTCGTGCGACAACTCCTAAACCATAATATCAACGAAAGTAACATACTCGGAGCCGACCCAACCGCCACTAATAAAAGGATAGTACGTAGTGTAATACACCTTAAACAGGTCATTCAACGACTCTCCGGCAGGATGCTCCGCATCCCAATCGCAGTCGCTCGTTATCACAATATTGTATACCGATTCCGCGAGTGCGACAGGTTGCATATAATCTTCCGATGTATAGCTCCAACCGCCCGGTTTCAAGTCGCCGTACTTTTTACACAGCGAAGCATAAGTCTCCGTCCCGACAGCACCGGAGGAAGATTTGCGACCCAACGTCATATCTATCCTTACCTCAACGTCAGAGGCAACACAATACGTGGTTCCATATCCCTCTCCGAAGGTATAATACTTATAAATAAATCCCTGCCTATTATAAGTCTCCAATCTCCTGCATGCCACAATTAACAATAGTATGATTATAACTGCATAATAAATACATTATTTTCGATATTCATAGGTGTTTAATTTTACACAGCCAAAACGCCTAACCAGACTACCTACACCAATTGCTTACAGCGTATCTGCTTCAGAGAAATCCAACTCTATATGATATGTTACCGTGCGGTCGGTGTCGAGATCGAACGAAATGGTCAACGTGTGATGATGCGAGTCGGTCGGCATCGAATTGCAATTTAATTCGATATTGCATAGTATTAATTTCATCTCGTCGTCTTTAAGATCGGACAACGTTTTAGTAAACGAGGTAAGAGGTGCTCCCGTATACCGATTGCTTATGTAGGGGAAATAAGAGAAATAGCGTATTGTAAATATCTCGTCAAGCGGTGTTCCTGCCATCAGATTCGCATTCCAATCGTTATCGCTGACAATAGAGACATGTCTTACGATCTCAAACGAAGCCTCGGGAGTCAAAATAACATCTCGGCTCGAACAAGGATACCCATCAGAGTTTATATCTCCGAATTTATTGCATAATTCATAGTAGCGGTCTTTTCTCGGCGACTTGCCGAATGCATAATCTTGTCCGTCGGTGTATGTTCCGATCAAAGACTTTTTTCTGTACAACCGAATTGTAAATGTTTCGGAATCGTATATTACTTTACTATCGGGCACATCGAAATAAACATAGGCGTAAATATATCCCGGGCGTGTGCCTGTGTGAGTAATATCGCACCCGGATAACGACAGCAAAAATAATACTATAAAAATATATCGTTTCATATTGTACTATTGAATAATTAATATTCTGAACCACCATGAATAATGGTTGAAGTTTTTATTTATTAATGCCGGATCATCAAGTTCAACTCCCTCGTCGGAAGAATCGAATAGTTTGTAATAGTACCAACCGTTGCTTTTCCCATTCCAACCGAAATTGCAATGATTGAAATAGTTGTTGGATTCGGGATGATATTTGCAACCGTCGATAACCCATGCATGGCCACCGTTTTTGTATGTTTTTGCATCCAATGCACCTATAAAAACCGGACGACTATTTTTCAAACTTGCGACTATTTGATTTTGCCGATTTCTGTTAAAGCCGATTTTCCGTTGGACATTATATCCTAATCGTTGCAAATATCTTTGTACATTTACCGGCATGGCAAATGTACCGTCTTTGCCTAAAAAATTATAATGTACACCTATACCATCGGCTACGCATAATGAGAATTTCGCTAAATCCTGTTCTAAAACGGTCGGCAACAAACAATCAAGATCTATAAAATTCTCAAAATCAACCCATGATGATTTCGTGATATTGAATTTATTTTCCAAATTAATATTTTTGAGATAAACCAATATCTGTGACGCTGCCGTGGTGGTACAGCCTATTGGACATTTTCCGCCATCTGTCGAATAATACTGGACATGAAAATTAAACGGATATTGTTGTCCCCACTTTGTTTTCAATAAAGGTTCAATATTAGCCGCACCTCCGCCGCCGTGCGATCCGCTATATTCTACTTTACCACCTACCCCAATCGTATGCCGTTGGGTGTAATCTATCAACAAATCGATGACCAAATCATCTACGGGGCAGATATTGCCGATAGCGCCGATATAATATTCGTCCTCCTCTTCGCAATATAGATCGTCAGAGGTTAGTCCCGGCATGATCCGAATGTCGTGATCCCGTCCCGGATTTAACGGATCAGGAAACGGATTGTGATTCGGAATTGAATCTCGCCATGGTAAAACAGGCAACTGGGAGGTAGGAGAGCCGAAGAGCGGTAGGGCGAAATTGCCCGTGTCGCCTACGATAAGTACGGTATCGAGCCTGCTGTCGGCACCAAGAATGGCATAGCCGTCATCATTGGAAAAGTTGACCACATACAACAAATCGCCAGCCTCGGGTATTTCATCGCTCCGTGTTGCAGCAGGAAACATGTCTGCCGCCGAGATGCGGTCGATGCGGGCTATCGAACGGTGACCGCCCCGAGTCGTCGCGCCCGCTGATTCGTAAAACCTGTCCAATGCCGATAATGCCTCGTCCAGAGGTATCTCGGTCGCGGTTTTGCGGCTGGCGTCAGGACGGCCTACGTCATCACTCATTTCATAATCCCCGCACGACACCGATGCCATGCCCAATGCGCAAAACGCTGCACTGCGAAATTTTACCATAATTCACTACGGCATTAAGGTTAAACTCATGGGATGCACAACCCATAAGGCAGCCCCGTCACTCTCCGTTCATGGTCTCCATGCGCTTTCACATCACGTGAGAAAAGCATTGTCCCGTTTCAAGGGGATCGGTCGGTGTATTGCAAATATAACAAAATATTTCCGGCAGACAAATTATTTCGCTGCAATTCGTTACGTGCACACTGCAATTTATCTTACGGCGGCGCCGGTAAGACAGAGACGTTGGCCGGTTTTTTGAACTGACGGGAGTATATACCGACCAAATTTCGAAAAATATGTATTATATTTGTTCCGTCGTCGAACCTATCGTCGTAATGGAAAGAACCGTATCGCTTAAAGGATCGTGCGAGATCTATGTCGGCAGCACAGAAACGATACTGCCCAGAGTACTGCCGCGTCGCAGAGTCGTCGTCATAACCGACGCCAACATCGACCGGCTCTACCCCGATCTGGTGCGCCGCTTCGACTATGTAGTGATCGGCCACGGCGAATCGAGCAAGACGCTGGTTACGGTCCAGAAGGTCTACCGCCGCTTTATGGAGCTCGGCGTCGACCGTTCGACATTCGTTCTGGGCATCGGCGGCGGCATCGTTACCGACGTGGCGGGCTTCGTGGCCTCGACCTATATGCGCGGGCTGGATTTCGGGTTCATATCGACGACGCTTCTGGGACAGGTCGACGCAAGCGTCGGCGGCAAGAACGGCGTCAACCTCAACGACTATAAGAACATGATCGGCACCTTCACGCAGCCCTGTTTCGTAATTTCGGACGTCGGCATGCTGCGCACGCTGCCGCTGCGCGAGCTGCGCGCAGGAATGGCCGAAGTCATCAAGACGGCCGTCATAGGCGACCGCGAACTGTTCGAATACCTCGAAACGCACTCCGCCGAGACATTCTTCGACAACCCCGAAACGATGTGCAACGTCGTATGGTCGTGCGTCAGCATCAAGGCCGGCATCGTCGAACGGGACGAGCGCGAGGCCGACACGCGCCGACTGCTCAACCTCGGTCACACCATGGCGCATGCAATCGAAAAATGCGCGCACGAGATCAACCACGGCGAGGCCGTCGCAATGGGTATCGCAATGATATGCGACGCCGCAGTCAAGGGCGGCATGCTCGCAGCCCCAGACCGCGACCGCATACACGCTCTGCTCGAAAAGACGGGCTTCACGCTCACTGCCCCCGTACCTACGGCGCGCCTGCTGCGCGAGATAGCTAAGGACAAGAAGCGCAGCGGCGGCATCATCAACGCCGTATTCCCGACAGGCATAGGCAGTTGCCGTGTCGTCGGCCTTACGCTCGACGAGTTTTCGGCACTCATGGGCTGAATCTCCGCCCGACACAGCCCTGCCGTTCCCGGGCAGCCGAGGCACAGAGCATAGTTTTCGTCATATTAGGAATCTTTGATTTTTTTTCTACCTTTGCGGCGGTTCGCCCCGAACGTTTGTAGCGCGTTGGGGCGACCGCCGAAAATTTTATTAACTAATTCTTCAAACAAGATGATGAAGACACATCAACAGAATCCTCCGAGATTCAAGCGTTGGAGCCGCAAGAGCTATGCAGCCTTCGCGAGCATCGGACGCCACGTGACGATCGGAGTGCTTCCCGTAACCATGTCGATCGTCTTGCTTGCCACTAAAACGTCGTCTGCACAGACACCCGACAGCCTCTCGCAGGAGAAGATCCTCAATATCGACGAGGTTATGGTCACGGGCTACAAATCCTCGCCCGTGAGGAGTGTCATGACACAGACGACGCTGTTCGATCGCGACGTCGCGGCCGCCCGGCCTCTCCAATCCGTGGAGTCGGCCCTGCGCCTCGTTCCGTCGATCGATATTCGCGAACGTGGCGGCAAGGCCGTTCAGGCGGACATCTCCGTCCGCGGAGGCTCTTTCGACCAGACTCAGGTCATGCTCAACGGAATCAACTTTACCGATGCCCGCACAGGGCATCAGTCCCACTCGCTGCCGATCGACATCGAATCGATCCGTTCGGTCGAGCTTATCGAGGACGTAGCCGGCGTCGGCGCCTATGCCGGAGCGGTCAACATTACCACCGCACCGCTGCACCCGCGCTACCTCCGCTTCGAGGGCACGGGAGGCTCCTACGGATCGGCCTACGGGTCGCTCTCGGGCGCCGTCACTTCGGCAGGGTTCCGTCTTATGGGCGCGGCTTCGTACCGACGCAGCGACGGCTATCGCTACAACACCGATTTCGACAACACCAATGCCTACCTGCGCGCCACCTACGACAGCGACAAGGCGGGCATATTCGATTTTCAGGCCGGCTACCAGCTGCGTTCGTTCGGCTCCAACGGCTTCTACGCGGGATACAATCCCGACCAGTGGGAGCGCACATCGACGGCACTGGCCTCGATGCGGTGGAGCAAGGGCGTCGGCGCATGGACTTTGGCCGGAAGCGTCAGCTACCGCAAGAACTTCGACCGTTACGACTGGACCAGAGGGCAGGCAATGAACCGCCACAATACCGACAACATCGGCGCCGACCTCACTGCGCATCTGCAATGGGACGGCGGCACGACATCGCTCGGCGGCGACTACGTGTACAACCATATCTTCTCGACCAATCTGGGCGAGAAGCTGTCCTCGCCCCGCGGCGACTACACATGCGCCGACTCGCGCCATGTGGGCAACATATGGCTCCGGCACACCAAGCATTGGAACAGAGTGTCGGTCTCGGCATCGGCCGGTGCGGCGTTCTCGCCATACGGCACAAGCGCGCTGTGGAACGCCTCGCTGTCGTACCGTCCCGCGAGAGGATTCGACATCGAGGCCGGAGCCTCGCAGTCGATGCGCCTGCCTACATTTACCGACCTCTACTACTCGTCGCCGGCACAGGTCAACAACCTCGATCTGGTGCCCGAGCACGCTATTACCTACCGTCTGCGCGCGGCCTATGCCCGCGGCGCATGGTCTGTCGCAGCGTCGGCATTCTACCGCGACGGCCGCGACATCATCGACTGGGTATGGCACGCCGACGGAGAGTATGCCGGCAAGTGGCACTCCGAGCAGACCAACTCGCTCTCGACCCTCGGCGCCGAGATCGCAGGCGGCTACACGTCCGACAAGGGCGTGTTGCGTCAGGCAACGATCTCCTACGGCTGGACCGACTCGTCGCAGGACGGCACTCTGGTCACGCGCAACGCCATGGACTTCATGCGCCACAAGGCCTCTGCCGCCGTTACCGTCGCATTCCTACGCGACTTCACGCTCTCGGTGGCAGGCTCGGTCTTCGACCGCAACGGCAGCTATACCTTCTATCCCGTCGCCGGCGACTCGTCGCAGACCGAGATCCGCGATTACAAGCCCTACGCACTGCTCGACGCTCGTCTGTCGTGGCAGCGCGGAATATGGCAGGTATACCTCGACGCGACCAACATCACCTCGACCGACTACTGCGACATGGGCGGCCTTCCGCTGCCCGGACGGTGGTTTACCGCAGGTCTGGTCGTAACGATCAGATAACCCCCAGAAGGCCGGCCTGACCGGCTCCTTTCGGCGCGAACGGATACGCTACACCCTGTCCGTCCGCGCCTTTCTTTATCCCCGAAACAGCCGCCGCAAAGATTATTTTGACCGCAAAGCCGCCGCATGTCGAATTATTTCACTAAATTTGTCGAATAATGGATTCCGGCGATCCGCGCCGGGCGATAACGTATAACTGAACACGACATGCACAAATCGGGCTTCGTAAATATCATAGGCAACCCCAACGTCGGCAAATCGACGCTGATGAACGCTCTTGTGGGAGAGCGTCTTTCGATCATAACATCCAAGGCTCAGACCACGCGCCACCGCATCATGGGCATAGTCAACGGCGACGATTTCCAGATCGTCTACTCCGACACCCCGGGCATACTGCGTCCGAGCTACAAGTTGCAGGAGTCGATGATGAAATTCGTGCGCGGCGCGCTGACCGACGCCGACATCCTGCTCTACGTGACCGATACGGTCGAGAAATCCGACGAGTCGTCCGACGAGATAGTCGAGCGCATAGCCCGCTCAGCCGTCCCGACGATAGTGGTCATAAACAAGATCGACCTAACGACGCCCGAGCGACTCGAAGAGCTCGTCGAGAAGTGGAAGCAGCGCCTTCCGCAGGCCGTCATAGCCCCCGTCTCGGCCAAGGAGGCATTCAACATCGGCGGACTGTTCGACCTTATCTTAGGGCGACTGCCCGAGGGCGAGCCGTTCTACCCGAAGGATACGCTTACCGACAAGACCCTGCGTTTCTTCGCCTCGGAGATCATCCGCGAAAAGATACTGCTCTCGTACGACAAGGAGATACCCTACTGCTGCCAGATCGACATCGACTCCTACAAGGAGGAACCCTCTATCGACCGCATCTCGGCGACGATATACGTCGCGCGCGACTCGCAAAAGGGCATCGTCATAGGCCACAAGGGCGAGAAGCTCAAACGCGTCGGCCAGGCCGCACGCGAGGATCTGGAACGGTTCCTGCAAAAACGCGTCTTTCTGCAACTGTATGTCAAGGTCGACCCCGACTGGCGCAACGACGACCGGCAGCTGCGTCGCTTCGGCTACGAACAGGAGTAATAAAATGCGCCCCGCAATCGTTTATCGAAATATGATTCGGAGCTTACGATGAAGAGAATTTTTACGTTCATACTGCCGCTGCTGGCCATGCTGCTGCCCGTCGATGCCGATGCGCAGTACGACCGCAACTACATCTACTGGGTTGGTCGCCAGTGTATGATGGAAAACAACTACCGCGAGGCGATCGACGTGTTGAGCGTGCTGATCCGCTTCGACGAAAAGGCATACGACGCCTACTTCTACCGCGGCATCGCCAAATACAACCTCGACGATCTGTTAGGCGCCGACGCCGACTTCACGGCGGCTATCGAGAAGAATCCCGTATATACGGGCGCCTACTACTACCGCGCCATAACGCGCACGCGTCTGGGCAATTACGACGACGCGCTGAAAGATTTTCAGGAGGCTATCGACCTGCGTCCCGATCTGCCGGGGCCATATTACAGCCGCGGCGTTACGCGCCTTCTGAACCAGCAGTTCGAATCGGCCGTCGACGACTTCGACAAGTTCATCAAGCAGGAGAAGAAGAATGCCGACGCCTACATCAACCGCGGCACGAGCTATCTCTACCTCAAAGACACCGTCAAGGCCTACGACGACTACGACATGGCCATACGTACCAATCGCGAGAACCCCAACGGATACAACCGGCGCGGCATGCTCTACATGCAGCAGAAGCGTTACGACGAGGCGCGCGCCGATTTCGATACGGCCGTAGCCTGCGACTCGACATATCTGCTGTCGTACTTCAACCGCGCAATGGTCTACTCCTACACCAACCGGCCGATGCAGTCGATACGCGACTTCGACAAGGTCATCGAGCTCGACTCGACCAGCTCGCTGGGCTACTTCAACCGCGGCATAGTACGCTCGCAGATAGGCGATTACAACCGCGCCCTCGAAGACTTCGACCGCGTGGCGATGTTCTCGCCCGACAACGTTCTGGTATACTTCAACCGCGCCATGCTCTACACCCGGCTGGGCGACACCGACGCCGCCATAGCCGACTACACGCGAGCCATAGAGCTATACCCCGACTTCGCCAACGCCTATATCAACCGCAGCATACTGAGGCAGTCGAAGCACGATGTCGAGGGTGCGCGCCGCGACCGGGCAACGGCACAACGCAAGATCGCCGAGTACAAATCCCGCCTGCAAGACACCACCTACTCGATATACGCCGACACCACGCAGCGCTTCGACCGGCTGCTCTCATTCGAGAGCAAGCTCATAGGCCGCAGCTTCGAGCGCATCGCCTCGGCCGGCACGGCATCGGGCGAGGACGAAATGTCGCTCATACCCATGTTCCGCTTCACGCTCATGCGCTCCGCCGCACAGACCGGCGCAGTGCAGCGCACACGCTACTACTCGCAGCGCGTCGAGGACTTCAAGACACGCATCGGCAACCCGCTGCTGACCCTCTCGCACAGGGCCAGCGACATAGCGCCCGATTCGCTCG
The DNA here is from genome assembly GCA_910574205.1 of Bacteroidales bacterium. GTDB lineage: Bacteria > Bacteroidota > Bacteroidia > Bacteroidales > Rikenellaceae > Alistipes. Next base: position 245,599 of record CAJSYJ010000001.1, read on the forward strand.
TGATGCTCGACCGCACATCGGCCGAGCAGGTGCGCAACGCCGCCGAAGAGTCGTGGGAGCTGCTCTTCGAGCGCGGCATAAGCCAATCGCTGATAAAGCAGTATACCAATGCCGTCAACACCTATACGGATGCCATACGGCTCAACCCCGGCAATCCGTTCCTCTATATGAACCGCGCCACAACGCGCGCCGAGATGATCGACTTCATCTCGTCGATCGACAACTCCTACCAGCGCATTACCGTCGACTCCGACCCCGCCAAGAGGCTCAACAACGCCGGCACGCGCTCTTACAGCTACGACGAGGCCATAGAGGATATGAACAAGGCCATAAAGCTATATCCCGACTTCGCATACGGCTATTACAACCGCGCCAATCTTATGGCCATATCGGGACGTCTGCCCGAGGCCTACGACGACTACACCAAGGCCATAGAGCTCGCGCCAGAGCTTGCCGAGGCATATTACAACCGCGGTCTGGTGCAGATCTTCATGAAGGATACGCGCAAGGGCTGCATGGATATGTCCAAGGCGGGCGAGCTGGGCATCGAAGCGGCCTACAAGGTGCTCGCACAGTACCGCATAGCCGAACACTGAGAGCGGAACGAACGATAACGAAAACCTAAACAAAATAATATGATACAAACAATTACAAGAAAAATCAACGATTCGGCGTTCATGCGTTGGTCGGCACTGATCCTCATCGCACTGATGATGTTCTTCGGCTACATGTTCGTCGATCTGATGTCTCCGCTGCAAAGCATGGTGGAGGCGCAGCGCGGCTGGTCGCCCGACGTATTCGGCACCTACGCCGCCTCGGAGTACATCCTCAACGTATTCGGCTTTCTGATCGTTGCGGGCATCATCCTCGACAAGATGGGCGTCCGTTTCACGGGCACGCTGTCGGCCTCGCTGATGTTCGTCGGCGCGGCGATCAAGTTCTACGGCGTAAGCGACTGGTTCATCGGCAGCGGTCTGGAAGCATGGCTCGACTCGTGGTGGACGGCCATGCCCGCCAGCGGGAAGATGGCCTCGCTGGGATTCATGATCTTCGGCTGCGGTTGCGAAATGGCCGGAATTACCGTCTCGCGCGCCATTGCCAAGTGGTTTAAGGGCAAGGAGATGGCACTGGCCATGGGATTGGAGATGGCTATCGCCCGCATAGGCGTGTTCGCCATATTCACGATGTCGCCCGCCATTGCCGACTCGGCACTGTTCGCATTCATCCCCACGCAGGTCGTCAAGCCCGTATTCCTCTGCACGGCATTCCTGCTGATCGGCCTTATCTGCTTTCTGACGTTCTGCATCATGGACCGCAAACTCGACCGCCAGCTCGGCGACGAGGCTGCATCGGGCAGCTCGGCCGATGAGGAGTTCAAGGTTAGCGACATCAAGATCATCCTGTCGAGCAAGATATTCTGGATCGTGGCCATGCTCTGCGTACTCTACTACTCGGCCATATTCCCGTTCCAGCGCTACGCGACCAACATGCTCGAAAACAACCTGCATGTATCGGCCGAAACGGCAGCCGGCATATTCCGCTGGTTCCCGATCGGTGCGGCGGCCATTACGCCGTTCCTCGGCCGCTTCCTCGACAAGCGCGGCAAGGGTGCCACGATGCTCATCTGGGGCGCGATCCTGATGATCGCCTGCCACCTTATCTTCGCACTCGTGCTGCCCGGATTCCCCAACATGCTGCTCGCATACGCCGCCATAATCATCCTCGGCATATCGTTCTCGCTCGTACCGGCCGCTCTGTGGCCTTCGGTGCCGAAGCTCATGCCCGAGCGTTATCTCGGAAGCGCATATTCGCTTATATTCTGGGTGCAGAACGTCGGTCTGTGTCTGGTGCCGATGCTGATCGGCATCGTGCTCAATGCCGTCAATCCGGGTGTTTCGGAGGCATTCCGCATCAAGGGCGACATAGAGACGCTCCGCGCCAAGATCGAATACCAGCAGCAGATCGTAGAGTTGCAGAACAATATCTACTATGCCGACCAGATCGAGGCATTGCAGCAGCAGATAGCCCAAGCGCCGGCCGTCGAGGCTGCGACTGTCGAGGGCGAGGAGTATGTCCCGACCACTGCCGACACCGCAGCAGACCTTCTGGCGCAATACCGCAGCAGTCTGCCCGCCGACTTCGATGCCGAGCAGGCTCGCGCCGAGGTCGAGCGCCTGACCGCAGAGAGCTACAAGGCCGGTATCGGCAAGGATTTCGACCTCGAACAGGCCGAAGCCAAGGTCGCCGAGCTTACGGCCGAGCGCGACGAAAAGCAGCTCTCGGAGAACCCGCGCTACAACTACACCGTGCCGATGATGATCTTCGTATGCTTCGGTGTTCTGGCGCTTCTGTTCGGTCTGTGGCTCAAACGCGAGGACAATCTCCACGACTACGGCTTGGAGAGACCCAACATCCAATAATCCGCCGGTCGGAAGTCCCGACCCGGATATAAGGCAACCCCCGCCCGTAATGATCGGGCGGGGGTTGTCGCATTATAGGCCCGCTCTACTGCGTGATATTTACCAATGCCTTGCGGTAGGCGTTCAGAATACGCGATTTGGAGATGAAGCCCAGATAGCGGTTCTCCTTGTCGACTACGGGCAGCATCCACGTGTTGCTCTGGTCGAAGCGCGGCAGCACGCTCTGTATCTGCTCGTGTTGCAGGATCTTGTCGGGCGGCTGGATCATGTAGCTCGTTATGGAGTTGCCCCACTTCTCGCGCTTGAACATGTCGTGACGCAGATCGTCGAGCTGCACCACGCCGAGCAGATGCCCGAAGTTGTCGATCACGGGGAATATGTTGCGGCGCGTATCGGATATGATGCCCACCACGTCGCCCAGCGTGAATGTCTCCTTGATGCGGATGAAGTCGGTCTCCATAAGATCTTCGAGTCTAAGGAACACGAACACCGACGAGTCCTTGTCGTGCGTAAGCAGCTCGCCGCGCATGCGCAGCTGCTTGGTATATATCGAGTCGCGGTTGAGTCCGTAATTCACGGCGAACGATATGCACGAGACGATCATCAGCGGGATGAACAGTCCGTAGCCGTTCGACAGCTCGGCAATGAGGAATATGGCCGTCAGCGGCGCCTTCATCACACCCGACATCAGGCCGGCCATGCCCACGAGCGTGAACGATGTGATCGACACGTCGTCCAGGTGGAAGAACTGACGGCATACCACCGCGACGATAGCACCGGCGAACGCACCCACGAACAACGCCGGGGCGAACGTACCGCCTATGCCGCCTGCGGCGTTTGTCGTCGCCATGGCTATGACCTTGAATAGCATGATCGCCACAAGATATATCAACAGCACCCAGTCTATATCGCTGAACCGAGCGAAGAGCGTATTGTCGAACAGCTCCGATGTATGGCCGCCCATGAGCGTGTCGAAGCTGCTGTGTCCCTCGCCGTAGAGGGGCGGGAATACGAACATCAGCACGCCGAGCGTAATACCTGCTATCGCCCACTTCTTGTATTGGTTCTTGATCCCCTTGAAGAAGCCGACGACATAAGAGTTGACCGACGTGAAGTAATATCCCATAAGGCCGCAGACCACACCCATAAGCACGAACAGCGGTATCTGCTCTATGCGGAACATGTCGGCATCGGTCAGCGTGACGGCTATTATCGGGCTGAACCCGTGGAACGACAGAGCCACCGTCGTGGCCGTAATCGAGGCCAGCAGCAGCGGGATGATCGAGGCCGAGGTAATGTCGAGCATCAATATCTCGAAGACGAATATCACGCCCGAGATCGGCGCCTTGAATATCGCCGCCACGGCGGCACCGGCGCCGCAGCAGAGCAGCAGCGTAATGTTCTTGTAGTTAAGCCGCGTGACCTTGCCTATGTTCGAGCCTATGGCCGCACCTGTCAGCACGATGGGCGCCTCCGGACCCACCGAACCGCCGAATCCTATGGTCGTCGCACCGCCCACGATCGACGTCCAGCAGTTGTGCGAAGCGATCCTCGAATCCTTGCGCGACATGGCATAGAGCACGCGCGTGACGCCCTCCGAGATGTCGTCCACGACGATATACTTGACGAAGAGCGTCGCCAGGACGATGCCTATGGCCGGATATATGAGGTAGAATATCTGCGCCTCGCTGGCCGGCGTCCACGAGGTAAGGGCGTCGGTAATAAGGTGCAGCAGCGTATTGAACACATACGCGCCGATACCGGCCAGTCCGCCGACCAGAATGGCCAGCACGGCCATTACCTGCCTGTTGGTAAGGCGCTTGGTCAGTTTCAGATAGACATGGTAAACCCTGTCTGCCAATGTCTGTTGCGGTTGCGTTGCCGGCATGATCGGTATCGTTTTTTATTTCGTGTTCTTATAGTTTTCCGCCTGACGCGCAATGAGCTCCGCATCGTCGAAATAGTCGATGCGCATGGCGCGCCTCACGTCGGCCAGTGTCGATGCGGCCTCCCGGCGCGCACGCTCCGAACCGAGTCGGAGTATGCGGTATATGCCCTCGATATCCTGCTCGTACATGCGGCGGCGCTCGCGTATCGGAGCAAGCAGCTCTTCGAGTATCGCATAGAGGAACTTCTTGACCTTCACATCGCCCAGTCCGCCCCGACGATAATGGGCTTTGAGCGCGTCGAGCGACTCGTAGTCGGGCAGATACTTCGCGAAGTGCTCCTCGCGGCAGAAGGCATCGAGATATGTAAATACCGTATTGCCCTCGATCTTGCCCGGGTCCTCCACCCTAAGATGCCCCGGGTCGGTGTACATGCTCATGATCTTCTTGCGAACCTCCTCCGAAGTGTCCGACAGATAGATGCAGTTACCCAGCGACTTCGACATCTTGGCCTTGCCGTCGGTTCCCGGCAGGCGCAGGCAGGCGCAGTTCTCCGGCAGCATGATCTCGGGCATGACCAGCGTCTGGCCGTACACGGAGTTGAATTTGTGCACGATCTCGCGCGTCTGTTCGATCATCGGCTCCTGGTCGTCGCCCACGGGGACGGTCGTCGCACGGAACGCCGTGATGTCCGAGGCCTGCGATATGGGATAGGTAAAGAAGCCTACCGGTGTTCCGGGACGCTGCTGCGTCTCCTCCTCAGAGCCGTTGTCCGAGAACCCGCGCAGCTGTATCTCGGCCTTGACCGTCGGGTTACGCTGCAAACGCTGTACCGTAACCAGATTCATGTAATAGAAAGCCAGCTCGCACAGCTCCGGCACCTGCGACTGTATGAAGATAGTCGAACGCTCGGGGTCGATGCCGCACGAAAGGTAGTCGAGCGCGACCTCGATGATGTTCTCGCGCACCTTGTCCGGATTGTCGGCGTTGTCCGTGAGCGCCTGTGCGTCGGCTATCATTATGAATATCTTCTCGTAGAGTCCCGACTCCTGCAATTCGACGCGTCGCGACAGCGATCCGACGAAGTGTCCCAGATGAAGTTTGCCCGTCGGGCGGTCGCCCGTAAGTATGACTTTTCCCATAGTCCGTATGAATTTCTTTACATTGTTCCTACATCGCCACCGGCGGCTGCGGCCGCAGCCGCATTCGAAAAACCGATGCACTTAGTTTGCAAAATTAGAAAAATTTATACGGATACGGGAAAAATCTTTGCCGTATAGTTTTTTTTTATAACTTTGTTGGCGACAAACAAGCACAACTTATGACAATAATACAACTCGAATATCTGCTGGCAGTGGCCAACTGCGGCAGTTTTTCGGTTGCGGCCGAACACTGTTTCGTCACGCAGCCTTCGCTCAGCATGCAGATCAAGGCTTTGGAGGAGGAGCTGGGTGTGGTGCTGCTCGACCGCTCCAAGAAGCCTATCATACCGACTTCGGTGGGCGAAGTGGTGCTGGCGCAGGCGCGCGAAACGCTCAAAGCCTATAACTACATACACGAATCGGTGGCCGAGATGAAGGGCGAGACAGCCGGCAAGATGCGTCTGGGCGTCATACCGACCATAGCACCCTATCTGCTGCACAAGTTCATCCCGTCGTTCGTCAGAGAGTACCCCAAGGTGGAGTTGGAGATACGCGAAATGGTAACGGCCGACATCGTAGAGGCGCTGAAAAAGGACCGCATAGACGCGGCGCTGGTGGCCAGCGGCACATGCGGCGACGGTATCGTCGAGCACGACATGTTCGGCGACAGGTTCTACGCCTACGTATCGCCCGAACATCCCCTCTACGAGCGCAGCAATATCCGCATCGAGGACATAGATACGAAAGACCTGATACTTCTGAGCAGCGGCAACTGCATGCGAGACCAGATTTTGGAGCTGTGCCAGGCAATGAAGGGCGTACCGACGAACTACTATTTCGAGTCGGGGTCGCTCGACACGCTGATGCGCATCGTCGACTGCACCTCGTACATGACCATAATACCCGAAATGGCGTTGGAGTTCATCCCGCGCGAGCACCGCGGACGCGTCAAGACCATAGCCAAGGGAGCCACCTCGCGACGCATAGCGCTGGCCGTCAGCCGCACATACGTCAAACGGTCGATCGTCGAGGCGCTGCGCCGCACTATCCTCGAAGCCGTCGGAGCCGACGATGTCGAGCGCAAGGCGGCCGGCAAACGCTGATCCTCACGTCGAGCACTACGCAGGAATATTACGCACCTAAGCGGCGGTTTGCGCCGTTTTTGCAAAGAGCAGAGCGCAAAGGGTTGTTCCGAGGGTCGGACAAAAGAGCTTTTTTCGGCTGCCGGTTAGTCGGATACCGAAATAATTGCTACCTTTGCACGGATTGAGCATTATGCCGCCGCGCCCGACGGGCAGGGGCATGCAACGGAAAAGACAGATTATGGATAAATTGATAGAAACGATAGTAGAGGCGATAGACGACAAGAAGGGACAGAACATAGTATCGCTCGATCTTACGGGATTCGACGGGGCGATATGTTCGCACTTCGTAGTATGCAACGCCGATTCCACCACGCAGGTAGCGGCCATAGCCGCCGGCATCGAGGAGAAGGTGGCCGAGCGTCTGGGCGAGCAGCCGTGGAGAGTCGAGGGACAGCAGAATGCGTTCTGGATCGCCATGGACTATACGGACGTTATAGTCCACATATTCCAGACGGAGCTCCGCGACTACTACCGCCTCGAAGAGTTATGGGGCGATGCTCCCCTGAAACGTTACCCGAGCGTACAATAACATCGCTGCGGGATTCGTTTGTCCGTTCGACGGACAATAAACAAGTTGAAATTATATGGCAAACAACACGAACAATAGCCCCATGATGCGGCCGCGGTTCAACTTCATGTGGTTCTGGGCTGCGGTGGCGATAATAATATTGGGATACTCGCTCTTCGGCGAAGCCGAGCAGCGCCCCGTAGACGGCGACTGGAATCTCACGCGCGAGCTGGTCGAGAAGGGATACGTAGAGCGCATACGTATCATGGACCGAGACCAGGCCAGCGTATACCTCACGCAGGAGGGCATAGAGAAACTCGCATCGGACGAGCGCTTCGAGGGCATGCCCCAAACGGGTGCGCAGGTGCAGTTCAACACCGGAGGCGACGTTAAGAACTTCGAGGACAAGATAGCGCAGGCCGAGAGCGTCGCCGCTCAGAACGGTGTCGAGGCCGAGCCCGTATCGATCAAGTACGAGAAGACGACCAAAGGCTGGGTGGATTATCTTATCGACCTGCTGCCGTGGCTGTTGATAATAGGCGTGTGGCTGCTGTTCATGCGCAGCATGACCCGCGGTGCCGGAGGCGGTGCTGGCGGCGGCATAATGAATGTGGGCAAGGCGCGCGCGCAGGTATTCGACAAGGACAAGAAGCAGCGCGTTACGTTCAAGGACGTGGCCGGACTGGAAGAGGCCAAAGTGGAGATAATGGAGATAGTCGACTTCCTCAAAAAGTCGGACAAGTATAAGGCGCTGGGCGCCAAGATCCCTAAGGGAGCGCTGTTGGTAGGCCCTCCGGGAACGGGTAAGACGCTGCTGGCCAAGGCCGTTGCTGGCGAAGCCGACGTGCCGTTCCTCTCTATCTCGGGATCGGACTTCGTGGAGATGTTCGTCGGCGTGGGCGCCTCGCGCGTCAGAGACCTCTTCGAGCAGGCCAAGCAGAAGGCGCCGTGCATAGTCTTCATAGACGAGATCGACGCCATAGGCCGCGCACGCGGCAAGAACGCCGGATTCTCGGGCAACGACGAGCGCGAAAACACGCTCAACCAGTTGCTTACCGAGATGGACGGATTCCAGACCAATGCCGGAGTGATCGTATTGGCCGCTACGAACCGCGTCGATATACTGGACAAGGCGTTGATGCGTGCCGGACGATTCGACCGTCAGATCGAGGTGGGACTGCCCGACGTCAAGGAGCGCGAGCAGATTTTCGGTGTGCATCTCCGCAATCTCAAACTCGACGAAAAGCTCGACCGCGCCTTTCTGGCCAAACAGACTCCGGGATTCGCCGGAGCCGACATAGCCAACGTCTGCAACGAGGCGGCATTGATAGCCGCCCGCCACGACAAGAAGAGCATATCGCAGGAGGATTTCCTCAATGCCATAGACCGTATCGTGGGAGGCCTTGAACGCCGCAACATGCCCATGACGCCCACCGAGCGCCGCTCGACGGCGATTCACGAAGCGGGACATGCCACGGTGATGTGGAGGTTGAAGCACTGCGACCCCGTCCTGAAAGTGACCATAATACCGCGCGGCCGTTCGCTCGGCGCTACGTGGTATCTGGCCGAGGAGCGAGTCAACATGAACGTCGAGCACTTCATGCACAAAATGGCAGGATTGTTAGGAGGACGTCTGTCGGAGCAGAAGCTCATGGACGTAGTGAGCACGGGTGCCGTCAACGATCTGGAACGCACGAGCAAGATAGCCTATTCGATGGTGGCCTACTACGGCATGAGTCCGGCCGTAGGTCAGATAAGCTACTACGACTCGACCGGACAGCGCGACACCTTTACCAAGCCTTTCAGCGAGCAGACGGCACTGACGATCGACCGCGAGGTGCGACGTCTTATAGACGAGGCTGCGGCACTGGCATCGGAGATCATCGACCGGGAGAGAGACAATATCGAGCGTCTGGCCGACATGCTCATCGAGAAGGAGACGATCTTCGCCGAGGACATGGAGAGCGTTCTGGGCAAAAGCAGCCAGCAGACGAGCAAGGAGGAGATCGAGAACGCGACTGTAAAGGGCGCCACCGACCGTGGCGATGCGACGGACGGGCCGCAAGAGGAGTAAGATAACAGGCCGGCCGATCGGCGCACCGAGCCGCCATTGGCGGCCGACGACGGAAAGGCATTGTACGGGCAGCCGGCGCAAAGGCCGATACGGAGCTGCCGGATATTAATTATAAAAGGCACACACGAGTGTGCGAGCTGTATGGGAGACAAGAGTCGTAACCTTTTGATAAGATCGTTGAGCGGTCTGGTGCTGCTGGGCATAGTGCTGGCAGCAGTATTCTGCAACAAATACACTTTCGGCGCGCTGCTGCTGCTGATAGTGATCGTGGGAGAGCATGAGTTCTATCGTCTGGCGCGCGGCAAGGGACTGCATCCGCAGTCGCTGGTCGGCATCGTAGCCGGCATAGTGATGTTCGGAATGTGTTTCATACTGTTCGCCCGCTGGGGCGAAGGATTCGACAGGGGGAACACGCTCGCACTGGTAACGTGCGGGCTCTACCTTATAATCCTCGTTCCGCTGATATTCATAGGCGAGCTGTTCTCGCGCAGCGACAGCCCGCTGGGCAACATAGCGGCCACGCTGACCGGCGTGCTGTACGTGGCATACCCCGTATCGTTCCTGCTCTTCATACCGCTGATGCTGGGCGGAGGCGAATGGCGTCCGCTGGTATTTCTGATGTATCTGTTCATCACGTGGGCCAACGACGTATTCGCATATCTGGTGGGCATGTCGATCGGACGTCACCGCATGTGCGAGCGCATATCGCCCAAAAAGTCGTGGGAGGGATTCTTCGGAGGCGTTGCCGGCGCGCTGGGCGTCGGTGCACTGGGAGCATACCTTACCGACGGCAGCTATGCCGTGTGGATCGGCGCTGCGGCCGCAGCATCGGTAGCCGGCGTGCTGGGCGATTTGGTGGAGTCGATGTTCAAGCGCTCTTCGGAGGTCAAGGACTCGGGGGCGCTGATGCCCGGACACGGAGGCGTGCTCGATCGTTTCGACGCACTGCTCGTATCGTCGCCCATCGTATTCGTATATCTGGCCATAGTGCTGCTGTAATTAAAAGGTACTGACTAAAACTTTGACGAAATGAAGATAAACAAGGAGGGATACAAGATCATAGGCATAACCGGCCTGATATGTCTGGCAGGCTGGTTGTTCGTATATTTCTGCATCGACACGCGCACGGGATTCATGTGGTTCGGAACCATATTCCTGCTGCTGTTCTGGTTCTTCATCGCGGCATTCTTCCGCGAACCGCATCGCGTTAAGATACACGACAGCGAGCTGGTCTTCTCGCCGTGCGACGGCCGCGTGGTAGTGACGGAGGTCGTACACGAGGACGAGTATCTCAAAGAGGAGATGTTGCAGGTGTCGGTATTCATGTCGATAACCAACATACACATGAACTGGCTGCCCGTAGGCGGCGTGATAGAGTATGCCAAACACCACCACGGCCGCTTTCTGGTGGCATGGCACCCCAAGTCGTCGACCGAGAACGAACGCACGACGACCGTCATACGAATGAGAAACGGCCGCGCGGTGCTGCTGCGCCAAGTGGCGGGTCTGATCGCACGACGCATCGTGTCGTATGTCAAGGTGGGTAAGACGGCTCGTCAGAACGACGTGTTGGGATTCATCAAATTCGGATCGCGAGTCGACATACTGCTGCCGAAAGACACCGAGCTGCTGGTCGAGATCGGCGACCCGGTAATAGGCTCGCAGACCCCCATAGCACGTCTCAAAGGCGTCGCCTCGAACAACGACTGATAATCGGCAAGAGATGTCGCCTGCGGCGATAATGTCATCGGCGACCGTCCCTGCTCCGCTCGGAAAAAGGGCACGGTTTTCGATAGTCGGCCTGTTATCGTCAATCGGGAAAAAGATTCGGAGTTATGTATGTCACACCGCGTAAAATATTGCGTATCGGCGTAACGCTCGTCGCCGTCGCCGCAGCCATGTTCGTGGTGTGGTACTTCGCGCGGGTCGTAGCCTACATCATCATATCGGCCGTACTCGCAGTCATCGGGCGTCCTATGGTGTCGCGCCTCTCGGAGATGCGATTCCGCGGACAGCGCATGCCGCGCGCTGTCGCGGCCGGCACTACCCTGCTGCTTATGTGGACGGTCATCGGCGGACTGTGCGCACTGCTCCTGCCGCTGGTATTCAGCAAACTCGACGAGCTGTCGAGGCTCGATCTGGACAGCGTGATAAAATCGATCGAGATACCCATACAGAGGCTGCAACTGCACTTGCAGAAGTTCTTCGCGCTCTCGGCATCGGAGATCGATCTCTCGTTCAAGGACTTCATAGCCGAACATATCAACTTCGACTTCCTGCGCACCTTCGCCAGCGTGGCTCGCAGCATATTCGACGCATTCATATCGGTCTTTTCGATAACGTTCATAACCTTCTTCTTCATGAAGGAGGACGGGCTGTTCTACTCGCTCGTAACGCTATTCTTCCCCGAGCGTTACAAGCAGAACGCCACGCGCGCGCTCGACTCAGTGACACGTCTGCTGTCGCGATATTTCCGAGGGTTGATGTTGGAGAGCATAATGCTTCTGGGCGTGATATCGATCGTCATGGCGATATGGGGTGTCGAGCTCGACGACGCACTGTTCATAGGTATGATAATGGGTGTGATGAACGTCATACCATACGCAGGCCCCTTCATGGGCGGCATAGCATCGGTATGCGTAGGCATAGTGACGCCGATAGCCGGCATGAGCGTCGGCGACACGGTGGCGATAATAATAGGCTCGCTGATATTCATAAAGATACTCGACGACTTCGTGCTGCAACCGACGCTCTACTCGGAACGCGTGCAGGCACATCCGTTGGAGATATTCCTCGTGATACTTATCGCCGGGTCTATGGCCGGAATATGGGGCATGCTGCTGGCAATACCCTCGTATACGGTATTGCGCGTATTCGCCCGGGAATTTTTCTCGGAATACGGACTCGTAAAGCGGCTGACGGGACAGATGACCGAATAGCCCGGCAGACTACTGACGAAATGCTCGAACGAAGAAACGAAACCTTAAATATGGAGATCGAAATAGAGGCCGAAGTGGTACACGGCCGAAAACTGGGGCGCCGTATGGGATTTCCGACGGCGAACATGCAGACCGACGACATCGAGGGCGTGAGCCGCGGCGTATACCGGTCGAGTGTAGAGATCGACGGACACACCTATACGGCTATGTCGAATCTCGGCGTAAGGCCGTCGGTAGGCGGCGAGAGTCTGTTGTTGGAGACTCACGTAATAGGATACGAGGGCGACCTGTACGGACGCAGGCTGCGCGTGCGCCTGTTGGAGAAGATACGCGACGAACGCCGGTTCGGCTCGATCGACGAACTGCAACGCCAGTTGCAGGCCGACTACATGTCGATAAAGGAGCACGCGCAATAGGCTTTACGAACCGTATAAAAATGACAGTCCCCGCAGATTCGATCTGCGGGGACTGTCCGTCGATAGATGCCTCTCCGCCCGGAAGGCAGGGGTGCTACCCTACCGTCACAGGATCGTATAACTCGATGCGCGGCCATTGGGATAGATGCCGTCGATCGACGATATCTTGTCCGTCAGGCGGTCGAGATCCGCAACCGAGTAGACTGGTTTGTCGTTGATATGGGTTATGACGAAACCCTGCTTGACGCGTGCGCGCTCCAACAGTCCGCCGCGCTTAACGGCAGCCACCTGCACGCCGCCGCGTATGTCGAGCTGCTCGCACAACTTCGACGACACATCGACGAACTTGCCGCCCAGCTCGGCAGCCACGTCTACCTGCTCGCGCGAGAGCAGCTCAGCGCCGCCGGCCTTGTTGCGCAATTTGGCGCGCAGCTCCTTGACCGAGTCGCCGCGACGCACGACGAGCACTATCTCGTCGCCAGGACGGCGCTTGCCGATCTGTTCGAGGAACACCGACGAGCTATTTACCATAACGCCGTCGACGCTCAATATCACGTCGCCCTTGCGAACACCCGCCTCCGAGGCGGCTCCGTCCTCGACCACCGAGGCCACATAGATGCCACCGAGATTGTCGATGCCGGTCTGCTCGCCCATCTGGTCGATAAAGTTCTGGTCGATAGCGCGGAACGAGATGCCCAGCACGGCACGCTGCACTACACCCGACTCTTTAAGGTCGACCACGACCTTTTTGACAATCGTCTCGGGCACGGCGAACGAATAGCCTACATAGCTGCCCGTCGAGGTCTTGATAATGGTATTGATGCCCACCAGCTCGCCGCGCGTATTGACCAGTGCGCCGCCCGAGTTGCCGGGGTTGACCGCAGCGTCGGTCTGTATGAACGACTCGATGCGGAACTCGTTGGGCAGAGCGCCCAGATCGCGCGCCTTGGCCGAGACGATACCGGCCGTAATGGTCGACTGCAACTCCATAGGATAACCTATCGCAAGCACCCACTCGCCCAGACGCAGATCGTCCGAGCTGCCGAACGGCAATGTAGGCAGCCCCTCGGCCTCGACCTTGATGAGCGCCACGTCGGTAGCCGGATCGGCGCCTATGATCTTGGCATCGAACACGCGGCCGTCGTTGAGCTTGACGCGCACCTTGGTGGCCGAGTCGATGACATGGTTGTTAGTGACGATGTATCCGTCCTCGGAGATGATTACGCCCGAGCCGCCCGCACGCGCCTCGCGCATCTGGGGACGGCCGTCGGAGTATCCTCCCTGCGGGAATCCGAAGAACTCCAAGAACGGGTCTCGACGGCTCTGCATCTCGACCTGCTGGATAGCCTCGATATTGACCACAGCCTTGACGGCGTTCTCGGCGGCGTATGTAAGGTCGGGATAGTCGGTCGACACGACCGACGAAGCGAATGCCACGTCGACGGCCGGGTTCTGGCGGAATATATCGCTTTCTGCCGATGCGGCTGCGTATGAGATGTTACGGCCGTCATTGCGATCCATACCGCGCATGACGGCTATCGTCGCCGCACTCGACACGGCCGAAAGCGCAACGACTCCTAAAATAAAAAATGCCCTCTTTTTCATAACACAAAAATTAATGTCTCAATATTCGTTTACAATTCAGTAGGCGATTTTTACCATAGGCAATATATGTTGTTACAAAAGATTTTCGGTTAAACATCGAGCGCACCCCGGCACCCGTTCGGCAATATAACGGACGCGGGATGCGCAATAGTATGCCGGAGGCGGTAGAATTATCGTTTTTTGCGAAGACTCGTCACGGCATCGATGAATGTCATGGGATGCGTCGGAGCACCCGGCAGCCAGAGGTCGACCCTGCGCGAATCCAGCCACGAGCGGTCGACAGCCTCGCTCTCGGCGAACAGACCGCCCGAACAGGCCTCGGAGCCGCATACGATCAATATCTTAGGCTCGGGTATGGCACGGTAGCAGATGTCGAGAGCCTCGGCCATATTCTTGGTTATGGGGCCCGTCAGCACCAGTCCGTCGGCATGGCGGGGCGAGGCGGTAAACGAAACGCCGAAACGGCCGAAGTCGAAGTTGACGTTGCCCGTAGCACCCAGCTCCATTTCGATAGAAGCATCGCCGCCGGCCGAGACCTCGCGAAGATGCAGCGAACGCGAGAACATGCGGCGCACCTCGTCGCGCACGGCACTGTGGTCGAAGCGCATAGCCGACTGTCCCGCCGCTATGACCAGATCCTCGCGCCGCGTGGCGCCTATGCGGTAGTCGTTCGTGAAGCGGATGTTGCGCGGAGCGCAGCGGGCGCACTCGCCGCAGAACATGCAGCGTCCCATGTCGAGCGTAAAGGGGTGCGGCGATATGGCGCCAGTAGGACATATCGCGGCGGCACGCTCGATATCGCGGCTGTCGCCGTCCTCCGTCAAAACGGGTCTGCCGCGAAACTCCGCGGTCAGCTCGACCTTGCTCAGATCGGGGATATATTGCCGGCCGTGGCTATGCAGTATTCTCAATTTACCGAAAATCATGATTCGAAAGGTTTAGAGGTCGTGACCGCAGTACGACAGATTGAAACTCTTGTTGCAGATCGGGAAGTCGGATATGCCCTCGCCGCGCACGGCCAGCGCAAGCGCAAGCCAGTTGTGCAGGCTCGGATCCTTGATCTTGTACTTCACTATGCTGCCCCGGGCATCGGTCAGGGCGACATGACATATCTCGCCGCGCCAGCCCTCCACGAGCGAGAACGACAGCGCATCGGCTGCCAGCGGCACATCGTATCGGGGTTCGGGCACGGCCGCCGCAGGTTCGTAGCCGGACAGAAGCGACTCTATGTAATCGGCGCTCTGCAACACCTCGCGGCAGCGCATCATCAGTCGCGCCATAACGTCGCCGTGACGCTTGACGATGCTGTCGTGACATATCATATCGGTATATACGCCGAACGGGTGGGTCGAGCGCAGGTCGCGCAGCAGGCCGCTCGCACGAGCCGCCGTACCGACACCGCCTATGCGCAGCATCTCCTCGCGCGGAACCACGCCGCACTGCTCGAAGCGTGCCAGCAGCGAGGGCGACTCCTTCATGTCGAGCCGCACTTCGTTATAACGCCTGCGAATATCGGCTATGTTGGAGCGTATCATGGCCGCCTTGTCGGCCGTAAGCGGATGAAACGACCCGAAGGGGCGGATAAGCCCCTTGCCGAAGCGGTTGCCGCACCACGCCTGCGTGGTGTTGATAGTCATGGTGCGAAGCGCCTCGCACGCCACCTGAAAAAGCTGGAAGCCGATATCCATAGACAGCGCACCGGTATCGGCGATGTGCATTGCGATGCGTTCGAGTTCGAGCGCCACGCCGCGCTCGCGCACCAGATTCTCGCCGACATGTCCTCCGGAGAGCTTCTCCACAAGATCGGCATACGCCGTGGCATGCGCGACGGCCGTATCGCCCGCCACGGACTCGCCAAGAAGCGCCCGCCGCAGCGAATTTTGCGTGCGCGTCATCTCGCGCTCGACGCCGCGATGCTGGTATCCGAGAGCTATTTCGAGATGAAGCACCTGTTCGCCGTTGCAGATGAAGCGGAATGCGCCCGGCTCGATGATGCCGGCATGGATAGGTCCGACATTGACCTCGTGCAGCGAGCTGCCGCTCATCTTGTAGAACGGATAGGAGTCCATAGTGGAGTTCTTGTCGCGTCTGTCCCACGGAAAGCGCAGTGGCTTGCACCACGGGTGGCCGTTGAAACGTATCCCGTAGAGCTCGTGCATCTCACGCTCGAAGACATGGAACGACGGATGAACGGCCGTGAGCGACGGCATGCCCTCCTCGGAGTAGTAATCGGGAACGAACGACGATATCATGACCGTCGACTCCCGATCGTCGAGCAGCAGCAGGAAGAAGCGCAGCCCCTCGGCGGTCTGGGCGGCGAAGTAGTGAGCCGGGTGGTAGCGCTCGTCGCGCATACGCTCCGCGAGATCGTTATAGAGGTCGATATAGTCGACCGTCGGTATATCTTTGAGTGCAACCGCAGATGCGGTGTTGCGTGTTATATGGTACAGCATAACTTACAGTGTTGTGATCGTATCGATTGCGCGGCTCAGAGCCTCGGGCTGCCACAGGCCAAGGACGATAGCGCCCAAAAGCAGAATCATGGCCGAATAGGAGAGACGGCGGTCGACATGCGACAGATGAAGCTCGTCCTGATTGGGATGATAGTTCAGGCGCAGCGCACGCGACCATACGGCATAGATGACCATGCACAGCAGCACGAGCATGGCCGCGATGAGCCACCAGTCCCCTGCGGCGACGATCTCGCGGAACACGACGATCTCCGAGATGAAGAGCGGCGAAGGGGGGAATGCCAGCAGCACCACCGTGCCGATGAGGATGCCGACGGCACCCACGCGGTTGATGTTGATATAGTCGCCAAGACGGTTGATGCGGTAGCTGTCGTAAATCTGACGCACGACGCCCAGTTGCAGGAAAAGGCTGCTCTTGACGAGCGTATGGCATGCCACATGGAACACGGCCGCCCACAGCGCGGCGCCGCCCACGCCCATGCCTATGGCGACGATACCCATATTCTCGATAGTCGAATAGGAGAGGAAACGCTTGTAGTTGTTGGTGCGGCGCAGGAACATTGCACCCACAGCCAGCGTCACGATACCTATGAGGATCAATACGTGGCGCGCCCAGTCGAAGACCTCGCCCTCGCAGCGTGCATAGAGCAGATATATGCGCATTATGGCGACGAAGCCAGCATTGACGAGCGCCGTAGAGATGAATGCCGAGGCGGGTGCCGGAGCGGCGAAGTTGGCGTCGACACCGACCGTATAGAGCGGGAAGATCTCCATTTTGCAGCTGTAACCGGCCACGATCAGCAGGAACGCCACTTTCAGGTAGAGCGGATTACCGCCCGAGATCGTAGCTGCGAGCGACGAATAGTCGAGCGAGCCGTCGCGCACGACGGTACAGAGCAGCAATATGCCCAGATATGCCATTGCGATACCGGTCGAACAGATGAAGATATACTTCCATGTCGCCTCCAACGCATGCTGGTCGTGGCGGTAGTATATGATGCCGGCCGAGCAGATCGTCGTAGCTTCGAGAAATATCCACGTCACGGCAGCATTATCGGCGTAGTAGACGCACGTAATGGCCGTCGAGAGCAGCATCAGCAGTGCGAAGTAGGTGCGGTAGGCCGCAAGCGTACCCTCGTGCAGATAGCGGCGCGAATGCAACATCACGAACCCGAGCGTCAGCACCATCAGAAGGTGGAACAGTATGCCGAGCGTATCGAACGCGAATATGCCCAGATCGCCTACCGAGCCGCGCGCATCCGAGACCAAAAGGGCAGCCAGCACCACCTGCACGCCGAAAAAGCATCCGGCCGCGATGTCGACCGCACGACGGCTGCGCGAGAGAAATGCCGCCGAGGCGAATAGGATCGAAAGTATGAGATATTCTATCATGGTATCAATCTTTTACGGTGGTCAACGCATCGGCGTCGTCGGTATGTATGCTGTTGTCGAGCTTGCGCAGGAATATGCCCAGCAGCAGTATGGATATCAGAATATCGAGCATGATAGCCATATTTATCATCATAGGCATCTCGACACCGATTGCCATTGAAAAGAGGAACACGCCGTTCTCGATAGCGAGAAAACCGACCAGATGCGCGAAGACGCGACGGCGCACGACGATCATTACCAGCCCCGACAGCAGCGCATAGAGCGCCACGCCGAAGAAGATCATGTCGATGCGTTCGTCAGCCATGGCCGAGGCTATCCAGCAGCTCACGCCCAGAGCGCAGAGCGACAACAGCAGCGAGTTGAACTGCGACGATCCGGAGCCGCTGACGCGGTTGATCTTGGTCTTGCGAATCACGCGCAACAGAATGGCCGGCACGACGAGCGCCTTGAAGACGAGCGTCTCGACGATGATGAAGGCCAGTTCGAGACCTTCGAGCGAGTGCAGGCGCAGCAGCGCTATGCCGAGCAGAATCCACCCCTGCAACGCTATAAGAGAGGTGTGATTGCGGAAACGCTCGGTGATAGGCAGGTATATCAGCGTTACGACATAGAGTATTAGCAGAGCGAGTATCATACGATTTCAATGTTTTGCAACAACAGATAGCCTACCAGGAATATCAGAGCCGACATGGCCGTCACGGTAAGTATGTAGGTAGAGTTGCGTGAGAGTTTGTTGCGGGCGCGCATAGACTCGGTAATGCCGACCGAGAGACCCGCCACCACAACGGCCAGCGGTGCGGCCAGCAGCCAGTCGAAGCATACGGCAGCGGCAACGGCATCGGCCGCAATCAT
Organism: Bacteroidales bacterium; assembly: GCA_910574205.1. GTDB lineage: Bacteria > Bacteroidota > Bacteroidia > Bacteroidales > Rikenellaceae > Alistipes. The sequence goes on from CAJSYJ010000001.1 coordinate 264,449, forward strand.
CGCGAAGACAGCCGTTTTGAGCCAGCCGGCGATCTGGATCATAGCAAGGTCGATACCCGAATAGTCGAGACACATGACCTCGTGGATCATCGTCAATTCGAGGTGGGTGCGCGGGTCGTCGACGGGGACGCGTCCCGCCTCGACGAACATTATTTTAAGGAATACGTATGCGGCCAGCAGCACGACGATCGTGAGGTTGACGTCTAACGAGCGTGCCGTAGAGAATATGTCGGCCAGCGAGGTATAGCCGCTCAGCATGGCCAGCGTAGCCATAGAGAGCATGATCGCAGGCTCGATCAGCGCCCCGTACAACGCCTCGCGCGAGGCGCCCATACCCTCGAACGAGCTGCCCGTATCCAGAGCCGCCAGAATAAGCGACACGCGCGACAGCGCCAGAAGATAGGCCACCATAACCACGTCGCCGTCGAACGACAGCAACGGATCGAGATCGGCCACCGGAATGAACAGAAACGCCGCCAGCGACGAAGCCAGACATACGCACGGCGCCAGACGGAACAGGATGCCCGTCGTCGGCGAGTAGACCGCCCCCTTGCCCAGCAGCACCTTCGCATCGAACAGATGCTGGAAAAAACGCAGTCCCTTGCGGCCGGCCAGCACGGCGCGGGTACGGTTTATCACGCCGGTAATGCTGACGGCGACGGCCAGCATGAGCAGTGTATTGAGAATCCTTGCGAGCATGGCTAAATAAGATTTAACAGTGTCAGAACCAGCACGGCTATCAACAGCAGCAGTGCATACATCACATAATGGTTGATCTTGCCCGAACGAAGGCGCATAACACCCATGTTGATACGGTGCATCAGCTCGACCCACCACGCGGCGAACAGACGGTCGATCTTGTCCTTGTGGCGGACGTCGTAGCGGTGTTGCGTCGGGAATATCTCGCTCTTGTCGATCGTGCGGCCGTCGACCGTATCGTGCGAGAGCGATGCGGCGAGGTTTTCGAGCCCCTCGGCGAACGACTCGCCCGTATATTGCATGCGTTCATTGACGGCCGTAAAACCGCAGCCCCACGTCGGCGACGAGGATACGGTGCGGCGCGACTGCGCACGCCGTTTGAGCCAGTAGAGAGCTCCGATGACCGCAAGCAGCGTGAAGCCTATGATGCTGACCGTCGAGAGCGTCGGCAGCAGATGCGCGGCGGTCGAGGCGTAGTCGCCGCCGGTAATCCATGCCGCAGCCTCGATCACGGGACGCACCGTGTACTGCGGCAGCAGACCTATCGACAGGATCAACGCCGCGGGTATGGCCATAGCGGCAAGACGCAGCGAATCGACCTCGGTGGCCTCCGCGACATGCGTCGTGCGCGGCGAGCCCAGAAAGACGATGCCGTAGAGTTTGGTAAAGGCCAGAACGACGACGCCTCCGATCAGCGACAACGCCACTAAGGCCGTAAGGAAATAGAGCGTGCCGCGCCCCTCGCCTACGCCGTCGAGCATACCCATATATATAAGCAGCTCCGATATGAAGCCGTTAAGAGGCGGCAGGGCGCAAATGGCTGCCGTGGCCACGAACATCAGAATAGCCGTCACGGGCATGCTCTTCGACAGTCCGCCCATAGAATCGAGCGCCGTCGAGTGCATCTTCGAGTAGACGTTTCCGGCACCGAAAAACAGCAGCGTCTTGAACAGCGAGTGGTTGACCGTATGAAGCAGAGCGCCGCTCATGCCACACATGGCGATAAGCTCGCTGCCGGAGGCCAGCCCTATGTAGCCGATGCCCATACCTATGAATATGACACCTATGTTCTCGATGCTGGAATAGGCCAGCAGGCGCTTGATGTCGTTCTGGAACGCGGCCATGATGACGCCCCACAGACCGGTCGCGATACCGATGACAAGTATGGCGATGCCGACTGTCGAGAGCGTCGGCATGGACGATATCTGCGCCACCACGCGCATGATGCCGTATACGCCGGTCTTTATCATCACGCCCGACATGACGGCCGACACGTGCGACGGTGCCGCGGGATGAGCCTCGGGCAGCCAGACGTGCATTGGAAACATGCCGGCCTTCATGCCGAAGCCCAGCACAAAGAGCGCCGTGACGGGCAGCGCATCGTGCGTCGAGAAGTATCCGGCCAGCGCCGCGAACGTCGTTCCGCCTTCGGCCGCATATACCGTAGCGAACGCCGCCACCAGAAACATAAAGCCGATATGCATCATTACCAGATAGTTCAATGCAGCGCGACGTACCTCGGTCCGTTCTGCCTCGAAGAGGATCAGGATGAACGACGAGATAGTCATAAGCTCCCACGAGAGCAGGAACGAGAAGCCGCCGCCCGCAACGACCACCGTCATCATCGAGACGGCGAGCAGTACGAGCGAGACGTAGTGCAGCGACAGATGCGCCGTCGACATGCGCTTCAAATAGTGCTCGACATAGCCCTTGGAGTAGATCAGCGTCGCCACCGACGCAACGGCCATAATCAACAGAAAAATCGCCGACAAGCGATCGACCACGATGATCTCGTCGCCGAAAAACTGCGTCGAGAAGCGCGCCAGCACCACCTCGCCGACCGTCAGCGCCCTGACGGCCACAGCGACCGCCGCAACGGCGGCCGCTCCCACGACGGCCAGTGCCGTCCACACCTTGCGGCGGACGGGAGTCGCGAAGATAGCCGCAACAGCCGTTGCAGCAACCAAAAGTAAATACGGATACATAATTTGTCTTACAGCGTAACCTATTTAATATGCAAAGAGTTGAGCATCGACAGCATCATGGTGGCGGCCAGCGCGGCCGTCTCGGTGCGCAGGCGTTGATGCCCCAATGATATCGGCTCGAATCCGTTTGCGAGCGCAAAGGTAATCTCTTCGCGCGAAAAATCTCCCTCGGGACCTATTAAAATAAGTGCGTTCTCGCCTTTTTCCACCACATCGCCCAGATAGGGACGCTCGCCCAGCGAGCGGTCGCAATGCGCTATGAAGCGTCGGCCGTCGAAGCCGGAGGCGATAAGGCGGCGCAGCGGCATCATATCGTGCAGAACGGGATGATAGGCTTTGAGCGACTGCTTGACGGCCGAAGTGATGACACGCTGCTCGCGCTCGGGCTTTATCGTGCGGCGCTCGCTATGCTCGCACAGAAGAGGATATATCTCCGTCACGCCCACCTCGGTCGCCTTTTCCAGAAACCACTCGAAACGGTCGATGTTCTTTGTCGGAGCCACGGCCATAGTGAGCCGGTAGGGCATCTTCTCAAATTCACGGATGCAATCCACGACCTCGACCGAGCAGCGGCGGGCGTCGACCTCGACTACGCGGCAGGTATACATGCTGCCCCGGCCGTCGGTCAGATGAAGCTCGTCTCCGGGCTGCATGCGCAGCACGCGGACGCAGTGGCGCGACTCCTCCTCGGGCAAAATATGGTACGGCGGAACAATATCCGGGGCATAAAATAGTTGCATAATATATAAAAGTTTTTAACTTTGCAAAGTTAACCAAAATAATGTAACCGATGAAACGCTTGATAGTGTTATCGACAATGATGTTTATTATGACCGCAGGCAACTCCTGCAAAGAGACTCCGGCCGAGACGGGCAATCCGCTGCTGGCCGAGTGGGACACGCCTATGGGCGTGCCGCCGTTCGATCGGATCAGCCCCGAGCACTACTCGGAGGCTTTCGAAGAGACGATGCGCATGCACAACGAGCAGATCGAGGCCATAACCGCCTCGGACGAGCAGCCGACATTCGACAATACGATACTGGCGCTGGATCGAGCCGGCCGCGAGCTATCGGAGATATCGCTGATATTCACGATGGTGGCGGCAGCCGATACCAACGAGCAGATGCAGCGCATCGAGGCCGAGATAATGCCCGAGCTCTCTGCCCACTACAACGACATACTGCTCAACGACGCGCTTTTCGCACGCATCGAGGATGTGTACTCCCGTCGGGCGACACTGGGGCTGGACGAGTTGCAGATGCGTCTTTTGGAGAAGACGCGCCGCGACTTCGTGCGTGCCGGCGCGCTGCTCGATAAAGCCGACAAGGCGCGCCTCAAAGAGATAGACTCGGAGCTGGCCGCACTCTCGATACGTTTCGGCAACAACCTGCTGGCCGAGACGCGCGACTTCAAACTTCTGCTCGACGAGGAGCAGGTGGCCGATCTGCCCGAGGGCGTGAAGTCGGCCGCAGCCGAACAGGCCAAGCAGGCGGGCGAGAGCGGCTACATGTTCACGCTCGACAAGCCGAGCATGCTGCCCTTTTTGACCTACTCGCCGCAGCGCGAGTTGCGCGAGCAGCTCTACAAAGGCTACCTCAGCCGCTGCGAGCGCGGCAACGAACGCGACAACAAGCAGCTGATAAAGGAGATGACGCGCCTGCGTGCCGAAAAGGCGCATCTGCTGGGCTTCAAATCCTACGCGGAGTATGTCACATCGGATCAGATGGCCGGCACGCCCGAGGCCGTATATGCGCTGCTCGACCAGATCTGGACGCCGGCGCTCGAACGCGCCCGCGGCGAAATGGAGGAGATGACCGAGCTGCTGCACGAGGATCTGCCCGAAGCGACTCTCGAATCCTGGGACTGGTGGTATTACGCAGAGAAGCTCCGCAAGAAGAACTACCGTCTGGACGAGGCGCTGGTAAGCCAGTATCTGTCGGCGGATAACGTTCGCAACGGCATATTCTTTCTGGCCAACCGCCTCTACGGCATCACGTTCCGCCCGATAAGCGTACCCAAGTACAACCCCGAGTGCTCGGCATTCGAGGTGCTCGACGTCGACAACTCGCATCTGGGCGTATTGTATTTCGACCTGTTCCCGCGCGCGGGCAAGAGCGGCGGCGCATGGTGCGGCTACTTTACCGAGCAGAGATACGAGGACGGCAAGCGTGTGGCTCCGACGGTAGGCATAGTATGCAACTTCACGCGCCCGGTCGGCGATACGCCGGCACTGCTCTCGATCGACGAGACCGAGACGCTGTTCCACGAGTTCGGTCACGCACTGCACTTCCTCTTCGCCGACGTGCGTTACCGCGGTCTGGCCGAGGTCGAAGGCGACTTCGTAGAGCTGCCGTCGCAGATCATGGAGAATTGGGCATTCGAGGAGGAGATACTCAAACAGTATGCAACGCACTACAAGACCGGCGAGCCCATGCCGGACGATCTGATAGCCAAGATACACAAAGCCTCGCTGTTCAATCAGGGCTTCACGACCACCGAGCTTGTCGCCGCAGCGCTGCTCGACATGGACATCCACTCGATGCAGACATATGCCGACTTCGACCCTGCCGAATTTGAGAAATACGCCATGGCCACGCGCCGCGGACTGATACCGCAGATCGAGCCGCGCTACCGTCTGCCCTACTTCTCGCACATATTCAACGGCGGATATTCGTCGGGATACTACTTCTACCTATGGGCCGAGGTGCTCGACAAGGATGCCTTCGCGGCATTCAAATCGGGGCGCGACATTTGCGACAAGCAGCTCGCGCACAGCTTCCGTTACGACCTGCTCGCACAGGGCGGACAGCACGACGGAATGGATATGTACCGCAAGTTCCGCGGTGCCGATCCCGACAAGACGGCTATGCTGCGCGCCCGCGGCTTGTACGAGGAGCCGGAGCTGCCGACCGACTCGCTGGCCGGCGAAACGCCCCTCGACATCGATGCCGAGACCGCAGAGATCGAAACAGTCGATTTCGAAAAACTGTAATCCGAATCCTAAAAATGATAAACCTAAATAACGTTTTATGACAACAACATCAATTATCATGTCTGCACTGACACTTGCATCGACCGGTGCCGAGCTGCCCGAATGGGGCGGTGTGAGGGTGCCCGAGTCGTTGATCGAGAATCCGCTCGTACAGGAGTGGAACACGCCTTACGCCACCCCGCCGTTCGATAAGATCGAGCTGGCCGACTACGAGCCGGCGTTCGACTTCGCAATAGCGGTCAACCGCGCCGAGATCGAGACGATAGTAAACAACCCCGAGCCCGCGACCTTCGAGAATACGATCGTAGCCATGGAGCGCAGCGGAGAGCTGCTCGGCCGCATATCGGGCGTATTCTTCAATCTGCTGTCGGCCGATACGTCTAACCAGATGCAGGATATCGCCATGCGCATATCTCCCAAGCTGACGGAGCTGGGCAACGACATATCGCTCAACCCCGAGCTGTTCGCACGCGTCAAGGCCGTATACGAGAACAAGAAGCTCAAACTCGACGCCGAGGACCGCAAGCTGCTCGACGATACGTATAAGAGCTTCGCTCGCAGCGGCGCCGCACTCTCGGAGGCCGACAAGGAGCTTTACCGCCAGTATACCACCGAGCTGTCGCAGCTGACGCTGCAATTCAGCCAGAACTCGCTCGACGCCACCAACGCGTTCACTTACAACATTACCGACCCCGCACTGGTCGAGGAGCTTCCCGATTTCGTCAAGGAGGGCATGGCCGCCGAGGCCAAGGCTCGCGGCGAGCAGGGCTGGACGGTAACGCTGCAAGCACCGAGCTACGGTCCGTTCATGACCTACTCGTCGCAGCGCGACATCAAGGAGAAGCTCTATCGCGAGTACAACTCGCGCTCGCTGGGCGGCAAGTACGACAATACGGCCAACATCAAGAGAATAACCGAGCTGCGTTTGAAGATAGCCAATCTGCTGGGTTACAAGTGCTACGCCGACTACGTGCTCGAAGACCGCATGGCAGAGACGTCGAAGGCGGTCAACAAGTTCCTCGACGAGCTGCTGCGCGAGACCAAGGAGTACGCCCATAAGGATTACCGCACGGTTGCCGAGTATGCACGCACAAAGGGTCTCGAAGGCGATCTGATGCCGTGGGACTGGGGCTACTACAACCAGAAATACAAGGAGGAGAAGTATGCCATAAGCGACGAGCTGGTAAAACCCTATCTTAAACTCGAAAATGTCAAGGAGGGCGTGTTCATGCTGGCCAACCGCCTCTACGGTCTCACGTTCACACCCAATCGCGAGATTGCGGTTTACCACCCCGACGTTACGGCTTACGACGTAAAGGACGCCGACGGCAAGATGCTGGCGGTGCTCTACCTCGATTTCTTCCCCCGCGAATCGAAGAACGCAGGCGCATGGATGACCGAGTTCCGCGGCATGAAGACCGTCGACGGCGTTGAGCAGCGTCCGCTCGTATCGCTCGTGATGAACTTTACCAAGCCTACGGAGAGCACACCGTCGCTGCTTACCTTCGACGAGTTTACCACCTTCCTGCATGAATTCGGACACGCACTGCACGGCATGCTCGCCAAAGGCAAATACGAGTCGCAGAACGGAACCAACGTATACCGCGATTTCGTCGAGCTGCCCTCGCAGATCATGGAGAATTGGGCGACCGAGAAGGAGTATCTCGACCTGTGGGCAGTCCACTACCAGACGGGCGAGAAGATACCGGCCGAGCTGGTAGAGAAGATAATCGCCGCCAAGAATTACCTTGCCGCCTACTTCCATATCCGCCAGTTGTCGTTCGGCATCTCGGACATGGCATGGCACAGCCTGACCGAACCCTATACGGGCGATGTCGAGCAGTTCGAGGTCGAGGCAATGGCGCCGACGCAGATAACGCCCGTGATAAAGGGCACGGCTATGGCTCCGTCGTTCTCGCACATATTCAGCGGCGGCTACGCAGCCGGATATTATGGCTACAAGTGGGCCGAGGTGCTCGCGGCCGACGCATTCTCTTACTTCAAGCAGGAGGGCATATTCAGCCGCAAGGTGGCCGACAAGTTCCGCCACGAGCTGCTCGAAAAGGGCGGTCACGAACACCCGATGAAGCTCTACGTCCGCTTCCGCGGCCACAAACCCAAGACCGCTGCTCTGATCGAGCAAATGGGATTGAAATAACCGAGCTGCATATTCTATATCCGCAGTTGCCCGCGTATGCGGGCAACTGTGTTTTTATACCCGATCGTTACATCTATACCGTTGGATTATCCTTACTTCGGCATAGTCTAAGATACCGCGACTCGAAAAAAATACAAGCATACTTTCTTTTTCCCTCGGCTTATGCGTATCTTTGGCTTCGCCTTAGATACTTCGTCTCGGCAAAATTGCAAATAAAATTTGCTTTTGTGCTCGGCAAATGCGTATCTTTGCCGTATAACCCGAAAGAAATGAGATATATACTTATTATAGCATTATTCTGTACTGACTTCATTGCATACGCACAAGACAGAATCGACACTATATATTATAACAAATCCGGACAAATAGCTCGTAATTCGATTTTTTCAGACTATTATCGTATTGCACTATACCCTGCCGATTCGTTGTCCGTCAAGGAATTCAAAGACTTTTACATTACCGGAGAACTTAAAAAAGAGGGTTGCTTTGTTTGCATAGATAGCTTAGAGGACAGCAACTCCTTGTTCGACGGGAATATCGTCTCGTATTTCAAAAACGGAGAGGTATCCGAAATAGCCAATTATGCGAACAGTAAATTAAACGGCGAATATCTCCGATATTTGCCTAACGGTTCATTAGAGATCCGGGCATACTACATAAACGATTGCTTGGACGGCATTTATGAGCAATACTTTGAAAATGGCACACACTCGATCATGGAATATGCCGATGGCCTGCCGGTCTACGATTATTACCTACTTTACGATTCAGGAGGCAATTGTCTGAAATTTCGGTTATCCGATAATTCTCAGATATGGGAATCGCCGCATGTTTCCGAACGGTTCATAGATTATATGGATGGCCAGCCATGGGAAGTATATTTCAAAAACGGAGTCACTCTCGCTCTTTCGAACAGCACAGTCAGAGATTATGGCAAATGGCATCAAATAAACTTGATAATATCTAATAACTCCCCTGAAAAAATAGAGCTGGATCCACAGCTTGCCATATCAGCTTATTCAGTCGACATAAAAGGCAAGGCAACTCTTTTGAATGTTCTTTCCTGCGATGATTATATGCGAATTGTAAAACGGCAACAGACATGGGCTGCTATTATCAATGGCATAGGCGAAGGTTTGGCAACCGCCGGTGCAGGGTTTTCCACTTCGACCACGACCGGCTTCGACAGCCGCGGAGGGTATGTTTCATATACTACAACCACTTACAACGCATCGTCGGCGTCTCTGGCTCATGCGGCATCGCAACAGCGTATCTCAAATTTCTGCAAATCGTTAGAGGAAGATAAGCGGATTAAAAAGCTCGGATACTTGAAAAACAATACGATTTATCCCGACGAAACCATTTCGGGATACGTCAATATACAGTGGCTCAAAGGTTGCCGAGCCGTAATCGTAGTCAATCTATACGGCGCTGAATACATTTACGAATGGGACTTCGACCGTAAATCGGCTTTTGCGACAGAATCCACTCAATACATAGAACCGAATTATCTTATTATTCCGAAAGACGACGAATTATTATAGGCCGAATCGACTATGTGTCGTTCAATATTACAACATACAGCGCAGAGCAATCCACCCGCCCTGCCGCACGGAAGTTTGCAGATATTATTTAACTCTATAAAACACTCGCCGTATGACATCTGCAAAGGGATTGGAATGGACATTCGACACGGTGGCCGAGCTGTATGAAAAAGCGCGGCCTGAATATGTCGACGCGCTGTATCGGAGAATCTTCGACTATATTGCGATCGACGAGTCGAGCAGCGTACTCGAAATAGGAATCGGTGCGGGCGAGGCGACACTGCCTATGCTACGTACCGGATGCAAGCTGACGGCAGTGGAGTACGGAGAATCTTTCGCCGCATTGTGCCGTCGTAAGTTCAGCGGCTATCCCCGATTTTCGGTCATAAGGGGCAGATTCGAAGAGACGGAGTTTGCAGACCGGACGTTCGATCTGGTATATTGCGCATCGGCATTCCACTGGATTCCGGAGCAGGCAGGCTATGCCAAAGTCTTTTCGATGCTGAAAACGGGAGGCGTATTCGCCTGCTTCGACAATCATCCATTCGAGGACAAGGGGCACCCCGAGCTTGCCGAAGAGATTCAACGGCTCTACGCACGGTATATGGGCTCAGCCTGCCGCCCTAAGGAGTACGACATCGAAGCCGCCCGGCGCAAAGCGGCAATCGCACTCCGTTACGGATTCAGGGATATCGCCTGCGAATTGTTCCACCGGCAGAGGACGCTATCGGCCGAGGAGTATGTCGCCCTGCTGGGCACCTACTCCGACCATATAGCCCTCGAAGAGGGATTACGGTCGGAATTTTATCGCCGCATCGAAGATGCTATCGACAGTCACGGCGGCGAAATAACGATATACGACACGATCGATCTGCGTATCGCGATAAAGTAACGGCAGTATAATTTTATCTCGATAACAAGAGCTTACCGACACCACGGGTGCACGTAAGCAGAATGCCGCTTTTCAAGGCAAAAGCAACGATTTCTCGTCAAAAGACATCGGTTAGCTATTGCGCACCGCTTCCGCGCCCCGGCACTGCTCGTGCAAGCACGGCTCTGCTCTCGGCTTAAAGAAAACGCTGCAAACCGCATACGAAAAACCCGCCGACGGGTAGTACTCGTTGTACGTCCCGTCGGCGGGTTTGAGCAAATGCGCGGAGACAGAATGCAGCTTATAACGAACAGTTATCGTTGACGGCGCTGCTCCCTATTTAGATTCTGCTGCTGCTGACGGAGCATCTCCTCATAACGCTGCTGGAACTTCGACTTCTTGCGCGGGCGTGCGGCCTTGGCCTCGATATTGGCACGCACCTTACTGTCGTCGACATAGCGGCGGATAAGATACATCTGAGTAATGGTTATCAGCTGCGACAGGAAATAATAGTAGCACAGACCCGACGAATAGTTGTTGAAGAAGAACAACATCATGATCGGCATGACATAAACCATCATGACTTTCATGCCGGCCATTTGAGGCTGTCCGGCCGAGGTCTGGTTATAGCTGTAATATGAGAACGCGAAGATCGAAATGGTCATCAACAGCGCGAACAGGCTAACGTGGTCGCCATAGAACGGGATGTTGAAGGGCAGGTCGATGATGCTGTCGTATGACGACAAATCGTTCGCCCACAGGAACGACTCTCCGCGAAGCTCGATGCTGGCCGGGAAGAAGCGGAACAGCGCCCACAGAATCGGCATCTGGATCAGCAGCGGCAGACAGCCGCCCATAGGGTTGATGCCGGCCTTGCGGTAGAGCTCCATCATGGCCTGCTGTTTCTTCATCGCATCCTCCTTGCGGGGATACTTGGCATTGAGCGCCTCCATTTCGGGACGTATGACGCGCATCTTGGCCGTCGACAGGTAGCTCTTATACGTGAGCGGGAAGATGACAGCCTTGACCAGCAATGTAAGGATGAGGATGATAAGGCCGAAGCTCGGCAGATAGTCCTTCAACCAGCCGAAGATCGGGATCGTTACCAGACGGTTGATCCAGCCCACGAGCCAGCCGCCCAGAGGGATCATACGTTCCAGATCGATCGTCTCGCCGCCGAACTCGACATGTTTGAGTATGCGGTAGTCGTTGGGACCATAATAGAATGCGAAGTTATATTCGTCGACGTTCTTATCGAATGGGAATGCGACGGTCGCCGCGAAGTCCTTCATGTAGTCGCGACCCTCCTGCGCGGTTGTCGAAAACTCCATGTTGGCATTGAACGGCGTGCGGCTGACGAAGACCGACGCGAAGTACTGCTGCTTGAATGCCAGCCACATGAGATCGCGATGATACTCGTGGCTGCCGTCGGGCTCGATCGTATCCATATCACCCTCCGAGGGTTGATAGAATGCGATCGTGGTGGCCATATTCTCGTTCTGGAAACCGCGTTCGTTCTTGTTCGAGCGGTTGCGCCAGCGCATCAGAACCTCGTCGCGGCCGCTCATGTAGCGCTCCATATTGTGCAGGCGGACATCGAAATCGACCAGATAGTCGCGCGACGGGTCGGTCGTGTCGTAGACCTTATATATGTACTCGACATACGACGATTCGCCCGGATCCATAGAGAGGCGCATCGCGAGCGTGGTCACGCCGTCGGCCTCGGTGCGGTCGACGATACGGAAAACCAGATCGTCGGTCGCTATCTTCTGTCCCGACATAGGTGCCGAGAGATCCATATTGAATACGGCGCTCTGCGGTTGCAGCAGCTCCACCGGCTCGGTGCGCTCCTCTTTCTTGTCGGCATAGCGCGTATACTCTTTCAGCCGTACATTCGTAACCTTCGCACCGCGCGTCGAAAAGTCGATCGCCATGACCGAATTTTCGATAGTCACTGTTTCGGCTTCTGCCTCGGCGGCGGCGAACACGGCTTCGCCTACGGCCGCGATTTCGGCCTGACGGGCACGCTCCTCAGCTGCGGCGCGCTCGGCGGCCTTCTCCTCCTCGCTGCGCGTATCCTGAGCCTCCGATGCCGCCTGTGCCAGACGCTCGGCCTCAGCCTCGGCAGCCTGCTTCTGCTGCTCGATCTGCTGCTCGCGTCTCCATTCGTTGTATTTCTCGGCCTGCTTGTTATTGTAAAGAACGAATCCTACGAAGATCGCTCCCATCAATATCAGACCGACGATAGTCTTCTTATCCATCTAAAACTGTCTCTTTAATGAAAAATTACTTTGTCCCGTGCTCGTCGGCATACTTCAATGCCGCATCTACGAACGATACGAACAGCGGATGAGGGTTGGCCACCGTCGAGCGGTACTCGGGGTGGTACTGCGTACCGACGAACCAGCGGTGCGACGGAATCTCGACCACCTCGACCAGACCCGTATCGGGATTGGTGCCCGCGGCCTTCATGCCGGCGCTCTCGAACTGCGCGAGATAGTCGTTGTTGAACTCGTAACGGTGGCGATGACGCTCCGCGATGTTCTGCGTGCCGTAAGCCTCGGCTGCCGTCGACTGCTTGGCCAGCAGGCATGGATAGCCGCCCAGACGCATAGTGCCGCCCTTGGCCGTGATACCCTTCTGCTCCTCCATAAGATCGATTACGGGGTGGGTCGTGGTCTGCTCCATTTCGCTCGAATTGGCATCCTCCCAACCCAGCACGTTACGTGCGAACTCGATGACGGCACACTGCATGCCCAGACATATACCGAAGAACGGAATATCGTTCTCGCGTGCATAGCGCACGGCCACGAGCTTGCCCTCGATACCGCGGTTGCCGAAACCGGGGGCCACCAGCACGGCCGACATGCCGGCCAATGTCTGAGCGACATTTTCCAAGGTCAGCTTCTCGGAGTTGACATAGTGCAACTTGACCTTACAGTCGTTGACCGCACCCGCATGGATGAACGACTCGCTGATCGACTTATAGGCGTCGGGCAGCTCGGTGTATTTTCCCACCAGCGCCACATCGACCCTGCGCGAAGGATTCTTCACGCGCTCGACGAATGCGCTCCATGCAGCCATGTCGGGTTCCTGCTCGGCTTCCAGACCGAGCTTGTGCAGCAACACCTCGTCGAGATGCTGTGCGTGCATCCTCAGCGGCACCTCGTAGATCGTAGGCACGTCGATCGACTCGACCACGGCATCGGGCGTGACGTTGCAGAACAGAGCTACCTTGCGGCGTATGTCGGCATTGAGCGGATGCTCCGAGCGCAGCACCAGCACGTCGGGCTGCAAACCGTTGGACAGAAGATCCTTGACAGAATGCTGCGTCGGCTTGGTCTTCAACTCGCCCGAAGCGGCCATATAGGGGATCAGCGTGAGATGAACCAGCACGGTGTTCTGATATCCGAGCGTATAACGCAGCTGACGCACCGATTCGATGAACGGCAGCGACTCGATATCGCCCACCGTACCGCCGATCTCGGTAATGATTACGTCGTACTTCTTCGTTGTGCCGAGCAGCTGTATGCGGCGCTTGATCTCGTCGGTAATATGGGGTATGACCTGCACGGTCTTGCCCAGAAACTCGCCGCGGCGCTCCTTCTCGATGACGCTCTTATAGATCTTGCCCGTAGTGACGTTGTTGTTCTTCGTGGTCTGTATCGAGGTAAAGCGCTCGTAGTGTCCCAGATCGAGGTCGGTCTCCGTACCGTCTTCGGTCACGTAGCACTCGCCGTGCTCGTAGGGATTGAGCGTACCCGGATCGATATTGATGTAGGGGTCGAGCTTCTGAATCGTTACCGAATAGCCGCGCGCCTGCAACAGGCGGGCGATAGATGCCGATATGATACCCTTGCCCAACGACGAGGCCACACCGCCCGTCACGAAAATGTACTTTGGTTTAGATAACTTCATTTCTGCTATGTATTACTCCTGCTCCTGTTTCGATTCCTGCGCCTGCTGACGATCTATAAGGCGCACCTTTTCGATCGTATCGGACATCTCACGCTTGGCACGCTCGATCTTGCTGCGCACCTCGGCGATCATGGCATCGGCGTTCTTGGATTTGGCGAAGAAGCCGATGTTGTTCTCCAACAGAGCTATGTCCTGCTCCATTTGACGCACCTTGTTGTAGAGCCGCTCACGCTCCGAGCGCAGACGGCGGTCGCCCTTCATGCCAGAGACCTTATCCTTGAAACGCGTCATAGAGCGGTCGCGCTCCGATGAACGCAGCGTCGCGAACATATCGTCGACAACGGCCTTGTACTGCTTCTGTATGCTCTCCTTCTGCTTGATAGGCACGAAGCCGATCTCGCTCCAACGACGCTGGAAATCCTTTATCATATCGAAGCCGCCCGAATGTATGTCGGCAGCGCGCATCTGTGCGAGCAGCTCCTGCTTGCGTTGCAGATTCTGTTCGTACTCGCCGTCGACGGCCGAGAAGTGCTGCGCCTTGCGCTCGAAAAAGCGGTCGCATGCGGCGCGGAAACGTCTCCATATCTGGTCGGAGTGGCGGCGCGAGACGGCGCCTATCGTCTTCCACTTGGCCTGCAAGGCGATCAGCTCGTCGGTGGCGTGTTTCCAATCCTCGCTCGCCTGCAATGCCTCGGCCTGCTCGCATATCTCCTGTTTGAGGGCGAGGTTGTGCTCCATTTCGCTCTTAACGCCGGCATAGAAATCGCGTTTGAGCTCGAAGAAGCGGTCGCACGCCGTGCGGAAACGCTCGTAGATGCGGTTGTTGTCCTTCTTGGGTGCGAAGCCTATGGTCTTCCACACCTTCTGTATTTCGAGCAGCTGGTCGCTGGCCTTGTTCCACTCCTTGCGCGTGGTGTATGCTCCGGTCAGAAGCGCCTCGGAACGCTCGCAGAGCTCGGTTTTGAGTTCGAGATTCTTCATCTGCTCGCTTTTCAAGCCCTCGAAGTACTCCTGATGCTGCTTGTTGATACGGCTCGACGCCTCCCTGAAACGCTCCCACAGCGTCTCCTTGTACTCGTTGGCGACGGGCCCCGTCTCGCGCCACTCGTCGTGCAGCTTCTGCAACTTGCGGAACGCCTCCACCACCGACGGCTCCATGACCAGCGCCTCGGCCTGCTCGCAGAGCGAAATCTTCGACTCGTAGTTCTTCCTCAGATCGAGGTCGCGGAGCTCCTTGTTGATCTTTATGAAGTTGTAGAAGTTCTCGACATTGAAGTTGTAGCTCTCCCACACATCCTTGACATCGGCCTGCGGCACCGGTCCGGTCTCCTTCCAACGCTGCTGCAACTCGCGGAAACGGGCGAAGGTAGTGTTCATCGTCTCGTCGGAATTGACCAGCTCTTTAAGCTCCTCGATAATGGCCAGCTTGGTTTCGAGATTGCCCTGCTTGGCCTGCTCGACCTCCGACATGTATTTGTCGCGGTGCTCGCGATAGACGGCGAACAGCTCCTTGAAGCGTGCTTCGCAGCCGTCCTGCTGAGGGACAAATTCCGTCTCCTCGCCGCCGGCCTCGACAAAGGCGCGACGCGCGGCCTCGGTCTCGGCGCGATGACGTTTGTAGAATGCTATCTTAATGGCTTCGACCGTGCGGCGCAGCGTCTGCACCGGTTCGTTTTCGATCTTCGAGGCAAACAGCTCGATCAGCTCGTTCTTGTTCATTGCAGCCAGCGCAGCCTCCTGCGATGCCGCAGCGGCATCGTCGGCAGCCTGCTCCTCGGCGCTCTCCTCACCCATATCGAGCCCGGCCTTGTCGGCCGCCAGAGCCGCCTCCTCGTCGGCGAAGCGGTCGTTGAGACCGTCGGCGAGCATAGACCCCTGCCCGGGATTATCTTCGGTCGTATCCGCGTCGGCAGCCTCGGCGGCTGCGACGGTCTTCTGCGTATCTTCGGCGGTAGCGCCGACAGGCTCCGCGGGAGCCGTAAGATCGATTTTTTCAGTAGCCATCACTTCAAAGTTTTATTGTTCGTATCTCCACGAGCATCCGCTCGCTACGGAAATCGGGCAAAGATAACAATTTTTGGCAACTATTCATCGCTTTGACGGGGGAATTTGCTATCTTCGCACACAATTTCAAAATTGTTAGAAAAGCCCATGTTCCGCATTCTGATTATCGACGACGAGACGGATATTCTCGAATTTGTAAAATACAACCTGAGCCGCGACGGATACGAGGTCTACACCGCCTGCAACGGCAGCGAGGGGCTGAGAACGGCCGTCGAGGTGCGACCGCACCTGATACTGCTCGACATGATGATGCCCGTAATGAACGGCGTGGAGACATGCCGTGCGATACGGTCGAGCGACGAGCTGAAACATACGATGGTCGTATTTCTCTCGGCACTGAGTCAGGAGGAGGCGCAGCTGACGGGCTACGAGGCCGGCGCCGACGACTATATCGCCAAGCCCATAAGGATGAATCTGCTGCGCAGCCGCATAGGCGCTATCATGAAGCGCATCGAGGCCGACAGCCATGCCGCGGCCGACGCCACGGCAGGCATAACGCTCGACCGCGAGCACTTCGTCGTGCGCACAGCCGACGGGGAGCTTACGCTGCCGCGCAAGGAGTTCGCGCTGTTGGAGCTTCTGATCTCCTCGCCGGGCAGGCTCTTCACGCGAGAGAAGATCTATTCGACCGTATGGGGCAAGGACGTGGTGGTCGGCGACAGAACGATCGACGTGCATATCCGCAAACTGCGTCAGAAGATCGGCGGCGAGCATATAGTGACGGTAAAGGGTGTCGGCTATAAGTTCGAATAGACGACATTCCGGCTGCAACCGGCACCGAACGGAACATCGTTTTGAAATTTTTATACGAGAAATACGTCGCGTCTATTGCAGAATCGCAGTTTATGCTTATCTTTGTTAAGCAAAACGGCGTTTTCTCGGCCGAACTGTAATACTAAACACTTTTCGAAAATGATTATATTGGTTCTCAACTGCGGCAGCTCGTCGATCAAGTATCAGGTACTCGACCTGCGCTGCAACAAACACGAGCTGCTGGCCAAGGGTCTGGTCGAGCGCATCGGCATGGCCGAAGGCGATCTGACCCACAAGCCCGCCGGCAAGACTCCGTTCGAACAGCATCTGCCTATCGCAGACCACACCACCGGCATCCGTCTGGTGCTGGATGCGCTGACCGATCCCGAGCACGGCGTGATAGGCTCGCTCGACGAGTTGTCGGCCGTAGGCCACCGCGTGGCTCACGGCGGCGAATACTTCGCCGACAGCTGCATCGTCGACCAGGAGGTAAAACGCAGGATAGAGGAGCTGTTCGCCATAGCGCCGCTCCACAACCCCGCCAACATGCAGGGCATACTCTCGATCGGGAGCGTGCTGCCGGGCATACCGCAGGTGGCCGTATTCGACACCTCGTTCCACCACACGATACCGGCCGTCAACTACATGTATGCCATACCGTACGAATATTACGAGCGTTACCGCGTCCGCAAATACGGATTCCACGGCACCAGCCACAAGTACGTCGCCGCCAAGGGCGCCGAGCTGGCCGGACTGGATCTCGCATCGTCGCGCATCATAACATGCCATATCGGCAACGGAGCGTCGGTAACGGCTGTCGAGAACGGCCGTTCGGTCGACACGTCTATGGGATTCTCGCCCCTCGACGGTCTGATGATGGGCACGCGCTCGGGCTCGATCGATGTGAGTGCGGCGACATACATAGCCTCGCACGAGGGTATGGACTACGAGCAGCTCGACCAGATGCTCAACAAGCGTTCGGGCGTACTGGGCGTATCGGGCATATCGAGCGACATGCGCGATATCGACGCCGCATACGACCGCGGCGAGGAGCGCGCCGTACTCGCACGCGACATGTACAACGCCAGAATCAAGAAGTATGTCGGAGAGTATGCGGCCGAGATGGGCGGCGTCGATCTGATAGTCTTTACCGGCGGCGTCGGGGAAAATTCGAAGGAGCTGCGCGAGGAGGTATGCTCAGGGTTGGAGTTCATGGGTGTCGAGTTCGACGCGGAGGCCAACCGCTCGGCCGTACGCGGCAGGGACGCCATACTGTCGAAGGCCTCGTCGCGGACGAAGGTCGCCGTCGTATGCACCGACGAGGAGCTCATGATAGCCGCCGACACCTATCGTCTGGTCAAAGGATTGTAGAAACACATTAAAACTTCATAAACATGATAAGACATCTGAGTGAAATCGTTGAAGCCGCCCGCAGCGGAGGCAAGAAACGTCTGGCCGTGGCATACGGACAGGATACCCACACCATAGAGGCGGTATACGACGCATATCAGGAGGGGCTTGTCGAGCCCACCCTCTACGGCGACAAGGCGGCGATAGCCGAGGCGTGCGCCCAGCTCGGCATCGACATGTCGATATTCAATATCGTCGACGAGAAGAGCGACGTGGCATGCGTGCAGCTGGCCGTGCAGGCCGTAGTCGACGGCCGTGCCGACGTGCTGATGAAGGGTCTGGTATCGACCGACAAGTACATGCGCGGCATTCTCAACAAGGACGCCGGTCTGTTCCCGCCCAAGGGCACGCTGAGCCATGTTTCGGTAATCGAGCTGCCCGACTACGACAAGCTGCTCTGCATAGCCGACGTGGCCGTGATCCCGCAGCCCGACTTCAAGCAGAAGACCGTCATCATAGGTTATCTGGCCAAGACCGCCAGGCTGCTGGGCGTCGACACTCCCAAGGTCGCCTGCATAGCCCCCTCGGAGCAGCTGCTGCCGTCGGTGGTATCGTCGACCGACGGTGCGCTGCTGGCCAAAATGGCCGACCGCGGACAGCTGGGCAAGGTAATTGTCGACGGACCGCTGTCGCTCGACGTGGCGCTCTACAAGGAGGTCGCCGAGCACAAGAAGGTTACGGGCTCGCGCGTTGCCGGCGAACCGGACTGCCTGCTGTTCCCCAACATCGAGTCGGGAAACGTGTTCTTCAAGGCCGCGTCGCATCTGGCACACGCCGAGCTGGCGGCAATGGTCATGGGAACCAAGGTTCCGTGCGTACTTACCTCGCGCGGCGATACGCCCCAGACCAAGAAGTATTCGATAGCGCTGGCATGTCTGGCCGCAAAATAAACCGCACACGACCGAGATAAGACAACCCTAATAATTGAAGACTATGAGTTACAACATACTGGCCATAAACCCGGGATCGACATCGACCAAAATCGCGCTTTTCAACGATCTCGAACAGACCAAATCGCTGACGCTGCGTCACTCGGCCGAGGAGATCGCACGCTTCGACTCGGTAGCCGACCAGTTGCAGTGGCGTCTGGGCATGATCGTCGACGCTCTCAAAGCCGACGGCATAGACATAGCCTCTCTCGATGCGGTAATCGGCCGCGGCGGCCTGCTGCGCCCGATCGAAGGCGGCGTATATCTCGTCAACGAGCGCATGTGCGAGGACCTGCGGCACCCCAAGTTGCAGCACGCATCCAACCTCGGCGCTCTGATAGCGCTCGAAATAGCCCGCATAGCAGGCGTCAACGCCTACATAGCCGATCCCGTCGTGGTCGACGAGATGCAAGACGTAGCCCGCATAAGCGGCGTGAAGGAGTGCCCTCGCGTATCGATATTCCACGCGCTCAACCAGAAGGCCACGGCGCGACGCCATGCGGCCGCAATGGGACGTGCATACGAGGATCTGAACCTGATCGTTGCTCACATGGGCGGCGGCATATCGGTATCGGCACACCGTCGCGGGCGCGTCGTCGACACCAACAACGCGCTCAACGGCGACGGTCCGATAGCTCCCGAGCGCGCCGGCACGATTCCGGCAGGAGAATTGATGGAGCTCTGTTTCTCGGGCGAGTACAGCAAGAGCCAGATCAAGAGCATGCTCACGGGCAAGGGAGGTCTGGTCAACATCCTCGGCAGCAACTCGGTGCAGGAGATAGCCGCCCGTGCCGACGAGGGCGACGAGGCTGCCCGCACGGCACTCGACGCCATGAGCTACTCGATAGCCAAGTCGATCGGCGAGATGGCCGCAGTGCTCAAAGGCCAGGTCGACGGCATCATCCTCACGGGAGGCATAGCCTACAACCAGTGCGTCAACGACGCCGTAGAGGAGTACTGCCGCTTCATCGCGCCGATAACGATCTATCCCGGCGAAAACGAATTGGAGTCGCTTGCCGAAAACGCACTGCGCGTGCTGCGCTCGGAGACTGTTCCCAAGGAGTATTAACCGCAACGGATGCCTATGACATCTATCCTTATAATCAACGGTCCCAACCTTAACCTTACGGGCAGGCGCGAGACCGGAATATACGGCACGACGAGCTTCGAGGATTTTCTCGAAGCTCTTCGCGCACGTTACCCCGACCTTTCGATCGATCTTTTCCAGTCGAATGTCGAGGGAGAGCTGATCGACGCCTTGCAGGCAGCCGACGGCCGCCGCACGGGCGTCATTCTCAACGCCGGCGGATACACACACACATCGGTCGCCATACGCGACGCCGTAGCTGCGGTCGGCGTTCCGGTCATCGAGGTGCACATGTCGTCGATTCTCGCACGCGAGGAGTTCCGCCATACGTCTCTGCTGGCGGGCGTATGCCGCGGCACGATCATGGGCTTCGGCATGGAATCGTACAGACTGGCCGTCGAAGCATTGATCCAACGGGCAGAGTAATCAGGCGATGGCAGGCGGGCGTTTGAAAAACAAGGTTGTCAGCGGCGTAGTGTGGAGCATGTCGGAGAAGGCCGGCACGATGCTCCTGCAAATGGTCGTCAGCATAATCGTCGCCAGACGGCTGATGCCCGAGGACTTCGGCGTTATGGCCATAATGACCTTCTTCACGTCGATTTCGCTGGCGATAGTAGACAGCGGCTTTTCGCAGACGCTTATACGCAAACAATCGCCCACGGCCGACGAATACCGCTCGGTGCAGATATTCAACATCGCGGCAGCCGCGGTACTATATCTTGTGCTGGTAGCGCTCTCGCCGGCGATAGCCTCGTTCTACGGCTACCCCGTCATAGCCGATATAGCACCGGTGCTTATGCTGCTGCTGCCGATAAACGCCATGTGCGTCGTGCAGAACGCAGTCTTTATGCGCGAGTTCCGCTTCGCCATGATATCCAAGATCGTCTTCCTGTCGTCGTTCGTAAGCGGTGCGGTAGCCATAGGCATGGCTCTGGCCGGATGCGGCGTATGGAGTCTTGTGGCGCAACGGCTCACGGCCATGGCCGTCAAGGCCGCCCTCTTCGCGCTCGTCGGCAGACGCCCCGGCGGCAGCTTTTCGGTAAGAAGCCTGCGAGGCATGGCGCCGTACAGCATGCGGCTTCTGGCCACCGATCTCATAGCGGCCGTCTACAACAACATCGCACAATTGATAATCGGCAAGACATATTCGGCAACGGCGCTGGGTTACTTCTCGCAGGCGCAGAAGTTGAAAGACCTGCCCGTAACTTCGACCGTCCAGTCGGTGCAGAACGTGACGTTTCCCGCTCTGGCCGAATTGGAGGGCGACCGGCGCAAGTTCGACGAGAGCTACCGGCAGATATTGATGATTACGGCATTCGTGATGTTTCCCCTCATGGCGGGTCTTATCTCCATAGCGCCCGACATGTTCCGGCTGCTGCTCGGTCAGAAGTGGATGCCTACCGTGCCGTATTTCGAGATCGTATGTCTGTGCGGATTATGTTACCCGCTGTCGGTGGTCGCGTACAACGTTCTCAAAACACGCAGCGACGGAGCTATAATACTGCGGCTCGAAGTATTGAAAAAGATCGTCATGACCGCTATTCTGGCATACGTATTCATCGTCCCGCACAGCATCGAAGCCGTGGCATGGGGCGTAGCGGCCATGTCGGCCGTCGAGCTGGCCGTCAACCTCGTCGCGGCGAGACGCTACACTACCCTGCCGTTGTCGCGGATATTTACCACGCTCCTGCCTACGATCGCCACGACGGCGGTCATGTTCGCGTCTGTCGCGGCCGTCGGAAAACTCGCAGCCGGACATAGCGTCGGCCTGCGTCTTTTCGAGTGCATAGCCGCCGGAGCCGCCGTTTATACGCTTTTGTCGCTGCTGCTGCGCTCGGAGGCGATGCTCGAAACGGTAAAGATCGTCCGCCGCATATATCGGCATTAGTAGTGCTCGAAGCCCCGCCAGTCGGGAGCAATGCGCCGTCCGTTATCCAGCCATACGATCCGCCCGTCCGCCGAGCCGACGATGCGTCCTATCACATGCAGCTCGTCGCCGAACCGCGCATTATAGTCTTCGCGCAGCTTGTCGCAGCAGCCGGCATCGACCGTCAGCATCAACTCGTAATCCTCGCCGCCGCACACGGCCGTCTCTACGTCGACATCGGTCGGTATGCACTCCGTATGCACCTCGGCACCGACACCCGAACACTCCATTATATGACGCAGATCGGAGGCTATGCCGTCCGATATATCCATCATCGCATGCACCTCGGCACGGCCGCCGAGCCATGCCCCCTCGTCGACGCGCGCGCGTCCGAGTCTGTGGCAGCGGGCATAGTCGGTATCCGCCATGCCGGCGAGAATATCCCTAAGGCCGGCGGCCGATGCCCCCAGACGGCCGGTAACGCATATCGCATCGCCCGGCACGGCGTCGGAGCGACGTTTGATATACTCCGTCGGGCAGCGCCCCAGCGCCACGACGTTGACCGCAATGCCGCCCTCGGACGATGTCGTATCGCCGCCGACCAGAGCCACGCCCCAACGCTTCGAGATATCGTGGTAGCCGCGCATGAACTCCTCTGCCCACGCGCCCGTAGCATCGCGCGGCAACGACAGGCTCAGCAGCGAGGCCGCGGGTCGAGCACCCATGGCAGCCACGTCGCTCAGATTGACCAGCAAAGACTTGCATCCCAATTCGTAAGGCGACGAGGCGTCGCGCAGGAAATGAACATTCTCCACGAGCATGTCGGTAGAGATCACGAGCGACTCGCCCCCGCCGATGCCGATACAGGTGCAGTCGTCGCCTATCGCATCGAATCCGCCGCGCGGTATATCGGCGAAAAGACGCGCGACGGAGGATATGAATCCGAATTCGGTATTGGACATTGCTTAATGTTTTATTTACAAAAGTACGCAAAAACGGCGAATCGAAAAATTATTCGATCGAATGCTTGCATTTTTTCATTATAAATCGTAACTTCGAATAACGAATAAAACGAAAAACCTTTACTGACAGACAAAGAGCCGCTATGAACCACAAGACTCAAAGACTATCGATCATCCGCAAGATAATACGTTCGGAATTCATCTGCTCGCAGGAGGAGCTGATAAAACGGTTGGAGGAGTGCGGAGTGACGATCACGCAGTCGACACTGTCGCGCGACCTTAAATTCATGCACGTGGCCAAGGTTCCGCACAAGGAGAAGGGCTATATTTACATCCTGCCCAATAATTCGCGCAACGACATAGGCATATCTTCGAACATTACAGACAACATAACCGGCATAGCCTTTTCGGGCAATATCTGCATCATACAGACTCGGCACGGCTTCGCATGCGCCACAGCCTCGTCGATCGACAGCAAGGGCGTGAGCGAGATCATCGGCACGGTGGCCGGCGACAACACCATAATGTGCGTGCTGAAAGAGAACTACGACATGGAGAGTCTCATGTCGCAGCTGCACATGCTCTTTCCGTCGATACGCACGCTGTAATACTCTATCTGAAACGACGGCACGACACCCCTCTCGGAGGAGTATCGTGCCGTTGTCGTATAGATATATTGCAGTGTCGCCCCGCCGAGCAGGCAGCTGCCGGTCAGCGCCGCGGACTGCGGGCAAGCCCGGCCGCACGCCGCAGTGCCGTGCGGCAAAGAATTTTATGTATCGGTTTTATAAAAAAGAAGTATGCCTTACCCGCCGAGTTATGGAACTCGACGCGGGTCTCGACGCTCAGAGTCTGCCTTCCGCCGTCGAGCGCACCGCAGCGCAGAACGACAGTGAGCGACAGATGACGATCGTTCTTTACCACGGTCAGATGACTGTCGTCGCGCTCGCAGATGCAGTCGGCGAAACCGCCGCCGCGCTTCAACCCTGCGACGGCAGCGATACGGTCGCGGACTGCGAAAAGCGCCTTGACCGGTAGCGGCCGATACCCGAAGACAGACGAGAACAGATCGTCGGGCGTCACACGGCACGATGTAACGGCCGTAACGGAATATATGTCCGAATAGTTTTTCATCGGCTGCGAACCGGAAATCTCGCGTTAAACGAGCGGATATATATGTAACCCGAACCGCTCCTGCCGACGCACTACGTCCGTCGTATTACCCCACCTATACTTACTTAGCGCGCCACGATGTCCGGCTCAATCGGACTTCGCCCGCCGCACTACTCGAAGATATAGACCGTCTCGCCCGGACGTTGCAGATTGAACTGCTCGCGGGCGTACGTTTCGAGGAACTCCTCCGAATTGAGATTTTCGATAAACAGACTGTCGGCCTCGATGCCGCGCAGCAGGCGGTCGTGCTCGACCCTGACCTCGGCTATACGGCTATGGGTGCGGGCGATGTGCGCCACGGTGCGGATCATGACATAGAGCGTGAAGACGGCTATGACGGCCGTCAACACCACCCAAAAACCCTTCGTGATCCTTATCTTCATCGTATGCGTTGCTGTTTGTGCGACCCTCGGTCGGCACCGTTACGGAATGTGCATGAACTTATGCGTCTGGATAGATATGTTCCACCTCGGATCGGCCTTGGCATACTCCACCATAGACGGTATGATGCTCTCGTATACGCTCCACTCGGGTTGCAGATATAGCAGGCACTTGCGCCCGACGCGTGCGGCGCACTGCTCCGCCCATGCGAAATCATCCTCGGACTGTATTATGACCTTCAATTCGTCGGCACGCGCGAAAGCCTCGTCGAGCGGTGGCAGCTGCCGCTTGGGCGACAGACACACCCAGTCGAACTCGCCGCTCAGAGGGTGCGTGCCCGACGTCTCGATGAATATCTCCAAACCGCGCTCGTGCAAGGCACGCGTCAGCGCTCCGAGCGGATACAGAAGCGGCTCGCCGCCCGTGATGACAATAGCCTGCGCCGAGCACGACGAGGCACGTTCGACGACGGTGCTTATGTCGGTCGGCGGATAGAGCCTGGGATTCCACGTATACTTGGCATCGCACCAGCGGCACCCGACGTCGCAACCGCCCAGACGGATGAAGTAGGCCGGCTTGCCCGCATGGCGCCCCTCGCCCTGAATAGTATAGAAATCCTCGACCAGAGGCAGCCGCAGACCGCCCTGCAACATATCGTCCGTAATGCTACTGTTCATCTATGACGTAAATATCTTTGAGGTTGCGACCCAGCTGGTTGTAGTCCAGACCGTAACCAACGATAAATTCGTTGCCGATAGGCATGGCGACATAGTCGATCGAGTATTCGTAGAGGAACTTCTCGGGCTTGAAGAAGAGCGTGCATATAGATATGCTCGCCGGCTTGCGCGCTTCGAGATAGCTGAGCAGATAGTTCATGCTGTGCCCCGTCTCGACGATATCCTCGACGATGATTATGTCGCGACCCTCGATATCGAAATCTATGCCCAACTGCTGCTCGACCTTGCCAGTCGACTGCGTGCCCTCGTAAGAGGAGATCTTGATGAACGCCAGCTGCGAGGGGAAAGTCGTCTTGCGAACCAGATCGCTCAAAAACAGAAACGCACCGCTCAGCACCCCCAGGAAAATCGGGGTTTTGCCGGCATAGCGCTCGTTCAGCTTGTCGGCGACGCGCTGTACCGCCGCATCGATTTCCGACTCGGGAATCATGATCTTGAACTGTTTGTCGTGTAGTTTTACCGTGTCAGCCATAGCCGTAAGAATTTGTTGCGTATCGGATGATAAAATTAATTTCAAAGGTAATCATTTTTCCGCAAACGACAGAGTCTAAAAGACGATTTTATACTCTATCGCACAAAAAAAGCGGACGCAGAATTGCGTCCGCCATAGCACACGGTGCTGCGGCTCCACTACGGAAGCGCGACCAGACCGGCGAAGCCCATGAATGCCATTGCAAGCAGGCCGGCCGTAATCAGTGCGATAGGAGTTCCGCGCAGCGCGCCCGGGACATCCTCCATCTCCAAACGCTCGCGGATACCGGCGAAGAGTACCAGCGCGAGCGCGAAGCCTATGGCCGTAGCGACCGAATAAACCACACCCTGCAACAGCGACAGGTCTTTCTGGATCATCAGAATGGCCACACCCAGCACGGCGCAGTTGGTTGTAATCAGCGGAAGGAAGATACCCAACGCCTGATAGAGCGCGGGCGATACCTTTTTCAGAACGATCTCGACCATCTGCACGAGAGCGGCGATTACCAGAATGAATACGATCGTCTGCATGTAGGCTATGTCGAAAGGCACGAGCACATACTGCTGTATGCACCACACCACGATCGACGAAAGCGCCATGACGAAAGTAACGGCGGCGCCCATGCCCAGCGACGTCTCGACTTTGGACGACACGCCGAGGAACGGACATATACCGAGGAACTGCGCCAGCACGACGTTATTGACGAAGATGCAGCCGATGACGATCGCGAACAGCGTAACCGTCGGCACACTGACCGAACCGCTGTTGAATGCCTGTAATATCTCTTGTGAAATTTCTCCCATAAAGCCTTAACGTTTTGCGATTTTGTTAAACAGAACCATAAGATATCCCAGCACGATGAAACCGCCCGGCGCAAGGATGAATACCAGCGGCATGACATCCGCAGCGAACTCCACGCCGAAGATCGAACCGCCGCCGAGGATCTCTCTTACGGCACCGATTACCGTAAGCGACACCGTAAAGCCCAGACCGATGCCCACGCCGTCGAGAGCCGACGCCAGAGCCGAGTTCTTGGAAGCGAACGCCTCGGCACGACCCAGAATGATACAGTTGACCACGATAAGCGGGATGAAGACGCCCAACGCCGCATAGAGCGCCGGCACGTATGCCTGCATCAACATCTCGATGATCGTAACGAAAGATGCTATGACGACGATGAACGCCGGGATACGCACCTTGTCTGGGATAAAGTTCTTGATAAGCGAGATAACGATATTCGACATTATCAATACTGCCATCGTCGCCACACCCATACCCATGCCGTTTATGGCCGACGAGGTAACGCCGATTGTCGGGCACATACCCAGAATCAGGACGAAAGTCGGGTTCTCCTTGACGATGCCCTTAACTATAAGCTGCCACTTACTCATTGTCTGTCTCTCCTTTCCGAGCCTCAGGCTCCGTTGATTTGGTTGCACCCGTATTCATACTCTGCTGAGGAGCGTCGGCGGCCTTCTCGAACTGCTCGCGCTGCCCCGTAGTCCACAGGAATGCGGCATAGGCGGTCTGCATCGCATCGGCGTATGCACGCGACGAGATCGTCGCACCCGACAGCGCATCGACCGAACCGGCCTTGTTGTCCTTCTTCACGTCGAAGACCAGCTCGGCGGCATGCTTGCCCTTGAAGCTCGCTTCGAGTTTGTTGCCCGGCTTGACCATGTTAGCGCCCAGACCCGGCGTCTCCTTCTGCGAGAGCACCTTTATATCGTTGATCGTGCCGTCTTCGAGGAAACCGACCATAAGATATATCTTGTCGGCATAACCGGTCTTAACGAGGCTGTGAGTCTCGACGGCATAGCCGACCGTCGTGTCGTCCGAGCGCATGACGCGCGTGGCGACGATCTGCGCACCCTCGATAGCGATAGTATCGTGAACATACTTCGCCTCGCCCTCGAATGCCGGCAGAACCTCGGTCAACGCCTTCAACTTGTTTTCGGCATTGGTCTTGGCAATCGTATCTTTTGTGACGTTGTTGACCACGCCGACCAGAAAGGCCGAGACGGCGGTAATGGTAAACAACACCACGACCATATTTCTAAGTGTACTTTTCATACTCAATCCTCCTATTTGACATGTTTTACACCGAAGCGAACCGGACGGCAGTATTTGTTGATCAGAGGTACGGTCGCATTCATTATGAATATGGCGAACGACATGCCCTCGGGATATGCGCCCCACAGACGGATAATCATAGTCAGAGCACCTACGCCGACACCGTAGATCAGCATGCCGCGATGCGTCATCGGAGAGGTCGAGTAGTCGGTGGCCATATATATGGCACCCAGCAGCGCACCGCCGGCCAAAATGTGGAACAGCGGCAGCTCATATACCAGCGAGCCGCCCTCGCCCAGCCCCATACATGCCGCGAATACGGCCATGGTAGCCAGCACGGCAACCGGAATATGCCACGATATGACCTTGCGCCACAACAGATACAGTCCGCCGAGGATAAGCGCCAGCGCGCCGATCTCGCCCATCGAGCCGTTCATCACGCCGCCGAGCATCTGCATGAAGTCGGCATTGTCGACGGCGGCCATGCCGCTCTCCTTGATCTGCGTAAGCATCGTGGCGCCCGAGAAGGCGTCGACGCTGCCGTGAGCCGGTACCACAGAGAAATCGGTCATCTGCACCGGATACGCGATCAGCAGGAATATACGCCCCGTAAGAGCCGGGTTGAACGGGTTTTTGCCCAATCCGCCGAAGGTCATCTTGCCGATAGCAATAGCAACGAACGCGCCGATGACCACGATCCACCAGTCGATGCCGGCAGGAAGGTTGAATGCCAGCAGCAGACCCGTGACCACGGCCGACAGGTCGCCCACGGTATTGCGGCCGCGAAGCATGAATCGCTGGATCGCATACTCGAATACGACGCAGCTCAGGATCGAGACGGCCGTGATGAGCAACACATTGAATCCGAATACCCACGTCGAGACTACCAGAGCGGGGATCAGCGCCAGAATGACGTCGGCCATGATACCTCGCGTCGTGGTGTCGCCATGGACGTGCGGCGACGGAGAGACGAAGAATTTATTTGCCATAATATCTCTTGTTTTATCGTTTTACTTCTTGGCCGCACGCGCACGGATGATACCCATGACGGTCTGTTTGCCCAGACGGATATAATCCAGCAGAGGGATGTTGGCCGGACACGAATACGAACAGCAGCCGCACTCGATGCAGTCGGTCACGTTGTGATCCTCGGCAGCGTCCCACAACTTCTTGCGCGACATCTTCGATATCAGATAGGGTTCCAGACCCATGGGGCATGCCGAAACGCACTTGCCGCACTTGATGCAGGCCGAAGCCTCGCCGCGCGAAGCCTCGTCGCCGCTAATGACCGTCAGACCCGAGCAGCCCTTCGTGACGGGCGACGAAAGGTTGACCATGGCGCGTCCCATCATCGGACCGCCGTTGAGCACCTTGACATCGGTATCGGGAAGACCGCCGGCACGCTCGATGAGCTTCTCGACGGGTGTACCCATACGCGTAAGCAGGTTGCGCGGCTCGGCGATCTGCTTGCCGGTAACGGTTACCACGCGCTCGATCAGCGGCTTGTTCTTCTGCACGGCCTCGTATACGGCGACAGTGGTCGAGGCGTTGCAGACCACGGCGCCTACATGGATAGGCAGTGCGGGCGGAGGCGGCACCTGACGTCCCGTAACGGCCGCGATGAGCTGCTTCTCGCCTCCCTGCGGATAGCGAAGCTGCAACGGCATGACCTCGATGCCTCTGTAACCGCCCTTGGCGATAAGCTCGCGCAGATGCGCGATCGCATCGGGTTTGTTGTTCTCGACACCGATGACGGCACGGTCGACGCCGACGGCCTTCATCAGTATCTCCACGCCGACGAGCATCCGCTCGCCGAGCTCCAACATCGTGCGGTAGTCCGAGGTAAGGTAAGGCTCGCACTCCACACCGTTGATAATCAATATCTCGGCCTTGCATCCGTCAGGAATCGACAGCTTGACGTGCGTAGGGAACGTGGCACCGCCCATACCAACTACGCCGGCATCCTTGATCTTGGCGATGATCTCCTTCGAAGAGAGCCCGCACTCGCGCTTCAACTCCTCCGAGCGGTCGATCGTATCGACCCACTCGTCGCCTTCGCGCTTGATCGTTATCATTTGCTGGCGCAGCCCCTGACCGTTGGGCAGCATGTCGACCGATGCGACCGTGCCCGATATCGGAGAGTGGATATTAGCCGACATGAAGCTCGACGCCTCGCCTATGAGCTGACCGGTAAGCACCTTGTCGCCCTTGGCCACCTTGGCCGTGGCGGGCGCACCGATATGTTGTGCAAGAGGAATGGTAACCTGATCGGGCAGATCGAGCACCTCTATGGCCTTGGCCTTGCTCCACTGCTTGTTATCCGACGGATGGATACCGCCTATCGGAAATGTTTTCATATCTCTGGTCGTTTTGTTTATTCTTTGGTTTCGGTTTTAGCATCGCTCTTCTCGGCGGGCTTCGCTGCGGGAGTCTTGGGCTCCTTGGGCAGCGGCTCCATACCGACGAGCTTTATGGCACCGGTCGGACACTCGTTGACGCACTTGCGGCAGAGCTTGCACTTCTGCGAGTCGATGAATGCGAGGTTGTTCTCTACTGTAATGGCACCGAAGGGGCACACCTTCTCGCACTTGCCGCAGCCGATACATCCGGCCTTGCAGGCCTTCATGACCACTGCGCCCTTGTCCTTCGAACGGCATGCGACATAAACGGCACGATCCTTAGGCCACTTCTTGCGAAGCTCGATAAGACCCTTGGGGCACGCCTTGACGCAAGCGCCGCAAGCAGTACACTTGTCGGGGTCTACCTCGGCGATACCGGTCTCGGGATTTACCTTAATGGCACCGAACTGGCACACCTCCACGCAGTCGCCGTAACCCAGACAGCCGAAAGAGCAGGCCGACTCGCCCACATAGAGCGACGAAGCCACGGCGCAACTCTTCGCACCGTCGAACGAATTGGTCTTGGGACGCTTCGAACATACGCCGCCGCAGCGTACCGTAGCCACCTCGGGACCCTTTTCGGGTGCGGCCTTGCCCAGATACGACGCGGCACCCTTCATTACGTCGGCACCGCCGACAGGACAGTAGAGCGACGAAATGTCGTCCTGCTTGACCAGAGCCTCGGCCATGGCACGGCAACCGGCGAAGCCGCAACCGCCGCAGTTGGCGCCCGGAAGCATCTTCTCCACATCGTCGATACGAGGATCCTCCTCTACCTTGAATTTCCGTGCGACGAAATACAAGACAATCGCCAGAAGGCCACCCAACACGCAAAGTGTCAGGACTGTTAATATCAAAACTTTCATTCCTGTTTTATAATTGTGAATTGTATTTTCCTATCCATGCGCGCACGTAACAGATACAGGCACGCGTAGTATACGGCCACGGCCGCAAGCGTTATGCAGGCCGCAACGCCGTCGGCAGCACCCGCTATCTTCGACACGAGCAGCGCGACAAGCAGCACGACCAGCGGCACGACATATCCCAGAACGAGCGACGCTACGCCCATAGAGCGCCTGACCAGCGCCACCTCCACGCTGTCGCCTGCGGCGAAGCGGTCGGCCGCAGCAGTCCTGACCTCGATGATCTTCTCGCCGCTGTCGACACCGCAGATGCGGCGGGCATGACATGCCGCGCATGCGCTCTGCTGCTCGATCAGAACATACACGACGCCGCGGGCGACGCGCTGCACTGTACCCGTATGTCGAATCGGGGAGGCCATTTCAAAGTTAGTTTTAAGGTCGGTGTTATTGTTTTCGAAGTTGGTGCGGTTCGTCAGTCGCCGTAGCGGTTTACCAGCGGCATGAGCCACTCATGGCCGAAGGCGCATGTCGACAGACGCAGCACGGGCGGGAACTGGTAGCGCTTCTTCTCATTGCGCATTATCATCGAGTGAATCTTCTCGACCACCTCGGAATCGAATCCGGCGTTGACGATCTCCTCGCGGTGCTGGTGCTCCTCGATCATGCGGTAGAGGATGGCGTCGATGACCTCGTAGTGCGGCAGCAGGTCGCTGTCCTTCTGGTCGGGACGAAGCTCAGACGACGGCTCCTTGTCGATGATAGCCTCGGGAATGACATCGCCCAGCGACGTATTGATGTAGCGCGCAAGGTCGTATATCTCGCCCTTGTATAGATCGCCCGTCACGCTGAACGCACCGGCCGTATCTCCGTAGAGCGTACACCAGCCCAAAGCGTTCTCGCTCTTGTTTGACGAGTTGAGCAGCAGATAGCCCGTCTTGTTCTGAACGGCCATCAGCATTATGGTTCTGATACGCGACTGCACGTTCTCCTCGGTGGCATCGAACTCCGTACCGCCGATGACGGGTTTAAGCGTATCTATTATGGCATCGTAAGCCTCGACTATCGGCAGCACGCTGTACTCGACGCCGAGATTCTCGGCCAGACGCTTGGCATCCTCCACCGACTCGTCGGGCGAGAACTGCGACGGCATCATCAGCACGCGGACATTCTCCCTTCCCAGCGCACCGACGGCCAGACACGCCACCACGGCCGAGTCGATGCCGCCCGACAGACCGATGCAGGCTTTCGTATAGTTATTCTTGTGGAAGTAGTCGCGAAGACCCAGACATGCGGCCTTGTAGACCAGACGGGTGCGGTCGTTATAAGTCGTAAAGGGGACTTGCAACGGCGTATGGTCGGCCTCGGTATCGAATATGCGGAAATCCTCCTCGAAGCTCTTCATCATCAACAGCAGCTCGCCGCGGCGGTTCAGCACACCCGAGGTGCCGTCGTAGACGATCTCGCCCGAGCCGCCGATCTGATTGATCAGGATAAGGTTCTTACCCTCGGCGAAAGCCAGTCGGCTCATAGTCTCGAAGCGGTACGAAAGCAGCCCCTTGCCGTAACGGCGGGCATTGACCGAGACGACGAGTTCGACATCCGGATCGATGTCGTGAGTGCGGCTCAAGTCGTCTCCCACGACGATCATTATCTTGCGGCCGTCGATCTCGATGCTCTCGAAGCCAGTTTCGGCCTCGACGATATAGCCCATTTCGCGTCGTGCCGTAACATGCTGCTTGCCGATATAGCTCGTCTGTCCCGTCTTCGAGATATAGGCGGCGGCACTGACCGGTCCGCGCTCGGTAAGATAAGGGACGCCCACTATGACGGCGATGCCGCGGCTCTTCGAGGCGATAGTATCGATAGCCTCCTCGCACAGCGTAAGAAATGTAGTCTTGCGTAACAGCCCGTAGGCAGGAGTACCGCTCACGGCAAACTCCGCGAAGACTACCATATCGGCTCCCTCCCCTCTGGCTCGTTCGACAGCGTCCACGATTTTGGCCGTGTTGGCCTTTACATCACCGACGGTATAATTAAGCTGGGCTAATGCTATCTTCATACGGCTGCAAATTAAGCATGTTACAAAACAACTGGGCAAAGATAAGAATAAGCCAAAAGAAAAACAAGCATGTCCGCGTTTTTATTGAAGCGAAGTATATTCGGCTTCGACGAATATACGGCAACCGCCTCAATCGGATCATACGGCACGCAGACAGAGCATCTTTCCCCGATTCGCAGCCGCAAAGCGGAGACTCCGCCGCAGAGCGCAAGCGAAAATGCCCGAAGCCTACCGGCTCCGGGCATATCGATCGACGCGTGCCGCACAGGCGGCGCGCGAATTATTTGAACTCGACCAGCGAACGTCCCGACATCTCGGCGGGCTTCTCGACACCCATCAAAGCGAGAACCGTCGGAGCCACGTCGGCCAGTATGCCGTCCTCGACAGCGGCTACCCTATCGGATACCACGACGATCGGCACGGGATTGAGCGAGTGCGCCGTATTGGGCGTACCGTCTTCGTTGACGGCATTGTCGGCATTGCCGTGGTCGGCTATCTGCACGACATCGTAGCCGTTGGCGCGCGCCGCCTCGACCACCTCGCCGACGCACTCGTCGACGGCCCTGACGGCCTTTTGTATGGCTTCGTAAACACCCGTATGGCCCACCATATCGCCGTTGGCGAAGTTCAGACAGATGAAGTCGTACTTCCGGCTGCCGAGCGCCTCGACCAGCTTGTCCTTGACCTCGTATGCCGACATCTCGGGTTGCAGGTCATAGGTGGCCACCTTGGGCGATGCCACCAGAATGCGGTCCTCGCCCTCGAACTTATCCTCGCGGCCTCCGTTGAGGAAGAACGTCACATGGGCATACTTCTCGGTCTCGGCGATGCGCAGCTGGCTAAGGCCCAGCGACGAAACGTACTCGCCGATCGTATTGGGCACATTATCCTTGTCGAAGAGTATATGCAGCCCCGTGAACTTGGCGTCGTAGGGGGTCATGCAGCAGTAGTAAAGCGGCAAGGTGCGCATACCCTCCTCGGGCATATCCTGCTGCGTGAGCACGATCGTAAGCTCCTTGGCACGGTCGTTACGGTAGTTGAAGAATATTACCACATCGCCCTCCCCGATCGTAGCCACGGGCTTGCCCTCGGCATCGACATGCACGATCGGCTTGACGAACTCGTCGGTCACGCCGGCATCGTAAGAGCGCTGCATAGCCTCGACCATGTCGGTCGCAGCCTCGCCCTTGCCCTCGACCAAAAGGTCGTAGGCGATCTTGACGCGCTCCCAGCGCTTGTCGCGGTCCATGGCATAGTAACGTCCTACGATAGAGGCGATACGGCCGGTCGACGAGGCCATGTGGCGCTCCAACGACTCGATGAAGCCCTTGCCGCTGCGCGGATCGGTATCGCGGCCGTCCATGAAGCAGTGTACGAAGGTGTTGTCGATACCGTAGTGCGCCGATATGTCGCACAGCTTGAACAGATGATCGAGCGACGAGTGTACGCCGCCGTCCGACACCAGTCCCATGAAGTGCACTTTCGCGCCTTTGGCCTTGGCATACTCGAACGCACCGACGATCTCGCGGTTTTCGAGTATCGAGTTGTCGCGGCAGGCACGATTGATCTTTACCAGATCCTGATAGACGACACGGCCGGCACCTATGTTAAGATGTCCCACCTCGGAGTTGCCCATCTGCCCCTCGGGCAGTCCGACGTTCTCGCCGTCGGTCAGCAGTCGTGCATGCGGCCACGACGAAGTCATCTTCTCGATGTAGGCCGGATGCGTCGTATAGATTGCGTCGGAGCGGCTGTGATCGCCGTTGCCCCAACCGTCCAATATCATCAATAATACTTTGTGATTCATAGCGTTATTCTTAATTCAGTTTCTCCATAATCATCTCCACGGCACGATCGATGGCCGCCTGCACGCCGTCGGGGTTCTTACCGCCGGCCGTAGCGTAGAACTTCTGTCCGCCGCCGCCGCCGCCGATCAGCTTAGCAGCCTCGCGGACGACCGCTCCGGCATCGACGCCGCGCTCGACGATAGCATCGCTGAGCATGACGCTGAGCGTAGCCTTGCCGTCGACCACGTTGCCCATGACCAGCACCAGCCTGTCGCTGCGCTGACGCAGGGCGTATGCCAGATCTTTCAGGAAGTCGGTTTTGTACTCGCTGCGGCGCGCTATGAGCAGCACGTCGTGCGTGCACGATGCCTCGGCGACGATCTTGTCGGCAAGCTCGACGATCTTCTCGCGGCGCATCTCGTCCAGCTCGCGGCTCAGAGCGTCGTTGCCCTCCAAAATCTTCTCGATAGTCTGCACCAAGCGGGGGCTGTGCAGCATCTGCTCGATCGACTGCATCGTATCCTGAACCGTATACAGAATGCGCTCGGCACCCTCGCCCGTTACGGCCTCGATACGTCGCACGCCGGCCGATATGGCACTCTCCGAGACGATCTTGAACAGACCTATCGTACCCGTTGCCGAGGTATGCGTACCGCCGCAAAGCTCGGTCGACGGACCGAACGTCACCATACGCACACGGTCGCCGTATTTCTCGCCGAAGAGCATGATCGCACCCGCCTCTCGCGCCTGTTCGATCGTCGCGTCGCGCCGCTCGACAAGAGGATGATTGGAGCGGATCATTGCATTGACCTTCTTTTCGACCTCGCGAAGCTGCTCGGGCGTTACCTTCTGGAAATGCGAGAAGTCGAAGCGCAGATAGTCGGGCGTAACCATCGAACCCTTCTGCTCGACATGCTCGCCCAGAACCTGTTTGAGGGCATAATCCAGCAGATGAGTGGCCGTATGGTTGTTGGCGGCCGACTGACGGCGCGCAGGATCGACCTGGGCACGGAACACGGCCGCGAGATCCTCCGGCAGACGCTCCGTGATATGTATTATAAGACCGTTCTCCTTTTCGGTAGCCACTACGGCGATGCGCTCGCTGCCGTTATCGATAAATCCGGTATCGCCGATCTGACCGCCCGAATTGCCGTAGAACGGCGTGCGGTCGAAGACCAGCTGATATGTCGTCTTGCCCTTGCTCTTGACACGGCGGTAGCGCGCTATGCGTACCTCCGAGCTGAGCGCATCGTAGCCGATGAACTCGCTGCTGTCGATCGGCAGCAGCTCCTGCCAGTCGTCGATATCCTGCGAAGCGGCGTTGCGCGAACGCTCCTTCTGGCGCTGCAACTCCTGCTCGAAAGCCTCTATATCCACATCGACGCCCTGCTCGCGGGCGATAAGCTCCGTCAGGTCGATCGGGAATCCGAACGTATCGTATAACACGAAGGCATCCTTGCCCGATATCTTGCCGCCTTCGGCCTTGGCTATCACGCCGTCGAGCAGCGATATGCCGGTCGAGAGAGTACGCAGGAACGAAGCCTCCTCCTCCTCGATCACGCGCTCGATAAGCGTCTGCTGCGCCGCCAACTCGGGAAACTGAGCGCCCATTTGCTGCACCAGACCGTCGACCAGCTTGCAGATGAACGGATCGGTAAAGCCCAGATACGTATATCCGTAACGCACCGCACGCCGCAGGATACGCCGTATGACGTAACCGGCCTTGGCATTAGCAGGCAACTGACCGTCGGCAATCGAGAAGGCTATCGCACGCAGGTGGTCGGCGATGACGCGCATGGCTATGTCGCACTTCTCGTCGCAGCCGTACTCCTTGCCGGCCATGGCCGCTATGCGGCGTATCGTCGGCTGGAAGACGTCGGTGTCGTAGTTCGACTTCTTGCCTTGCAGTATCATGCAGAGACGCTCGAAGCCCATGCCCGTATCGACGTTCTTCGCAGGCAGCGGTTCGAGCGAGCCGTTGGCCTTGCGGTTGAACTGCATGAATACCAGATTCCAGATCTCTATGACCAGACAGTGTCCCGTGTTGACCATGTCGCGGCCGGGGACGGCAGCGATGTCGGCCTCGTCGCGCAGGTCGAAATGTATCTCGCTGCACGGGCCGCAGGGCCCCGTCTCTCCCATCTCCCAGAAATTGTCGTGCTTGTTGCCGCGAATGATATGATCCTCCGGCAGATATCGGCGCCAGTAGTCGTAGGCCTCCTGATCGAACGGCACGCCGTCGGCATCGCTGCCCTCGAACACGGTGGCGTACATGCGCTCCTTGGGCAGATGATAAACCTCCGTCAGCAGCTCCCAAGCCCACTCTATGGCCTCCTTTTTGAAGTAATCGCCGTAAGACCAGTTGCCGAGCATCTCGAACATCGTATGATGATACGTATCGTGTCCGACCTCTTCGAGGTCGTTGTGCTTGCCCGAAACGCGCAGACACTTCTGCGTATCGGCCACACGGGGATATTTGCGCGGGGCATTGCCCAGAAATATATCCTTGAACTGATTCATGCCGGCATTGGTAAACATCAGCGTCGGGTCGTTCTTGACGACCATAGGCGCCGACGGCACGATGACATGTTCCTTGCTTTTGAAAAATTCGAGGAAAGCCCGTCTGATTTGATTAGAGTCCATATCTTAGGAATATAATTGTTACCTATGTTTGATTGCGGTTGCAAAATTACACATTTTACATTAATTTTGTAGCATCGATATGCGATTTTTAATATTTTCAACCGGATGAAATTTCGACTCGGCAAATACATATCTCCCGGCGGCGCCTTATGGCGCATAGAGCGGTTGAGAGTGTATCGTCTGCTGCGCAAGTTCCTTATCGGGTTCATCATCATACTGCTGCTGAGCGGCATCTATTCGATATATTTCGACACGCCGAAGATGGCGCGCCTGCGCCGCCGCAACGCCGACATCGAGCGTCAGTACCGCATTCTCAACGACAAGATACTGGCCGCCGAGCGCACGCTCGACGACATGAAGCATCGCGACAACCGCGTCTACCGCCCGCTGCTGGGTATCGACACGCTCGACATCGCGGGTGTTTGGAACGACTACCCCGAAGAGAAATACGCCTCGCTGGAAGGCGACCTGTATTCGGACGTGATGATCGACTCGTGGCGGAGAATGGATCATCTGGCGCGGCGCATGTATCTGGCATCGGTTTCGCTGGACGACACGCAGGAGCTGGCCGAGAACAAGGAGCTCTTCTCGACGGTCATACCTGCGCTGTGGCCTATCGACCGCACCAAGCTCAAATACGTGAGCGACCCCTACGGCTGGCGCATGCACCCCAAGCGCGGCGCATGGATATTCCACGAGGGCATCGATCTGGCCGCCCCCGTCGGAACGCCGGTATACGCTACGGGCAACGCCGTGGTAACCGAGTCGGGCACCGCCTCGGGATACGGCAAGGTCATAACGCTCAACCACGGTTTCGGCTACCGCAGCCGCTACGCTCATCTGTCGAAACAGTATGTCGAGCGCGGCGACAGCGTTACGCGCGGGCAGGTCATAGGCGAGGTAGGCGCCACGGGTATTGTTACGGGACCCCACCTGCACTACGAAGTGATGTACATGGACAATACGGTCAACCCGATCAACTACTTCAACAAGGACATAACATCGGAGGCATATATCGATCTGATGCAGCAGCTCAACGAAAAAACAGTAGAATCATACTGATATGGCACAACAGGACGACATACGCGGCGGCAGAGCCCGACAGCGCGCGATACGCATGGCCATAGGAGCACTGGTATGGATATCGCTGGCCATACTCTACTACGCATTCATATCGCTGGTGTCGGACACGCCCAGCGAGCATGAGCTGCGCCACTCCACCGACAGACTCGAAGCCGAATACAAGACGCTCGTCGAGCGCTACGACTCGCTCTCGTCGATACTCGACAACATAGCCGAGCGCGACCGCAACGTCTTCCGCAAGCTGTTCGAGTCCAACCCCTACGACCTGAATGCCGACGACCAGCAGAGACGCATCGAGCTGCACGAGCGTCTGCTCGCCTCAGACAACTGCACTCTGGCCGAGGAGCTCTCCTCGCGGCTGTCGCAGGGCGAAGCGACGCTGCGGCGTCTCGAACGCGCCCACGAGGATGTGGAGCGCTCGACGGCAGCGCTCGGCGCAGGCTGCGACCTGATTCCGTCGATACAGCCGGTCAACAACCGCTACCTTACGCTGCTGGCGGCTGGCAAGAAGCCTCTGATCGACCCATTCCACCGCACCATGCGCGAACACCACGGCGTAGACTATCTCGTGCCCGAGGGCACGCCCGTATTCGCTACGGCCGACGGCAGAGTCGAGACGTTCTCGGAGAAGAACTCGACACACGGCAAGGCCATAACGCTCGACCACGGCAACGGATACAAGACCTCGTACAGTCATCTGCTGGATATACGCGTCAAGCAGGGCCAGCAGGTAAGACGAGGCGACATAATCGCCATATCGGGCAACACGGGTCTCTCGCTGGCGCCGCACCTGCATTACGAGGTCATATTCAACGACACGCGCGTCGATCCGATACACTACTTCTTCATGGAGCTCACGCCCGAGGAGTATGCGCGCATGATAAGAATAGCTCTTTCGAGCATGCAATCGTTCGACTGATGACACGCATAAGACTCATACTGCTCGACTTCGACGGCACGCTGGCCGACACCCGGCGCGCCAATGCCAAGGCCTATGTCGAGACGCTGCGCGAGGAGGGCATCATGCTCGACGAGCGGGAGTATCTCGAAAAATATTACGGCATGCGCTGTCCCGAATTCATGCTGAAAATGGGCATCGACGACCCGATACGCGCCGAGAGGCTGCGCAGGCGCAAGATAGAGCTCTATCCGCGCTACTTTTCGACCGTCGAGATCAACCGTCCGCTATGGCAGTGGTGCATATCGATGCGTCGCACGGGCGTCAGGGTGTGGATAGTATCGACCGGACATATCGACAACATAACCAACGTCATGCGTCATCTGGGCATAAACGAGGGCATCGACGGCATCATATCGGGCGACGATGTCGCAGAGCCGAAACCTTCGCCCGAATGTTTCCTCGCGGCCATGCGTGCCGAGGGCGTAACGCCCCGAGAGACAATCATATTCGAGGACTCGGCCATAGGCCTGCGGGCGGCCGAGGCGAGCGGCGCGGCATACTTCAAGATCGAGCTGTAACAGCAGCCGGCGGCACATGGCGACGAGATGCGGCGGGACCGACGATTTTTCGGTCTCGTTTTTTTTTGCTATCTTGGTCGACCGAAACATATCATAATATGAAACGTACTCTATCCGGCCTCGTCGGCCTGCTGCTGACAACGGCGATATCCGCACAACAGACATCCGTAGCGGGAGGCGATGCCCGCACGAGCGAAAAGATATGGACGACCGCATTTACGTCCGTCGACATAGATGCTCCCGTCAGGGCGACGCTGCACCGCATAGCCGACGACCAGGCGCCGTACGCCACCCTCAGCTGCCCCGAAACGGCCGTCCGGCCGACGATCGAGGTCGACGGCAAGGGCACGCTCACGGTCAAGGGGCGCAGCGGCCGACGAAGCGCAGGCATAGCGACCGTCGACATATACCACCATGCGCTCGACAGAATAGAGATCGAACGCGCCGACGTGCTTCTGGCCGACACCCTGTCGGGGCACTGTATCGACATCGAGACGGGCAACGGAACGCATCTGCGCGCAACGGTCGATGCGACCGACTTGAAGATAGACGTGTCCGGCGGCTGCGTCGTGCAGTTATCGGGCAAAGCACGTTACCTGACGGCCTGCGTCTCGGCCTCCGAAGCAGACCTGTCGTCGCTCGCGGCCACGGCAGTCAGGGTCGAGGCCGCACACAAGGCACGGGTCGAGGTAGACGCCGCCGAGAGAGTGGAGGCGAGCGTCGAATACGGCGCCGGCATCGTCTACTCGGGCAAGCCGTCGATCGTCCGCATAACGCGCGATATATTCGGCGGAGAGATCGTATCCAAGGAGTAACACCCGACTGCGATGAACAACGGATTTCAGAACGAGGCGGCCGGATATCTGTGGCGCAAGTACGGCGCGGAGATATCCGAGCTGTACATATTGTTTCCGTCGCGGCGTGCCAGACTGTTTTTCAACGACGCACTGGCCGCCGTGGCGACCGAGCCGGTATGGCAGCCGCACTGGATGACCACCGACGAGCTTGTCGCGGAGATTACGGGGCTGCACACGGCCGACAAGGTAAGGCTGATAACCGAGTTATATAAGGTATACGCAGAGTACCACCCGCACGAGACTTTCGACAAGTTCTACTTCTGGGGCGAGATGCTGCTTGCCGACTTCGACATGATCGACAAATACATGATCGATGCCGGCATGCTGCTGCGCAACATCGAACAGATAAAGGAGCTCGAAGCCGACGTATCGTATCTTACGCCCGAGCAGCAGCGCATAATCGCATTCTGGGGCAGCTTCGGAGACGAGACGTCGCTGACCGAAGAGAAACGCAAGTTTCTGAACATCTGGCGCACATTGCCCGACATATACCGCCGTTTCCGCGAGAGGATCGCCTCGCTGGGCATGGCCTATCAGGGCATGGCCTACCGCACGGCGGCAGAGATGATTGCCGCGGGCGAAGCCTGCGCCGACCCCTCGCGACGTTATGTCGTGGCAGGTTACAACGCATTGTCGCAGAGCGAGAAGCGCATATTCAAGCATATAGCCGCGAACAGCCCCGGCACGGAGTTTCTGTGGGACTACGATTCGTGGTATACCGACCGCAAGGAGCACGAAGCCGGTATGTTCATCCGCGAGAATCTGTCGCTCTTTCCGCCCACGGCAGATATATCGCACGACTCGCTGTTGCGAGGCGACAAGCGTTTCGAGTCGATAGCCTGCGCCTCGAATGCCATACAATGCAAATATGTCGCGGACATACTGCGCTCGCTGCCGCCCGAGCAGCTCGACAAGCGCACGGCCATAGTGCTGACCGACGAGAATCTGCTCCTGCCGCTGCTCTACTCGCTGCCCGAGGGGTTGGAGGGGATCAACGTCACTATGGGTTACCCGCTGCGCCAGACGCTCGTATATACCTTTATCGAACGTCTGACCCAGTTGCAGGCGCACTGCCGGCGCAGAAAGGATGCAGAGGCGCAATTCTACCATGTCGACGTCACGGGGCTGCTGGCGCACCCCTACATTGCGGAGTGCTGCGGCAGCAAGGCCTCCGAGCTGAGCGACCGGATCACATCCAACAGAATGATTTCGGTCAAGGCATCGATGTTCGAGGGCGATACGCTGCTCAGTGCCATATTCGCCCCCGCCGACGAGAGGTGGTCGCTGTCGGCCTATCTTCTCTCGGCCGTCGAGCGCATCGTGGAGCTCATAGCGCCGAAAGCCCCCCAGGCCGTAGAGTATATGGCTCTGGCGCACGAGGAGATGACCAAGCTTGAAAATACTCTCGACGAGTGCGACGTCGACCTGTCGGCCGAGACCTACGTGTCGCTGCTGCGGCGTCATCTGCAAAACATACGAATCCCCTACGAAGGCGAGCCGCTCGAAGGCATACAGGTAATGGGTATATTGGAGACGCGAAACATCGACTTCGACAACGTAATAATAATGTCGATGACCGACGCGACGTTCCCGGGCGACCGTACCTCGCAGCCGTCGTTCATACCCTACAACCTGCGCGCGGCATACGGCCTGCCCA
This sequence comes from Bacteroidales bacterium, assembly GCA_910574205.1. Lineage (GTDB taxonomy): Bacteria > Bacteroidota > Bacteroidia > Bacteroidales > Rikenellaceae > Alistipes. The sequence goes on from CAJSYJ010000001.1 coordinate 307,351, forward strand.
CGCCCGAGCACCACGAGGGCGTATACGCCTACTACTTCTACCGGCTGGTGCAGCGTGCCAAACGGATATACATGATGTACTGCTCGCGAGCCGACGAAAAGAGCACCGGCGAAAAGAGCCGCTACATATACCAGCTCGAATACGAATCGCCGTTCGAGATCGCACGCCGCTCGGTCGGCGTCGACGTCGACATAGAGCAGCCGCAGCCTATCGTCGTGCCCAAGAGCGGACGCACGGCCGAGACGCTCGCACGCTACCTCGATCCTGCGAGCGGATACGCCCTCTCGCCGACGGCGCTGTTCCGATACGTGCAGTGCCCTCTCAAATTCTACTTCGCCTCGATAGCACGGCTCAAAACCACCGACGAAGTGTCGGAGCAGATCGATGCGCTTACATTCGGCAACATCCTGCACGAGGCCATGCAGCAGTTGTATACCCCGCTTGCGGGCATCGAACACCCGACCGAGAGGATCGAGGCGCTGCGCGAGGGTGCGGCCGTCGAGAGTGCCGTCGACCAGGCCATAGGCCGCATATATCTGCAAACCGAAAAACCCTCGAAAGAGGACTATACCGGCAATACGCTGCTGGTAAAGGATATAGTCTGCAAGTACATACGTCAGGGCATAATGCGCTACGACGCCGCCCACCCGGAATTTACGGTCATCGGGCTCGAAGAGGATGTCGCGCTGGACTTCGGCTTCGCAGAGGGGCGCACCGTGCGACTGGCCGGACGCGCCGACCGCATCGACTCTCTCGACGGCGGCGCACTGCGCATCATAGACTACAAGAGCGGCAACTCGCCGCACCTCGAATTTAACGGTATCGAGAAGCTCTTCGAAGGCAAGGCCGCGGAGCGCATATCCAACATATTCCAGACGCTGCTCTACTCGATGATCCTCTCGCGCACCCGCTCGCGCGAGGCCGTGCCGACGCTGTTCTATGCCGGCCGCATGCACCGCGAGGATTACTCGCCGCTGCTGACCGACCATGCCGGCGGATGCGTCGTCGAGCGTTACTCGCAGTATGCCGACAGCTTCGAGCAGGCTCTGCGCCGCACTCTCGACGCGCTGTTCGATACGGAGGAGCCTTTCGTGCAGTGCGACGATGCCGACACGTGCCGCTATTGCGACTTCAAGAACATTTGCAAACGATGATACGAGCCAAGATACTCAATGCGAGCGCCGGCTCGGGAAAGACATACCAGCTGGCATACAAATATATACGCGATGTCGTGGAGCGTCCCGAGCTCTATCGCGCGATTCTGGCCGTGACGTTTACCAACAAGGCCACCGAAGAGATGAAGTCGCGCATACTGCGCGAACTGCATGCCCTCTCCGACGGCAGCCCGAGCGGCTATCTCGCCGATCTGTGCCGCGAGCTCGGTATGGACGAGCGGAGCGTGCGCAAGCGCGCCTCGGAGGCTCAGACACGCATACTGCACGACTACTCGCGCTTCACGGTGCTGACTATCGACCGCTTCTTCCAGCGCATAGTGCGCGCATTCATCAAGGAGCTGGGCATAGACCTCGACTACAACATCGAGCTGGAAACCGACTCCATACTGGCTCGCAGCGCCGATGCCCTGATAGAGGAGATACTCGAAGACAAGCAGCTCGAACGCTGGCTGATGAACTACGTCGAGGAGCGCTTCGACGAGGGCAGCCGCTGGAACGTGCGCGACGACATTCTTTCGCTCGGCGCCGAGATATTCCGCGAGCGCAGCAAGGATATGATACAGCTGCGGCAGACCAAAGAGGAGCTGCAACGCACCGTGGGCGCGATGCTCGCCCGCAGCCAACAGACCAAACGGCAGCTTGCCGAATGCGCCGCCGACATGCGCGAGAGGATAGCCTCGGCAGGCGTCGACCCCTCGGATTTCAAGGGCAAGGGGCGCAGTTTCGTCTACTCGGCTCTGCGCTACGCCGACGGCCGCATCGTAGAGCCGACGGCCACCATGCGCAAGGCCGCGGCGGATATCGACGCATGGTGCGGCAAGGAGTCGCCCGCGGCGGCCAAGGCGCTCGCCCCCGAGTTGCGCGAGCGGCTCGAAGAGATATGCCGCCTCTACGACGACAACATATCGCATTGGAACTCGACAGAGCTCATCCGCGAGAACTACCGCAGCTTCGCGCTGCTGTCGGATCTATACCGCAAGGTAACCGAGCTGTGCCGCGCGGAGAACATCATGGTACTCAACGAGACCAAATACGTGCTGTCGCGCTTCATCAACGGCGACAACACGCCGTTCATATACGAGAAGATCGGCAACCGATACGAGAGATTCATGATCGACGAGTTTCAGGACACGTCGGTCAAGGAGTGGGAGAACTTTCTGCCGCTGCTGCAAAACGCCATGGCGCAGAGCGCCGACATATCGGTGCTGCTCGTGGGCGACATCAAGCAGTCCATCTACCGTTGGAGAGGCGGCGACTGGCGGCTGTTGCAGAGCCGCGCGGCCGAGTCGCTCGGGCACGACAACACGCAGATCGTACCCCTCACGTCCAACTACCGCAGCCTCGCCGCGGTGGTCGAGTTCAACAACCGCATCATAAGACGCATCGTCGAGATCGACAACCGCCACCTCAACGCCCTGCTCGACGAGGCTCACGCCGCCGGAGCGATAAACGGGCAGACCTTCGCCGCCCTGCGCGATACGCTCCTGACGGCATACGAGGGGCACGAGCAGACGCCCCGCAAGAACGATCCGCGCCCGGGCTTCGTGCGTGTCGAGATATTCGACCGGGAGGGCGACTCGCCCATGACGGCCGTCATCGAGGATGCGATAGAGCGCGGCTACCGTTACAGCGACATACTCGTGCTGGTGCGCGACGCCAAGGACGGCATAAGGGCTGCACGGCAGCTCTTCGAATACAAGCATGCGCGGTTCGGCGACAAGGACGGGGCGGGCTTCAACGTCATGACGCAGGATGCGCTGACCATAAGCCGCTCGCGTGCCGTATCGTTCGTCATCGCCGTACTGCGGTTGTCGATAGACCGCCGGCTGTCGATCGAGCGCGCCATATACAACCGCTATCTCGGACGCGACACGGCACAGGAGCTGCCGGCGGAGGAGCTGGATTTCCTCGCAGGAGCGTCGCAACTCTCGCCCGAAGAGGCGTTCGAGAGCATCGTAATGCGATACTCGCTGCATGAGCAGAGGGATCAGATAGCCTATCTGCAAGCCATGCACGAGCAGATCATATCGTTCTGCACAAACCGCATAGCCGACATACAGCTGTATCTCAAATGGTGGGACGAGAGGGGATCGGACGAGCGCCTGCGCGTCGAAAAGAGCGACAACACCATAGAGATCACAACGATCCACAAGGCCAAAGGCTTGGAGAAGCCGGTGGTAATAATACCCTACTGCAACTGGAAAACGATACCCGAAACCGGCAAGAACCCGATAGTGTGGGCGGAGTCGGACAGCAACAGTCCGGCCGACGAGATAGGAGCCTTTCCCGTAGCATACGGCAAGGCGATGCAGCGCTCGGCATTCTCGAACGAATACTACACGGAGCTCGTATACAGCCATGTCGACGCCGTTAATCTGCTGTACGTCGCTCTTACGCGCGCAGCCGACGAGTTGTATATATTCCTGCCCGAGAAGACAGACAGGCGCACCGCCTCGTCGGAGAGCATAACGGCCGTCGTGCCGCTCGTGGTCGCGGCACTGCCCGAGGTCGAGGGGATGACGGCGAGCGCCGACGGCATGGTATTTACAGCCGGTCAGCGCTCGCAGGCGCCCGCCGCCACCGCAAAGGACGAGACGGAGGAGACGCTTCTGACCGAATACCCCACTTCGCTGCCGCGTCCGTCGATCAGCCGCCGCAACGAACGCTACTTCGAGCAGGCTGAGCAGGCCGAGCTCGCACCGCGCAACTACGGAATACTGATGCACCGCATATTCGAAAACGCCGCAGGACGCGACGACATCGTCTCGGCAATCGAACACATGCGCCTCGACGGCACTATAACCGCCGCCCAAAGCATCGAGCTGCAAGAGAAGATCTCCGCGGCGCTCGACAATCCGCTATCGCGCGAGTGGTTCGAACACGACTGGGAGACGGTGCGCAACGAGAGCGACATCGTAATACCTGGCAAGTCGCACCTGCGCCGTCCCGACAGAGTGATGATCGACGGCCGCAGAGCCGTGGTCGTCGACTACAAGTTCGGCTCTAAACGCCGCAAGCAGCACACGGTTCAGGTGGCCGAGTACATGTCGCTGCTCGAAGCGATGAATCGTTTCGACCGCGTCGAGGGCTATATATGGTACATCGCCGAAAACGAAATAACAGAGGTGAGAGGGAAAGACGCATAAAATTTCCTATCTTTGGCTTAGCCGAAGATACTCGCAAACCGGCATAATCGAGCCGATGCTTGCTTCTGCGCTCCGGCTAATTCGTACATTGGCTATCGCCGAAGATACTCCCGCTCGGCAATGCTCAAATAAATTTGGCATTGCCCTCTCTAATTCGTACTTTGACTTCGTCGAAGATACTTCGCCTCGGAAAAAATGCAAGCGAGCTTGCTTTTTTCTCTCGGCTTATTCGTATCTTTGCCCTATGTTGAGAGAAGCCATAGAGATAATTCCGCGTTGCATGAGACGACGCGGCGCGGTTGTCGTCGCCACGATATTCGCGCGGGCGATACTCAACTTCGCGGGTCTGGCCGTGCTCGTTCCGGTACTCGTGCTGATTCTCGACGGCGGCAGCCATCTGTCGCCCGAAACGCCCCTCGGCCGGGCATATACGCTCTCGGGATTCGACTCCTATGCGTCGTTTACAATCGCCGTATGCGCGGCCGTAATAGCCGTGGTCGCGATAAAGTCTCTGGCCAACATCCTGCTATGCCGCATAGAGAGCCGGTATATATACGATCTGTACCGCCGGCTGTCGAGAAGCCTTTTCATCAGGTATCACGACCGCGGGCTGCAATTCGTCAAGTCGTCCAACTCGGCCGTACTCGCCAGAAACATCAACTTCGTCTGTCTGGCAGCCGTCACGGGCATACTCAAACCGCTCTCGACGATCGTCTGCGAGCTTATGCTTGTCGTGCTCATGTTCGCCGCCGTCGCACTCTACTCGCCCGCAGCCGCACTGTTGGTCGCAGCGGTATTCCTGCCGTCGGCATGGCTCTACCTGAGTGCGGTACGCAATCGTCTGGAACATTACGGCGTCGAGGAGAACGATGCACAGCGACGCAAGGCGCGCATCGTCGCCGAAGCTCTCAGAGGTTATGCCGACATGGAGGTGGGCAACGCATTCCCGCAGACGATGCGCCGCTTCGAGAACGAGACGAAGATGATAAGCGAGATGCGCGTAAGGAATACCACCCTGTCGATGCTGCCGCAGGCATTTACCGAATTGGGCATCGTCATCGGCATGTCGGCCATGATCGTCGCCGACATAGGCATGGACAGCGACCGGCTGAGGCTGCTTTTCGGCATACTCGCCGTGGCGGCACTTCGCCTGATGCCCTCTATACGCAACATCCTCAACAGCTGGACCTCGATCCGCTACAACCGCTACACGCTCGACATACTGCGCGAAGCGGGCATGGACGACGAGCCTGCCGAGAGGCGGACATGTACCGAGCGGCTCGGACTGCGGCAGAAGATCGAGGTGCGCGGCGTATCGTTCCGTTTCGACGGCGCGGCCGCCGACACGCTGCACGACATGTCGCTAACTATACGGCGCGGCGAGAGGGTCGGCATATCGGGCGCCTCGGGTGCCGGCAAGACCACGCTGTTCAACCTGCTGCTGGGGCTGTATACGCCCGGCCGCGGCGAGATACTTATCGACGGCGTGCCGCTCACGCCCGACAACCGGCGCGCATGGCAGAATACGGTTGGTTACGTATCACAAAACGTATTCATCCTCGACACCACGCTCGCGCAGAACATAGCCCTTGCCGACGAGCCCGACAAGATCGACCGCAGCCGGCTCGACAGAGCGCTCGACGCAGCCGACCTGCGGGAGTTCGTCGACTCGCTGCCCGACGGCGCGGACACACGCATAGGCGAAGCGGGCAGCCGCATATCGGGCGGACAACGCCAGCGAATAGGCATAGCGCGTGCGCTCTACCGCAGCTGCGACGTACTGATGTTCGACGAGGCCACATCGTCGCTCGACGAGCGGAGCGAAAACAACATAAACGACGCTATCGAGCGTCTGGCACGCGACAACGACGGCTTGACGATCATCATTATATCTCATCGCCGCAGCACACTCGAACGCTGCCGGAGAGTAATAACGCTTACACCAAACGACAGATCGATATGAACGACTACACGATAGCGGGTCTGCGATTCCGCATCGAGGGACATACGAGCGACCTCGCAACACTCGGGCTGGACGGGTTCGCGCCGTTCGCCACGACATCCGGAACCGAGGCCGACTGCACCATGAGGCTCGACGTCGAGTGCGACAGCAGCATCTTCGGCCGGGCGGAGACGCTCGGCATGTACGACCTTAGCGAAGCCGATGCCGAATGCCGCTTCGCGCGTTGCGACACGGGGCATCTCTTGCAGATCGTGCGGCGCGCACAGCCCGACCGCCCCGTGATGCTGCACAAGGAGTACGGCCGCGGGTATGTCGTCGGCAACCCGCTCGCCGGCAGCCGTGCGGACCTGCCGCTGCTGAGGTTCGGCCTATGGACTATGGCCGCCCTTACTATGGCAGGCAGGCGTGCGATAGCCATACACTCCTCGGCGATAGTTTATCGCGGCCAAGCGGTTTTGTTTCTCGGAGAATCGGGTACGGGCAAGAGTACGCATACGCGGCTGTGGCGCGAGAATATCGATTCGGCGCGGCTGCTCAACGACGACTCGCCCGTAATACGCATAGTAGAGGATGCCGACGGCGGCGAAGCGGTCGTCGCATACGGCTCGCCTTGGAGCGGCAAGACGGCGTGCTATAAAAACGAGAGTTATCCGGTAAGGGCGATATGCCGCCTGAGTCAGGCGCCGCACAACCGTATCGAGCGGCTGTCGACCATACGGTCGATAGGCGCCCTGCTGCCGTCATGCCCGCCGGCATTCGCACACGATGCGGAGTTGCAGGACACACTGTGCCGCACGTTGAGCGATATCATAGAGCGCGTGCCCGTTTACAGGCTCGAATGTCTGCCCGATGCCGACGCAGCGCTGCTCGCATGTAAAACCGTATTCGACAGCTGAGCGACATGGACGACAGGCTCGAAGCCATACCGTCGGCAGAGACGTCGCCACACGACGAAGCGCCGTTTGAGGTGGATGTAACGGGATACAGCATGCTGCCGCTGTTAGGCCGCGGACACGACAGGGTCGTAGTAAGGCCTTGCCGGACGAGCGAGCTTACGGTCGGGCGGATAGTGCTGTTTCATCTGGGCAACCGCTGGATAGTGCACCGCATACGGCACCGCGACGGCGAGAGGTTCATAATGGCCGGCGACGGCAACTACCGCAAGACGGAGCGCTGCTCGGCGCAGGAGATAATAGGCATCGTCGACAGCGTAATCCGAAGCGACGGACGACGCATCGACTGCACGTCGCGCAGCTGGCGTATGGCAGAGAGATTATGGCTCGCACTGCCCGCACTGTGCCGACGCTACATTACGGCCGTCATGCGCCGCATACTCGACAGAAAACGACAAAACAAACGATGATATGGATATAAGAATAGGACACGGATACGACGTCCATGCGTTGGCCGACGGGCTGAGGCTCGTGTTGGCTGGCGTCGAGGTGGAACACTCCAAAGGCTGCATAGCACACTCCGACGGCGATGTGGCGATACACGCTATATGCGACGCACTGCTCGGTGCCCTCGCGCTGGGCGACATAGGCAAGCTCTTTCCCGACACGTCGGAGGAGTTCCGGGGCATAGACTCCAAGATACTGCTGCGGCGCGTGGTCGAGCTTATCGCCTCGCACGGCTACCGCGTAGGCAACATCGACTGCACGATAGCCATGCAGCGCCCGCGCCTGAGAGGATATATCGACTCGATGCGCGCCGCACTGGCCGATACGATCGGCATAGACGTCGATCGCGTATCGGTCAAGGCCACCACTACCGAACACCTCGGCTTCGAGGGTCGCGAAGAGGGCGTATCGGCAACGGCCGTCGCGCTGTTGTTCGAAGCCTGACGTCAACAGACCTTTACACTGCAAGGGTCGGCGGCCGACACCGGATGGTGCCGGCCGTCGTGTCATTGTATACCGTTATAAGCCATTCCATGAATCCGGCTGCCGGTCTTATTGTGCAAACTGCAATCGAGATAAACAGCCGCAGATCTCACGGGGCGAGCTCCAATCGATCGGCATACCGCAATATCGGGCGGCCGAATGTCTCCCGCTTCCGAAATACGTTAAAGCTGTCAGGCAAGTTCCCGGAATTGAGTATAGTTCATTGCGACAGGGATAAAATCGGAGTCGCAGGATATTCGGATATAATTATATTAAAAACGGCAACTTACCGCGCATCTCCCCAATATACCGTGTCGAGCCAACGCTCATACTCACTGACCATCTGCCCGCGTGCCGCACTGTCGAACTCGACGACATAGCGCCGGCGGATAATCGTCCGCTGGTCGGAATGCCCTCTGTATGCCGTATACACAAGAGAGAAATTGCCCTCGATGATCGCGACATTGTCCTTGAAATACAAGACTTTCGCCGTATCCGTCCTGTCGCCGAAGACAAACGTCACGGTCTGCGTCGCAGCATCGTAAGACCATGTACGCGTCGGCGTGCCGTGAACAAAGTCGTCTTCACGGCAATATGTTCCGTCGTCGAAGAATACGATATCATCTCTGTCCGGCAAATAACGATTCATATCACAATCACGCCACTCGTCCGTATCCGTATAGATATAAGTCTGTTGGAACATCATTATGCCGTTATGCATGCAGTTAGTAAATTCGGCGGAATCGAATCCGCCTGCTGTCTGCTGCGCACGTATCATCTCGTCCATCTCGGCAAACTTCTCCGCTATACGCTGCTGCTCGATTTCCTTATTCTGCTCAGCAGTTCTGTATACGCTTTCATATTCCCGCATATACTCCTTCCGGCTCATACGATCGAAAGAGACTACATAGCGATAATACGATGTCTGCATGATTATTTTCTCCGCATCGTAAAACGTATGAGCATCCGCGAAACGACCTTCGATAATGGCTACATTGTCCTTATAATACAGCACTTTCGAGCGGTCTGTGCAGTCGTCCATAACGAATTCTATTTCAAATGCGGCCGGATCATAAGACCATTTACCCATATCATATCCGGCAACCGGCCAAGCATCGAGTTCCCACCGTCTCAAACATGTATTGTCATCGTTGAACAAAATCGGGAAAACGCCACTGAATCCTACCATATCGGACAAATAGGCAGTATAGTCGATCCATTCGTTATCTGTCGTATACATATAAACCTGTGTAAACGACATTACCCCGCCGAGCATCGCGTCAAGAAAGGCCTCGGAATCGACCCCGCCTTCGGCCTGCTGCGTCGATATAAGGTTATCCAATTCGATCATTTTGTTTTCGATACGCTGGTGCTCGGTCATGATATCCTTGCTGCACGAGGTAACGCACAATGCAAGCATCGCCGAAGTTAATGTCAAAATCCGTTTCATAATCGTTAGATGTTATTAGGGTTAATCAACTCGTCATTGACAAATATACAATAATTTATATGAAACACAATATAAATATTCGTTTTTTTTTGCAACGGCACATAAATATTTTCCAGCTGACACAGCCCAAGTTACGGCAATTATGATCCGAAAGCTAATCCGCGATGCAAATAGACAAAAAGAAAACGGGCATGAACTGTCCGTATCGTATTCGTATTTATATCAAAATAATATGTAATTCCGCGAATCATGAGTTATCCCGCAAGCATATCATTCTAAACAGAGTATGATGCCGCGGGCGCGCAAGCCGATACAATCGGCTGATTGTATGCCTATTGCAACGATTATAAATAGTAATGCGAAGGATGTCGCATAGGAATCCTATCGGTCGGAGTCGGAGCGTTGGGCTGTGCGGAGACGACGCGAAATGTCGGCGACGGTGCGGAGCAAAGCCCACGTTATCATCGAAAACGCAAACAGCACGATAGCCGCAATTATGGCGTATGTCCACGGACAGACGGCATGACCGGCTTCATCGACACCATTGATGATCGTCGGAGAGATGATCGCGGCGAACGTACAGAACAGTCCGAGGATAAGTATTATGTCGGCGGCCGTTACCAGCACGCTCTCACGGAAGTCGTACTTGCCGCTCGTCGCAGCAGCGGCATTGGAGTAACCCTCGCGGCGGATTACCGTATCCGGCAGCGACTCTCCGGCTGCGTCATCGCCCGAGTCGCTTGCAACGGGACGGTCGGAATCGCAACAAACGCAGCGCTGCGCCCGGTCGGGGTTCAGCGTATTGCACCGGCGGCAGAGCCACCCTTCCTTGTTTTCGTCGACGGTCATGGCTTAGGAGTTTCTTCGTCGGAAGATTGTTCTATATCGCAAGCCGAGCAGTTGCCCGTACAGCCTATGTCGTGGCAGTTGTCGGTGCCGGTATCCTCGCGCGACTCCTGAACGGCGCACTTGATGCCTAACCGGCGCATGTTTTTATTGGTGGCTATCTCCGAGTCGATATTATGGCCTTTGAATATGAGAGTCAGCGACATGGCCAGCGTGAAGAAAGCCACGGCAGCGAGAGCTATCAAAAATATAATTAACCAGTTCGGCATCATCGTGCAGGTTTTTTGCGATATCTAAAAACTCGCGTTTTGTTGTGTAATTTCACGGCAAATTTATATATTTGCGGAGGAATATGCAAGTGCGTCGGCCGCGATATTTCGCAGCCGGCGGTGTTGTGATCTTATATGTTTCGATAATAAAGAGTTATGAAGATTGTTATAGCCGGTGCGGGAGATATGGGCAGTCATCTTGCCAAGATGCTCAGCGGCAACGGCCACGATATAACCGTTGCCGATCCCGACGCGAAGGCGCTGACAGAGGTGGGCAATCTGGCGGACGTCATAACCGTCGAGGGCGATACCACGTCGTTCAGCGTACTGCGCAAGGCCGGCGCGCGCAAGTGCGACCTGTTCATCGCCGTGCACCCCGTCGAGAACGACAACATACTCTCGGCCGTCATGGCCAAGCAGCTGGGTGCGAAGAAGTCCATAGCCCGCGTCGACAACAACGAGTATCTCGAACCCAACAGCAAGGAAGTCTTCATAAACATGGGCATCGACTACCTGTTCTACCCCGAGCAGATAGCCGCACGCGAGGTGATAAACCTGCTGGGACACTCGTCGACGACAGAGTACGTCGACTTTTCGGGAGGCAAGCTCTCGCTCGTGGCATTCCGTTTGGAACTTACCTCGCCGCTATTGGGACGCGAGGTAGTCGTCTCTGCGGACGACGGGGGCGAGCTGGCATACCGCACGGTGGCGATCGTCAGGGGCAGTGCGACGATCATCCCGTCGGCGGGCGACGTCTACGAGGAGGGCGACATGGTATATGCCATTTCGCGCCGCAACGCCACCGACGAAGTGATGGCGCTGTCGGGACGCCGCGGCGTGGAGATCAGAAACATGATGATCCTCGGCGGCTCGCGCATAGGCGTGCGCATAGCCACCGAATTGCAGGGCGAGGTCAACATCAAGCTCGTCGACTACAACGCCGACAAGGCCTACCGTCTGGCCGAGATGCTCGACCGCACGCTGATAATCAACGAGGACGGCCGCAACACCGAAGCCATGATGGAGGAGGATCTGTCGAGCATGGATGCGTTCGTCGCCGTTACCGGCCGCAGCGAAACGAACATACTGGCCGCGATGCTGGCCAAACGCATGGGAGTGAAGAAGGTCATAGCCGAGGTAGAGAATATCAACTACATCTCGCTGGCCGAGAGCGTCGGCGTCGACACGATCATCAACAAGAAACTCGTGACGGCCTCGAACATATTCCGCTTCACGATGTCGACCGACGTGCAGGCCATAAAGTGCCTAACGGGCAGTCAGGCCGAAGTGCTCGAATTTATCGTCAAGCCCAACTCCCCCGCCACCAAGTCGCGCATCTGCGACATGGGGCTGCCGGCCGACGCCATAATCGGCGGCATAGTCCGCGGCGACAAGGTGTTCATCGCCGTCGACAATACGCGTATCAACGCATACGACCGCGTAGTGGTCTTCGCCATGCCGGAGGCCGTCGCACGCATAGGCGACTACTTCAACTGACGCCTGCACGCTTTGAATGAAGAGACCGACATCGGGTATAACGAAACTAAAAACTTATGTCGGTTAAGGATAAGGTTCTTAAAAAACTGTTCGCACACCGTCTTGCGGCTATCGAACGCTGGCGCGACGATCCCGCTCGGACGCAGCGCCGCACGCTGCAAGGGATTCTCGACGACGCGCGCCGCACGGAGTTCGCCGTCAGGCACGGTCTGGACGGAGGATGCGACGCCGAGCAGTTCGCACGCCGGGTCGAGCCTACGGACTACGACTCCTACGGCTACTACATCGAGCGCATGCGCTCGGGTGCCGGCAACGTGGCATGCCGCGGCAAGGTCGGAATGTTCGCCCGCTCGTCGGGCACCACCTCGTCGCGCAGCAAGTACATACCGCTTACGGGCAAGTCGCTCAAAAGGTGTCATCTGCGCGGCATGGCCGATGTGGTGGCTCTCTACCTTGCGCAAAACCCGTCGTCGCGCATATTCAGCGGACGAACGCTCACACTCGGAGGCTCGTGCTCGCGCGAGCAGGGACGGCTGGTGGGCGACCTGTCGGGGCTGCTGCTGCAAAACACGCGTTATGCCGGCAGGCTGCGCATGCCCTCTTTCCGCACTGCGCTGCTCGACGACTTCGACCGCAAGTGCGAGGCTATCGTGGGCGAGTGCATCGGCAGCGATATAACGGCTTTCGCGGGTGTTCCGTCGTGGAATCTGGCGCTTATGCGCCGCGTATTGGAGCACACGGGCAAGAGCGATCTGCGCGAAGTATGGCCGCATGTCGAGCTGTTCATGCACGGCGGCGTGAGCTTCGCACCCTACCGCAAGGCTTTCGAGGAGCTGATCCCCTCTGGCGAGATGCACTACGTCGAGACGTACAACGCCTCGGAGGGATTCTTCGCCATCGCCGACGACGAGCGCCGCGACGACATGCTGCTGATGATGGACTACGGCATCTACTACGAATTCCGCAAGGGCGACGAAGTGCTCCCGTTGGAGGCTGTCGTGCCGGGCGGCGAATATGCTCTCGTGATAACGACATGCGGAGGGCTGTGGCGATACGAGATAGGCGACGTGGTAAGGATTACCTCCGTCAAACCGTACAGAGTAAAGGTCGTCGGCCGTACGCGCCAATATATCAACGTCTTCGGCGAGGAGGTCGTGGCCGAGAACGCCGAGCGGGCGCTTATGCTGGCGGCCGCAGAGTGCGGATGTCAGATAGAGGAGTACACCGTCGCACCGCGATACATGACTATCGCCGCAGGCGGGGCACACCAGTGGTATGTCGAGTTCAGGCGCCGGCCGCTCGATACGGAGGAGTTCGCCGACAGACTCGACGAGGCGCTGCGGCGGATCAACTCCGACTACGATGCCAAGCGCAGCAGCACGCTGGATCGGGCTGAGGTCATAGAGGTACCGCGCGGATGCTTCGAGCGTTGGCTCAAACACGGGCACCGCAACAAGGTGCCGCGGCTGTCGAACGACCGCACGGCGGTCGAGTCGCTGGCCGAATTTATGTAAAAAAGATAACGATAAAATACGCGGTCGCATACCGTATGCGGCCGCCGAAACTATTAACGGCAGACAATTATGTACATCGCAATCGCAGGCAATATCGGTAGCGGCAAGACCACGCTTACGGAGATTCTTACCGAACGCTTCGGCGCAAAGGCCTATTACGAGGATGTCGACAACCCCTATATCGGCGACTTCTACGAGGATATGAGCCGCTGGGCGTTCCAGTTCCAGATATGGTTCCTCGGCAGCCGCATACAGCAGACTATCAGCATGCTCACGGACGGCACGCGCAACGTGGTTCAGGACCGCACGATATACGAGGATGCGCATATCTTCGCCGACAATCTCCACCGCATGGGACTCATGTCGAGCCGCGACTTCGGCACCTACATGAAGATCTTCGACATTCAGTCGCACATCATACCGCGCCCCGACGTGCTGATCTACCTCAAAGCCAGCGTCGAGACGCTGATCTCGCAGATCAAGCTGCGCGGCCGCGAATACGAGCAGAACATCGACGAGGACTACCTGCGACGTCTCAACGACAAATACGACAACTGGATCGAAAACATATACGACGGCCCTGTGCTCGTCATCGACAAGGATGTCGACGACTTCGTGCGCGACCCGTCGATCATCGACCGCATATGCGAGCGTCTCGAAGCGTTCGGCGATCATAACGACACGCAGCAGGCATGATTGAGCTGCCCGAACAATTCGTCGAGACGATGCGGCGCGAGCTGGGCTGCGAGACGGGCGAGGCGCTGTGCCGCGCGCTGGACGAAGCACCGACCATATCGCTGAGAATAAACACCCGCAAAACGACTTCGGAGCCCTATGCGGGCGAGCGTATTCCGTGGAGCCGCGACGGCCGCTACCTTTCGCAGCGTCCCGAGTTCACGCTCGACCCCTCGCTGCATGCCGGAGCCTACTACGTGCAGGAGCCGTCGTCGCAGTTCGTCGGTCATATCCTCTCCTCGGAGCCGTTGCAGGGGGCATGCGTACTGGACATGTGTGCCGCACCAGGCGGCAAGACGACCATATACTCGACACTCGTCGGCGACGACGGGCTTGTCGTCGCCAACGAAATAAACCGCACCCGCTCGCTGGCTCTTGCCGACAACGTAAGACGCTGGGGACTGGGCAATGTCTTGGTCACGAACAACGAGCCGCGCCATGTGGCGGCATTCGAAGAGTGGTTCGACGTCGTGGCCGTCGATGCGCCGTGCTCGGGCGAAGGCATGTTCCGCAAGACGGACGAGGCGCGCACGGAGTGGACCCCCCGCGCCGCGGAGACATGCGCCGCCCGTCAGCGCGAGATCCTCGCCGAGGCGTGGCGGACACTGCGGCCGGGAGGCATCCTGCTGTACAGCACCTGCACGTTCAACCGCACCGAAGACGAGGATGTCGTCGCATGGGCCCAATCGCAATGGCACGACATGTTGGAGCCGATGTCGGATATCGAGTGCCCCGACGCGTGGGGCATCGACCGCTCGCGCATAGGAGCGTTCCAGACGTTCCGCTTCATGCCGCACAGCGCACGCGGCGAGGGCTTCTTCGCAGCCGCGGCTCGCAAAAAGGGCGACCGCAGCGAGGCTGTGCATCGTGCACGCCCCAAGTCGCGGCGCCGGATATTCGCCCC
The DNA here is from genome assembly GCA_910574205.1 of Bacteroidales bacterium. Taxonomy (GTDB): domain Bacteria; phylum Bacteroidota; class Bacteroidia; order Bacteroidales; family Rikenellaceae; genus Alistipes. The sequence continues at coordinate 322,733 of CAJSYJ010000001.1, forward strand.
TGCGGACAAGCGCACCGCAGAGGAGTTGCAGCGCTGGGTAGCAGAGCCCGATGCGATGACCTTCCGCACGGTGGGCGACACGCTCTACGGCTACCGCACCTCGTACATCGCCGATATAGCCGCACTGTCGGAGACGCTCTCGGCCGTATACTCGGGCGTGGCCATGGGACAGATGTTCAAGCAACGCCTGCGCCCCGACCATGCGCTGGCACTCTACGTCGGTCTTAACAGCGACGCGCTGCCGCGGGTCGAGGTCGACCGCGCGACGGCGCTCGACTACCTGAGACGTCGCGACATCGCCGCCGGCATATTCGAGGAGGGGTTCAATGCCGTGACATACGACGGTCTGGCGATAGGATTCGTCAAGCGCATAGGAAGCCGCTGCAACAACCTATATCCCAAAGATTTGAGAATATTAAAAACCTGATACCATGTCTAAACTGCTTTACTCGATGGGCGAAGTCACGGAGATGTTCGACGTCAACGCGTCGCTGATCCGTTACTGGGAGTCGAAATTCGACTGTCTCAAACCTAAGAAGAACAAGAAGGGCAACAGACTCTTCACACCCGAGGATGTCGAGAATCTGAAACTGATATATCATCTGGTCAAGGAGAAGGGCATGACGTTGGAGGGTGCCAACCGCACCATGAAGCGCAACCGCCACGGCGTAGCGCACGAGTCGTCGGTATTGGAGCGCTTGCAGAAGATACGCGCCATGCTGGTCGAGGTGCGCGAATCGCTTAAAGAGGAGGGCACGGTCAAATACGAACAGACGGACGAAGCGGCCGACACGGCCGACGAGATCCCGGCAATCGACACGGCCGACGATGCTGCGGCGGATGCGGCCGTCGTGACCGAGAGCGCGCCGCAGCGGCGTCAGGCCGGCAGGCGCAGGAGCTCGGGCGAAGCCGTCGAGGGCGACAAGGCGCAGCAGGGCGACACCGCGGCAGGAGCCGCCGCACCCAAGCGCCGCCGCAAGCGTAACGACGACGAAAAGGAGCTTTTTCCCTTCTACGAACAATCTTTGTTTTAGCCATGAGGATACGAGATATAGCCGACACGATAGAGCGTTTCGCACCGTTGTCATTGCAGGAGTCATACGACAACTCGGGGTTGATCGTCGGGCGATACGAGCAGGAGGTGCACCATGCGCTGCTGGCCGTAGACGTTACCGAGGAGGTGCTCGACGAGGCCGAGCAAAACGGATGCGACATCGTAATAACGCACCACCCCATAATCTTCCACGCCATGAAACGCTTCAACTCGGCCACCTACGTCGAGCGCTGCGTCGAGCGCGCCATACGCAGCGGCATCGCACTGTACGCCTGCCATACCAATCTCGACAGCGCGTCGCACGGCATGAGCCGGCATCTGGCCGAGCAGATAGGCCTTAGCGGCATTTCGGTGCTGCAACACCTTGCCTCCGACCCTTCGGCAGGCTTCGGCGCCGTGGGCGAGCTTGTAGAGGAGGAGGATGCCGCAGACTTCCTGCGACGCATAAAGGCGACATTCTCGGTGGGTGCCATACGCCACAACGGCATAACGCCAGGCCGCCGCATACGTCGCGTGGCCGTATGTACGGGCGCCGGCGGCTCGCTCATTGGCGATGCTCTCGCCTCGCAGGCCGACCTCTATCTGACGTCCGATCTGCGATATAACGACTTCATGCGCGGCGAGAGAGGCATGATAATAGCCGATATGGGCCATTTCGAAAGCGAATTTTGCGCAATTCGGATTTTATTTGATATTTTATCGAAAAATTTATGTACCTTTGCCGTTCGCAGGAGCGAACGCTCCCGCAATCCGGTACATTACCTGGTCTGAAAAAATTTTATAATATATGGCACAGAAGAAGACAAGCGACGTTGACTACTCGATGCACGAGAAGATCATGGCTCTGTATGAGTTGCAGAAGATCGATTCTCAGATCGATGAGATCAATAAGGTAAAGGGCGAACTTCCGTTGGAGGTTCAGGATCTTGAAGACGAACTTGCCGGCTTGAATACTCGTATCGAGAATATCAATGCCGAGATCGAGGAGCTCAACACGCTCACTCGCCAGCGTAAGCGCGAGGTCGATCAGGCCAAGATCATGATAGGCAACTACAAGGAGCAGCAGAACAACGTGCGCAACAACCGCGAGTTCGACGCCATTACCAAGGAGATCGAATATCAGGAGTTGGAGATCGAGCTGGCCGAGAAACGTCTGAAAGAGTATGCCGCCGGCATAAAGAGCAAGAAGGCCCTGGCCGAGCAGGCCATGACGCAGCTTACCGAGCGTACGGCCGACTACGAGGCCAAGAAGGCCGAGTTGGAGTCTATCGAGGCCGAGACCGCACAGCAGATAGAGACGTTGCAGCAAATGGCCGCCAAGGCCAAGGAGCCGATCGACGAACGCCTGCTTGCAGCCTACGACCGCATACGCAGCAACGTGCGCAACGGTCTGGCAGTCGTAACGGTCACTCGCGACGCCTGCGGAGGATGCTTCAACCGCATACCGTCACAGCGTCAGGTCGACATACGTCAGGGCAAGAAACTGATCGTATGCGAGTATTGCGGCCGCATCCTCGTTGCCGACAACGAAGAGAAGTAGCGCCGCCCGCACGGCCGACACGACAGACGAGGCAACACCTGCGGCCGACGCATCCAGCTCAAAGCCACAGCAAACGACGGGGACACCCGAAAGCCCCCGATACTGAAATTTACCCCCGCCGGAGTTCATTCCGGCGGGGGTATATTCGTCAGGATAATACTTGTCGGACAGTACCGTGCTGCTTGGATCCGGAACCTTGCGGTCAATCACTCTCCGTACTGTTTTTCTTCAACCACTGCACTCTGCGCAGATCGGGCAGATGCCTGATGGAGAAATTCTCAAATTTGGCTTTGAAGCCGTCTCCGTCAGGGCAGGCACCCATTACTCCTACCATGACAGGATGATTGTCTTGCAGCCACGCGTTGCGCATCATCGTGTACTCCTTATCATCGAAAGAGTAGAAAATCTCTACGGCATCCAATCGGCGCACCGCCTTAATCCATACGAACGGTACGGGTTTGTCCAATGGTATGATACTCCAATCGCTCGTACCGTGAGTCACAACAGTGCTGAGATTGTACTTTCCGTCTACAAATTCGATACCGGCCTTGATATAATTCTCGTGATCGATACGCAGCATCAGCCCCGACTGATCGAAACGGGTCTTGTAGTCGCCGGATATCTTTACCTTGACCTCAAACTCTCCGCCACGCAAGGCATACAGGAACGGAGCATCGTCCACGGTAAATCCATAATGGGATATACGCCAGTAATCCGTTCGTGGTGCAACTTCCATCGAAAGCGTGTTGCCACCGATTTCCCATTGTTCCGGTTCGTTGAACCACTGCATCTTTTCCAATGACTGCGCCATGCAGGCAAATGAGGTGGCGATCATCAATCCACTTAATACTATTTTTTTCATTTTCACGTATTTGATTAAATATTACAATTCCCGAATCACTCGACAGGGATTTCCGACAGCCAACGATCCTGCCGGAATATCCCTATTGACGACACTGCCCGCACCGATAACACAATTATCGCCGATCGCAACTCCCGGCAACACACAAACATTCGCTCCGATCCATACATTGTCGCCTATGACAATCGGCCGCGCATACTCCAATCCCCGGTTTCTCTGCCCGACATCGGACGGATGTCCGGCCGTATAGAATCCGCAGTTGGGAGCGACGAATACATTATCGCCGAACTTTACCTTCGCCTCATCCAGAACAACGCAGTTGACATTGGCATAGAAATTCTCGCCTATCTCTATATTGTATCCGTAATCGCAATGGAATGGCTGTTCTATCAAAAATTTATGTCCGGTTTTACCGAATAACCCGGCTATGATCTCAGCCCTGCGTCCGGTTTCTGTCGGCAGCAGATGATTATACTCATGACACCGAAGCTTGCATGCCTCTCTTTCGGCTATCAATTCGGGATCGTCATTTGCATCGTAGAGCTTACCGCGGCAACACTTTTCCTTTTCGCTTACCATAGGAATAACCATTACTTTTGTTTATCTTTGCAAAGATAATCCATTGTAATATAACATACAATGATTATAAATAACCATTTTATCCACAACGTATGGATACGAAAGAGATACTTGACAAGGAATTCTCCGAACAAAAATTCCCGGAAGAACACCCCAATGCGGAAATCCTGAACCGATATAAGGAGATAGCCTGCAACTATGCTCGAATGGAAAATGCCATTGCCGTATTGAGCGATTTGCGCAACCATGCGAGTTACATCTATTACGGCCGGTTCTCACAAATGCTGGGAGCAGGCAACCGCAAAAAAGAGGGCAAGGTATCCTCCATCTGGGAAGATGATATATTCGGGCTCATTCATCCCGACGATTTGGCAAGCAAACATTTGCAGGAACTACGCTTTTTTCATTTTATCAAATCGCAGCCCAGGAGAAGACGTTATGATTACTATTTGACCAGCAAGCTACGCATGAAGAACGCCGCAAACAGCTATATACCCGTATTGCATCGTATGTTCTATATCTCCGCTCCTTGCGACGATACGTTATGGCTGGCTTTATGCCTCTACAATCCTTTGGTATTCGAGATGCCGGCCAAATGCGTGATAATAGATTCCGTCAACGGCAGGACAACCGCACTGGACGGATACAACGACACGAAAATACTGTCCATCAGAGAGAAGCAGGTACTGATGCTCATCGACAAAGGTTTGACGAGCAAGGAAATATCCGAGACACTCTCCATTAGCATCAATACGGTCAGTCGACACAGACAAGAGATCCTGGGCAAATTGCAGGTCAAAAACTCAATTGAAGCATGTCGCACAGCAAAGGATTTGAAGTTGATATGATATTTCCGCCCTGCGGCCTGCATTGCAATTGCAGGTGATATCCGGCAAACGGCACTTAGGCGACAGATAAATAAGCTGCATGAAAACGAATCGAGCCGCATACCCTCGGATATGCGGCTCGATAGACACTATCTGGCGGAGTATTACTCCTCCTGACGATAAGTATGCTCTACATAGATAGCACGCTGCATAGCCTCGCGCTTCGCGATAGAGGGCTTCGTGAAGTACTGACGGCGACGAAGCTCCTTCAATACGCCCGTGCGCTCATACTTACGCTTGAATTTTTTAAGGGCGCGCTCGATGTTTTCGCCCTCTTTTACCGGCATGATAATCATAATATATAACTTTAACTTTTTAATAATTCAAATCTATAATCTCTTAAAGGTCTCCCACCGGGGAGCGGCGACCGCGTAGGTCGCGGAATATTCAACGCGGAGTATCGGAAAATCGAAGATACGGAGCCAGACGCGCGGCCTGCTCTGCTGACAGTATGTTTTCATCAATCATCTCTTCGATCGAAACCCAACCTCCTTTCAATTCACGTTGTTTGACAATACGCCTCAGAGTACGCGCCGAGATATAAGGATGCTCGGCCAAACTCTCAGGAGTTGCAAAGTTAATATCAATTTTCCTAATTTTGCAACTATCGCAGTAAATTTGTGTAATAATTCTTTCGAAATTGGCCTCGGTAACGGTTTTCAGCTCGGCCAGTTGCTCGATACGGCAGTATCCGCCCAGCAGCTCGCGGTAGCGGATTATGTCCTCGACGCTCCTCTCGCCTATACCCCACACCGATCTTAGCGCGGCCGAGTCGGCCGAATTGATCTCGATCAGGCCCCCGTCGGAAGTTGCCGCCGCCGTAGGAAAAACGATATACGGCGCGAGCGTATCGGCCATTTCGTCGGAGACGGCATAGCACTCGCGGAACTCCTCCATATCGCGGATGCCGCCTATCATGTCGCGATAACGCACTATAAGCTCGGCCTGCCGTTTCGAGAATCCGACATATCGCAGATAACCCGCCGTCGCCGTATCTATGGCAAAGGGTTCGAGGTGCAGCTCGCGCGGCGCATGCACGGCAGGTGCGAAGTCGGCCGCTGAGCCCGTCGACGGCCGCAGCGCATACTGCTCGCCTATTATTATATAAGGTGCAAGGATATCGTAGAGCGAATCGGTCATTCCGTAGCACAGCGCTACATCCTCGGCAATGCGGAATACCTTGCCGCTCGTGCGCCACTTTATGAGGTTGACCGCCACCTGCCGCGGAACGCCCGCCGAGACCATTTCCCGATAATCGGCACTGTTGGGATCGAACGGCGAGATGATGCGCACTGCACTGTCGGCGGCGATATCGGCCGCAAGCGCGGCATCGTCGATATGCGCGGTAGCCTCATCGCGTCTGTAACGCGCGAACATAACGGCAGCCACGACGAACAGCAGTAGCGGCAGCAGAAACGCAAGCCCGCGTATGTTATCCGAATTGCCCGAATCCATAGGACGAGACTAATTACCACTCGGCATCGTCCGACAGCCACAGCTTGCGATAGCGACGCGATGGCGAGGGCAGCATCTCGCCCAGACCGTACTCCGGCCAGCGGTCGTCGACAAGGTGTATGGTCTCGGGCAGCGAGGTGGCCACGTTAGGAAAGCGCGGCGGGTTGTCGCCGTAACCGGGGCGTTTGCTCCTCGCATCGACGATGAGGGTATCGCCCCACATGCGCATGTCGCGGCGCGGGTCGGTATTGGCCGCAGCGAGCCACAGCAGATCCTCGTCGCGCATGTTGCCGGCGGCGGGACGGTCGAACAGCACGACATACTTCATGCCGGTCATGCCGTTGTCGGCAAGGTAGCGTTCGACATCGACGCTCTCGCGCCACTCGCGTTCGGCATACAGAATCAAGAGCCCCATGCGCTCGACATAGGCCGTATTGAACAATTCGACGCCGCCTGCCGGACGTGCCGTACCCGGCACGCGTATCGGGACGGGAGGCTGCGAGATATCGATGTCGGTGCAGTCGACGGCCAGCTTCGAGCCGTAGCCCTGAGTGGATGCGGCATGGTCGAGTATATCGAGCACGCCCTCCGAGAAGAGCAGCCCGCGCCGCGTATCGAGCCGGCGCAGCAGAGCCATTATCGTAGCGGCATCGCGTATATCGTACTCGGCATCGGCCAGCAGCAGATATTTGTTGAACATCATCTGCCCAGCTCCCCAGAGCCCTTGCGCAACTTTGAGAGGCTGCCCGGGATAGCGTTTGGCGATCGAGACGAAGGCTATGTTGTGCGCCGTGCCGGCCGTGGGCATCGTAAGGTCGACCACTTCGGGTTGCACGGCAAGACGTATCGGTGCGAGAAATATGCGCTCGGTGGCCTGTGCTATATAGGCATCCTCCATGGGCGGCACGCCGACCACCGTAGCGGGATATACGGCATCGCGCCGGTGCGTAATGGCCGTAACGTGGAAACGCGGATAGAGATCCGTCAGCGAGTAGAAGCCCGTATGGTCGCCGAAAGCCCCCTCGACGACAGGCTCCTCCGACGGATCGACATACCCTTCGATTACGAAGTCGCAATCCTCCGGCACCCACAATTCGTTCGTCAGACACTTGACCAGCCTTACGGGACGGCGGCGCAGAAAACCGGCCAACAGATACTCGTCCATATTGTCGGGCATAGGCGCCGTAGCCGAGTAGGCATATACCGGGTCGCCGCCCAGAGCCACCGTGACGGGCATACGCCGTCCCAGACGACGGTATGCGTCGAAGTGGCGCGCACCGGTCTTATGTCGGTGCCAGTGCATGCCCGTAGTGCGGGAGTCGAATATCTGCATGCGGTACATGCCCATGTTGGGTATGCCGCTCTCGGGGTCGACCGTATGCACCATAGGCAGCGTGATGAAAGGCCCTCCGTCGCAGCCCCACGACGTAAGCGCCGGCAGACGGCCGAGGTCGACATCGTCGCCCAGCATGACCGTCTGCTGACACTCTCCGCGCGACGATAGCTTTCTGGGGAACCACTTGGACATGTCGTGCAGCAGCGGCAGCATGCGCAGCTTATCCATAAGGGTATTCTTGGGCGACATGGCCTCGTGCAGCAGCGAGTCGATACGCCGGGTAAGGCTGTCGAGCGAATCGACGCCCAGCGCCATAGACATACGGCGCTCGGAGCCCATCATGTTCGTCAGCACGGGAAACTCCGTACCGGTATTCTCGAACAGTAGGGCGCGTCCGCCGCCCTCGCTCTTGGACATGCGGTCGGTAATCTCGGCGATCTCCCACCGCAGATCGACACGCGCGGCGACGCGCACCAGCTCGCCGGCCGCCTCCAAGCGCGATATGTACTGACGCAGATTCACTGGACCGTTAAAGTTTTATGTCGTATATCTGGATCACGCCGAGCAGTTTTCCCTCCTCGGCCACCAGAAGTGAATTGACCTTGTGCTGGGTCATCTTCTTTTCGGCCTCGATGAGCTTCGCCTCGGGCGATATACATTTCGGGTTGCGCGTAGCTATATCCATAGCGCGTATATTGAAGAACTCGGCCTGCCGCGACTCCATGGCGCGGCGTATGTCGCCGTCGGTAACGATGCCTTCGATACGGCCTTCGTCGCATATTACGATAAGGCCCAGACCGCCCTTGCTGACCGTGTGGATCATATCCTTGGCCGAGCAGTCGGGTGCCACGACGGGCAGATCGGCCGAACGCATGACATTGCCCACGGTCATCAGCAGACGCCTGCCGAGGCTGCCGCCCGGATGCAGGCGTGCGAAATCCATCGCCGTGAACCCCCTCATGTGCATGAGCGTCGCTGCAAGCGCATCGCCCATAGCCAGCTGCGCCGTGGTCGACGAGGTGGGTGCGAGGTGCAGTATGCAGGCCTCCTTGCGCACCATGATGTCGAGATGCGCATCTGAGTTGCGCGCCAGCGACGACTGCGCATTGCCGGTCATGGATATGAGCGGGTTGCCGTTGGTATGGATGAAGGGCACTATTTTCAGTATTTCGTCGGTCTCGCCCGAATACGAGAGCGCGAGCACGACATCCTCGGGCGAGATCATGCCCAGATCGCCGTGAAAGGCCTCGGCCGGATGCAGGAAAAAACTCGGCGTGCCGGTGCTGGCCAGCGTCGCGGCTATCTTGCGGGCTATATGTCCCGACTTGCCCATGCCCGTGACGATGAGTTTGCCGCGGCACGAGAGAATCAACTCGACGGCACGCACGAACTCGTCGCCCAATGCCTCCTCCATGTGTTTGAGTGCCAGCGCCTCGGCATGTATCGTACGGCGGCCGACCTCTATTATCTGTTGCGGTGTTGCCTGATTTGTCATAACAGTGTCTTTATTACCGGTTCGAGATCGTCGAGATACAACATATTGGGGCCGTCCGAGAGGGCATTGTCGGGATCGGGATGCACCTCGAAGAAGTAGCCGTTGGCACCGAATGCCTTGGCCGCGAGAGCCATAGCCGGCACGAACTCGCGGTTGCCGCCCGTCTTGCCCCCTGCGGCGCCGGGACGCTGCACCGAGTGGGTGCAGTCCATGACAACGCGCGGCGCAATGGAGAGCATGTCGGCGATGTTGCGGAAGTCGACGACCAGATTGTTATACCCGAACGTATTGCCGCGCTCGGTCAGCCACACCTCGGCGGCGCCCGACTCGACGGCCTTGCGATAGGGATATATCATGTCCTGCCCCGAGAGGAACTGCGCTTTCTTGATATTTACCGTGCGGCCGGTCCTGGCCGCCGCCACGATAAGATCGGTCTGGCGGCAGAGGAATGCCGGTATCTGGATGATGTCGACCACCTCGCCCACGGGTGCGGCCTGCCACGCCTCGTGGATATCGGTAAGAAGCCTCAGCCCCCACTTCGAACGTATGTCGGCGAGCATCCGCAACCCCTTGTCGATGCCCACGCCCCGATACGACGAGAGCGAGGTGCGGTTGGCCTTGTCGAACGAGGCCTTGAAGATGATGTCGCAACCGAGGCTGCGGTTGATCTCGACGATACGCCGCGCCACGCGATCGAGCAGCTCTTCCGACTCGATCACACACGGTCCGGCGATAATCTCTGGTGTCATTTTTATATCAGTTTAGTAGTAAAAGGTCTCTTTCAGCTGCCCGCGCACTACCCTCTCGCGGCCAGAAAACGCTCCGCACGCGCCAGATCTTCGGGCGTGTCGATGCCTATGGTCTCCACTTCGCTCACACCTACGCCTATGCGGAATCCGTTCTGCAACCAGCGGAGCTGTTCGAGCGACTCGGCCGTCTCCAACGACGAGGGCGGCAGCGACGTTACGCGGCGCAGCGCATCGGCGCGAAAGGCATACATGCCGATATGCTTGTAATACGTATGGCGTGCGAGCCACTCGCTGCGGTCGACGCCGCGAAGATAGGGAATCACCGAGCGCGAGAAGTAGATAGCGCGCCACGACGAGTCGACCACGACCTTGGGCGAGTTGGGGTTCTCCAACGCCTCCAATCCGTCCTCGACGGTAAAGGGCTTAACCAGTGTGGCGATATCGGTCTGCGGGTCGTCGAAGCAGCGCATGACGGCCTCGATCTGCGAGGGCATGATGAAAGGCTCGTCGCCCTGCACGTTGATTACGCCGTCGAAGCCGCCGCCCATATTGCAGAGAGCCTCGTAACAGCGGTCGGTGCCGCTGCGGTGCTCGGCCGAGGTCATGACCGCACGGCCGCCGAAGCTCTCCACGGCATCGGCTATGCGGCTATCGTCGGTGGCCACGACCACATCGTCGACGGCCTGCGACACCTGACGGTATACGCGTTCGATGATCGGGCGTCCGCCCAGCAGCGCCAGCGGCTTGGCCGGAAAGCGCGTCGACGCATAACGCGCCGGGATTATGGCTATGAACTTCATATCAGCTCTGCAATGCGAGTTTCAGCACTTCGTCGTTGGTGCGCACGTAGTGGAACGTCAGCCCCTCGACGTATTCGGGTTTGATCTCCTCGATATCCTTGCGGTTGTCCTCCGAAAGGATCAAAGCGGTAATGCCGGCGCGCTTTGCGGCGAGGATCTTCTCCTTGATGCCGCCCACGGCCGTAACGCGGCCGCGCAGCGTAGTCTCGCCGGTCATGGCGATGCGCTCGACGGGCGGACGCGAGGTAAAGGTCGAGACGATCGACGTAAGCATCGTAATGCCCGCCGAGGGTCCGTCCTTCGGTATAGCACCCTCGGGCACGTGTATGTTGAGATCGTTCTGCTCGAACATATTGCGGTCGATACCCAGCTCGACATGGTGCGCCATGACCCACTCGTAGGCGATCGTAGCCGACTCCTTCATCACGTCGCCCAGATTGCCCGTAAGGCTGAGCTTGCCCTTGCCGGGCGTGAGGATCGACTCGATGTAGAGTATGTCGCCGCCGACCTCGGTCCACGCCAGACCGGTAACCACACCCACCATGCCGGCGATGTCGTAGCTGTCGTTGCGGAACTTGGGCTTGCCGAGGATCGTCTCCACGTCCTCCTCTGTCAGCTCGACATTGTAGGGTTCGTCGAGCGCTATCGACTTGGCGCGGTGGCGCGCGATCTTGGCGATATGCTTGTCGAGCGAACGCACGCCCGACTCGCGGGTGTAATCCGCGATGATCTTCTCCATGCACCGGGTAGGTATCGACAGCTCGTTTTGCGGTATGCCGTGCGCCTCGCGCTGCTTGGCCACAAGATGATCGGCGGCTATGCGCAGCTTGTCTTCGAGAATATAACCCGGAATGTTTATCATCTCCATGCGGTCGCGAAGCGCGGGCGAGATGTTGCCCACGTTATTGGCCGTGGCGATGAAGAGCACCTTCGACAGGTCGTACTCGGTGTCGAGATAGTTGTCATGGAAGGTGGTGTTCTGCTCGGGGTCGAGAACCTCCAACAGCGCGCTCGACGGGTCGCCGTGGTTGGCTACGGTTATCTTGTCCACCTCGTCGAGGATGATGACCGGATTCGACGAGCCGCAGCGCTTGATCGTCTCGATGATGCGGCCGGGCATGGCGCCTATGTATGTGCGGCGGTGTCCCCGGATCTCGGCCTCGTCGTGCAGACCGCCCAGCGAAATGCGGCCGAACTTGCGGCCGAGCGCAGCGGCGACCGACTTGCCCAGCGACGTCTTGCCCACGCCCGGAGGGCCGTAGAGGCAGAGAATAGGCGATTTGAGGTCGCCTTTGAGTTTGATGACGGCCAGATGCTCCATAAGCCGCTCCTTGACTTCGTCCAGACCGAAATGGTCGTCGTCGAGCTGGCGGCGCGCCTGTTGCAGATCGAGATTGTCGGGCGTGGTATGGTCCCACGGCAGCTCCAACATGAGTTGCAGATAGTTCATCTGCACGGAGTACTCCGCCACGGCGGGGTTGAGCCGTTCGAGTTTCGCGAGCTCCTTTTCGAAGAGCTCGGCCGTAGACTTCGACCACTTCTTCTGCGAGGCCTTCTCGCGCATCTGGTCTATCTCGGCATCGGCGCCGTCGCCTATCTCGTCCTGAATAGTCCGCAGCTGCTGTTGCAGATAGTAGTCGCGCTGCTGCTTGTCTATCTCGCTCTTGACCTTTTCCTGAATCGAATTTTTAAGCTCGACCAGCTGCTGCTCCCTTACCAGTATCTCCAACAGCTTGCGCGAACGCGCCAGCAGCCCCGGAGCCTCCAACAGCGACTGGCGGTCGTCGTCCGAGAGTTCGATGTTCGAGCAGATGAAGTTGATGATGCCGCGGCGCGAATCGATGTTCTTGATCGCGAAAGCCGCCTCCTTGGGCATCGAGGGCGATATGTTGATGATATTGAGCGCCACCTCGCGGATCGAGTCGACCAACGCGCCGAATTCGACGTTATTGGGGTCGGGCGCACTGTCGCGGATCATCCTTACCGACGCCTTGAAATATGGGTCGGTAGAGATGTAGTCGCCCACCTCGATCTTCTCCAAGCCGTTGAGTATGACCGTCAGATTGCCGTTGGGCATCTCCAATATCTTCAATATGCGGGCTGCCGTACCGATCTTGTACATATCGTCGGGGGCGGGCGTTTCGACATCGCTGTCGCGCTGCAACACGGCTCCGAGCAGACCGCCCGAGGAGTTGACCTCCCTTACCAGCGCGATGCTCTTCTCGCGGCCGACGGTAATGGGCGTTATGGCACCCGGAAATATAACCGAGCTGCGAAGCGTAAGTATGGGCATTACCTCCGGTATTGCGATCTGTTCGATCGCGTCGTCGCCTCCCGAGATGATCGGAATGACCTGATGACGGCCGTCGAACAGTTCGGGGGTAAGTCCCAAATCTTCGATCTCCTTATCTTTTTTACTCATATACCTTACCTAATATTTGTGCAAAGATAACGATTATTTCCTTAATAAATTGGTCGCGGCGCAAAAATCGAGCACGTATGCGCACTCGGTTTTGCGGCCGGCACGGCATGCGGCAGGGCTCCCGGGAGCCGGCGGCGCCATATCGCCGTCCGCATATCGTGCCACGCCGCGCCTGCCGCCGCCCAAAAACGCCATATTGGCCGCAATTTATTGTCCGAATAAAATTTAATTGCTAATTTTGCACAATTAATCCTTATTGGGGAAACATAATAACGCACGATTATGCAAATAGCAGATAAGTACTCTCCGCAGCAGATCGAACAGAAATGGTACGACTTCTGGATCGAACGCAATCTATTTCACTCGCAACCCGACCAGCGCGAACCTTACACGATAGTCATTCCGCCGCCCAACGTCACGGGCATGCTTCACATGGGACACATGCTCAACAACACGTTGCAGGATGTCCTGGTGCGCCGCGCGCGCATGCAGGGAAAGAACGCCTGCTGGGTGCCGGGCACCGACCACGCCTCGATAGCCACCGAAGCCAAGGTCGTCGCCAAGCTCAAAGCCGAGGGCATAGACAAGTCGTCGCTCACGCGCGAGGAGTTCCTCGCCCACGCATGGGAGTGGAAGGAGAAGCACGGAGGCATAATCCTCAAACAGCTGCGCAAGCTGGGCGCCTCGTGCGACTGGGAGCGCACATGCTTCACGATGGACGACGCACGCAGCGAGGGCGTCATAAAGGTCTTCTGCGACCTGTTCGACAAGGGTCGGATCTATCGCGGCGTGCGCATGGTCAACTGGGACCCCGCTGCTCAGACCGCACTCTCGGACGAGGAGGTGGTATACAAGGAGTCGCAGGGCAAGCTCTACTATCTGCGCTATAAGGTCGAAGGCAGCGACCGCAGCATCATCGTGGCGACCACGCGTCCCGAGACGATTCTGGGCGATACGGCGCTCTGCGTCAACCCCACCGACGAACGCTACCGCTGGCTGGCGGACGACGCCAGAGTCGTAGTGCCGCTGGTAGGACGCAGCATACCGGTCATCCGCGACGAGTATGTCGACAAGGAGTTCGGTACGGGTGCGCTGAAAGTGACGCCGGCGCACGACGTCAACGACTACATGCTCGGCGAGAAATACGCATTGCAGACAATAGACATATTCAACGACGACGGCACGATCAACGACAAGGTGGGCATGTACGTGGGCATGGACCGATTCGAGTGCCGCCGAATAATCGAGGGCGACTTGCAGGCTGCCGGTCTGCTCGATAATGTCGAGCCCTACACCAACAACGTCGGCTTCTCGGAGCGTACGGGCGCAGCTATCGAGCCCAAGCTGTCGATGCAGTGGTTCCTGTCGATGAAGGAGCTGGCCGAGCCTGCGACCAAGGCCGTAATGGAGGATACGATAAAGTTCGTCCCGACGAAATACAAGAATACCTACCGCCACTGGATGGAGAACATCAAGGACTGGTGCATATCGCGCCAGCTGTGGTGGGGACAGCGCATACCGGCCTACTACCTGCCTCAGGGCGGATACGTCGTGGCAGAGACGCTCGCCGAAGCCGTCGAAAAGGCGCGCGCCAAAACCGGCGATACGACGCTCACGGCGGCCGATCTGCGTCAGGACGAGGATGTGCTCGACACGTGGTTCTCGTCGTGGCTGTGGCCGATCTCGGTATTTGACGGCATACGCCGCCCCGACAACGAGGAGATCAACTACTACTACCCCACCAACGATCTGGTAACGGGTCCCGACATCATATTCTTCTGGGTTGCGCGCATGATAATGGCCGGCTACGAGTACCGCGGCCGCGAGCCGTTCGGCAACGTATACTTTACCGGTATCGTACGCGACAAGCTCGGACGCAAGATGTCGAAGCAGTTAGGCAACTCGCCCGACCCTCTGGATCTGATCGAGAAATACGGCGCCGACGGCATGCGCGTGGCGATGATGCTGTCTACCTCGGCCGGCAACGACGTCATGTTCGACGAGGCGCTGTGCGAGCAGGGACGCAACTTCGCCAACAAGATATGGAACGCCTACCGTCTGGTCGGCGGCTGGAATGTCGACGATGAGCTGCCGCAGAGCGACAACAACCGTCTGTCGGTCGAGTGGTTCCGCCAGGTAATGCGCCGCGACATAGAGCGCGTCGACGAGGCGTTCCGCCAGTACCGCATCTCGGAGGCGTTCATGATGCTATACAAACTGTTCTGGGACGATTTCAGCGGCTGGTACCTCGAAATGGTCAAGCCAGCTTACCAGTCGCCCATCGATGCCGATACGATGGCCGCCACGAAGCACTTCTTCGACGAGCTGCTGCGCCTGCTGCATCCGTTCATGCCCTTCGTCACGGAGGAGATATGGCAGGATCTGGCACCCGAAGCCGGCTGCGAGTCGATCGTGGTCGCAAGGCAGCCTCGGATCGTCGAGACGGCCGACGCGCGCACGCTCGCCCGCTTCGATCTTGCGCGCGAGGTCATATCGTCGGTGCGCAACATACGCAAGCAGAAGAACATAGCGCAGAAAGACACGCTCACGATGAAGGTCATGGCCGACGAGAACTATCCCGAAGAGTATGCACCCGTCATAGCCAAGATGTGCAACCTCTCGTCGATAGACCGTGTCGAGGAGAAGGATCCTGCGGCAGCGGCGTTCATCGTCAAGACCGCACAGTACTTCATCCCGCTCGCAGACAAGATCGATCTCGAAGCCGAACGCGAGAAGCTCGCGGCCGATCTGCAATACTTGGAAGGATTCCTCGCCAGCGTCATGAAGAAGCTCTCGAACGAGCGCTTCGTGCAGTCGGCACCCGAGAAGGTCGTTGCGAACGAACGCGCGAAGCAGGCCGATGCCGAGGCCAAGATCGCGGCGATAAAGGAGCGTCTGGCCTCTTTGTAACAAGCAGGCCATGACACTGTTTCGATCATACGCTGCCGCCGTCGCGCTTGCGCTCGTCTGCAACACGGCCGCGGCCGACCGTCCGTCCGTCGAGCCGGCCGACAAGGCCGACACCACGGCGTGGATACGCTATTTCGATGCGTGGGAGAGTCAAACTCCCGACGATGCGCAGCTGTGGATCGACAAGTTCAACTACTGGATAGGCCGCGCTCCCGAGGAGTGCATCGTTATCGACGGCAACGCCTGCCCGGAAAGCGATCCGGCCTTTGTGCTGCAAGACGAGAACGGCAATGCGGCGGGAGCGTTGTACACGACGACCATATTCGACGACAGGCTCGTCGACCGCGCAGTGGAGGCGCTCGACCGCGGTCTGGCGCTCTACCCCGACCGCTTCGACATGCACATGGGCAGAGCCGCCGCATACCGTTTCGCCGATCGGCCGGCCGATGCGGCCAATTCGCTCCGCATGACTCTCGACAGATGCAGCATCAACGGCGGACGCTGGATTGACGGCCATAGCGGCAGCGCGATATCGATAGATATGCGCACGCTGGTCGAAGAATACGTGCAGGGCTATGTTTGCGACATGCTGTCCGACGGCTCGGACGATCCCGAAGCCCCCGGCCAAATAGCGTTGCGCAGACTTTTGGACCGAGAGGCGGAGCTGCTGCCGGGCAGTGTCGTCGTACAGAACAATCTCGGAGTATTGTTCTGCGGATACAGGCAGTACGACCGTGCGCTGGAACACTTCGTCGAGGCGCACCGGCAGACACCCGACGACATATACGCGATACTCAACATCGCATATGTCCACCGGCTCTGCGGGCACGACGAGGAGGCGGTCGGGTGGTACTCCCGGCTATTGTCGTCGGACGACCCCACCGCCGCGGAGCAGGCACGGCTGGCGATAAACGAAATAGGCCGGCAGGCCGGAGCGGAAAACCTCGACTGATATTATGGAAATTACTATATACACCGACGGATCGGCACTGGGCAACCCGGGTGCGGGTGGCTACGGAGTAGTGCTGCTGGCCGGCAAGTTCCGCAAGGAGCTGTCGCAGGGCTACCGGCTCACGACCAACAACCGCATGGAGCTCACGGCGGCATGCGTGGCGTTGGAGGCTCTGCGCTACGAGGGCTGCGACGTTACGCTATACTCGGATTCGAAGTATGTGGTCGACGCAGTGAACCTGCGCTGGGTCTTCGGCTGGGAGAAAAAGGGATTCGCCGGCAAGAAAAACCCCGATCTGTGGATGCGTTTTCTGAGGATCTACCGCAAACACCGCGTGCGTCTGGTGTGGGTCAAGGGACATGCCTCGACCGTCGAGAACAACCGCTGCGACCAGCTTGCCGTAGCCGCGGCATCGTCAGGCAACCTGATCGAGGACACGGGATACACGCCCTGACGGCGGCATCCTGCACAATGCGATATGAACGAGCGAGACAGATATTTCACGGAATCACGAGGGGGGGGGAAGAAGATATTCGACCGCATACCTCGCGAGGCGCTCTATATCGCAACCGTATACCTTACCGGCATGGTATGCTTCACGCTCTGCCGGCTGATTCTGCTGTGGCGGAACTTCGCGCTGCTCGATTTGGGCGTCGACAACTCGGCCGAATGGATATGTCGCGCACTGCTCATGGGCGTGCGCTTCGACAACGTCATATCGGGCTATCTGCTCTCGCTGCCGGTGCTGCTGCTGCTCGCAGGCCAGATATTCCCGCGTATGCACCGCACCGCAGCACAGATGTCGAAATGGTGGATAACCGCCGTATATGCGCTGGCGATAATGATGTGCGTCGGCGACATCCCGTTTTTCGAGCAGTTCCGCATACGTCTCAATGCCGTGATGTTCAACTACATCGGCGGCGGTATGACATTCGTGGTGCGCATGGTGGGCGGACAATGGCAGTATATGCTCTTCTCTGTCGCGGCCGTTTCCCTCGCCGCTCTGTTCGCCATTTTCAATCTGCGGCTGGCAAGGCGCTGGACGATCGACAACTTCCGCCGCTCGCACCGGCCGACGGCGATAATCCTCCTCATAGCGCTCTGCATCATCCCATTCTCGATACGAGGGCGCCTGAGCCGGAAAAGTCCGATCCGCGTGGGCACGGCGTATATATCCAACAACGCTTTCATCAACCAGCTGGGTCTCAACCCTGTATTTACGCTCATGCGTTCGACGCTCGACATGTCGGGCAACGAGTTGCATGTGCAGGACAGCGGTCGTGCACGGGCGTTCGCCGCATGGGAGCTGGGGCGCGATAGGAGCTTCGGCCGCCGTTTCGAGGCGCAGCAGACGCCTGTCGACAATCTCGTCGTGATACTTATGGAGAGCAATACGGCCGACCGCCTGCGCTCGGAGGGCGATACCGCCGGGCTGCTGCCCTGCCTCGACACGCTCATAGGCAAGGGGCTCTATTTCCGCAACGCATACTCGACGGGCATACACACCTACAACGGCGTATACTCTACGCTGACATCGCTTCCCTCCTATCTGAATAAACATACGATGAAGGAGAGCATCATTCCGCAGCTCGGCGGCATCCCCGAGCGGATGATGCAGGAGGGCATGTCGACGATCTTCTTCACGACACACGACGCGCAGTTCGACAACATGAGCGGCTTCGTTATGGGCAACGGCATCCGAAGCGTCGTCTCCGAGCCCGACTACGACAGCAGCGAGATAGTCAGCACGCTGGGTGTGCCCGACCACGTGATGTACGACAAGGCGCTGCGGATACTCGACATGGAGCACGAGGCAGGCCGGAGATTCTGCGCCGTGCTTCTCACTTCGTCGAACCACCCGCCCTACAACGTGCCCGATGTCGGGTGGTTCGAACCGCGCACCGACGATATATCCACGCAGGTGGTCGAATATGCCGACCGCGCCATGCAGCGCTTCATTGCGTCGGCCGCGACGCGCGAATGGTTTTCCAGCACGCTGTTCGTCATAACGGCCGATCACGGCAAGGCCATACGCAACGACTTCGCAATACCTCTGTCATACAACCACATACCGCTGCTGTTCTATTCGCCTGGCAATATTCCGCCTGAGCTTCGCGACGATCCCGTCTCGCAAATGGACATCATGCCCACCGCGGCCGACATGCTCGGCATGGAGTTCGTCAACACGACGCTGGGCATAAATCTAATGCGGGAGCGACGTCGTATCGTACCTTTCTCCACCGACGACTGCCTCGCTGCGATAGACAACGACTATCTCTATGTCTACGACAATCCCAATGACATAGCCTATCTCTACGACCTCAACGCCGAGGGCAGAGCCCGCTACGTCAATGTCGCCGGCAGCCACCGTGATGTCATAAGGCGCATGCACGAATACAGTATCTCGATGATGCAGACCGGCTGGGACA
The DNA here is from genome assembly GCA_910574205.1 of Bacteroidales bacterium. GTDB lineage: Bacteria > Bacteroidota > Bacteroidia > Bacteroidales > Rikenellaceae > Alistipes. The sequence continues at coordinate 342,203 of CAJSYJ010000001.1, forward strand.
TACATCATGACTTCGGCAGCGACCTCGAAATCGGCTCCCCGCTGAATTAGACTGACCCGCAAACGACGAAACGCCCGGGAACCGAAACGGTTCCCGGGCGTTTGGCCTTATGCTATCCGCGGCCGTCCATGCTCTCGATCGACGGGTTGACCTTGATGACCTCCTGCTCGACCTGACGCCGGGTAGGGTTCTCGCGGCTGTCGTGCGGCGGCATGGGGCCGCCGTCCAGCAGAACGTCGTCGGGCGTAAGCTGCGTAACGGGCGTATAGCGCGAATCCGATGTCGTAGCACGCGCGCTGTTGCGGTCGTCGACCGCAGGTGCGTCGTCTGCGACGAAAAGTGAGATAAAATTGCGTTTCATGCGATAGCGTTTATCCCGCATTGGCGCAAAATCCGTACCGCGCCGCCACGTCCGCGGCGGCGCAGCGCCTCAACGCCCGCAGTCGATGAAGTGGTCGAGCGACTTCATGATGTTGCGCGAGTGCAGCACCATAGTCTTGGTCTCGCCGAGAATGTTGAAGAACAACATGTTGGCCGATGTCGAACCGCCCGTATCGCGCATGCGGCGCAGCTGGTTCTTCATCACGGCATCGATACGGTCGAAGAGCTCGTCGCGCATCGTCAGCACGTCGTCGAGACGGTCGAAACTACGCTTGCGCAACATGTCGATTACCGTATCGAAGATCTGCTCGACGCGGTCGATGATGCTCTTCAAGTCGACTATCTGCTCCTTCGAGAAGCCCTCGTGGTTGTTATCGATATGCTCGTAGCAGGGACGCGTGATATGCAGCAGCGCCTTGCTCGCCTCGGAGATGTAGTCGACCACCTGAACGTAATAGTGGCCGGTGTTGATGTCGTTCTCCTTGATCGTATTCAGAATCGGCATGAGCTCGTATTTCTGCTTGCGCGTCGTCTGGTACAGCGTCTCCGACTCGCGCACCATATCTTTCAGCACCTTGCGGTTCTCCTTGAACACGGCCACTATCGTGCGGTCGTATATGCGCGTGACGGTCTCCATTGTCGTAAGCACATGCTCGGTAAAGCCTATCAAAGCACACTCTGGGCTTCGCACGATCTCGGGCGTCATCTTCGACTCGGGCGCGACCTCGGCACTCTCCTCGCGCTTCGAGAAGTTGCTGCGCACGATCATCAGTGCGCATACCGCCACGGCTACGATTATGGCTGCCGCCCCTCCGTAGATAAGGATCATCGTTACCACCAACGAAATGACGAATCCCGCCAGCGCCGTAACGAACCAGCCCGTGATGACCGTCATCACGCCCGTGATGCGGTATACGGCACTCTCGCGCCCCCACGCGCGGTCGGCCAGCGACGAACCCATGGCCACCATGAACACGACGTATGTGGTAGACAAGGGCAGCTGAAACGACGTGGCCAGCGATATTAGGACTGCGGCACCGGTAAGGTTGACCGTCGCACGTATCTTATCGTACATGGCGCCCGAGCGCTCCTGCTCCGACAGCGGCTCGAAGCGGCTGTCGATGAACTCCCGCATGCGGCGCGGCGTGATGCCGGCAGCCCACTCGTTGATCCTCAGCACACCGCGCACCAGACCTCGCGACACGGCCGTCGAGCCGAAACGCTCGTCGGCGCTCTGGTTCTGGTTGGAGAGCGACAGCTCGGTCTGCGTAACCTTCATTGCCTTGCGCGAGGTAAAGAGCGTGACGACCATGACGGCACCGGCAGCAAGCATCAGCCAGAACTCGGCCCGCACGGGCTGCGCAAGGCTCTCCATAGTCATCGTATAGTCGCCCGCGGCCATAGCCAGTCTGTAAGAGTCGTAACCGGCCAAGGGCACGCCGATGAAGTTGACCAGATCGTTTCCGGCAAAGGCCAGCGCCAGAGAAAAGGTGCCCGACAGGATCGTGACCTTCAAGATATCCACCCCGGCGCGTTGCAGCAGCCACAGCACCGCACTGCTGCCCAGCCACACGGCCAGCAGCGACATGACGGTATGCGACGCGACGGCGCTTTCGATCGCATCGGGTATGATGCCCGAACCGCTCAGACCCTTGAACACGGTAAAGTATACTATGCCGGCCAGCGTCACGCCGCACCACAGCGCACCCACACGGCGGAAGGTGCGGTTATAGCTGAACGAGAACAGCAGGCGCGAGACGAACATCAGTATCTGTCCCGTGACGAAGGCTATGGCGACCGACAGCAGTATGGCCGATATGATAGCCATGGCCTTGCCCGAGTTGATATATGCCGACAGATCGGCCAGCGTAGCTTCGTCGCTGCCCCATATCGTCGTCAGGGCGACGGCCATAGCCGAGCCGAGCAGTCCGAAGACCAGCGATACGGTAGTCGAGGTGGGCAGGCCGAGCGAGTTGAATATGTCAAGAAGAATGATGTTGCCCAGCATCATGCCCAGAAACAGAGTCATGATCTGCTCGAAGGTAAACTGCGAAGGATAGAACACGCCGTTGCGCGCCACCTCCATCATGCCGCTCGACGTCATCACGCCGAGCAGGATGCCCAGCGATGCCACCGAGAGTATCACGCGGCGCGAAGCGGCCTTCGAGCCGAATGCCGAGTTGAGAAAGTTGACCGCATCGTTGGATACGCCCACGACGATTCCGAGAATCGCCAGCAGGCCGAGTGTGATTAGGATAAATGTATACATTTCTGATTCTATAATGTTTCGTTGTTTCGAGTGAGCCGGTCGGCCGTAAGGCATACTTCATCGCCGAAGCGAACCAGACGGACGACATCTCCGTCAGATATGCCGTCGCCGCGGAGCGCCAGATAGATGTTCACGGCACCTGTGACAGATACTATGCGCGAGAGGCAGCGCGCCTCGGCGGGCGCTGCTGCAAGCGACTGCAAATCCTCGAAGACTATATCGTACAATGATGTAACTAACGCATCGGCATCGAACGATGCGAATCTGCGCGCGAGATCGTCGATCTCGGCCGCGGCACGGGCGGATGTCGGTTGCAGTCGATTCATAACAGGTCGCAATTACACTTGCAAAGGTATCTGCGACATATTACAAATATGTTACAACTTTGTTAATTCGCTGTTAAAATTCGAATGATGCCGGACGCTATCGGGCGCGCGGCAGAGTGAAATGAAATTCCAGTCCGCCCTCCGCACGGTTCGCCACGGATATCTCGCCGCCGTGGAACTGCACGGCATGCTTGACGATCGACAGGCCGAGTCCCGTACCTCCCGATTTGCGCGAACGCCCCTTGTCGACGCGGTAGAAACGCTCGAAAATATGGCCGATATGTTCGCTGTCGACGCCTATGCCGTTATCGGCGAAGATGATGCCGTACTTATCCGCGCCCGCATCGAATGTCGAGACGAAAATATCGCGGCCGCCGGAGTGCGCGACGGCGTTGTCGACCAGATTGCGGAATATGGATTCGACCAGCGAGGCATTGCCGCGCACGCAGAGCGGGTGCGGCAGCGACGAGCGAAGACGCATGCGGTCGTGCTCGGGCAGCGACGCCATATCGGAGGCTATCTCGTCCACCACCGCCGCTGCGTCGACATCGCCGAGCGAGATGACGGCACTGCCCTCGTCCAGACGAGTCAAGGTCGACACATCGTCGAGCAGCTGCGCCAGACGCCGGCTCTGGGCATCGCACCTAACAAGAAACCGATCGCGCACCTCGGGCTCGATGTCGGGTGTCGATAGAATCGTTTCGAGATAACCGCGTATGGCCGCAACGGGTGTTTTGAGCTCGTGGTTTATGTTGTTGGTAAGCTGCCGCTTGATGCGCAGCTTCTCCTGCTGCTCGTGCAGGGCGAGCGCATGTTCGCGCTCGATGTCGTCGTTGGCTCTGCGCAGACGGTCGTACATCGCTACGATATGTTCCGATATCTCGCCCAACTCGTCGTCGGCGAACGGAGGCAGATCGAACCTCTCGCCGCGGTCCATGGCCTCGGCAGCACGCCGCAGATTGGAGATGTTGCCGCCGAGCTTGCGCGTCGCCAAATATCCTACGGCCATGACCGCCAGCGCCACGCAGGCCATGACACCGAAAAAATCGCCGTCGGCGCGCAGCACTTCGCGCAGCGACACGTTGTAGGGCAATGCCGAACGGACGATCCGCTCGCCCGCGCGCATGGCCGAATAGAAGTAGCTCAGATCGGTGCTCTCCGACCGTCGCTCGACCGTATAGCCCCTGCCCGAGACTATGGCCTCGGCGATCTCCTTGCGCAGGAGGTGGTTCGACAGATCGGCACTCGCAGCCGAGTCGTAGACCACCCTGCCCGAGATGTCGACAACGGTAAGACGCAGCCCCTCCATGTCGTCGCTGTGTCTGAGATAGAACGACTCGGGCGTCTCGCCCGCTTCGAGCGCGTCGCACAGACGCATGTTCAGCAGCTGCAACTGAGCGTCGAGCCGGTCGGCCTTGTATGTCTTTTCGCGCGTATACTGGAACGTGACGAAACAGACGGCCGTGGCCGAGAGAATCATCACCACGAACAGAAACAACCGCCAGCGGTAAGAGAGTCTAATCCTCGAAGCCATAGCCGTAACCGGTGCGTGTGGTAAGATTGCGCCCGTAACGCCCTATCTTGCGGCGCATGCGCGTGATGTTGACATCCACGGTGCGGTCGGTAACGACCGTCCGACGCCCCCACACGCGGTCCATGATCTGCTCGCGCGAGAGCACCGCACCGCGATTCGACATAAGAAGAGCCAGTATGTCGAACTCCTTGCGTGTGAGCGCCACGACCTCGCCGTCGACACTCGCGCGCTTGGCATCCATGTCGAGCACCAGCCCCTCGTAGCGCAGAAGCTCGCCGGCCGTGCGGGACGAGTGCGACGAGCGTCGCAGCACCGACCTTACCCTCGCCGACAGCTCGGCAACCGAAAACGGCTTGGTAACATAGTCGTCGGCACCGATATCCAACCCCTCGACGGCATCCTGCGCCGAGTCGCGCGCCGTACAGAATATCACGGGCATATCGGCCGTCGACGGGCGCGAGCGAATTATGCGCGCAAGCGAAAAACCGCTCAGCTCGCCCATCATCACATCTAAAATGGCAAGGTCGAAACGTTCCAGATCGAGCGTCAGCGCCCGCTCGGCACTCTCGGCCGTCGTAACGTCATAGCCCTCGCGTTCGAGGTTGAAACGCAGTATCTCGCATAACGACTCCTCGTCGTCGACGACAAGGATATGTTTAGGTTTCATAGTTTCGCACATACATTTTGCTTCGGCAAATATAGGCGATGCGCCCTACGCGGCAAACCGCCGACGGCAAATTTAATGAAAACGTAACAATATCGCACTATTTTCGGCGCTACCGGATACGTTTCGCTCGGCATATTCAGGGGAAGGCTTGCTTTTGCCCTCGCTTATTCGTACATTTGCATAATCCGAAACAAGAACGATATATGTCAACAGAGTATACCGCCCAGCAGATAGAGGCCGCCGTAGCCGAACAGAGAGATTTTTTCCGCAGCCGCGCGACGCTCGACACCGCATACCGCCGCGAGATGCTGCGGCGACTGGCCGATGCGCTCGATAGGTGGGAGCAGCCGCTTTGCGACGCTCTGGCCGCCGATCTTCACAAGTCCCGCGAGGAGGCGTACATGACCGAGCTGAGCATCGTCAGAGACGAGATCCGATATCATCTGCGGCATCTGCGCGGCTGGGCGCGTCCGCAGCGCAGGCGCACGCCGTTGAAGATGTTCCCCTCGCGCAGCCGCATCGTGGTCGAGCCGCTGGGCGTAGCGCTTATCGTCTCTCCGTGGAACTATCCCGTGCAGCTGCTGCTCAACCCGCTCGTAGCGGCCGTTTCGGCCGGCTGCACGGCCGTATTGAAGCCCTCGCCCCACACGCCGCACGTATCCGAGACTCTAGCGCAGATGATAAGCCGAACATTCGACCGGCGATACATCACCGTCATCGAGGGCGGCCGCGAGGTCAATACCATGTTGTTCGAACAGCGTTACGACATCATATTCTTCACGGGCAGCCCGTCGCTGGGCAGGGTCGTCATGCAGGCCGCGGCACGCCACCTCACGCCCGTGGTGTTGGAGTTGGGAGGCAAGAGCCCCTGCATCGTGGACCGCGACGCCGACATACGTATCGCCGCGCGGCGCATCGCATGGGGCAAGACGCTCAATGCCGGACAGACATGTATCGCTCCCGACTATCTGCTCATACACCGCAGCGTGAAACAACGCTTCGTCGAGGAGTTCGCCGCAGCCATCAGGCAGATGCACGGCGACGACCCGCAGCAGAGTCCGCACTATGTACGCATGGTAGACGATGCGGCATTCCGGCGCGTCGTGTCGTACCTCGACCAAGGGCGTGCGGCGGTCGGAGGCCGAAGCTGCACCGACGACCGGTATATAGAGCCGACGCTACTCGACGACGTAGCCGCCGATGCCGCCGTCATGCGGGAGGAGATATTCGGCCCAGTGCTGCCGATGATCGGCTTCGACGATATAGCCCAGGCCGTCCGATTCATCGCCGGCAGGGAGCGGCCGCTGGCTCTATACTATTTCGGCCGGCCGGCCGCAGGACGCGAAGTCGTCCGCCAGACATCGTCGGGCGGCGCCTGCATCAACGACACGATAATGCACATCGCCAACCACAGACTGCCCTTCGGCGGCGTCGGCAACTCGGGCATGGGCGCCTATCACGGCCGCACGGGCTTCGAGGCCTTTTCGCACCGCCGTGCCGTCGTCACGACACCCACGGCATTCGATCTGCCGTTCCGCTATATGCCCTACCGCATGTTCCGCTGGGTTAAAAAGATTCTATGACCGCACGCTTTGCCGCAGCATGCCTGCCGCAGCTCCGCCGCGAATATATCTCGTCGACGGCGCTGTCCGTAAGCCGGAACCGATGAAACGTCTTGGCCGATACGCCTAACACGCGGCATATCCCGGCCAACGGCATACCGCGGCGCAGCATCTCCATAATCTCGTCCCGACGACGGCCGAGCGACTGCTGCTTGACGCACGATCCCTTTCTGCGCCCGAGCACCACACCCTCGGCGCGCCGGGCTGCCAGCGCTTCGCGCGTGCGCATCGATATCAGGTTGCGCTCTATCTCGGCGGCGAGGCCGAATGCGAAGCAGAGTACCTTGCTGTTGATCGAGTCGTCGAAGGCGGAACCGTACTTCGTGCTGTACAGGACTATCCCGCGTTCGAGACACATTCCCATGATAGACATTATTTCGGTCAGCGTTCGGCTGAGCCGCGACAACTCCGTAACGACCAACGTATCGCCGCGCTTCATGCGTGCCAGTGCATTGCCCAGCTTGCGCTCCCTGCCGCTCTTGCGCCCGCTCACGACCTCCGTTACCCAACGTTCGACATGCAGATCGCGCGAAGCGGCGAAACGCAATATCTCTTCGCGCTGATTCTTCAGATGCTGTTTTTCCGTGCTGATTCTGAGATAGGCTACCGTCATGTGTTTTTGCATTAAAGGTAGCCGTTTATATGCAGATGCCGGCTATATCGGCGGGCAAAAAACGTTCGTTTTATTCCTCCACGACATACTGCCGACAGATATTGCAAAGATATTATTTTTCTATCGGAATGCAAATAATTTACACGAAAAACATCTGCCGTCTAACCATTTGCGCTCCCCGCGTATTTTATTGAACGTTTTTGTCAAGCCGATCGCCGAGCTTATCGCCGCACCGCTCACGGCGGCATGCGACTCGCAGAAGAGACTGGCGCAGTCGGTTTTCGAGTTCATGACGGAGATAGGTTATGCCGATGCCGAGAAGCAGACGCCGCGCCTGTTGTCGTTCAATCTCGAACGCCCCGTCGAGGGCTCCGACTCCACGCAGCAGCTGACCGTCAACGCACCGTTCATAGGTCTGGTTCCGCTGCCGTCGCTGCTGATCGACGACGTTCAGATCGATTTCCAAATGGAGGTTACCACCACCGAGACCTCGACGGAAAAGAGCGATAAGGAGGCTTCGGTAAGCAGCAATGCCAGCTTCAAATTCGGATGCTTCGCCAGCGGCTCGGTCAGCGTCAACGGCAAGGTATCGTCCTCGCGCGAGAATACGCGTTCGACCAACCAGACGGCCAAGTATCAGGTGCATGTCTCGGCACGCCAGCAGCAGCCCACCGAAGGTCTGAGCAGACTAATGGATATAATGGCCTCGTGCATCGAACCGGTCAAGAGGTAGCGACGATCGGAGAAATAACGGATAACATCTGTGATTTCTTAAAGGAAACACACCAAGCGCATCAAACGAAAATCTCCCGGACGGGTAGTACTAATGGTACGTCCCGTCCGGGAGATTGAGCAAGCGGCAGTAGGATGCCGCTTTCACGAAAACCGATTAAGCTCCACGGCTCATTTTTTTTCGTCAAAAGCGGTATTATACAACGCAAACGAAGATCCGCCCGGATGGGTAGTACCGGCGTACGTCCCATTCGGGCGGATAGAGTGCGTGGCAGTAGAATGCCGCTTTTCACGAAAAAAACAGGTGCGCAGCCGGCCTACTCGGTTACCGCGACAACAATCGTTGAATCGCGTCGGATCATCGGTAAGGGTTCCGGTGCGCACCTGCCGGCGCTGCATTGTGTTTTAAGCCGTTATGCAGCTACCTGTGTGATAAGCGTCCATGTATACATCTCATTCAAATCAATTTCCATATTTATCTGTCGCCCGTCATTATCCACTGCAACGGCAGCTCGGGGTTCAGCTTTTAACGGCAACCATTGTTCCCGACCGGCCACATCGGTCGGCCGTCAAGCGGTAGCAGATAGAAAAAGTGCGATATCCGGCCGTTGCTGTTATTTGCAAATTTGACCTAAGGATGATTCTGCGGCCGGAATATCGCACGACCTATACCCCGCCGCCCGATGACGGCGGGACGGCGTTACCAGATTCCTTTGTAATAAAACCTCATCGTAGGGGTATAATTTCCTCGCTCCGCAGCCGAATGCGGTTGCGGAAAGCGGTTATATCGTATATCACAGTAGTCGGTACGGCGCATAACATATAGGTTATTTGTGAATGCGCCCGCAGAAAATAAAAAGGGGCGCGGTGTCAGCCCCTACTCGCAGGTCTTGGGAACCCTTAACGTGAAGCTGTCCTGCGCCCTTGTCCGTCCCGTCCATAATTGAACGGGACATAACAAGGACTGGCAACCATTATACCACGTTAAACAACCTCTTTCGAGGCTCCCAAGTTTACGAGTAGGTATAAAGAGTTGTTTACCCTTTATGATGTTATGTCCGTCGGCCTATGCCGAATCGTATAGTTGCAAAGTTAACATATTTTTATTTATAGATGGTTTGCTTTGTGTATTTATTTTCTCCGGTACAAATATAAAACAAATCTTTTACAATGACAAATACATGAAATAAGAATTTGTCATTATTAAAGTCCTTTGTTTTATGAAACGACAAAGGCGCAACGATAAATTGCTTGCTGCAATAGGAGAGAAGTTGGTAAAGATACGTGAAGCAAAAGGACTATCGCAACAAAAAGTTTATATTCATACCGGTATAGATATGGATATGATCGAACGCGGAGAGTATAATCTTACATTAAGCACGCTGTCAGACCTTTGCGACTATTACAATATTTCGATAAAGGAGTTTTTCGATGGAGTGGAAAATCCTTGATTAATGCGATTATGGACAAGCAACGGCATAATGAATCGTTAATGAAAGCAGTCGCAGAGAGATTCGCAGAGCTGCGAAAGTCTGCCGGCTTATCGCAAATACAAGTCTATCGTGAAGTCAGAATACATATCGGCCGCATCGAGTCGGGTTATTCCAATATTACGATAGGTACGTTTTCCGATCTTTGCAAATATTACAAAATATCGTTCACAGATTTTTTCGATTCGATAGAAACAGAGTCATTAAAGAATCAAGAATAATAATGTGTATAGGCATGGTTCAATGCGCTGCATTGAACTTTTATTGAAAATTATTTACGAGAATTATCGGATAAAATAAAGCCAGACTTTAATAAACCAGAATTGCAACAGACAGATCCCATATTGGTAGAGTCGATAGCCAAGCGTCTGCAAGAAATACGAGAGCGACACAAACACACTAAGGAGTTTGTATTGCACGGTACCTGTTTGGCGATATCCGATTATGAACGAAAGGTAAAATCGCTGACATTGGCATCGATAGCCAGGTTCTGCCTATTTTACAATATCTCGCTCGACGAATTTTTCCATGGCATTACTTATCCGAAACAGACAAAATAGGAATGTTTTCATAAACGAGCGCACGTTTTCGTTAATCCGCACGTGAAGAAAGCGCCGATGGGTAGTACTGTCGTACGTTCCATTGGCGCATTCGAACGAGGCGAAGTAAATGCCGCCTTTTCACGAAAAAAATCAGAGGTTCGGATTAATCTCCGACCACTTTGAGACAGGAGGCAGGACACCCATAGAGATCACTTCGTCACGGAGCTTGCAGAGATGCTCGTAACTGCTCTTCAAGGCGGCATGCTCTTCGGGAGTGCCCTCGACGAACTTGTAGGTTGCGCCGTCGCGGGTAATGGATGTCTCCATAGCCATCATGATATTCTTGAATTCGGGGGTATCGACATAGACGCCGGCAGGCCAGCGGAAAGCCTCGCCGCCCATAGCCGCCGCGATCATCTCGATAGAGAGATAGGCAGGGCTCTGGAATGACGAGCGGCCGCGCAGGTCGATGATGTTCTTGCCGCCCTGAATGACACGCTGACGGAGCGCCTCCCAATCCTCGACGGGCATCTTAGTGCCGATAAGCTCGGTCAGAGGCTTGCCCGATATGGTAGTGGTAGAGGCGAATACGGCCATCTGCTCGCCGTGACCGCCATAGGTGCGGCTGTTGCGGACCTCGTCAGGCGAGATATGGAAGTACTTGGCCAGCTCGCTGCGAAGACGCGTGCTGTCCAAAGCGGCCAGCGTGGTTACCTGCGACGGTTTGAGTCCCGACCATATAAGCGTCACAAGACCCGTGATGTCGGCGGGGTTGAAGATCACGACGACATGCTTCACATCGGGGCAATAGCTTTTTATATCCTTGCCTAACTGCTCGGCAATGGCGGCGTTGCCCTTCAACAGATCCTCGCGCGTCATGCCGGCCTTGCGTGCGGCACCGCCCGAAGAGACGATATACTTGGCTCCGGTCAGCGCCTCGGCGATATCGGAGGTATAGGTAATGTTCACACCCTCGAAACCGCAATGCAGCAGCTCCTCGACCACACCCTCCAATGCCGGTGCGAACGGATCGTAAAGACAGATGTTAGGCGTGAGGTGCATCATAAGTGCCGTCTGCGCCATGTTAGAGCCGATCATGCCGGCCGCGCCCACGATAGTAAGTTTCTCTTCCGTAATGAATTTCATAGTATATATGATTTTAATGCCATGTATCGATATCCTCTATCTTGGATAGCCATCAGCAAAAACCCTGCAACGAAGCGCTATCGCCTTTTCTTATCGGCGAAGCGGCGCAGCCAGTTGTCGACGGCAGCGAACCACTCGTGATAATACTCGAAGTCGGAACGGCCGCTCCAACCGTGGCCTCCCGACGGAAAGATATGCAGCGACGACTCTATGCCGTAATGCTTCAAGGCATTGTAATACAGCGTACTGTTGACCGGCGGGACAAGCTTATCGTCGTCGCAGTGGATGAGAATAGCCGGAGGCGTGGATTCGTCGACGCGTTTATCCAACGAAAATTGCCCGGCGACAGCGGGATCGTCAGCATCCCTTTCACCGAGCAAATTTATGATCGTTCCGTCATGCCGTATCCCCTTCTCGGAAGATATGACCGGATAAACGAGTATCGAAAAAGAGGGCTTCGATAAAGAGAGGACACTTAAAGAAGCTGCCAAGTAACCACCGGCAGAGGTCCCCATAACACCAACCAACGAAGAATCGAAGCCCATTTCATCGGCCATAGAGCGCATTACCCGCAACGCCTCCTCAGCGTCTTCGAGCGGTATCTCCCTATGTCCGTTAGGCAGTCGGTAACGCACGCATGCAACCGTATAACCCGCATCGGCGAATCGCTTGCCGACCGAGAAACCGGTACCGACGGTATAATATCCACCACCGGGGAAGTATACGATAGCCATACCGTTCTTCCGCTCGGGGTTTGCCTCAAAGATCCACATATCGGTGCGCGTGGTATTTCGCCATGCACCGCGGCTCTGTTCCCACTCTTCGCCGCTCAGACCGTTGGAATGAGGGGCTGTTTCGTTGTCCCAAAGGACTAAGTGTCTCTGTTGTGCGAAGATGGCTGTTGCGAACAATACCATCGAGAGTGTCAAACCGAACCTTTTCATGTTAAAGAACGTACAAAAGTACTAAAATAAATTAAAAACAAAAATTCTTTTACCTATTTTTTTCTATTTTCGCAGATATGCACCGCTATTCACAAGCTCGCGCTGCAACATCTCCACATCGATATCGCCCGCTCCGATACCCTCCCTGGCGGCAATGGCGGCGGCACGGCCTGCGGCTTCGCCCATAGCCATACATGTCGACATCACGCGTGCCGAGGCCATAGCCTCGTGGCTGAGCGACGCGCAGCGTCCTGCCACCAGCAGACCTCCCACAGCGGCGGGCACCAGCGAGCGGTACGGAATGTCGTAGCAGTCGTCGCACCAGTAAAGCGTGCAGTCGCCGCCCACGGCATGATGAATATCGACCGGATAGCTGGCAACGGCAACGGCATCGTCGAAACGGCGGCACGCAAGTATGTCATCGGCCGTAAGGATATATCTACCGACTATGACACGGCTCTCGCGAATGCCCATGAACGGAGCGACGCACTTCATACGGGCATCGGCGAAGCCGGGTACGAAACGTTTCAGATAGCGCTCTATGTCGTATATCTGACGGCGGGCGGCGATCTCGCCGCGCGTATAGCTCTCGGGATCGGTCGAGTCGACGCCGTTGACACGCGACATGTTGACCCATATCTCGTCATCGGCGATACCGGTAATCAATATAGTGCGGGCGACCGGAATATCGATACCCGCGTCGCGAGCCTCGGCGATCTGACGGCGCAGACCGACGGTAATGAAGTTGCGGCGGCGGAACTGCTCGGCCGGCATAGTATCCATATCGTATATGTCGGGATGCTCGACTATGGCGCGGCGCAACGCATCGACATCGACGCCCTGCATCGCGAACATCAGCGTCGGCGGCTGCATACCTCCGTTCGCATCGCCCTTGCGGCACTCTACTCCGGCACGGAAAGCCACGTCGCCGTCGCCCGTGCAGTCTATGACCGTATGCGCGAGTATTGCCTCGCGCCCCGCCTTAGACTCGATTACCACGCCGCATACGTCGCTGCCGCGCTTGACGACATCGACGGCCATGGCATACATCAACACCTCGACTCCGGCACGCTCCATCGTGGCCAGCGCCTCGCTCTTGGCCTGCTCGGGATCGATGATCGTCAGGCTGACATGCAACTTGCAGGGTACGTGCTCGCTCGCAGCCCCCTTGTCCCGAAGACGGCCGATGAAACGTTCGGGCGCACCCTTGATTATCGGGTTGCCCTTGCGGCCGAGAAAGCCCAGCACCGGCAGGCCTATCGCGAGATTGCCTCCCAAAAATCCGCGGTTCTCGATAAGCATCGTGCGGGCGCCGCTCTCGGCGGCAGCTTCGGCTGCCATGATGCCGGCAGGGCCTCCGCCCACCACCAGCACATCGACTTCGCATCTTACGGGTATCTCGCGCGCAGGCTCCGATATGGTTTTGATTTCAGACATGTCGAATGTATTTATTATCGTTTACACAACAAAAGTATAAATAAAACCACAAAATGACAAACAAAACGAAAGGAAATAAAAATATTTCCGATATCTACCGAAACGGCGCGACTCTTTCCCGAATCATTCGCCGCAACAGCGCTCCGATAAACGGCACGGAGTTATTCACGGTACGGGCAGTCCTATTCCATACATTCGGCCTCGGGTTATCGGCATGTATATGCGCAAAAGATTTTTCGCCCGCATATCGCAAATAATTCGTTGAAAATTTTGTCGGGGGGGGGATTTATCTATATTTGTCAAGCAAACGAATCAAACCGTACAACTATGAAAAAGTTACTTCTTTTGGCGGCGACGGCAGCAATGGCAATTTCGGCAGTCAATGCAAAGATCCCGGTAAAGTACCACGGCGAAGCAGATCTGGGATATTCTATCGGCGTCGGGACATTCTCCACCTGCCGTGCCAACCTGCACACGATACAGGGCGTTCAGGTCGGGCGGTATTTCTCAGCGGGCTTAGGTCTCGGTCTGGACCACTACCACGAGTTCTACGAGATCGGGGTACTGGCAATTCCTATCTATCTTAACCTGAAAGGCTATATTCCCGTATCGGAGAAAGTAGCTCCCTATATCTCGTTCGACATCGGCACAGGTATCGGCACCAAAGTTTTAAGCGGACTTTCGGGATTGTACTGCACACCTGCCGTCGGCATCAAGGCCGGCATGTACAAGGCTCAGGTGGGATTCAACGTACAGCGCATATCCGAATCGGGCATAGGATTCGATATGAACGCCATACAGATCAAGGTCGGCGTAATGTTCTGACGCGGTGCGGACAAACCGACGATAGGCATCATATGTCAGGCGCGCAGCTTTGCTGTGCGTTTTTTTTGTGCTACGACACTATAAATATATGGTTTATATTTTGACGGACGGCGTCGATTGTGTAATTTTACATCGACATTGCGGCGGAGTATCGAGGCCGTACTCGAACGAGAGCCGTCAGCATCACGATCATAATGAAAAAAGTAGTGGTATTTACCGGCGCAGGCGTAAGCGCCGACAGCGGCATAGCCACGTTCCGCGACTCGGACGGGCTGTGGGCCAACTATCGCATCGAGGATGTATGCACGCCCGAAGCGCTCGTACGCAACCGCGCGACGGTCATCGAGTTCTATAACAAACGGCGCCGCGAGCTGTTCGAGCGGCAGCCCAATGCCGGCCACTACGCCATTGCCGAGCTGGAACGGTATTACGACGTCGAGGTCATAACGCAGAACGTCGACAACATGCACGAGCGCGCCGGCTCGACACGCGTAACGCATCTGCACGGCGAGTTGATGAAGCTGCGCTCGTCGGCCGATCCCGATCTGATATACCCTATCGACGGCTGGGAGCAGCCGCTCGACGCCCGCGCCGGGGACGGCTCGCTGCTAAGGCCGCATATCGTATTCTTCGGCGAAGCCGTTCCCATGTTCGACACGGCGGCACGCATAGCCGCACAGGCCGATACGATGATCGTCGTCGGCACGTCGCTCGCAGTCTACCCCGCCGCCTCGCTCGTACACTACGTGCGTCCGGACATACCGATATATCTTGTCGACCCCGGGCAGCCCGACACACGGCTCATCCGCAACCCGCTGACCCATATCAAGGCACGCTCGGCCGAGGGCATGCCCCGTCTGCTCGAACTGCTGCGCGATGAGGCTCGGTAAGGCATGGCGCCGCAAGGCCGACGCCCTGCGCGAATACTGCCGCGCGGGAGGATACGACGACAGCGTGGCCATAATGATCGACTACTCGCGCCACTCGGGTCGGCGCCGATTCGTCGTCTGGGACTTCGTCGCCGGCCGCGCCCTGTGCGCCTACCCCGTCAGCCACGGCAGCGGCAGCGACAAGCCCCGCCGCCGCTCGGCCTACGCACGCTTCTCCAACGCCGACGGCAGCCACCTCTCCCCGCTCGGCCATGCGCTCATAGCCGAACGCTACACGGGCAGCTACGGAATCGCCTACCGCCTCGACGGCCTCGACACAACCAACGACATGATGCGTCGCCGCTGCATCGTTCTTCACGGCTGGCCGCACACATCTTCCCGTCCCATATGGCCTCTGCCCACGGTCGGCAGCTGGGGCTGTCCCGTCCTCTCGGACGACGCCATGCGCCGCGTGGATGCCATTTTGCAGTCGCACAGCAATGTCATATTGTACAGCTTCGCATAGCACCATTCCGATAAACCGCCACTGACAATCAATGCCTATTGCACCACTTGCCGACAGAAATGAAAAAGTAAGCGCCGCTCAGCAGAAAAGCGCACATGATGATCCATGTAATTGCTGACAACACATCCGAATCCATAGCTAAATTATCAAGATAAAACGTTTATTGATAGTGCGATATCAGTATATTCGCCAAACACCGCGCTTGTCATCGTCGATGTTCCACTGCACCTGCCATACACGTCCGTCGATCTGGTCGAGCAGAATAAAGTTATACGTATTCTCAGTCGGATAGAGAAAGAAACGCCCCGGCACCGCATCGCCCCCATCGGCCAGCGGAGTGTCGTTCAATCGGTACTGCATGGCATTGCCGTCTATGCTGTATTGCACATGATTGATCTCTCCCGTTCTGGTATCCAATTTCAGGAACGTCCACCTGTTGTTCGTTTGAAACAAACGGTAATTGATATGGGCATCGGGAGAGGCTGCCGTGATTCTCGTATTCGACTCGGACATTTGCGCATTCGCATGTACGGCGAATGTCAATAAGAGTGATAATGCAAATAAAATTTTCTTCATAAGTTTCGTTATATCAATTTAAGTTCAGGCCGGCGACGACATCGCCCGAAAATTCGCAGGCATCGCCATGCCCGAAAATATCCGCGACCGAATTATCCTCCTTCGACACTTTGTCGACAACCGCAGCCGAAACCTCTGACCCAGCAGCAGCCATATCATCTTCCGCCACCTCCGCACCGGCTTCACAAACAGACAAAACCATATCGCAGATACTGCCTGCCGACGGTGCATCATGCGAAGTATGGGCAGGCAATGACCGTTTGGCTCGCGGGGATTGAACCGTTACGTCAGCATGCGGCTGAGCATCTCCCAGCCCGAAGCGGTCGTATTTTCCGTCCACGACCTTATTTATCAACCTTTTGAATCGTTTGAGATTAATATCTGCATTGCTGTCGAGGTCGAAGCTCCAATACGGAGACAGATCCTTGTCGGCAATAAAAAGGGTTTCGCCGAAAGCGGTATTGCCGAGTCGATCGTCTGCCCTGAACCTATGCCGTATGCTCCAACCGCAAAACACCCCTTCTGCCAGATCGGCCACACGCAGGCGTATGATATCTATCTGCTCGGCTATGGTCTCCCGCGCTTCGTCGTAATCAATATCGTTGTCGCCCGGAAACAATAAATATGGCGCATTATTGTAATACTCGTCCTCGGCTTCGATTATCCGAGCGGCGGCAAGCAGTATCTCCGGATCGTTGTATGCCGATACGAACATGCTGTCGACACGGGTTTCGACCGGCGAATAGCTCTCGGGGATAAATAGATTTTTAACCGTTTCGGTTTTTGCCAACTGCTCGGCACGCTGCTGCAATGACGGCTCGGATGTCGAACATGACACGCATGCGACAATCAAGGCCGCTGCATTAAATATCGATTTCATAAGATTGTCATATTCTATATTTCATCGAGATCGGCTTTGCGGACAACCGTCTTATTGGCATTATCGGTATAGACGATCATTATGCAACCGCTATCGAACTTATCTCCCTTGATAATTTTTACGACGATGCTACCGTGCGGCAGCTCCCACGATGCGATATAATTGCACGCATCGTGATATACCGCAGACATCTGATGGCCGAATCTTACAGCAGTATTATCATACATTCCGGTAAATGCCCTTACGATCTTCGTCGGTCGGCCATACTTCTCCGTATAAAGATCGACATATCCGTCAAACGATGCGCTGAGCGTGCTCCACGCCTCGACCGCTCCGAAAACTGCCGCAACACGCCATATCATGCCGTCGTCCGAACCAACAGGCATCACTATACAATCCCCACGCAGGAACTTACCCTTATATGTATTCACAGCGACTTTGCAAAACCCGTCGGCAACGAGCTTGCGGCCGAACTCCTCGATGCTGCCCGAAATCGGAATACCCTTGAATTTGAAATGATCGTCTTGCGCCGACGAAAGACCGACGCAACAGATGAGGAGCGATACAATCAATAGCAGCCTCTTCATATACTATTTAACTTAGACGTCCGCGCCGCGACGAGGGTTATGAAAACAGAAAGCGTGGCGCCGAAACCTGTTTCGTGTAATCGGGTTCCGGAAAAAACCTCAGGGAATAAAACAGGCAACAGCCCACGCCTATCCCCATGAGGATACGACGCGGTAACAGTCAGCCATTCTCTCCCTTGAATTTTCCGGATTCGATTACGAGAACAAGCTACACTCTCCGTGTTAGAATATGTAACACAAAATTACGCAAAAATTCCCAATATGTACTCTTGCCCCCGAAAAATATGTTCCGATTTTCTCGGGCGAGGCAGCACAGGCTCCGGTCGCGGCGGCAGAGGTTCTGTCGCATGACATGGGCAGGACGTTCATCGTCTGCCATTTTGTCACTTGCGGCGAGCCGTGGCATGACAACCGACTGCCGGCGACTGACGAAAAATGACGTGCACGGCGTTTGGCATATCTATTGCGTGGGCTGAGGATGCAAACAAAAACAAACGTTTTCGATAAGCCGAGTGCAGAAGCGAACTTGTTCGGGCTATGCCGAGGCGAAGAAAAAGCAACGGAAATAAACAATTATCATAAACAGCAAAAACTCGAAACTATGGCAATCAAACCGCTTTCAGACCGGGTATTGGTACTTCCCAATCCGGCAGAGGAGAAGACCGCGGGAGGTCTTTACATTCCCGACACGGCAAAAGAGAAACCGCTGGTAGGCAAGGTCGTGGCAGCAGGTCCCGGCACTTCGGAGATCGAAATGGAGGTCAAGGAGGGCGATACGGTCATGTACGGCAAGTACGCCGGCACAGAGATCAACTACGACGGCGTGGACTATCTGGTCATGAAGCAGTCGGACATCATCGCGATAGTCGACTAAACGCAACTTAAACATCAAACCTTAGAAACAGACAAAGATTATGGCAAAGGAGATAAGATACAACACAGAGGCGCGCGAGCTTTTGAAGCAGGGTGTCGACGCGCTCAGCGACGCAGTAAAGGTAACGCTTGGCCCCAAGGGTCGCAACGTAATCATCGACAAGAAGTACGGCGCGCCGCAGGTAACCAAGGACGGTGTGACGGTGGCCAAGGAGGTCGAGCTCGAAGACACGTTCGCCAACATGGGTGCGCAGATGGTGCGCGAGGTAGCGTCTAAGACCAACGACGATGCCGGCGACGGCACCACCACGGCTACCGTACTGGCTCAGTCGCTCATCTCGGTGGGTATCAAGAACGTCACGGCAGGCGCCAACCCTATGGACTTGAAGCGCGGCATGGACAAGGCCGTCGAGAAGGTGATCGAGTCGCTGAAGCAGCAGAGTCAGGTGGTAGGATCGGATTTCGACAAGATCGAGCAGGTGGCTACCATATCGGCCAATAACGACAGCAAGATAGGCAAGCTCATCGCCGAGGCTATGGCCAAGGTCAACAACGAGGGTGTGATAACCGTCGAGGAGGCCAAGGGTACCGAAACGCACGTAGACGTCGTGGAGGGTATGCAGTTCGACCGCGGATATATCTCGGCATACTTCATCACCGACACCGAAAAGATGGAGGCTCAGCTCGACAAGCCCTACATCCTCATTACCGACAAGAAGATTTCGACGATGAAGGAGCTCATGGGAATACTCGAACCCGTAGCGCAGAGCGGCCGCTCGCTACTGATCATCGCCGAGGATGTCGACGGCGAGGCTCTGTCGGCACTGGTAGTGAACAAGCTGCGCGGCACGTTGAAGATCGCCGCATGCAAGGCTCCCGGCTTCGGCGACCGCCGCAAGGAGATGTTGGAGGATATCGCCATACTTACCGGCGCGACGGTCATCTCGACCGACAAGGGCATGAAGATCGAGGATGCCGGTTTGGAGGCTCTCGGTACTGCCGACAAGGTTACGCTCAACAAGGAGAACACGACGATAGTCGACGGCGCAGGCTCGAAGGAGAATATCGCGGCACGCGTACAGCAGATCCGCGCAAGCATCGACGCCGCCAAGTCGGACTACGACAAGGAGAAGTTGCAGGAGCGTCTGGCCAAGCTCTCGGGCGGTGTTGCCGTACTCTACGTGGGTGCTGCGACCGAGGTCGAGATGAAGGAGAAGAAAGATCGTGTCGACGACGCACTGGCCGCAACGCGTGCCGCAGTCGAAGAGGGTATCGTCCCGGGCGGCGGCGTGGCTTATATACGTGCCGTCGAGTCTCTCGAAGGCCTGAAAGGCGACAACGACGACCAGACGACCGGTATTCAGATCGTCAAGCGCGCTATCGAGGAGCCTCTGCGCCAGATCGTGACCAACGCCGGCGGCGAGGGTTCGGTCGTTGTGAACAAGGTCAAGGAGGGCAAGGGAGCGTTCGGCTACAACGCCCGCGACGACCGTTACGAGGATCTGCTGGCCGCAGGTATCATCGACCCCACCAAGGTATCGCGCGTCGCGTTGGAGAACGCCGCTTCGATCGCCTCGATGTTCCTCACTACGGAGTGCGTTCTGGCCGAGAAGAAGGAGGAGAATCCTGCGCCCGCAATGCCCAACCCTGGCATGGGCGGCATGATGTAATCCGCCGCATATAACAACGGGGCTCTGCTCCGCAAACCATACCGATCTCCCCTGCTGCCGAATATATGCAGCAGGGGAGATTTTCATATTTATATAGGTGCGTACAAGCGCCCGGTAAGTTCTGCGACGCACCGCGCCGGCGAATCGTCCGCCCGATGATACGGTTCAGCGTACCGGCATCGATCCGTTGAGATTCTCCGTATCTATAATCGGCTTCTTAAACGTCTACGCACAGACACCCCGCCGCGGCAACAGCCTGCCGGATTTCGACTACCCTACCCCGCCGGCATCGAGAAAAAGAAGCATCGCCCGCCATAATATTTTTCGCCTTTACCACTCTTTAAGCATACGACGGCCGGACAAGGACGACTGCCGGCAATCGTCTCGAAAGCATAAAGCCCCACGATTGCGGCGAAGAGCGCGACTAACGGTTTCGTTATTCGAATAACACTTTCGATACGAAATAAAATATATTTATAAAACGAAGATCATGTAGATGCAAAAACCGAATAATCAACTAAAAGCAGAAACGCAGGCACAAATTTCGCAATAATCGCTTGTTTTAATCGAATTTGTTTTATATATTTGTTATTCGGATAACAGAGATGTCGTCCGATAAAAAGACAAGAAATCGATACAATATACAGACAAAACTTTTAGACTATGGCTAAAACATTGAAAATTCGTGATCTGACGTTGCGCGACGGTCAACAGTCGTCGTTCGCTACGCGTATGACCCAGCAGCAGATCGATCGCTGCCTGCCCTACTACAAGGACGCCAACTTCTATGCTATGGAGGTTTGGGGCGGCGCCGTACCCGACTCTGTGATGCGCTACCTCAACGAAAACCCGTGGACTCGTCTGGAAACGATCAAGAAGGCCGTCGGCGACGTATCGTATCTCACGGCACTCTCGCGCGGCCGCAACCTGTTCGGCTACTCGCCCTACACCGACGAGATCATCGCAGGTTTCTCGCGCAACGCTATCGAGAGCGGTCTGGGCATCATGCGTATATTCGATGCGCTGAACGATGTCGATAACGTCAAGTCGACTATCAAATATATCAAGCAGTACGGCGGCATCGCCGACTGCGCCGTATGCTACACCGTCGATCCCAAGTATACCGACGGCAAGGAGCATGAAATGGTCTTTACCGACGAGTATTTCCTCGACAAGGCCAAGCAGATGGCCGAGCTTGGTGCCGACATGATAACGATCAAGGATATGTCGGGTCTGATTCCGCCGCAGCGCGTATCGGCGCTCATCAAGCTCTTCAAGCAGCACATCGGCATCCCCGTCGATTTCCACACCCACTGTACGCCGGGTTACGGTCTGGCATCGGTCATGGCGGCAATCGTGGCCGGAGTCGATATCGTCGACACCAACTGCTGGTGGTTCGGCGGCGGCACGGGAGCGCCCGCATTGGAGCTGGTATACGTATTCTGCAAGAAGCTCGGCATCGATCTGGGTGTCGACATGGAGGCCGTAGCCAAGATCAACGGCGAGTTGAAGGGCATCCGCAAGGAGCTCGAAATGTCGGTATTCGGCGCCGAGAAACCGCTGCCCAAGCCGTTCAATCCTCTTACCGACACGCTGCCCGCGGAGATCGACGCACTGTTCGACAAGTGCATCGAGTATGCTCAGGCCGAGAATTGGGAGGGTCTGCTCGACGCTGCACAGCAGATCGAGGCCTACTTCGGCTTCCCCGCACCCAACAAGCTCGTGCAGCAGGCCGAGATTCCGGGCGGTATGTACTCGAACATGGTCGCTCAGCTCAAACAGTTGCAGGCCGAGGATATCCTGCCGCGAGCAATGGAGCTTATTCCGTCGGTGCGTCTGTCGGCAGGTCTGCCGCCTCTGGTAACGCCCACATCGCAGATCGTCGGCGCACAGGCCGTCAACTGCGCTATGGACGAAAAGGCCGGACGCCCGATGTACACCAACAAGAGCTCGCAGTTCGTGGGTCTGGTCAAGGGCGAGTACGGACATACGCCCGTTAAGATCGATCCGGAGTTCCGCTTCAAGATATGCGGCGTGCGCGAGGAGACGCCCTACGATACATCGAAGTACCAGAAGCAGCCCAACCCCGCATTGGAGGATGCCGGCGGCGTGCGTCTGGCCGAAAACGAGAAAGAGGAGCTGCTGCTCGAACTCTTCCCGCTGGTGGCGAAGACCTATCTCAGCGGTGTCAAGAAGGCGGCTTATGCCCAGAAGGTAGCGGCCGATCCGGCACTCGCAGCCGACAAGAAGCAGGCGGCACAGCCCATTACGGGCGATACGGTCGTCGCCCCGCTGCCCGGCCGTGTCATAGAGATCAAGGTCAAGGTAGGCGACAAGATAGCCGTAGGACAGGAGGTAGTCGTTTTGGAGGCCATGAAAATGGAGAACTCGATTACCTCGGACTTCGCCGGTGTGGTCAAGCAGATCCTCGTCTCGGAGGGCGATGCCGTACAGGCCGACAGCATATTGATCGAGGTCGAGAGCGCCAAGAGCTCGTCTGCGGCAGCCGCACCGCGTGCAGCCGTTACGGGCAAGACCGTCGCAGCTCCGCTGCCCGGCCGCGTCATCGAGATCAAGGTCAAGGTAGGCGACAAGGTGGCCATGGGGCAGGAGATCATCATCCTCGAAGCCATGAAAATGGAGAACTCGATTACATCGGACTTCGCCGGTTATGTCAAGCAGATATTCGTCGCAGAGGGCGATTCGGTACAGGCCGATGCCGTACTGGTAGAGATCGCCGACTCTATGGACGAGGTTACGGAGGCTGCTGCCGCCGCCACCAAGCGCGTGGCGCTGACCGACAAGACCGTCACGGCACCGCTGCCCGGCCGCGTGATAGAGATCAAGGTCAAGGCCGGCGACGAGGTTAAGGCCGGCCAGGAGGTCATGGTGCTCGAAGCCATGAAGATGGAGAACTCGATTACGTCGGACTTCACGGGTCGCGTGGCCGGCGTACTGGTCGCCGAGGGCGATTCGGTTCAGTCTGAGGCTCCGCTGATCGTGATCGAATAACATCGCTCGCACAGGAGAGCATAGACTCTCCTATATCGAAAAGATCCGCCCCGCAAATATTTGCGGGGCGGATCTTTTCAGATATGTTTCGCTTATCATCTTCACGATCGACATAAGCAAAGCCTTATAAAACATCTGACACAGCCCTTATCCGATAGGTAAGACTTATACCGTACCTAAAAACATACCCTGTCATTTATGCCGACAGGCATACTCTATCCGCCGCAATTTACCGCCACCTTTATCACGCCGTCGCAGCGGCTCTCGAAAAGGTCGTAGGCTTCGGCTATTCGGCTGAGCGGATAACGGTGGGTTATGAGCGACGTAGTATCGATCTCGCCACGCCCGATAAGGCGCAATATCTCGGCGCCGTCGCATCCGTCGACACCGCCGGTCTTGAATGTCAGGTTCTTGCCGTACATATCCGGCAGCGGCAACAGCTGCGGTTTGTCATACAGCGCCACGACGGTCACGACAGCATTGGGACGCGCGCACTCCCACGCCAGACGGAACGTATCGTCGCCGCCAGCCGCCTCGACGACGACATCGGCGCCGGTGCGGGGAGATGTCTCACGCACGAATGCCAGACATTTCTCCGGGCCGACGACCTCCACTTCGGGATAATGCTCGCGCACGAACCGCCGTCTTTCGGGCGACCTTTCGCAGACGATAATGCGCTCAGGCCGTTTCAGCATGACGCAAAGCAAGGTGCATATTCCGGTCGGGCCTGCACCGATAATCAACACCGTATCATCGGGTGCTATTTCGGAGATACGCGCAGCCCAGTAGCCCGTCGCGAGTATGTCGCCTGCGAACAAGGCCTGTTCGTCCGACACGGTGTCGGGAATGCGGTTCAGCCCCCGATCGGCATACGGCACCCGGACATACTCAGCCTGCCCGCCGTCGATGCGGCAGCCCAAAGCCCAGCCGCCGTCGGGATCGGTACAGTTGTTAACATATCCCCGGCGACAGAAGAAACACTCGCCGCAAAATGTCTCTACGTTGACCGCCACGCGGTCGCCGACACTTACCGTCGCGACGTCGCTGCCGACCTGCTCGACGATGCCGACCATTTCGTGGCCGACGGTAATGCCGCCGACAGCGCGCGGCACGCTGCCATGTTTGATATGCAGGTCGCTGGTGCAGATGCTCGCAAGCGTAACGCGCACTATGGCATCGCGCGAGTCCTGCAACGTCGGCTTCGGTTTGTCGAGCAGCTCGAACCGGCCGCGTTCCATATAAGTATATGCTTTCATAATATCGTCATGATCTTCGCGCAAAGATACGCAATTACGATCATATATCGGCCTATAATATAGGCCGCCCCACCGCCCGATCGAGTCGAACAGCACCGGCAACGGACATAACGCGAAAATCCCGCCGACGGGCAGTACGCAAGCAGTACTATTGTCGGCGGGATCGGCATGGCGCAGCAAGAGCGCCTTATAAGAAATATATCAGCGTTTCGTGCCGCTGCGTCTGTCGCTGACGGAGTTGAAGCGGTCGCCTACGACCTTCCAGTCGATGACGTTCCAGAGGTTTTCGACCGACTTGGCGCGGTCGTTACGGTAGTCGATATAGTAGGCGTGCTCCCAGACGTCGATAGCGATAAGGGGCGTAAGGCCCTCTGTGAGTGGTGTGCCGGCTTTGGGCTTGGAGATTATATAAAGCTTGTTGTCGCGGTCGGCCGCAAGCCATACCCAACCCGAGCCGAAGAGAGCGGCGGCGGCCGAGTTCATGCGCGCCTTCATCGCATCGACATTGCCGAAGGTGGTGTTTATAGCGTCGAGCAGCTTGCCCGAGGGCTCTTTCTGCGGCTTGGGCGAGAGCTGGTCGAAATAGAAAGTATGGTTCCATACCTGTGCCGCATTGTTGAAGATAGCTCCGTCCGATTCGCGGATGATCTCTTCGAGGGGCATGTTCTCGTAACGCGTATCCTTTATCAACTCGTTGACTTTGTTGACATAGGCCGCATGGTGCTTGTCATGATGATAGTGGATAGTCTCGGCCGATATGTACGGCTCCAAAGCCTCTGGGGCATAGTTAAGTTCGCTCAGCGTAATCAGCGATACAGCAAGTGCTACCATAATACGGAATTTTTAGTTGTTATTATGTTGTAAATTTTTCCCGACGATATGCAATTATGGTACCTTAACGCAATGCGGGGACTCCTTTTCGAGTCCCCGCACCATAGCCTCTATTCGGCCGCACCGCCGCTATCGGGTCATTACGCCGCCGGCATAGATGCCGGGCAGGGCTTCGACCAGAGCCGCGATGCCGGCCAGCGACTGGTCGGAGGTCAGCTGCGGATAGAGCCGCTTGGCTATCGCGAGAGCCTCGTCCAGGTCGAGCAGCACGGTAAGGCGCTCCCCGGCAAGGGCGATATATCCGCCGCACTCGACCCTCTCGCCGCCGACAGCGGCGTCGAACACGATGCGGCCGCTCTTCGGGTCGTACTCGTAGCGGCCGTCGACCGCAAAGTCGCCCGATACGGCCGAGAACGTGCCGTTGCGGCGCAGCTGCACACTGCCGCAGCCCTTGACGATACCGGCCTTGGCGTAGGCCTCGGCCAGCTTGCCGCGCGCGGCCTCGACGCCCATTCGCGCAAGCGAGTTATCGCCGATATATTCTATCGCCGCAGAGTCGTATACCCAGCGTGCGACTATCTGACGCGCAGCAGGCGCACCGGCCGCGAACCGCTCGGCGGGCGAGGGTTGCGACGTTTGGCTCTTGGAGCCGCCCGTAAGAGCATCGAGAGCTCCCGAGAGGCTGAACTGCGCCTGCACCTCTCCCATGACGAAGGCAAGGGCGGAGAGGGCGAGTACGATAAATTTTTTCATAACTAACTATTTTGTAAATTCGAAGCCGATCATCATATTGTCGTAATTCTTCAACAAGCCGGTTATGCCGTTTAGCGACGATATCTGCGACCCGAGTTTGGTAAGCATCGTCAGCAGCTTCTCGCAGGGAAAGACCAGATCGAGTGCCGTACCGTTGATATAGGCATGGCCCGACATCGTGCCGAGGTTGAACTTCGTCGCCGAAAAATGGAGCGTGATACGGTGCGTCGCAGCTTCGTATTCGTATGTTCCGCCGAGCGTGCGCTTCGACAGCACGGCCGAGAATGTCTTGTCTCCGTTGAATACGAAGGTGCACGCGCCGGGCTTGATGCCGACGAAGGTATATGCCGTCTCCAACTTGGATTGCAGCGTCGTGGCAGCGGCCGAGGCGGCCATTTCGGCCACGGTAGAGTCGCTGACCAGCTTGATGCCGGGACGTGCATACGACCATGTTCCCTGCAACATCTTCTCGGTAGCCTTGCCGCCTGTTGCCTTGTCGACGGCGCTCGAAGCGGCGCCTTTGAGTGCGTCGAGCCAGCTTTGCGCCCCGGCGCCGCCGCATGTCATCGATGCGGCAACGAGTAGTATAAGAATCTTTTTCATAATTTCGACAGATTGGGTTTTATCCGATAATTCAAATCTGCATCTGCTCGACCCACGCCCGTGCATCGGCATCCGAGGGCATGCGCCAGTCGCCGCGCGGCGAGAGAGCCACGCTGCCCACTTTGGGTCCGTCGGGCATGGCCGAACGCTTGAACTGCTGCGCGAAGAAGCGTTTTAGGAATATGCCGAGCCACCTGACGATCGTCGGGCGGTCGTAACGCCCCTCGAAAGCCCGGCAGGCGAGATATGCCGTCTTGGCAGGTGCAAAACCCTGACGCAACATCGAGTAGAGGAAGAAGTCGTGCAGCTCGTAGGGGCCTACGATGTTCTCGGTGCGCTGCGCGATGTCGCCGTTGTCGTCGGCCGGCAGCAGCTCGGGGCTTACGGGCGTGTCGAGCACATCGTCGAGCGTAGCCCGCAGCTCTTGGCCGGTCTGCGAACGTCGGGCGTACCACTGAACCAGATAGCGCACCAGCGTCTTGGGCACCGAGGCATTGACGCCGTACATCGACATCTGGTCGCCGTTATAGGTCGCCCAGCCCAGCGCCAGCTCGCTCATATCGCCAGTGCCGACGACCATGCCGCCGCGCATGTTGGCCATATCCATAAGTATCTGCGTGCGCTCGCGCGCCTGAGCGTTCTCGAATGTTACCGACCTGTCGTTCGCCGGCAGGCCGATATCCCTGAAATGCTGCTCGCACGCCGCCTTGATCGACACCTCTTCGATGCTCACGCCCAGCGCACGCATCATATTCAGGGCATTGGCGTAGGTGCGGCCGGTCGTACCGAAGCCGGGCATCGTCACGCCGATGACACCCTTGCGGTCGAGTCCGAGGATGTCGAACGCATGCACCGTCACAAGCAGCGCCAGCGTCGAGTCGAGTCCGCCCGATATGCCGATGACGGCGCACTTGCACCGCGTATGTTCGAGACGCTGCACCAGACCGCGGCCCTGTATCTCGAATATCTCGGCACAGCGCTCCTCGCGCGTAGCCTCGTCCGAGGGGACGAAGGGCATGGGGTCGACCGTGCGTCTGAGATCGTCGCGATACTCGGCATCGACGGTCTCGATCTCCACCACGCGCACGGCGGGCGCAGCCTCATATTCGAAGGTATTGCGTGTCGTGCGGCGCGCCGAGAGCAGATCGGCGTCGATATCGGCCACGGCCAGCATGCCCTCGCGCGAGAAGCGCCCGGCCTCTTCCATTATGCGGCCGTTCTCGGCGATGATAGCATTGCCGGCGAAGACCAGATCGGTCGACGACTCGCCGCGCCCCGACGAAGCGTATACGTATGCGGCCACGGTGCGTGCCGACTGCTGGGCTATGAGCGAGCGCAGATAGTCGTGCTTGCCGACTATCTCGGGCGAAGCCGAAAGGTTGAATACGACCTTGGCGCCGCGCACGGCCATAAGCGACGAAGGGGGCACGGGCGCCCACAGATCCTCGCATATCTCCACGCCGAACTCCACGCCGTCGAGCGAGAAGAGCAGGTCGCTGCCAAAGCAGCACTCCCGGCCTGCGAGCACGATCGTCTCATCCGCAACGCCGTAGCCCGAACGGAAATAACGCGCCTCGTAGAACTCGTCGTAATTGGGGATATAGGATTTAGGAACCGCACCCCAGACATTGCCGCCGCCCACCACGACGGCACAGTTGTACAGTCTGTCGACGACCCTTACGGGCATGCCTACGATAGCCGCCACGGGCAGTGCCGCCGTAGCATCCGCAATCTCCGACAACGCTCGTTCGGCATCGTCGGCGAGCTTGGGCATGCGCAGCAGATCGCCGCACGTATAGCCCGTAACCGACAGCTCGGGAAACACGACCACGCGCACCCCCTCGGCCGCCGCACGCCTCACGATCTCGATGATGCGGGCGGCGTTGCCGGCCGAATAGGCTATGTCGACCTTCTCGGGTACGGCGGCCGCGACTCTGAAAAATCCGAAATTCATGCTCCGCCCGCTATTTCGCCCACAGTCGGGCGAGGTTTATGATGACCTGCATGGCGCGCTGCATGGTGGTAAGCGAGCAGTACTCGAATTTGCCGTGGAAGTTCATGCCGCCGGTAAACAGATTGGGACAAGGCAGCCCCATGAACGAGAGGCGCGCACCGTCGGTACCGCCGCGTATGGGACGCACGATAGGCTCTACGCCCGCCTCGCGCATGGCCTCCATGGCCTTATCGATAAGCTGCGGATGCGGCTCGACCATCTTGCGCATGTTGAAGTACTGGTCCTTCATGGTCAGCGTCACGACATTTTCGCCGTACTTGCGTTGCAGGAAGTTCACGACGTCCCACATCAGCACCTTCTTGGCCTCGAAGCGCTCGGCCGAGTGGTCGCGTATGATGAAGCTGATATCGGCCGACTCGACCGTACCCGATATGCCGACGCAATGGAAAAAGCCCTCGTAGCCCTCGGTATGCTGCGGCGTCTGCCAGTCGGGAAGCATGCGGTTAAGCTCGCAGGCTATGTCTATGGCGTTTATCATCTTGTCCTTGGCACAGCCCGGGTGGACGTTGAGACCCTGTATGTGTATCTTGGCACCGGCGGCGTTGAAGTTCTCGTACTCCAACTCGCCCTCCATGCCGCCGTCGACGGTATAGGCGAAATCGGCGCCGAAACGCTCGACCGAGAAGTAATCCACGCCGCGGCCTATCTCCTCGTCGGGCGTAAAGCCTATGCGTATCTTGCCGTGCTCGACCTCGGGGTGCGCCACGAGCCACTCCATAGCCGTCATGATCTCCGCCACGCCGGCCTTATCGTCGGCGCCCAGCAGCGTCGTGCCGTCGGTGTGGATCAACGTATGACCCTTGAACAGCGGCAGCTCGGGGAAATCCTCGACACGCATCGTCAGAGAGGCGTTGAGCCGTATGTCGCGTCCGTCGTATTCCTCGATGATATGGGGCTTGACATCCTTGCCGCTCATATCGGGCGCCGTGTCGACATGGGCGATGAAGCCCAGGACGGGGGCGTTCTCGCAACCCGGAGTAGCCGGCAGCGTACCCATAGCGTAGCCGTACTCGTCGATCGAGACGTCGGTAAGGCCTATCGTCCGCATCTCCTCGGCCAGATATCGGAGCAGAACGAGCTGTTTGTCGGTCGACGGGAATGTCGTGCTCGACTCGTCCGACTGCGTGTCGAACGAAACGTATTTCAGAAAACGGTCTTTAAGTTCCATAATATCATTTTATTTTAATCAGTCTCCGATCTTGGCGCGACGGCTGTATCGGACGAAGAATATCATCAACAGTATGTACATGCCCAAGGCCAGCCACTCGGCAGAGTTGGTGCCGGCCCAGCCGTCGAGCTTCAACTTGAACCCGACGAAGGTAAGTATCGCGCTGACCACACCCATCAGGGCGCCTCCGGCGATGAAGCCCGACGCGATCAACGTTCCGCGATTGGCGCGCGCCTTGCCCAGCTCGGCGTTCTTCGAACGCTGGATGTACCATGCCACCAGACCGCCTACGACCAGCGGCGCATTGAGCTGCATCGGTATGAACATACCCAATGCGAATGCCAGAGCGGGCACGCCGATGAACGTAAGTACCAGAGCCAGCATCGCACCAGAGAAGAAGAGCACCCACGGAGTCTCGCCGCCGGTCATCAGAGGCTGTATGACGGCCGCCATGGCATTGGCCTGCGGCGCCACCAGGGCATCCTCGCCCGAAAAGCCGTAGGTCTGGTTGAGTATTATCATCACACCGGCCACGGTCGCCGCCGATACGAACGTACCGACGAACTTCCACGTCTCCTGCTTGCGCGGGGTGGTGCCGAGCCAGTAACCTATTTTGAGGTCGGTAATGAAGCCTCCGGCCATAGAGAGCGCCGTGCAGACCACACCGCCGATGACCATCGCCGCCACCATGCCGCTCGTACCCGACAGTCCGATGCTTACCAGCACCAGCGACGAGAGTATGAGTGTCATGAGCGTCATGCCCGATACGGGGTTGGAGCCGACGATAGCTATGGCGTTCGCAGCAACGGTAGTGAAGAGGAACGATATGACGAAGACGATAGCCAGCGCCACGAGCGTCTGCATCCAGTTGCCGAGTATGCCGAACTGGAAGAATACGAGCGTTGCTACCAGAGTAGCGATAAGGATCGACATTATGGTGCGCATCTTCAAGTCGCGCTGCGTGCGCACCTCGTCCGTCGCGGTGCGCTTGCCGCCCAGCTCCTGACGCGCCAGCGACATCGCCGACTTGATTATGCCCGCCTGACGGATGATGCCGATAAGACCCGCCATAGCGATACCGCCGATGCCGAGCGGACGTCCTATCTCCTGAAATATGCCCTCGGGAGTCGACAGATTGCTGCCGTCGATGCCCATGGCGTAGAGATGCGTACCCATAGTGTGCAGATCGAGCATGCCCGAAACGGCACCCACGGCGGGCACGATGACGAACCACACCAGAGCCGAACCGGCCGCGATGATAAGTGCGTATTTGAGACCTATGATATAGCCCAAGCCGAGCAGTGCCGCCGAGGTGTTGACGCCGAATACGACCTTGAACTTATCGGCGCACATCTGTCCGAACTCGCATATACGCGTAGTGACGACATCAGTCCACAGGCCGAAGGTCGAGACGATGAAGTCGTACAGACCGCCTATAAGACCCGATACGACGAGCACTTTGGCCTGTGCCCCCCCCTTCTCGCCCGACACGAGCACCTCGGTGGTAGCCGTAGCCTCGGGGAAAGGGTACTTGCCGTGCATCTCCTTGACGAAGTATTTGCGGAACGGTATCATAAGCACGATACCCAGAATACCGCCCAGCAGCGACGAGAAGAACACCTGATAGAAGTCGACGTCGAGATTGAGGATATAGAGCGCCGGCAGTGTGAAGATAGCACCCGCAACGATGACGCCCGAGCTGGCGCCGATGCTCTGGATGATGACGTTCTGGCCGAGCATATTCTTCTTGCCGCGCATGGTGCCCAGACCCACGGCGATGATCGCAATGGGGATCGCGGCTTCGAATACCTGTCCCACTTTCAGGCCGAGGAATGCTGCTGCGGCAGAGAAGAGCACAGCCATGAGGATGCCGACACCTACCGAGTAGGGCGTGGCCTCGGCCGGCGTCTGCTCGGCGCTCATCAGAGGTTCATACGCCTCGCCGGGTTTCAACTCGCGGTAGGCGTTGTCCGGAAGCGAAGTCCGGATGTTTGGATTTTCCATGTTTCAGTATAGTTTAGTTGTTTGATTCGCTTCATACCGGCCTCGTGCGGCGCCCGGGCGATGCCCGCGACAGCCGTGCGTGTCAGAAGATCGACTCCTCGGTGCGCGTCGTGAGCAGCTCCAAGGCCTTCATTCCCATGACCGAATTGCCCTTGCCGTTGAGTCGGGGACTCCACACGGCCACCGAATACTTCAACGGGCAGACCGCAGCGATGCCGCCTCCGACACCGCTCTTGCCCGGCAGGCCGACCAGATAGGAGAACTCGCCCGCCTCGTCGTAGAATCCGCATGTCTGCATTATGGCATTTATGCGCTTGACCTGCGACGAGGTAAGCGACGTCGAGCCGTAGCGGAACGGCGAGCGGTGGTCGGCGAAGGGTTTGAACGCACGCGACAGATCGCAGCAGCTCATCTCGACCGAACATTGCAGGATGTAGAAGTTGAGCACACGCTCGATGTCGCCGTGCAGATTGCCGTGATATTTCAGCAGGTTGGCTATGGCGGCGTTGAGATATGCCGTTGCGCGCTCCGACGAGGCCACTTCGCGGTTGTAGCCGATCGTCGGGTTGCCGCTTATGGCACGCACGAAATCGAGATAGGCCTCGTCGCAACGCTCGTAGTGCGACATCAGAACATCCGCCACGACGATAGCGCCGGCATTGATGAACGGATTGCGCGGGATGCCGTGCTCGACTTCGAGCTGGATCAGGGAGTTGAACGCGGTACCCGACGGCTCGCGCCCTACCCTGCTCCACAGCGCTTCGCCCTCCAAGCCGAGCGCCGCCGCCAGCGAGAAGACCTTCGTAATGGATTGTATCGAGAAGCGCTCCGACGCATCGCCGAGCAGGTACTGCCCTCCGTCGATCGTATCGAGACAGATGCCGAAACGATCGGCATCGACGCGCGCCAGAGCCGGAATGTAATCGGCCGGTTTGCCCTCGCGCGCAAAGGGCTGTATCTCGCGATATATATCTTCGAGTATGCGTTGATAGTCCATATCTGGTATACGGTTTACGGATCGGCCGCTGCGACCCGAACAACATAAAGGTATATCTGTATCGCTCCGCAGCCGGCGGCAACGACATATAAACCTAACAAAAATAACATATTTTTCGTTTACAGACAAATCCGCAAGTCACAAAAAAACACGACACCGCATGGCGTCGTGCATCGAACCGGTTCCGGCCGTCGCATAGGTCGACCTTAGAGGTCGCGCTCAGTGACGTGCCGCCTTTAACGCTTGTTCGAATTTTTCGTGTACTGGTTGTGCCCCTCGGGGTTGTTGACACGACCCTTCATGGCCTCGCTGCGCGTCTGCGAGCTCTGGCCCGAGGCGGTGCGGCTGCGGCTCGAAGAGCTGCTCTCGTTACGCGTCGACGAAGCGCGCGAAGTCGAGTTGCGGTTGCTGCCCGAATTGGTCGTTCTGCTCTTGGTAGAGGCAGTCGCAGATTCGGCCTTGCGGTTGTTTGACTCTTTCATAACTTTTCCTATTAATTAAACATTATCATCGCCCGTCGCATCCGCCGGAACATATTCCCGATGCTGTCGGCTGCATATCCATGAACAATAAATATGCCGCGGGAACAGCCCGCACAGCCGCCTACATGCGTATGCACTGCCCGCCAGAGAGATATGACGCGCCCTCCGACCGCGCACATTCTTGCACGAAAACGGATATCCTGCGCCTCGGAGAGAATACGGCACTGGCGGACGTGACTAACATCGGGTCATAACAGCATAATAACGTATAGCACGAAAAACAGCCCAGGCACCGACATCCGATCTCCGGCAAACGACGATATGAAAAGCCGCAGCGAAAATCCGCCTATGGGACGCATACCGGCGCTACCCATTGGCGGATTCGACCGAGGCGCAGGGGTCGATATATTTCACGGACACCCGTCCGAAGCACAAAAAAAACCTCCCGCGAAACGGGAGGTTGAACGCTACCGAGCTCCGGGAGCGGAGTCGCAACGTACTATTTAACTTCTTTAACGATTGCTTCGAATGCCTTCGGCTCGTTCAGCGCCAGGTCGGCCAGAACCTTGCGGTTCAGAGCGATACCCTTGGCATTGATCTTACCGATAAATTCCGAATAGGTCATACCGTGCATGCGGACGGCGGCGTTGATACGCGTGATCCACAGCGAACGATACGTTCTCTTCTTCAATCTGCGGTGTGCATAAGCATACTGCAAACCCTTCTCGACAGTGTTCTTCGCAACTGTCCATACGTTTCCCCTTGAACCAAAGTTACCCTTGGCAAGCTTCAAAACCTTTTTTCTTCTTGCGCGTGACGCAACAGCGTTAACTGAACGTGGCATAAATTCTAAGTTTTTGACAGAGTTGATAGCGGCATGTTTCTCTCATGCTCTTCGGGGCTATGTCACTCCATTGTTAATAAAATAAACGATCGGCGAATCCGCAGTCAGGCAATACTACTTGACCAGCAGGTTCTTGATCTTGGCCTCGTCGGCCGACGAAACGATACCCGAGTAGCACAGGTTACGTTTACGCTTGTTAGTCTTTTTGGTCAGGATGTGACTGTGATAAGCGTGCTTACGCTTGATCTTTCCTGTGCCGGTGAAAGAAAAACGCTTCTTTGCAGCGGCATTTGTTTTCATCTTTGGCATTTTCGTAAAAGTTAAATTAGTTAAACATAGCCTGCAAAGGTAACAATAAATCCGTAATTAGCAACCCCTGCATGGCTATTTTTCAGAATAAACCGACGATGCGCCGACTCAGCCGGAATACACAGCCGAAACTCTATCGAAAAAAAGATTCTCCGGAGCGACTTTTCGCATCCGGAGAATAAGACGTTTTCTTTAAGCCGGGGCAAAGCCGTACTTGTCGGGCTCGCCGAGGCTAAGAAAAGGTCGAAAGGATCTGAACGATCCGGCGCCGCAGCGCCGTCTTCGCGTAAAGTGTTACTCTGCCAGAGGAGTCACGCTTACATAAGACTTGCCCGACGACTTCTTGCAGAACTCGACGGTGCCGTCGACCAATGCGAAAAGCGTGTGGTCCTTGCCTATGCCTACATTCTCACCGGGGTTGTGTACCGTGCCTCGCTGACGAACGATGATGTTACCCGCCTTAGCGAACTGACCACCGAAAAGCTTTACACCGAGTCGCTTGCTCTCCGACTCACGGCCGTTCTTCGAACTACCTACACCTTTTTTGTGTGCCATGTTTCTCTACGTTTTTAAGGGTTACGCAACAATTTCCTCAACGAGAACCTGCGACAGATACTGACGGTGACCGTTGCACTTCTGATAGCCCGTTCTACGTTTTTTCTTGAAGACCAGAACCTTGTCATCCTTGACATGTTTCAGGATCTTGCACTTTACCGAGGCGCCTTCTACAACAGGTGCGCCCACCTTAACCTGACCGTCGTTGTCTACGAGCAGGACACGATCGAAACTCAAAGACGAATCTACTTCGCCTTGGAGACGGTGAACATAGAGTTTCCGACCTTTTTCAGCTTTGAACTGCTGACCTGCAATCTCTACTATTACGTACATTAATATAAAATTGAATGTTTAGCGTGCAAATATACTCAATTTTACTTTACCGGCAATACCCCTCCCGCTTTTTTTTAGCTTTTTGATCCGTGGCACGCTTTTGGCGGCTCGGAGGCGACAAGCGTTTTGTCGATACGTTATGTCCAGAATATTGATTTTCACCTCCGATATGTCGACCTGCAACATAGTAGCTTCGGCCGTGGCCGATCTCGCCGACGAGACGGTGCGCACGACGTCCATGCAGGGGGTAATGCAGCATGTCGAAAACGAGGATTTTTCGCTCATCATCATGGCCTCGACACGCTCTCTGGCCACCGAGAGCCGCCTCGACCGTACGATCGGCCATCTGCACAGATGCGGCATCCCAGTATTCCTTATACTCGCCCGGCTCTCCGAGCAGCGCGCGACGCGTCTACTGCAATGCGGCGTAGACCAGTGCATGACATTTCCGATCAATCTCCACCGCCTGCGCCGCAAGGTGCACGAGCAGATAACGGGCGGCAACAAGGCCGGACGACGATGAACACCGCCGTGGAGACATACGCGATCGTGACAATACTGCTCGCGCTCTCTATCGGAGCTCTGCTCGTCGACCGCTCGATGCGGGCTTTTCGCAGCCGGCGCTGGCACTGCGTCCACGAGCCCGTGGCATTGCGCATCGTCATGCGCACGCTGACCTCCCCCCGCCTGCGCAACATCGCCGTGCGCATTCCGCGCATGCCGCGCCGTCGCCTCTGCGACACGCTTCTCAGCCTGAGCCTCACGACATACAACATCGACCGCCGCGCCATGTCGGCGCTGACCGACGCATACGGCTCGGAGCGCATCATAGGCCGCTTGTCGCCCTTCACGACGGGCTACCGCCGCGCCGAGAGGCTGCTGATGCTGGCCTCGATGCCCACCGGACGCCGCATACCCGTGCACAGGCTCAGACACTGGTCGGCGGCCTCGCGATACATTCACTTCTACACGCTCATGGCCGACATGGCGCGCACGCCCGTACTGGCCGAATACCTCATCGAGACGTGCGACATACGCCTCTCGCCCTCGGAGATATCGCAGATCACGGCGATGCTGCACCGCGGGTCGATCACGCTCGACTACCGCCGTCTGCTGCGCTCTTCCGACCGCAATCTGCGCATGACCGGCATAGCCATAGTCCGCCACTTCTCCATAGAGGAGGCCTGCGACATGCTCCACGATATAGCCGCAAGCGACCCCGACGCCGAGATATGCCGCGAGGCGCTGATAACGCTCTGCGCGGCAGGCTGCACGATCGACCCGTCGCTCATGGCCGAACATATCGGAGGCATGGATGCGGCCATACGCCGCAGCATATGCCGCCACGCCATACTCAACGGCTACCCTCCCGCCGCCTTCGCCCCGCTGTTCGGCGACCACGGCGACGACCGTCTTGCCGCACTGGCCGAATCGAACAAATATACCATAGCATGAATACCTTCCAAGCGGCCGCACTGGCGGCCATGACCCTGACATCCGCCGCCGCGCTCCGCAGCGCGTGGCGCAGCCGTCGCTGGGCCGACAAACGCAGGCTGATAGCCGCCGTCTCCGCGATGCGGTGCGACAGCGTAGGCAACATCGGCATAAGCATCATTTGCAGCGGCGTGGACTGCATGGCGCAGATCGAGAATCTCGCCTCGCCCGAGTACGAAAACTTCGAAGTCGTCCTGTGTCTGGACTCCGACACCTCCCTCAGACGCATGCGCAATATCATCGACCGCTATGCGCTGTTCAGGGTAGCCCTGCCCTCGCGGAGCGAGCTGCCGGTGGTCGGCGTCCGCGCCATATATCGCTCACGTCGCGGCGCCATACGCCGCATGACACTGATCGACAAGCGCTTCACCTCGCACGAGGACGCGCTCGACGCCGCGGTCAATGTCGCTTCGTTCGACTATGTAATGGCCGTCGGCCGCAACGAATATCTCTATCCCGACTCCATAGACATGCTCGCTGCGCAGATCGGCGAGCACGAAGCCTGCTCGGTCGACATGCTCGAATGCACGACATCGGGCGGACGGTTGTTTCTTCGCGACGCGATCGTGTCGCTGGGCGGATACGCCTCACTGCGCTACATGCGTCCCCGGCGCATAAAGCGCGTAATCAACCGCATACCCGACCGTTACCGCATTGCCGGCCGGTCGGCCGCCATAAGGCGCGCCATCGCGGCAATAACCGCCGTCGTCGCATCGTTAGTATTATTGGTGCTGTCGGGCTTCGAGCCGCTCGCCGCAGCGCTGACGGCCACCGTGCTGCTCACGGTCGTATGCCGCGCCTATGCGCGCAAATGCCGCGAGCTGACGGTATGACCCCATTGCAGAGGACAATGGAATACGGAGTAAATTTCAATGTGAAAAATTTCACAGTATCGAAATAAGTTATTAACTTTACGAAAGAATAACAAGGATGAATCCAAAAACATCGATCCTGATGATAGACAAGACTATAAGAGAGTATCTTTTGCCCAAGTCGTTCAACGCCGCGGTGCGTGCCGGCGCAGCGATAATGAAGATATACAAAAACAGCGACGACTACGACATATCGCTCAAAAGCGACAAGACGCCGATAACGATCGCCGACAGGCTGGCGCACAAGACGATCAAGGAGTATCTGGGCAGCACGCGCATCCCGATACTGAGCGAGGAGGGGCGCGAGATGCTCTACGACGAACGCCGCAACTGGGAGCTCTTCTGGCTCGTCGACCCGCTCGACGGCACGGTCGAGTTCATCAAGGGCAACAACCAGTTTACGGTCAACATCGCCCTTATGGAGAACAACGAGTGCATCGGCTCGGTAATATATGTCCCATACCACAAGAAGATGTACGTGGCCGAGCGCGGCACCGGATCATTCATCATGGATGATGTCTCTCCCGATGCCGATGCCGAATATACATACTCGCAGATCTACGACCGTCTGCGTCGTCTGCCGCTGTCGCAGCCCTCGCGCGACGAGTTCCGCGTAGCCGTATCGCGCTCGCACCAGACACCCGAGACGCATGCGCATATCGACACTCTGCGCGCCGACCACCCCAATCTGACGATCGTCGAGCAAGGCAGCTCCTACAAGTTCTGCCTGCTGGCCGAAGGCGAGGTCGACTACTATATCCGCACCACGCAAACCTACGAGTGGGACACGGCCGCCGGCGAGTTGATACTATCCGAGGCTGGCGGGACGACGCACTCCTACCCCGAGTCCGAGACGCTGAGATACAACAAGGAGGATCTGCACAACCCGTGGTTCGTATGCCGCGGCTGCCGCCGCGACCGATAGACCGCCGCTCTGCAAGCAGAACGTCATACCCTGCCGCGCCGCCGCATGCCGACGGCGCGGCATGCTCTTATCGTCGCACTCCCCCGCGCAGCGCACAATCGTGCCGCAGCTATTGCATATTTATCCCGAAAACGCTATCTTTGAAAGATAAAATCCGGTTACCGCAGATATTCCGAACAGACGCCCATGCAACAGCTCACGCACATACTTGCCTGGCGACACCGCACGCAGCGCAATCCGCTACGGCAGCCGTGCCGCGAGGCGGATACGTCAGTCCGCGATATGTCCGGATGCCGTCGGCGACCGAATACAACGACATGCACATATCGATAGCCAAGTATTCAACCAGATAAATCGACATTACAATGAACATTGATCTTATCCGCAAGAGATTCGCCGACCGCTTCGGAGGCGAAGGCGAGCTCTACACCTCGCCCGGCCGCATCAACCTTATCGGCGAGCACACCGACTACAACGGAGGCTTCGTCTTCCCCGGCGCCATAGACAAGGGCATGGTGGCCGAGATACGCCCCAACGGCACCGACCGCGTAAGGGCCGTCGCGGTCGATCTCGACGACTATGCCGAGTTCGGACTCGGCGAGCAGGATGCACCCTCGCAGGGCTGGGCACGCTATATATTCGGCGTATGCCGCGAGATACAGAAACGCGGCGGCCGCATCGCCGGTTTCGATGCGGCATTCTCGGGCGATGTGCCGCTGGGCGCCGGCATGTCGTCGTCGGCAGCGCTCGAATCGACATTCGCCAATGCACTCGACGAGCTCTTCTCGCTGGGCATCGACCGCTTCGAGCTGGCGCGCATAGGCCAGGCGACCGAACACAACTACTGCGGCGTCAACTGCGGCATAATGGATCAGTTCGCCTCGGTATTCGGCAAGGCCGGACACCTGATGCGTCTCGACTGCCGCTCTATGGAGTTCCGCTACTTCCCGTTCGACCCCGAGGCGCACGGCTACCGTCTGGTGCTGGTCGACTCGGCCGTCAAGCACGAGCTGGTCGACTCGCCCTACAACAAACGCCGCGAGTCGTGCGAACGCGTCGTGGAGGTCATCCGCAGGCGCCACCCCGAGGTCTGCTATCTGCGCGATGCCGACATGGATATGCTCCGTGAGGCGGCACCCGACATCTCGGAGGAGGACATGCGGCGCGCACGCTTCGTCATAGGAGAGACGCAGCGCGTACTCGACGTTTGCGACGCACTCGAAAGGGGCGACTACGCGACCGTCGGCGAGCGCATGTACCAGACCCACGAGGGTCTGTCGAAGGACTACGAGGTCAGCTGCGAGGAGCTCGACCACCTCAACGACATAGCGCGCCGGTGCGGCGTCACGGGCTCGCGCATTATGGGCGGCGGCTTCGGCGGCTGCACGATCAATCTCGTCAAAAAGGAGCTGTACGACGACTTCGTATCGACGGCCAAGCGCCAGTTCGCCGAGCGCTGGGGACACGAACCGAAGATATACGACGTTGTGATCTCCGACGGCGCGAGAAAGTTGGCATAAGCATACATCCCTAATGCAGAAGCTCCGCAACCTGCCGGCTGCGGAGCTTCTCATATCATGACCCGTTCTATGCGGGATCAGCACTTATTCAACTGCGGACGCTCCTCCCTTACATGCTTGTACTTGAACAGCAGGGCAAACGCAACGGCCACCACCAGAGCATACGCCGCGAAGATGAACCATGTCGTCTGCCAGCCGTTCTCGAACTCGGGACGCGACAGCAGATAACCGCCGTTCCAGTCGCAGTGCTTCATGACGATCTTGCCTGCGATCCATGTTCCGACCGATGCGCCGATACCGTTGGTCATCAACATGAACAGACCCTGAGCGCTGCTCTGCATCGACTTGGGCGCCTCCTGCTGCGTGAACATGGCACCCGACACGTTGAAGAAGTCGAACGCCACGCCGTATACTATGCACGAGAGGAACAACGCCGCAATGCCCATCGCGCTCTCGGTCGTACCGACGCCGAACAGACCGAAGCGCAGCACCCATGCCAGCATCGCTATAAGCATTACCTTCTTGATTCCGAATCGTATGAGGAAATACGATGTCAGCAGAATGCAGAACGCCTCCGATATCTGCGAAACGGATACCAGCATCGTCGGATTCTCGGCAAACCAGCTATCCGACGTAGCGGCGAAGCTGTTGATATAGGGCGTCGCATAGCCGTTGGTAATCTGCAACGAGACGCCCAACAGCATCGAGAATATGAAGAACATCGCCATTTTGCGCTGCTTGAACAGCACGAACGCATCCAGTCCCAGACGCTGCACCAGCGTCTTCGACCGCTTGTCGGCCGAGCAGTCGAGCGGACACTCGGGCAGCGTGAAGCAGTAGGCGCCGAGCAGAAGTCCCAGCACGCCGCATACGACCAGCTGCATGTAAGTGAACTGGGCGTTGCCCGTAAGGCCGAACGCCGGCTCCGACGAGCCGAGTCCGAACGAGAAGCTGTTGACGGCCCACATAGCCGCGATGAAGCCCACCGTGCCGCAGGTGCGGATCGGCGGAAACGCCTTCACGAAGTCGCGGCCGCTGCGCGACAGCGTGGTAAATGCCACCGTGTTCGACAGTGCGATAGTCGGCATGTAGAACGCGACGCTCAGCACATAGGGGATGAACACAGGCCATATATCGCCGCGGAAGCCCTCGACGGCAGCGTTGGCCGCCGCGACGTCGGCAGCACGATAGCCGAAGTACGCCGCAACGAGCATGAAGCCCGCAGCGAGAAGGTGCGAGATACCCAACAGCCGCTGGGGCTGGATGAATTTGTCGGCCAGCGCACCCATGACGGCAGGCATGAAGATCGACACTACGCCCTGTGCTATATAGAACCAAGGTACGTAATCGCCCAATCCCGCCTTGCCGAGAAACTGACCGATACATGTCAGATATGCGCCCCAGATCGCGAATTGCAGAAAGTTCATCACAATCAGACGCGCCTTGATGTTGTTCATAAATATAAGGTTTAACGGTTAATAATTCGTATTATCGAATAAATTTCTAACAAAGGTAAAAAATTTTTCAGAAAATCCTTTGCAGTTAAAAAATAAAATTCTACTTTTGCATCGTCAAACAGAAAGCAATTGGGCTATGGTGTAATGGTAACACTACAGATTCTGGTCCTGTCATTCTTGGTTCGAATCCAGGTAGCCCAACAAAGCGAGATCGGCAAATGCCGGTCTCGTCTCTTTTTATGCTTACGGGAGCGGCGCCGACAGCCCTCCGCAAAAGACGGCATCCCCATACAGGACTCGAAAAATCCTGCATGGGGATGCCGCATTTCCGTGCTGCCCTGTCTAACGGGGCAGAGCGTCGATCACATTGCAAAGGCGTTCGAACACCTCGTCCATCGTTCCGTGGCCGTTCACGCCGGCATACTTGCCTCTCTGCGAATAGTACTCGGCGACCACCTCGGTCTGCGAACGGTAGACATCGATACGGTTGCGTATGACCTCCTCCGAGGCATCGTCGGCACGTCCCGAATCCTTGCCGCGCAACAGTATGCGGTCGACCAGTTCCTGCTCGGGTACGTCCATATATATCATCGTGTCGACCGCAAGCCCCATTCGGTCGAGCATTATATCGAAGGCCTCGGCCTGCGCCGTGGTGCGCGGGAATCCGTCGAAGATCGAACCCTCGCCCCTGTGCGACTCCATATAATCGCGGATCATGCCCACGACGATATCGTCGGGCGCCAGCTCTCCGCGCGAGATATAACCCTCCATGCTGCGACCCAGTTCCGTCTTACGAGCGATCTCCGAGCGTATGACCTCGCCCGTCGAGATGTGATTGAGACCGTAATGCTCGGCCAGACGTTTCGCCTGCGTGCCCTTGCCGCAACCCGGGGCACCGAACAGAATGATGTTTAACATGTTTTTTCAATATTATTTACTATCGCACCGCAAAGCGGTCGAAAAAAACACTTCCGCAAATTTAACTTTTTTTTTGCAACTCGCCAACAAAAACCTAATTTTGTAAAAATTTTGATAATCATGGCGACAAAACAACCTACACGCATCGAATCGCTCGGCGAATTCGGCCTCATCGACCGTCTTATATCCGGCATCGAGGCGCACGACCCCACGACGCTTACCGGCGCAGGCGACGATGCTGCCGTTATAGACTGCGGCAACGGCCGCGTTATGGTCGTCTCGACCGACATGCTGGTCGAGGGCATCGACTTCGACCTGACATATTTTCCGCTCAAACATCTGGGATACAAGGTAGTAACGCGCGGCATCAGCGACATCATAGCGATGAACGCACGCCCGTCGCAGATCCTGCTCTCGCTCGGCGTATCGTCCAAAATATCGGTCGAGGCGCTCGAAGAGCTTTACGAGGGTGCACGCGCGGCCTGCGACAGGTTCGGCATCGACATCGCCGGCGGCGACACGACGGCCTCGATGAACGGTCTGGTAATAAACATCACGGCATTGGGACAGGCCGAGCGCGACCGGCTGGTATACCGCAGCGGAGCTTCGCAGCACGACCTGATCTGCATAAGCGGCAACATGGGCGCCGCCTACATGGGGCTGCATCTGCTCGAACGCGAGAAGCGCGTGCTGAACGACATCGACAACCCCGAACCGCAGTTCGAGGGCTACGAATATCTGCTCGAAAAGTATCTCAAACCGCAGCCGCGCATCGACATCGTGGAGGCTCTGGCCGAGGAGGGCATCCGCCCCACCTCGATGATCGACCTCTCGGACGGACTTGCCAGCGACCTGATACAGATCTGCCGCAGCTCGCGGTGCGGTGCCCGCATATATCTCGAACGCATACCCATTGCACGTCAGACCACCGCTCTGGCCGAACAGATGCACATCGATCCCGTCGTGGCGGCGCTCAACGGCGGCGAGGACCACGAGCTGCTCTTTACCGTACCGCTCGCGATGCAGGAGAAGATCATGCGTCTGGGGCTGGTCGACGTCATCGGCCATATAACCGCAGAGGAGAGCGGCGTATG
Source organism: Bacteroidales bacterium (assembly GCA_910574205.1). Lineage (GTDB taxonomy): Bacteria > Bacteroidota > Bacteroidia > Bacteroidales > Rikenellaceae > Alistipes. Next base: position 386,153 of record CAJSYJ010000001.1, read on the forward strand.
TCTGGTAACGCCCGACGGCGAGAACATAGCTCTGCGCGCTCCGGCGTTCGACCGCCGGTAGAGAAAGCGTAATCGCAGCGAGTGCCGCCCCCGAACGGAGGCGGCACTCGTCGCAAATGTACTTCTACGATATCCTATACGCACCCGGCTCGAAAAAGCGGCTAAAAGAAGATTCCGAACGACAGGCTCCACAGCATGTTGCGGCGGATACTCATGCTCCTCACGGCATCGCCTATGCGGAAGAGCGCATGGCGCGACCCCGTAGCTGAGCGCAGACGCGCCTCGACGAACATATTCGAGAAATGGACGCTCGCACCGCCCACTATCGCCACATCGGGCATGTCGTAGTCGACGCCCAGACGCGAGGCATCCGAATTGCCCGTCCAGTCGCCTATGACGAACGAGGCTCCGGCGAACAACCGCGCAGCGCCAAGCTGCACGCCCAGCTCCAACGGCAGATTGAGACGCCGCGACTGTATGCTGATGCTGCGCGCCGAGGTCATACGGTCGATCCGATAGGCGTTCACGCCGCAGGCATACTCGATCTCGGCCTGCAAATGGAGGTGTCGCGTAAGGTTGGTACGCGCCATGAAGGCGAACTGATAGCCCGCCTTGATACGCCCAGACGATACGACGGCATCCGCCAGCGCAAAGCGCTCGACCGACACGTCGGAGATATTCACGCCGCCGCGCAAACCCACATGCAACAGCTGTGCACGCGCCGCAAGGGGCATGCACGCCGCAATCAAGACCATACACAAAAACCTTCTCATAACCTTTATCCTTTCAATATGCCGAGCCGCTACATAAGCGGCGAGAGCAGGCGTGCCAGACGCGCCGCAGTGCCGCAGCGCCACCTGCCCGATTCCGTATCCTCGGCCGTTACCCTCCGGCAGCGCGACATCATGGCCGCGACCGACTCCGCGTATCTCTGCGCCGTCGGGCAGTCGTCGATAACCAGCATCAGCTCGCGATTGTAATCCATGCTTCTGTAATCGAGATTCATGCTGCCTATCAACACGCGGCACGAATCTATGACTATCAGCTTCGAGTGCAGAAACCCCTCGTCGTAGATTACCACGTCGATGCCCATTTCGACGCACTCCGCGACATAGCTTCGTGCGGCCATGCAGACGATCGACGAGTCGCACCTCGACGGCAGCATCAGCACCACCCGCACACCCGAGGCCGAGGCCCGCCGCAGCGAATCGAGCAGCCACTGCGGCGGCAGGAAATAGGGCGTCACGATATGGATCGTCCGCTGCGCCTGGGCCATGGCCGCCGCTATGGCGTCGGCTATGGTAGTGCGCGAGATCCCGTGCTCCGACCATGCCGCCTGCACCGCAGCCCTGCCCGGCAGAGGCATGCGCAGCCCCCTAAGCGACGGCACGGCCGCTTCGATAGGCTCGCCGCCCGAGCGCACCCAGTCGCTTGTAAAGAGCCGTTCCAGATCGGCCACTGCTCCGCCCGTAAGGCGCACCTGCTCGTCGTACCAGCGCCCCAGCGTATCGCCGTCGAGATAACGGCTGGCGATGTTTATGCCGCCGACATGCGCCGTTCGGGAGTCGACGATTACCATTTTGCGATGGTTGCGACAGTGCGTAGCCCACCTGAAATAGGGAAACACGATCGGCGAATCGAACCTTATGCGCACGCCGTCGCGAGAGAGCGAGCGCACGAGCGACCGCGGCAGACGCCGCGAGCCGTATGCGTCGCACAATACCCTGACCGATACCCCCGCCCTCGCCTTGCGCCTCAGCAGCGACAGTATGGCCATGCCCAGCCTGTCGCACGTCAATATATAATACTCGACATGTATGGTCGACCGCGCACGCTGCATGTCGCTTATCATCGACGAAAAGGCAGCCGAGACGGTCGGGGATACCTCTACCCTATTGCCCTGCACGCAGCGTGTCGAGCAGCCGGCCGCCACGATGCTCTCGACGGCCGACGACAAGCGTTCGCCTGGCACCCGGCGAACGCGCCGCCCTGCGAGCATGACGAACATCGCACCGGCCAGCGGAGGCAGCAGCACGGCGGCCATCATCCATGCCGCCTGAATGCGCGGATCGCCGCCGCGCACTACTACGGCTCGCCACAGCACCGCGACCCATAAAACATATATCGTCCAGAAAAACAACATCGAACCGGAAAGCAAACATCTGCGCCGCCGCACTCGTCAAGCAAAGTCGACCGGCGCACTACGGTGCGGCACACTTTGTGCCAAAAAAATTTGGCAGATCGAAATATTGCCCGTATCTTTGTATACGTTATTAGGGTTCTGATCTGGTAAAGGTCGGGATTCTTTATTATTTTGTGTGAAATTCAAAAAACGAGAATACTATGGAAAAAGAGATTATCTACCTGACTGCCGACGGCATGAAGAAGCTCAAAGAGGAGCTCGACCACATGCGTTCGGTCGAGCGTCCAGCCATATCGGCCGCCATTGCCGAGGCGCGCGACAAGGGCGACCTGTCGGAGAATGCCGAGTACGACGCCGCACGCGAGGCGCAAGGCATGTTGGAGATGCGCATCGCCCAAATGGAGCATACGCTCTCGAAGGCGAGAATCATCGACGAGTCTAAGATCGACACCAGCAAGGTGCAGATCCTCAGCCGCGTCAAGCTGCTCAACCACAACGTCAACAAAGAGGTGGAGTACACGATCGTATCCGAGAACGAGGCAAACCTGCGCGAGGGCAAGCTGGCCATAGGCACGCCGATAGCCAAGGCGCTGCTCGGCCGCAAGGTCGGCGACACGGTAGAGGTATCGGTTCCGGCGGGCACGCTCAAACTCGAAATCCTCAACATCTCGATCTGATACGTCGCCGCAGCGCAAGGCAGGCACGGCGGCATGCCGCAACGCGCAGCCTCACTCCGCAGCGGCATCTGATCCCGACAAAACAATCGCCCCGGCTTCGATCGTCGAAGCCGGGGCGATACCGTTACCGCACAGCGACAGGCGGCACCGCTTCGGGTGCGGATCAATTCCTGCCGAGATCCCCGAACGGTTCGGCCTGACGCGTGGTCATATCGCCCGTTATACGTAGTGCATCCGCTTTGAGCTCTACCGACACGGCTGCGTTATCTGCCGCACCTTCATCCGACGACAAGGCCGGCTTGACGACACCGAAAAGCAGCCATGCCACGGCGAACGTGGCCACGATATTGAAGCACTGCGCGCCGAGGAAAGCGTAGAGGGCGTTGCGGTTCTCCTTCGATACGATATCCTTCAACCGCGTGTCGAGACCTATACATACGAAGGCAAGCGAGAAGAAGAACGTAGAGAATGTCTTTGCCAGCGACGTCTCGGCCAGCTTCGACTCGGCGGCATCGGGGAAGATGCCGTTCGACTGGCAGAGGCTGAATACGAGCGATGCCGCCACGAAGCCCAGAATGAACTTCGGGAACTTCTCCCAGACGATGCCCAGCGACGGACGGCGCGACTCCCCGCCCTCGCCCTTGGTCGAGAGGTAGAGCGCGATGAAGAACGCCACAACGCCGATCAAGACGTTCTGCGTAGCCTTCACGATGACGGCCGTCTTATTGGCCAGATCGCCATGAGCGCTGAAAGCCATCTCCGACGAGGCGGCCACACCGCTGGTGGTATCGATCGTACCGCCGATCCATGCACCGGCTATCTCCTGCTGCACGACGGGATCGGACGTTATGAGAGGGATGACCGTCTCGGCAAGCCACGGCATAAGATAGATCATCGGCACGACGATGATCAGAACGACCGAGACTATATACGACAACTTGCGGTCGTCGGTACCTGCAACACGCGCAGCCGTGATACAAGCCGACACGCCGCATATAGACACGCCGCTCGAAAGCGTCATCGCCGTCGCACGGTCGACCTTCAACCTGCGCGCAATGAAATAGGCGAAGAACCACACTATGCAGACCACGATCAACGCCTGCACCAGACCGACGCTGCCCGACTTCATCACGTCGCGGAACAGAATCGTCGCGCCGAGGCACACCACGCCTATCTTGATGAAGAACTCGCCCTGAATCGCCGGCTTCAACCACTCGGGTATACGGAAGCAGTTGCGGATGATAAGGCCGAATATGACCGAGAAGAAGACGGCCTCGAAACCGTAGTACTTGATCGTATCGATCTTGGCCACCCACTGCGCCAGCAGCGCCACGGCGAAGACCGCCACGAACGACACCAGAAGGCCTCTGAGCGGACGTCCCAACAGCTTGTTTCCTACGAAGAGTATCGCCAGAGCTATGGCGAACAACACGCCTATGTTGCCCCAGGCCCCGAGAGTGGAGAGCGTAGAGGGCACCGAGGGACCTCCGCCCGGCAGAGCGCAGGCAAAGGCGGCCAGCAAGAGAAGCGGAATGCTCACGATGACGACCACCCAGTCCTCGACAAGTAGTTTTTTGAAGAAGTTTCCCATAAATTCGAATTTGTAACTCTATCGGTTTAGAATATTCCCGACAGCATGAAGTTGATGCCGCTGATGTTATGGCGGCTCTCATCGCTGTAAACGGCATAGGTATAGTTGAGCTGCATGCGCAGATACTTCAACGGTCGATAGTCCACGCCTACGGCATAGTTCGTCTGGCGGTATCCGTGCACGGCCTTGTTCTCGTCGAAGAACTCCCAGCGCGCCAGCGCCACGAAAGGAGCGTCGAACTTGTATCCGGCCGTTACATAGGCACCGTGAGAGTCGATGCCGGCCGTGCGGCCGACGACATACTCCGAACGCGCCACGAAGCGCGGACAGTCGTACTCGGCACCCACACCCCAGCGCGACGCCTCGGCATAGGGGTTATCGCCTATGGGCACCTCGCTCCACATGTACGAGCCCGAGACCAGGAGATTCTTTATCGGGCGCAGCATTACGCGGCCTATAAGATCTTTGGATTTGTTGTCGTCGAGCTTGTTGATGCCCGAACCGTTCATCACGGCTACGCTGTAATTGAGTATGTGGTAGCCCTCCTGCTCGAAGAACGATCCGTAGAGCTGCGCTCCGATGTCGCGACCCGTCGACGAGATGCCGCACACATCGTCCATGCGCACCAGCTTGCGCAGCGCCAGCGGGTACTCGATGAACTCGGCACGCAGCGGCGCATACTCGGTATTCTCGATCGAAAACGGTATCTTGAACTGACCCAACTGGGCATTGACCTGCGCCATAGGCTTGAATCTGACGTATGCGTCGACGACCTTGGGCGAAGCGAACTCGATCTGCAAGCAGTAGTCGAGCTTGTCGCGCCACAAATCGCCGTCGACCTTGAAGCGCGCACGTTTCAGAAAGAAGGTCGAGGCCGTATCCTCGGTCCACTCGTAGCCGACCTGTACGTACCCTGAAATTCTCAAATGCTCGTCGAAGAAAGACTTCGCACCGCCGTCGGCCTTGCCGCGGCTCTCGGCCAAATCGGTCTCCAAAGAGGCTATACGGGCGTTGAGCGATTCGATCTGAGCCTGCAACGACTCGGGCTGCTGGGCATTGACGCCTGTGAGGGCGGCTGCCGACAGCGCGGCCGCGATACATAGATGTTTGATCTTCATTGTATAAGTCTGTTTATTTAATAATCGGTGACAAAGGTGTATAATTTTATCCGTTTTTCAGATAGTATTTATACCTATTTTCGCGTCATGCAGCCGCATGCGGCCTCGACACGCGCCCGAGTGCCGACACGGCCGCCGCGAGCCGAGCGGCATACCGGCCGGCACACGAACCGAACAGCGGCGGACAGCCTAAGCGATCCGCCGCATGTTCATCCGTTCAGAGCACCGCACGGCACCGAAATGCCGGCCGCAGCCCGTCAATCCTCGTCCGTATCGGTGTATGCCTTCAACAGCTTGTCCTGAACGTCGGCCGGCACCTGCTCGTAAGATGCGAACTGCATCGTGTAGGTCGCAGCACCCGACGTGAGCGACGAGAGCGATGTCGAGTAACGGTACAGCTCGGCCAGAGGCACGCGCGCATTGAGGCGGTCGAATCCCTTGTCCGACTCCATGCCCATAATCATGGCACGACGGTTCTGCAAGTCGCTCATTACCGAGCCCATGTATTCGCTGGGCGTAAGCACCTCGACATTGTAGATCGGCTCCATGATCTTGGGTCCTGCGTTGCGGAACGCCTCCTTGAACGCGTTGCGCGCAGCCAGCTTGAACGAGATCTCGTTCGAATCCACCGGGTGCATCTTACCGTCGTAGATCACTACGCGGATGTCGCGCGCATACGATCCCGTAAGCGGGCCTTCGTCCATCTTCTCCATGATACCCTTCAATATCGCCGGCATGAAGCGGGCATCGATGGCGCCTCCGACGATAGAGTTGTAATACTGCAACTTACCGCCCCACGGCAGGTCGTACTCCTCCTTGCCCTTGATATTCACCGTGATATCCTTGCCGTTGACCTTGTACTTCGTCGGCTCGGGCATGCCCTCGTAATAGGGCTCGATGACCATGTGCACCTCGCCGAACTGTCCCGAACCGCCCGACTGCTTCTTGTGACGGTAGTCGGCCTGCGCGACCTTGGTAATGGTCTCCCTGTACGGAATCTTCGGCGCGAAGAACTCCATCTCCATTTTGTTCTCTGTCGAAAGACGATATTTCAGGATGTTGAGATGATGCTCGCCCTGTCCTTGTATAATAGTCTGTTTCAGCTCTTTCGAGTACTCGACCAGGATAGTCGGATCCTCGTACTTGGCATCGTTGAGCAGCTTGCCCAGCTTCTCTTCGTCGTTCTGCTCCTTGGCCTTGACCGCCGCTCTGTAACGCGGCTCGGGGAATACGATCGGCTCGACGCTAACGGGGGTCGACGGCGAGGCGAGCGTGTCGTTGGTGCGCGAACCCTTCAACTTGACGGTGCAGCCGATATCGCCGGCCGACAGCTCGCCGACCTTGATGCGGTTCTTGCCGGCAACGGCGAAGAGCTGCGACAGCTTCTCCTTGTTGCCCGTGCGGCTGTTGACCAGCTCCATGCCCTCGGTCACCTTGCCGCGCACAACGCGGAAATAGGTAATCTCGCCGATATGCTGTTCGAGCTGGCTCTTGAATATGAACAGCGCCGTCGGAGCATCGGCCTCGGGATGCAGCTCCTCGCCCTCGGTGGTAAGGAATGCCGGAGCCTTCAGCGGGCCCGGAGCCACGTTTATGATGAACTCCATAAGACGCTTGGTGCCGATGTCGCGCTTGCCGCTGGTGCAGAAGATCGGCATCACGTCGCGCTTCGACACGCCGAGTTTCAGACCCGAACGTATGTCGTCCTGCGTCAGCGCACCCTTCTCGAAGTAGAGCTCCATAAGTGCGTCGTCGTACACGGCGGCCGCCTCGGCAAGCTCCTGATTGAGCGCTGCGGCGCGCTCCTGCTCCTCGGCCGGTATTTCCAGCTCCTCGCGCGTGCCGTTATCGTCCTTGAAGCGGTACATCTTCATCATCAGCACGTCGATGAACGAGTCGAAGCCCGCACCCTGATTCACGGGATACTGCACGATGACGGGCTTCACGGGCGAATTGGCCGCGATGCCCTCGACGGCAGCCTCGAAATTGGCCTTGTCGCCGTCGAGCTGGTTCACCACGCCGATAAGCGGTTTGTTGAGTATGCGGGCGTAACGCGACTGCAACTCGCTGCCCACCTCCCAGCCGTTCTGGGCGTTGAGCACCATGACGCCCACGTCGCCCACCTTGAAGGCCGAGAAGAGGTTACCGCAGAAATCGTCCGATCCGGGACAGTCTATTATATTTAGTTTGCGCTCCTTGAACTCCGTAAAGAGGATCGTCGAGTAGATCGACCGCTTGTATTCGTGCTCGATGTCGGTGTTGTCCGAAAGAGTATTGTTCGTCTCTATGCTTCCCCTGCGGTCTATTACCTTTCCCTCGAAAGCCATTGCTTCGGCAAGAGTGGTTTTACCGGCGCCGGGGGCACCCACAAGAACGATGTTCTTAATCTCTTTTGCTGAATAATTTTTCATACTATCAGAAGTTTTAAGTTTTTAACTTTCGTGCATGATATACACACCGAACGTCGCATGGCAGAGCGCAATCCGCCCCGACGTTTACGGATTATAAAGTTATGCAAATTTTTTCTATTCGCCAAATATCGAGCCCCAAAATCCGTTGGCGCATCGTTTTTTACTATCTTCGCGACATGGAACGGCGATTTACGACATACGCGCAATATCTGCGCCGCGCGACGGGTCTGGAACGTGTGCAGAAAATATCGGTTGACGCGGGATTCACATGCCCCAACCGCGACGGCACGATCTCCACCCGCGGATGCGCCTTCTGCCGAAACGACGCCTTCACGCCGCGCTACTGCTCCGGCACGCGGGATATCCGGCGGCAGATCGACGAGGGCATAGCATTCCACGCGCGCCGCGGCCGCACGGCCGCCGGATACATCGCCTATCTGCAATCATACTCCAACACCTACGCACCGGCCGACGAGCTTGCGCGCATCTACGCCCGTGCGCTGAGCCACCCCTCGGTGGCGGGTCTTATTATCGGTACGCGCCCCGACACAATAGACGACGAGAAGCTCGATATGATCGCCGACCTGGCGAGGCACCGCTACGTAGCCATAGAGTACGGCATCGAGTCGACATGCGACGCCACGCTCGAAGCCTTAGGCCGCGGCCACGACTTCGCCGCCTCGCGCCGTGCCGTCGAGGCCGCGGCATCTCGCGGCATCGCCGTCGGCGGGCACTTCATCCTCGGCCTGCCCGGCGAGGACTCCGCATCGATCCTGCGCGGCACGGCCGACATAGCCCGCATGCCGCTGTCGAGCATCAAGCTCCACCGCCTGCAAATACTGCGTTCGACGCCGCTCGAAGCGCTGTGGCTCGCCGAGCCGCAGCGCTTCGTCTCGTGGACGGCGGAGCAATATATCGATCTCGTGGCAGACATCATACGCCGCCTGCCCGCGAACATCGCCATAGAGCGCATCATAAGCGAGGTGCCGCCGCACTACCTCGCCAACCGCTGCTGGCACGGTCTGCGCAGCGGTACGCTGTGGGCGATGCTCGACAGACGCATGCGACAGCTCGACGCACATCAGGGCGACATGCTCGGCTGAAAGCGGCCGGCTGCGAATAACATCTGCACAAGATTGCGGATAATTGCCCCATATTATATATATTTGTCGCAGAAAAACCGATAAGTATGGATACACTACGCAACATAAGAAACAATCCGAGCATAGCCCTGTTCCTGAGAATATGGTTCAAGCTCGCAGCCCTCACGCTCGGCGTAGGCACGCTGCTGCGCATCGTTCTGTTGTTCAACCCGCAGACCGTCGACACGGGATTCTCGCTCGGCGGCTGGATGCAGATATTCCTGCTGGGAGCACTCAACGACTTGTGCGTCATAACCATAGCCTACATATTCGTCTGGCTGTTCATGCTTCTGGCCACAGAGGCCAAGTACCGCCGGCCAGCCGGCTACATCATCTTCGGCCATCTGGTCGGACTGTTCTGCTACACGACATTCGCACACAACATCCTGCACGAGTACGGCAGCGTCGCGCCTCTTGCAGGGTCGATCCTTACCGCACTGCTGGCCGCAGTGTTCGGCGTCAAGCTCTTTTTCAAGCGCGTGCGCCGGCCGATGACCCTCTTCGGCTTCGGGCTGCTGCTGTCGATATACGTGTGCGTCATAGTCTTCAACGTCATCAGCGAATATATCTTCTGGGACGAGTTCGGCGTGCGCTACAACTTCATTGCCGTCGACTACCTGATCTACACCAACGAGGTCATAGGCAACATCATGGAGTCGTATCCGATAATACCGCTCGTAGGCATCATGCTCGCCATTACGGCAGCCGTGACATGGGCGCTGTTCCGCCGCGATATACCTCGAACCGACCTTATGGGGGAGGGCTGGCGCTGGAAGGCCGTCATCTCGCCCGTCTACCTTGTCGCAGCCGCCGCAGCCTTCGGCCTGCTTGTCTTCAACACGCGCTGGCAGCAGACGCCCAACGTCTATCTCAACGAGTTGCAGGCCAACGGAGTGTATAGGTTCTTCGACGCATTCTTCAAGAACCGTATCGATTACAGACAGTTCTACCCCACCCTCGACGACGACCAGGCGCGCCGCCGCATATTCGACGAGTACGGCTCCTCGGAGGGCAACATGCGCCGCATAGCCTCGAAGGGCAGCGAGCAGCGCCCCAACATAGTACTTATAACGCTCGAAAGCATGTCGGCGTCGTTCATGGAGCGTTACGGCAACGGCAACGGCCTTACCCCTGCGCTCGACTCTCTGAGCCGCCGCGCGATAGTCTTCGACAACATGTTCGCCACGGGCAACCGCACCGTGCGCGGGCTGGAAGCCGTCACGCTGTCGCTGCCCCCGTGCCCCGGACAGAGCGTCATCAAGCGCGAGCAGCACGCCGACATGAACTCCACCGGGCGCATGCTCAAACAACAGAAGGGATACTCCGTGACATACTTCTACGGCGGCATGAGCTACTTCGACAACATGAAGTCGTTCTTCGGCTCCAACCACTACGACATCATCGACAAGGAGAGCTACTCGCCCGACGAGATCACGTTCGCCAATATATGGGGCGTATGCGACGAGGATGCCTACGACAAGGTGTTGAAGACCCTGTCGGAGAAGGCCGCCGCCGATTCGCGCCCGTTCTTCGCGCATGTGATGAGCGTCAGCAACCACCGTCCCTACACCTACCCCGACGGACGCATCTCGATACCGCCCACAGAGAAGATACGCGAGGGCGGCGTCATGTACAGCGACTATGCCCTCGGGCGCTTCCTCGAAAAGGCGAGCCGCGAGGAGTGGTTCGACAATACGGTATTCGTCATCACGGCCGACCACTGTGCGTCGAGTGCCGGCAAGATCGAAATACCGCTCGAAAAATACCGCATACCGGCCATGATCTACTCCCCGTCGCGCTTCGCGCCGCAGGCCGTGGCAAAGGTCGCATCGCAGATCGACATCATGCCCACGCTGTTCGCACTTCTCGACATGGAATACGACTCGGCTTTCTATGGCCGCGACATCCTCGACGAGGAGTATCCCGAGCGCGCCTTCATCGCCACATATCAGGACTTGGGCTATCTGAAAAACGATACGCTGACCATAATGTCGCCGCGCAGCAGCAGCGCACGCCGCTCGCTCACGGACGGCGTCAAGCAATACGCCGTCGAGAAGATCTCCGACTCGGAGTACGACATGCAGCCCGTCGGCCGTATCGACGAGGATGCCGTTCGCGAAGCCGCCGCATACTACCAGACATCGTATCTCTGGAACTGATTGCTGCACGCCACGCCGGCTCTGCGCCCACTTACGCCAGCTCTGCGCTGCCGTCCGGCAGACGGCTCAGGCGCAACGACACACAGCATAGGCAGCCTGCCGGTCATCCACAGCCCGTTTGCGCGCAGGCAAACCGGCCGCAACATCCAAAAACGCATGCGTTGCACAAGGCGCACGCAACGCACGCAACGCACGCAACGCACGACGGGCTGCCGATAATTCGGCAGCCCGTCTTCTCATCGAGAGGATATGTCGTTACGACAGATTTAGCGTATTGGCGTTGTATAGATAACGCTTGATGCTGCGCTTGGGCGTCTTCTCGAACTCCTTGGGATAGATCACGATGTTGGCGATACGTTCGTAAGAGGCCACCTGCGAATTGAGCTGTTTGAGGTTGTCCTCCATGATCTTTGGCAGGTCGTCGACATCGACGCCCTCAATATTCGAGAGCTCGTAGTCGGGCACCACCAGAGCCGTCAGCTTGCCGTTGTTCTCCACCACCAGCGACTCCAACACCATATACATGTTGTTGAGCTTGTCCTCGATCTCCTCGGGATAGATATTCTGCCCCGAGCCCGAGAGTATCATCGTCTTGCAGCGGCCGCGGATGTAGAGCGTGCCGTCGGCGTCCATAGTGCACATGTCGCCCGTATGCAGCCAGCCGTCGGCCGTAAGCACGGCCTTGGTCGCCTTATCGTTCTTGTAATAGCCATTCATCACATGTTCGCCGCGCACGAGCAGCTCGCCCGGACGGTTTTCGGGATCGGGCGAGTCGATTTTGGCTTCGAGATAACCTTTGAGGTACTTGCCGCACGAGCCGGGCTTGAAGTCTTGATGATCGCTGAAACTTATCAAGGGGGCACACTCGGTCATGCCGTAGCCCACCGTCAGCGGGAATTTGATCTTGCGCAGGAACGCCTCGGTCTCCTGATTGAGCGCGGCACCGCCGACGATGAACAGATTGAGACACCCGCCGAACTGCTCCATAAGGCGCGAGCGGATCGTGGAGTATATCGCCGTATTGATAAACGGAATCTTCATGGCGATGCTCATAGGCCCCTTCTCCAACAGCGGCAGGATGCTCTTGCGATATACCTTTTCGAGCACCAGCGGCACGCTGCAAATCACGGTCGGGCGCGTTATCTGCATCGCCTCGACCAGAATCTTGGGCGAAGGGATGCGTCCCAGAAGCGTGATATGGGCACCGCAGGCCAGCTGCGTCAGAAAGTCGAACGCACAGCCGTAGGCATGCGCCAGCGGCAGGAACGACAGCGTGCGGCCGCCGCGGTGGAAATACTTGTCTCCCGTGAGGGGATTGTCGACGCTGAGTGCGAACAGGACGTTGCCCGTCAGGTTATTGACCGTCAGCATGACGCCTTTCGAGGAGCCTGTCGTGCCCGAGGTATAGTTCAGCAGACAGACCGCATCGTTCGGGATATCGGGATATTTGATATCCTCGCTGCCGAAGCCGCGGGGATAGGCCTCGCGATAGTGGCGCACGATATTGGACACGAACTTGGTCAGCGTGTGGCCGTCGCGCTCGTGGATCACATGGTAGTCCGTAAGCGAGAATACGGCATCCACATGCGGAATCTGCTCCTCCTCGATATCGTCCCAGAAGTTGTCGCCCAGAAAGAGCAGCTTGCTCTCCGAATGGTTGATGATATGTATCACGTCGTTGGGCGCGAAGTCCTGCAATATGGGCACTATAACGGCACCGTAGGTTATCGTGGCAATGTAGGTTATGCACCAGCGCGTATTGTTGCGGCCTATAAGCGCAATCTTGTCGCCGCGCTTTATGTCGGCCTTGCGGAACAGCAGATGCAGTTTGGCGATCTCCTTGGCCATTTCGTAATATGAGAACGATTCGCCCTTGAAGTAGTCGGTCAGAGCCGACATCTCGCGGTTGTCGCGAAAGCTCTGCTCGTAGATTTTTATCAGGTTGCGGTCTAACATAAAAATATTGTTTCCAGTGTATGTCGAGACGGGGATATCTTCGACGAAGCCAAAGATACGAAAATTTCCACGTTCTGCAACTCCCGCCACGCTTTTTCTTGCATGCTGCCGGCGTTTATGGCTATTGCCGTCTGCATAAGACATACTTATCGAAAGCGGCCGAAAAGCGTGTATCGATATGCCCGCTCTATCCGAAATGCAAAAATCATAACTTTTATCTATACCGCAACAATGCACCGCCGCACCGGACTTCACAGCACCCCAATGCCGTCACACTGCACTACCTTACCGCACTGGCACCCAACTGCACAGCCGCACCGCACCGCACCGCACTGGCGCCCAACTGCACAGCCGCACCACACCGCACCGCACTGGCGCCCAACTGCACAACCACACCGCACCTTACCGCACTGGCACCCAACTGCACAGCCACACCGCACCGCACTGGCGCCCCAGGGCAAAATAAAAGTCCCTGCCGACGATTCGGCAGGGACATAACGTCGATTGCGATTATCGATCGGGAATCTCCGACCGGTTATCGTGCCAGACGGCGGAGAGCCTTGGCCGGGGCGTTGGGATCGTAATCCTCGATATCTACGGCACCCGTCCACTCGCCCTTGATCGTATGGCCTGCATCGTCGGCGAGGTCGAAGACGAACTTGTATCCGTCGCCCTCCTTGGTAATGGTCATCGTACCGCTCTGAACGGGGGCGGCGACCGTGATATTACCGTCGGCGGTAATCTTAGAGGCATCGATATACCATGACCAGTCTACCGAGCTGCCGCCCAGATCGGTCATACCCGGGAAGAGGATGTAATCGTTGCTGAGGTCGAGCGATACGTTGTACGTACCGGTCATGTCGCGACCGGCCGAAACCGGCGAGAGAAATTCGAGGTACATGGCGCTTCCGGTTCTCGGAGCATCGGGTACCATATATACCACCCACGTGTTGTGCGTTTCGGTCAGGAAGTTCTCCATGAAGTAGCCGTAAACATTGATATTGGATGCGAACGAGAGGTCGACATTGCTCTCGACGTCGCTCCACGGACGCGCAGGCATGTTGCCGTTGTCGACCAGATTGCGCACGTTCAGATTACCCTTGTAGCTGCCGGTAATGGCAATGCCGTTATCGGTCTTCAGATCGAGTACAAGCTCTGCGGCGGCACCCGTGCCCTTGACGGTTACGGTACCCTCGTTGACGAATCCGAGACGGTTCTTCTTAGAGGGGGTATCGCTCAGGTAAGAGATGTAGCATCCGCTGGGATGAAGCTGTCCCCAGAGATCGACATATTCGCCCATAGTGATCGTATAGGGGAGCTGATAGATGCTGGGCATCTTGACGGTCGAAATGTTGTAGACGCCCTCGGGGATCGGCATCGGGTTCGAGGTGATGTCGGCAATCAGAGGCGTATAGATCGGTATATTGATGTAATAGCCCTCGGTCTGGACGCCCGAGTCATCGAACTTGCCCGTGAAGAGCTGGATCGAGCCGTCGCAGCAGAGCGGGCTGAACCAGTTGGCCCAGAAGCGGCCGGTCGAAAATTCGAAGTCGATATTCTGCGCCTCGTCGAAAGGCTCGTAGGTCGACGAGGTGGTCTGTACGAACGTGATAGGACCGCGATACATCACGCTGAGCGCCTCATCGGCACCGATCGGCACGAGGTCTGCACGGATGAGATACTCCGAGCCCTCGTGCGCAACGATCACTTCGCCGGAAATCATCGGTACTGACGACAGCTTGCCAGACTCCTCGACGATATTGACGAACGTCGTACCGGTAGCCCACGTACCTTGATCGTGTTTGTCCGACACGGTATACGTGCCCTCGGGCAATACGGCGTTTACCGGATCGGCATCCAGCGCAGCGAACAGATCGAGCATCAGCATAAGGTTGCCGGGGGTCGAGATATTGCCGTTGGCATCGGGCTCCTCGGTCGAGACGACCAGATAGTAGTTGCCGTTGCCGGCAGCATTAGAGGTGCTGTACTCGGCCTGCACGAGATGGCGGGCGTTGATATAGTCCTCCTCGGCAGCGAGCGTCTTCATTTTAAGCACGTTCGAGGCTGCAAGTTCGTCGCCTTTCTTCACAGCTACTACGATCGAGTACTCGGCGGACGGGAGCAGGTTCTCGGCCGTCACATCGGACTTCTTGTCGGCAGCGATCAGCTTACCGGTCTTCATGATATAGTCGGCGGCCGGAATCTTTTCGTCCGCAGCCAGACATACATAAGCGCACGCTTCGGCACCGACGGGCGTAACCGTAAACGACAGCGTGGTCGCTGTCGCCGCGCCGGCCTCGACCGTTACAGATAATTCGGGCGTAGGAACCGGCGCAGGCTCATCCTTCTCACCGCACGCCGCAAGAAAGGCGAACGAAGCCATTACCGTAGCCAAATAAAATAACTTTCTAAGTTTCATATAAATAGTTTTAGAGTTAAATAAAAACCGCTGCTCCGAAGAAATTGCGGCTAACAAATATACAAATTTATATTTTAACAAACAACTGCGGGATGCAATATCCGTATTTTTCCTGTAACCAGAGCCGGCATAGCAGAATGCCGGCCGACGCAGCCCACAACGGCAAGCAGCAAAGACCGTGCGGGAGGATCGGCAATAGGCCTCGCCGAAAGCGGCAGCTCGTGCACAGCATAAAAAGCGATTGCCCGACATTATGTCGGGCAATCGAAGCGGATGTATCGGTGTTCGGTTTAGAACGAACCCGCCCAGTGGAACTTGCAGCTCTCGCCGTCCTCGAAGGTCAGCTCGCCGGTAATATCGGTAGAACTGTTCTTGACGACGGTAATCGTACCCGAAGCTATCGTGCGGCGTGCGCCGTTGACTCTTACACCATAGTCGCCCGTGTAGAACGTATTGGCGGCGCGGCTCATAGCAGCGTCGAACGTATATACGCCCTCGACGATATTCTGATCGGTGCCCTTGTCATAGAATATGAACAGATCGATATCTTCGGTGGGATTAAGCATCGAGCCCTTATAGAAACGGAACTTGGTCTTGGTCTGGGCGAACATAGTCTCCTTTTCTGCAGTGCAGTAGTCCATCTCGATCGTTACGATCTGGGGAGCAGGCTTCATGTCTTGAACTTCGCCGGTATAATGGCCCTTGATGATCGCACCCTCCGTATCAACTACGTCAATCTCGAACGTATAAACATCGCCCTCGACGCTGACAGTAACGGTACCGGATGCGAAATAACGGCTCGCATAGGTCGGACTGTAAGGTGCCGCGTAGCTCTTCTTGGTGGCCGTGCCAGGCTCGGTGCCTTCGCCTACCGTATATACGCCGGCGGGAAGCGTCTCGGCAAATGCCTCGGCATACAGATCGAGACCGATGCCGTCCATGGTCTTGTAACCGTCGGTCAGCTTGATATAGAACTCGCCAGCATCCTTGTCTTCGTGAATGCGAACAGCCTCCGTTGCGGTAAGATCGATGACCAGAGCAGGCTTCATGTCCTTAACTTCGCCGGTATAATGGCCCTTGATGATCGCACCCTCGGTATCAACTACGTCGATCTCGAACGTATAAACATCGCCCTCGACGCTGACAGTTACCGTACCTGATGCGAAATAACGGCTCGTATAGGTCGGGCTGTAAGGTGCGGCGTAGCTCTTCTTGGTGGCCGTGCCAGGCTCGGTGCCTTCGCCTACCGTATATACGCCGGCGGGAAGCGTCTCGGCAGATGCCTCGGCATAAAGATCGAGACCTATGCCGTCCATGGTCTTGTAACCGTCGGTCAGCTTGATATAGAACTCGCCAGCATCCTTGTCTTCGTGGATGCGAACGGCCTCCGTTGCGGTAAGATCGATGACCAGAGCAGGCTTCATATCCTTAACTTCGCCGGTATAATGGCCCTTGATGATCGCACCCTCGGTATCAACTGCGTCGATCTCGAACGTATAAACATCGCCCTCGACGCTGACAGTAACGGTACCTGATGCGAAATAACGGCTCGTATAGGTCGGGCTGTAAGGTGCCGCGTAGCTCTTCTTGGTGGCCGTGCCAGGCTCGGTGCCTTCGCCTACCGTATATACGCCGGCGGGAAGCGTCTCGGCAGATGCCTCGGCATAAAGATCGAGACCTATGCCGTCCATGGTCTTGTAACCGTCGGTCAGCTTGATATAGAACTCGCCAGCATCCTTGTCTTCGTGGATGCGAACAGCCTCCGTTGCCGTAAGATCGATAACCAAGCTGGTCGACATGTTAGCGACCTCGCCGGTATACTCGGCCTCGACTACCACGCCGTCGGTCAGCGTGAAGCTCATCTTGAAGGTATAGGTCTCGTCTTCGGCGATAGCCACCTCGGCAGTACCCTCCGTAAACTTGATCCACTCGTCGGCAGACTGCTCGGCGAACTGGATTCTCGAATAGTGAGAGCCGATCTGACCGGGCTGGTCCTCGGCCGAGACGGTATACGTTCCGGCAGGCAGATATTTGGCATCGGCAGCGGCGTAGAAGTCCACCTCCATGATATGCTTGTCTTCGGCATCCTTGAACCGGATGAAGAAGTTGCCGTCGCTACCGCTCGTGCGGTCGGCTGAAACCAGCGTCAGCTTGACGGGTTCGGGTGCGGGCTCGGCCAGAGTGGTCATCTTCAACACCTGCGACAGAGCGGTCTTGTCATTATTGGCACCGCCGCGCACGGCAGCCAGAATGGTATACTCGGTCTCGGGAGCGAGACCCTCGACCGTAACGGAAGTAGCCTCGGCAGCCGCAACGGCGGTGCCCTCGGCCAATATCTTCTCGGCATCGAAGCCGTCGATGTTCTCTACGCATACATAACGGCACTCCTTGGCATCAGCGGGAGTCACGGTAAAGGTCAGCGATGTTACATCGGCCTTACCGGCAGTCACCGCAACGGTCGGCTCCTTTTCGGGAGCGGGGGTGGGTATGGGATCATCATCGCCGCAGGCGGCAAATGTCAACGTCGATGCCAGAGCGGCATAAAGGAGATACTTAAATTTCATATAATAAACAATTAGTGAATAAAAATTTCGATTCGCAAGAGGGATCGCATTATCCCTTTATCAAATGTAAGAAAATTACATCAACAATTCATAGGCAACACTGTTTGGCAGCGCACAGGCGGACGTTCGAAAAGACAAAACTGCTGCTTGTCGCAAGTTCGTAACTACTGTTTCGCTATGCAATATAAGAATTATTTTCAGAAAATCCAACAACCTAACGCCATACAATGTTTTTTTTTACATTTTTATCATTAATGAAGATTTTTTTCGTATATTTGAATTTAGTGACGGCACTGCGCACAAAACAGCAGAGAGGCTTTTTGCTTTTGTTCCGGAGTTTGCGTATATTTGTATCCGAGAGCCGCCCCGTCACGGAGCGCCGGCATAAGATTAAACTTAATACGATTCGACATTATGAAACGATTTTTCCTGTTTTGCATTACTGCGGCGATGATGCTCGCAACCGGCTGCGCCAAAGAGTGCGGAGAGCCAGAGCCCCCCACACCGCCCGAACCGGAGGACAAGAGCCACACACTTATAATATATATGATGGGCGACAACGGTCTTGAAAAATTCATGGACAACAACATCGGCAAGATCATGACCGTCGTCGACAAGATACCCCAGACGGGACGCATAGCGCTGTTCTACGACAGAGGCAACTATACGCGGCTCTCGGAGCTTGTCGTCGAGCAGGGGCGCGCCAAGCAGCGCGTTATCGAGGAGTATGCCACCAGCCAGTCGAGCGTCGACCCCGAGTTCATGAAGAGCGTCATCGAGCGCGTGCGCAAGGAGATGCCGGCCGATACATACGGACTTGTGCTATCGTCGCACGGCGGCGGTTGGGTGCCATCCGACATATTCGACATATACATGCTGGGACGACCCGAGACATCGGGCATCGCACCGCGCTTCTTCGGTCAGGACGGCAACGACTGCATGGAGGTAGAGCTGCTCGCCGGCGTGTTGGGCGACAAGCAGTTCGACTACATACTCTTCGACGCCTGCTTCATGTCGTCGGTCGAGGCGCTGTACGAGCTGCGCAACGCCGCCGATTACATCATAGCCTCGCCTGCCGAGGTGCTGGGCGACGGCTTCCCCTACAAGGAGATCATACCCATACTCTTCAACCGCGGACACGATCTGGAAAACGTATGCCGCTCGTTCATGAACTTCTATCGCAACAGCTCGGGCACCATAGCTCTGATAGACTGCAAAGAATTACAGCCTCTGGCCGATAACGTAGCCGCCATACTGGCCAAGGCACCAGCAGCGCCCGACACGTCGAACGTGCAGGCATACGAGGGATTCCCGTCGCATCTCTACTTCGATCTGGAACAGTATGTCGAGACGCTGACGACCGATCAGACCGCGCTCGACGGGTTCCGCAAGGCGCTCGACAAAGCGGTCGTATATACCAACCATACCGAAACGTTCTACACCGACTACGGTCAGCGCGGCGAGGTGGCGCTGCCACGCAGCTGCGGCGTAACGTGCCATATCGAGCGCAGCGACTTTCCCGAGACGCACGCCGCTTTCCTCGAAACATCATGGGCCAAGGCGGTAGGAGCTAAGTAATCCGCACGACATACTCTGTCGGATGCCGATGCGCAGCGACAAACATGCGGCCTCCCATTGCCCGACATCGGCAATGGGAGGTCTTTATATTAATAAATCGCCGGGCTCTGGCTGGGGGGGGGTACGTTCCTCGACGCGCACTGAAATCCCGGCGGAAAGCGTCGGGCAGCATAATCCCGAAGCGGAGCGAAGCGCACGGGCGGGGACGGGAATGGAGAAAGAGGATGTGGCGGCAGGGACTACCCTATTTCCGACAAACAGTGGATTATACGATATTCTCGTTAAGCCGAACGGGCAAGGGGAAGCCTGAGCCGTGCAATCTTCATTGCGGGCAGCTTTATCGGATAACTTGGACAACTCGGTCCGATAATACTCGGATTTGACTTTCGGAATGATCCGCCGAGTGTACTTGCGGTGGGGCAGACGGACTTATGCCCGTTGCCGTCGAAATCCCAATTAGACGGCTGCACGGATACGAATGAACTCTTAATCGTCCGTTTGCACTCTTTCGTGATGTGCCACATGAGCGGATGCTCCCCGACGGCGAGGGCATTGCATTTCAAACAAATGACTGAATTGGCGGCATCCATAGCCTTTCGATGATTTGCACGGCCTGTGTCAACCATTGAAAAACGGGGACGGAAGTCTTGAATCAATCGACACACAAAAAGCAAAAATCCTTGATACTCAATCGAATATCAAGGATTTCGGTTAGTCGGGATGACAAGATTCGAACTTGCGACAACACGCCCCCCAGACGTGTACTCTAACCGGGCTGAGCTACATCCCGAGCTTTTTTGCGATGCAAAGATATGAAAAATTTCTTTAATTGTCACGCTAAACAGAACTTTTTTTGTAATTTTGTTGTGATGAGAATTATTCGACATATCATATACACCGCAGCAACGCTGTTGCTAACAGCATCTTGCGGAGACAAAACAACGATTTCGACGGACGATTTTACCGAAAAAATTTTTACGCCGCAGCATGCCTCCGGCTTCGAGATACGCGGCGACGGAGAGGGAAACACGCTTCTCGCGGTATCGCGTCCGTGGCAGGGCGACGGCGAAATGCCCGAGCAGAAGCTACTCATACTGCGATCGGGCGACGCAAAAGCCGCCGCGGAGTACGACGGTCAGACAATAACGGGAGCGGCACGCCGCGTCGTCTGCATGTCGAGCAGCCATGTAGCGATGCTCGACGCCATAGATTGCGCAGATCGCATAGCGGGCGTATCGGGCAAAAGATACATAACCAACCTCCGTATATCCGGCTCGGACAAGGTATGCGACGTGGGCTACGACCCCAATCTCGACTTCGAGCGCATAGTGTCGCTGCGTCCCGACATAGTGCTGCTGTACGGTGTCGCTGGCGAGAATACGGCTACCACGGCCAAGCTGCGGGAGCTGGGCATACCCTATCTATATATAGGAGACTATGCCGAACAGACTCCGCTGGGCAAGGCGGAGTGGCTCGTGGCGGTATCCGAGATCGTCGGATGCAGAGAGCATGCGACGCAGGTGTTCGATGCGATTGAGACACGATATACCGCCCTGCGCGACTCGATAGCGCAAGCCTCCCAAAGACGGCCGAGCGTGATGCTGAACACGCCTTATCAGGACGTATGGTACATGCCCTCGGACGACAGCTACATGGTAAGGCTTATTGAGGATGCCGGCGGCCGATACATATACTCGGGAGAGAACCCCGCGGGAGGATCGAGGGCGATAGGTCTCGAAGAGGCCTACATGCTCGTCACGGATGCCGATCTGTGGCTCAACACGGGACAGTGCACCGACATGGAGGAGCTCAGGCAGTCTACGCCGAAGTTCGTCTCGGCCGGGGTCTTCCGCAGCGGCCGCATATACAACAACAACCGCCGTCGCACGGCAGCCGGCGGCAATGACTTCTGGGAGTCGGCCGTCGTACATCCCGACGTGGTGCTGCGCGATCTGGCGACTATAATCGGCGGCGGAGAGGAGCCGCTGTATTACTACCAACGACTGGAATAGACCATGCGCAGCCACCGACACGCAATACTCTTCATCGCATTGTCCGCGGCAGCCGTCGCACTGCTTGTGTGCGATCTGCTGACAGGCACCACACCGATACCTATATCGCAGATATGGGCATCGCTCGCAGGCAGCGGCGCGAGCGACGAATATGCCGTTATCGTGCGCGAGCTGCGGCTGCCGAAGGCCGTAATGGCAATTACGGCAGGCATAGCGCTGTCGGTAAGCGGATTGCAGATGCAGACGCTGTTCAGAAACCCGCTGGCAGGCCCCTACGTACTGGGCATCAGCTCGGGCGCGAGTCTGGGCGTGGCGCTGTTCACGCTCGGCATGCCTCTGTTAGGCATAACAGCCGGATCGGCAGCCTCGGCCATAGGCATAACCGGCATGGCATGGACCGGCTCGGCGGCGATACTGCTGCTGGTCATGGCGCTGTCGCGACGCATAAAGAACATAAACGTAATACTCATCGTCGGCATGATGCTCGGCTCGGCCATAAGCGCCGTCGTGGGCATACTGCAATATGTGGGCACGGAGGAGTCGTTGAAGGCCTTCGTCGTATGGACGATGGGCTCGCTGACCAACGTTACGCATGCCGATCTGCTCTTCGCCGTACCGATAGTTGCTGCGGGCACGGCACTGGGCGTAGCCGTCATAAAGCCGCTCAACATGCTGATGCTCGGCGAAAACTACGCCCGTAGCATGGGGCTCGGGGTAAGACGAGCCCGCACGATGATATTCTTATCGACCACGCTTCTGGCAGCGACCGTAACGGCATTCTGCGGCCCGATCGGCTTCATAGGTCTTGCCATGCCGCATCTGGCACGCATGACTTTCCGCACGGCCGACCACCGTATACTGATGCCGGCATCGATGCTGTGGGGCGTAGTGGCCATGCTGCTCTGCTGCGTGGTGTGCGACATCGCCTCGCGCATAGGGGTCATGCTGCCGGTCAACACCATAACCTCGCTGCTGGGTATACCTATAATAATAGCGGTCGTAATGCGCAACAGAAACTCGGCATCATGATAGAACTACGCGATATACGGCTGTCGTTCGGGCAGCGGACTCTGATCGACTCGGCATCGGCCACCCTCAGATGCGGTACGATTACGGCGCTGCTCGGCCGCAACGGTACGGGCAAGAGTACGCTGCTGCGCGCCATGGCTTCGCTGGGCGATGTGCAGCGAGGCGAGATAAGGGTCGACGGCAGGCCGCTCAGGAAGATGAATGCCGCCGAGACGGCACGGCGCATAGCGTTCGTCGACACATCGCGCATACACGCCGAGAACATGAGTGCACGCGAGCTGGTCGCCATAGGACGCTCGCCCTACACCGACTGGCTGGGACGCACCGGCGCCGAAGATATGCGCATCGTCGATGAGGCGATGACCACGGCCGGCGTGGCAGGTCTTGCCGACCGCATGGTCGACACGCTCTCCGACGGCGAGTGTCAGCGCGTGATGATAGCCCGCGCCCTCGCGCAGACCACGCCCGTGATCCTGCTCGACGAGCCTACGGCATTTCTCGACATGCCTAACCGCTACGAGCTGTGCACGCTGCTGCAACGGCTCGCGCACCGGCAGGGAAAGTGCATCGTCTTCTCCACGCACGATCTCGACATCGCTCTGTCGCTGTGCGACGAGATAGCGTTGATCGACTCGCCGCGGCTGCACCATATGCCCACCCGGCAGATCGTCGGCAGCGGATATATCGAGCGACTGTTCAGCAGCCCCTACGTCCGATTCGATGCCGCCACGCAGAGCATAACGCTCACAGAGACGGCGGCGGAGGGGTAATAGGCCTTTTTTCGCACTTTTTTGCCGAAACATTTTGCCGAATAAAAATCTTTTCATATCTTCGCACCGCTAAACCCTTAACAGGGAATAGCGGTAAGGCCCATTCGTCTATCGGTTAGGACGCAAGATTTTCATTCTTGAAAGAGCAGTTCGACTCTGCTATGGGCTACACTTGGCGCGTCGTCCCATGTTTCGGGGCGGTGCGTGCGGTTTAATAGTGAACAGGAGCGGGCGGCAAGCCTATCCGAAACCGGTCAGGGCCGGATGCCGAAGAGGAGGTTATCCAACGGACGATCTTCGGGGCGCGAGACGCAAGACACCTCCGACAACACGGAATACGTAAAAGAAAAAAATAAAAGAAAGAAACTATGGCAAACCACAAGTCATCGAAGAAGAGAATCCGTCAGACAGCTACCAAGCGTGCGCACAACCGTCTCTATCACAAGACTACGCGTAACGCTGTAAAGGCATTGCGCAACACGTCGGAGCGCAACGCGGCAGAGGCATTGCTGCCGAAGGTAAGCGCCATGCTGGACAAGTTGGCAAAGCACAACATCATCCACAAGAACAAGGCCGCCAACTTGAAGAGCTCGCTGGCTCTGCACGTGAACGCTCTCTAAATCGGGCTTTTCGATCGAGGATGCGGCAGGAGCGCGCAGCATGATCGTATGCGCAGATGCCGGCAGCGGACAGCGCGGCGGACTTTCGCAGTCGTGAATAGTCAAAACGCAGATCTGATGTCTCTAAGAAGAGGGACGAAGATCCGGATCCGGTCGAAGCCATACATATACAGGAGATTGTCGATTTATTCTGGCAATCTCCTTTTTTATGGCTGTCATCTCCTATCGGATGTTATCGAGATCGCGTACACGTCCCACAGCCGACCACCGAGCGGGCAATATTTCGAATGACCGACTTTATACGCAACGGGCTTTCAGCACGACAGACATTAGCGCGTAGATGACATTGCGTACAGTGACATTGTGAACAGTAGACATTGCGCACGGCTGACCATCGTGTTGAAAATCTCCTCGGGGGGCTCTACGCATGGCTGACAACCACGCAACCGCTGTTACCACGTTCGGCCGGTGCAGCCGACACTCCGCGCGAGAGACCTTAGTGCGGCCGGCATCCGCATAACAGACCTGACGCGAAGATGACTTTCAGCATGGCTGCCCAGTCCGGAGCCTATGCTACCACCGTCGGCCGGCGCAGAGATCCGGCGACAAGACACAAGCATCCGGCGACAAGGCGGCGCTATGCAGCGCAGGCTGCCCGGCGGCAACGGCGCAGAACAAAAATCGAACGCACAGCAGATAACTTTGTCAAATACTTTATATCTTTGCATTCTGAATGTCATTAAACAATAAGCTATGCTTACATTAAAGCAATTACGCGACGACAAGCAGGCAGCGATACGCAAGCTGGCCAAGAAACATGTCGATGCCGAGCCTGTCATAAACCGAATAGAGGAGCTGGACGACGAGCGCAAGGCCGTTCAGGCCGAGCTGGACGCATGTCTGGCACAACAGAACACTGCCGCAAAGCAGATAGGCGCCCTCATGGGCAAAGGTCTGCGCGACGAGGCCGAGGCTAAAAAGGCCGAAGTAGCGGCGCTGAAAGAGCGTTCCAACGAGTTGTCGGCACGCTTCAAGCAGGTCGGCGAGCAGTTGCAGGCGGCGATCGTCACGCTGCCCAACTTTCCGGCGGATATCGTCCCCGAGGGCGTCGGCGCCGAAGACAACCTCGTCGTGAAGCTCGTAGAGAACTACACTCAGCTGCCCGAGGACCCGCAGCCCCACTGGGAGCTGGCCAAGAAATACGACATAATAGATTTCGATCTCGGCGTCAAGCTTACCGGTGCCGGATTTCCCGTATACAAAGGCAAGGGCGCCCGTCTGCAACGTGCGTTGATAAACTACTTCCTCGACTGCAACACGGCGGCAGGATATCTCGAAGTGGAGCCGCCAGTGCTGGTAAACGAGGCGTCGGGCTTCGGCACGGGACAGTTGCCCGACAAGGAGGGTCAGATGTACCACGCCACGGCCGACAACTACTATCTCGTGCCCACGGCCGAAGTGCCTGTCACGAACATATACCGCGACGTGATTCTCGACGAGAAGGATTTCCCCGTCAAGATGACCGCTTATACCCCCTGCTTCCGCCGTGAGGCCGGATCATACGGCAAGGATGTACGCGGACTCAACCGTCTGCACCAGTTCGACAAGGTGGAGATCGTGCAGTTGTCACTGCCCGAAGTGTCTTATCAGGCGCTGGACGGCATGGTGGCGCATGTCGAGAAGATCGTAACGTCGCTGGGACTACCCTACCGCATACTGCGTCTGTGCGGCGGCGACATGTCGTTTACCTCAGCGCTGACATACGACTTCGAGGTATACTCGGAGGCGCAGAAGCGCTGGCTCGAAGTGTCGTCGGTATCGAATTTCGAGTCGTTCCAGGCCAACCGCCTCAAACTGCGCTACAAGGATTCGAACAAGAAGACACAGCTGGCGCACACGCTCAACGGCTCGTCGCTGGCACTGCCGCGCATCGTAGCCGCACTGCTCGAAAACAACCAGACGCCCGAAGGAATACGCATACCCGAGGTACTCGTTCCATATACGGGTTTTGATTATATCAAATAATTTTCTATATTTGCATTAAACTTTTTATAAAACTAAGTATTATGGCTTACAAAATCACAGATTCGTGCGTTGCATGCGGCACATGTATCGACGAATGCCCCGTCGAGGCTATCTCGGCCGGCGATATCTACGTTATCGATCCCGACAAGTGCATCGACTGCGGCACCTGCGCAGGCGTTTGCCCCTCGGAGGCTATCCACGAGGCATAGGATCCGACAACAGACCATGCGGCAGGCAGCACCCTCGGGGTGCTGCCTGCGACTTTTTATGCCGGAGAGGCTCCGGACAAAATGCAAGTAAACTTGCTTTTGCCCTCGCTTATTCGTACATTTGACATCGTCGAACATACCTCCCGCTCGGCAAAATGCAAGTAAACTTGCTTTTGCCCTCGCTTATTCGTACATTTGACATCGTCGAACATACTTCCGCTCGGCAATATCCAAATAAATTTGGCATTGCCCTCGCTTATTCGTACATTTGTAAAAATTTTATCGATATGCGAATTGTTGTAGGGCTGTCGGGCGGAGTGGATTCGTCGGTGGCAGCCTATCTGCTCAAAGAGGCCGGTCACGACGTGGTGGGCTTGTTCATGCGCAACTGGCACGATACCACCGGCACGCTCGAAGGCGACTGCCCGTGGTACGACGATCAGGTATTCGCCGAGTTGGTGGCCAAGCGGCTCGACATACCGTTCCACTATGTCGACCTGTCGGAGCAGTATCGCGCGCGCGTGGTTGAGTACATGTTCGCCGAGTACGAGCGGGGGCGAACGCCCAATCCCGACGTGCTGTGCAACCGAGAGATAAAGTTCGACGTATTTCTCAAAGAGGCGCTGAAACTCGGTGCCGAGGCTGTCGCGACCGGCCACTACTGCCGCCGCGCCGAGCGCATAGTCGACGGCAGGAGCGTATATTCGCTGCTGGCGGGCTGCGACCCCAACAAGGACCAGAGCTATTTCCTCTGCCAACTGTCGCAGGAGCAGCTGCGCTACGCGATGTTTCCCGTAGGCGAGCTGCTCAAACCCGAGGTGCGCCGCATCGCCCGGGAGCAGCATCTGGCCACGGCCAAGCGCAAGGACTCGCAGGGGATATGTTTCGTGGGCAAGGTCGATCTGCCTGTCTTTCTGCAACAGAAGCTCGCAGCACGCGAGGGCAACGTCCACGAGATAAGACGCGACTGCGCGCGTCTGGTGCGCGACATAGCGGCGGATGACTATCGCGCGCTGAGCGAGCCTTACGCCTTTACCGTGCGCGACGGCAAGAAGATCGGCACGCACAACGGAGCGCACTTCTACACCATAGGCCAGCGCAAGGGGCTGGGCATAGGGGGACGCAAGGAGTCGTTGTTCGTCGTTGCGACCGACATACGCGAGAATGTGATCTACGTAGCCGAGGGAGATTCGCACCCGGCGCTTTACCGCCGCGCGCTGAGGATACGCCCCGAAGAGGTACACTGGATCGAACCTGCCGAGAGCATGGCCGAGGGCGAGCGTCGTTGCTACGCGGTGCGCATACGCTATCGGCAGCCGTTGCAGCAGGCCGAGCTTATAGCCGATGCCGACGGGCTGTACATACTTTTCGACACGCCGCAGCGCGGCATCGCCGCAGGACAGTTCGCCGCATGGTATGACGGCGAGCGTCTGGCTGGCAGCGGCGTCATAGACCGATAGAGCGGATGCGGTCGGTAATCGTCATCATGCTGTTGCTGCTGTCGAAGCTCGGAGCTTCGGCACAGGCGCCTGCGGGCATCGCCTACTATGACGTCGACCGCCTTTACGACACCATCCCGTCGCTCTTTTACGATGACCGCGCATATACTCCCGAGGGGACATACGGCTGGAATACCGAGCGTTACCGGCGCAAGATACGTCAGGTGGCGGAGACGGTCGACTCGATGGCTCTGCCTGTCGTGGCATTGTACGGCGTGGAGACCGAGCAGGTGGCGCGCGACATAGCCGCCCGCTGCATCGAGGATTACGCCTGCCTGCACCGCACGCTGTCGTCGCGCAACGGTTTGGATTTTGCATTGCTGTATTGGGGCGACAGGCTCTTTATCCGTTCGGTCGAGAGCGGCTTCGACTATCTGGCCGTCGACGGCACGCTGGACGGGCGGCCGCTGCTGCTGGTTCTGAGCCGGTATTCGTCGACGGCGGAGCATATCGCCGCCAAGCGTGCCAAGGCCGACGAGCAATACAGGATAGTCATTATGGGACGCACGGATAATTTCGCAACGAAAGACGATATATTTCGCGACGCAACGGCCAAGGCCGAAGCCGCGGGCAGAGGCAATGCGTTGTTCCGCAGCGGATGGACCATGGCAGACCGGATACTGGTAACGCACAACGTGACGGCCGATGCCGAAGTATATGCCCGCCGCCGGCTGCTCGATTCCGAGGGGCGGCCTGCGGCGACATTCTCGCGCAGGCGTTATACGGCAGGGTGTTCGAACCGTCTGCCTATATACATATACCTGCATTGAGCATCTGCCTGCGGACGCTGCCGACACCCTGCCGCCCCGCCCCATGACCTGAGCAAAGAGCGCCCGCCGCTACCGCAGATCCCGGGGGTAAGGCTATATGGTGCATGCGGAAGCGGCAGTCAGGGCATACCGGCAAAACCGATTGCGATTTCGGGTCGAAAGCCCAAGCAATGTTTATGCTATTGCCGGGGGTCAAATCTTTGGTATTTCGCAAAAAAACGCTAACTTTGTAGTTCGATAAAACGCAATCGGAAAAAGAAATCGATAATCGACATTTAATAACTAAAAACTAAGCAATTATGGCAGACGTAAAACGTGTCTACACCTTCGGTAACAAAGAGGCCGAGGGCAACGGCAAAATGAGAGAACTGCTCGGCGGCAAGGGAGCCAACCTCGCCGAAATGAATCTGATCGGCATTCCCGTGCCTCCCGGATTCACGATAACTACTGAGGTTTGTACCGAATACTACTCGCACGGTCGCGAGAAGGTGATCGAGATGTTGCGCCCCGAGGTGGAGGCTGCGATGAAGAACATCGAGAACCTTACGGGACGCAAGTTCGGCGACAAGGTACTGCCGCTGCTGGTTTCGGTTCGCTCGGGAGCGCGCGCTTCGATGCCCGGCATGATGGACACGATCCTCAACCTCGGTATGAACGACGAGGCTGTCGAGGCCGTTGCCAAATTGTCAGGCAACCCCCGTTTCGCGTGGGACTCGTACCGCCGCTTCGTACAGATGTACGGCGACGTAGTGTTGGGCATGAAGCCCGTATCGAAGGAGGATCACGATCCGTTCGAGGTGCTGATCGACCAGCAGAAGGAGAAGCGCGGCGCCAAACTCGACACCGAGCTTACGACCGACGATCTGAAGGAGCTGGTGGCCAACTTCAAGAAGGCTATCAAGGAGCAGACCGGCAGCGAGTTCCCGAGCAATCCGTGGGATCAGCTCTGGGGCGCTATCTGCGCCGTGTTCGGCTCGTGGATGAACGAGCGCGCAATACTATACCGCAAGCTCAACAACATACCGCAGGAGTGGGGAACGGCCGTTTCGGTACAGGCCATGGTATTCGGTAACATGGGAAGCAACTCGGCTACCGGCGTGGCATTCTCACGCGACGCCGCAACGGGCGAGAACATCTTCAACGGCGAGTATCTCATCAACGCTCAGGGCGAGGATGTCGTAGCAGGTATCCGCACCCCCCAGCAGATTACCATAGAGGGCTCGCGCCGCTGGGCGAAGGCTCAGAACATATCGGAGGAGGACCGCATGCAGAAGTATCCTTCGCTGGAAGAGGTCATGCCCGAGGTATATGCCGAGCTGAACGAGATACAGCACCACTTGGAGCAGTACTTCACGGATATGCAGGATATCGAGTTCACGATTCAGGACGGCAAGCTCTGGATGTTGCAGTGCCGCAACGGTAAGCGTACCGGTGCCGCAATGGTCAAGATCGCCATGGATATGCTGCGCGACGGTCTGATCGACGAAAAGACGGCCGTACTGCGTTGCGAGCCGGCCAAGCTCGACGAGCTGCTCCACCCCGTATTCGACAAGGAGGCGATCAAGAACGCCAAGGTCATAGTCAAGGGTCT
The DNA here is from genome assembly GCA_910574205.1 of Bacteroidales bacterium. GTDB lineage: Bacteria > Bacteroidota > Bacteroidia > Bacteroidales > Rikenellaceae > Alistipes. The sequence goes on from CAJSYJ010000001.1 coordinate 416,436, forward strand.
GCCCGCATCGCCGGGTGCAGCCACCGGTCCGGTAGTATTCTTCGCCGACGATGCCGAGAAGCATCTGGAAGCTACGGGACAGAAGGCTATTCTGGTACGTATCGAGACTTCGCCCGAGGATTTGAAGGGTATGCTCGACGCAGCAGGTATTCTCACGGCTCGCGGCGGTATGACATCTCACGCTGCCGTCGTGGCACGCGGTATGGGCAAGTGCTGCGTATCGGGCGCCGGCGAGTTGGAGATCGACTACAAGGCACGCACGATCAAGGTCAACGGATTTACCATAAAGGAGGGCGACTGGATCTCTCTGAACGGTTCGACCGGCGAGGTTTATCTGGGTCAGGTAGCAACGAAGGAGGCCAATCTCGACGGCGACTTCGGCATGCTGATGGATCTGGCATCGAAATATTCGGTATTGAAGGTACGCGCCAACGCCGACACGCCGCGCGATGCCAAGCAGGCATTCGCATTCGGCGCACAGGGTATAGGTCTGTGCCGCACCGAGCACATGTTCTTCGAGGGCGACCGCATCAAGTCGATCCGCGAGATGATTCTGGCCGACGACGAGGCGGGACGCCGCGTGGCTCTGGCCAAGTTGCTGCCCATGCAGCGCGGCGACTTCGAGGGTCTGTTCAAGGTCATGCAGGGTTATCCGGTAATCGTGCGTCTGCTCGACCCGCCCTTGCACGAGTTCGTTCCTCACACCGAGAAGGAGCAGCGCGAAATGGCCGCCGAGATGAACATTCCCTACGAGAAGGTCGTATCTAAGGTCGAGGCCCTGCACGAGCAGAACCCGATGCTCGGCCACCGCGGCTGCCGTCTGGGCAACACCTATCCAGAGATCACCGAGATGCAGGCACGTGCAATCATCGAGGCTGCGATGAACGTCAAGGCTTCGGGCACACCCGTCAAGGTCGAGATCATGGTGCCGCTGGTAGGCAACCACAAGGAGCTTCGCTACCAGAAGAACGTGATCGACCAGACGGCCAACGCCGTATTCGCAGAGCGCAACGACCGCATTGACTACCTGGTCGGTACGATGATCGAGGTTCCGCGCGCAGCCGTCACGGCCAATCAGATCGCCGAGGTTGCGGAGTTCTTCTCGTTCGGTACCAACGACCTGACGCAGATGACGCTCGGCTTCTCGCGCGACGATATCGGCAAGTTCCTGCCCATATACCTCGAAAAGAACATCTTGAAGAACGATCCGTTCAAGATCCTCGATCGCAACGGCGTCGGTCAGCTCATACGCGAGGCTGTCTTCAAGGGTCGTTCGACGCGTCCCGACTTGAAGTGCGGTATCTGCGGCGAGCACGGCGGCGAGCCTTCGTCGGTAGAGTTCTGCCACTTCGCAGGTCTGAACTACGTCAGCTGCTCGCCCTATCGCGTGCCTATCGCACGTCTGGCAGCGGCACACGCAGCTCTGAGCGACGAGAAATAATCTCGCACGACTATACGACAAGAACAGTCCGGACGAAAGTTCGGACTGTTTTTTATTAAGGCGCCGGCATCATATATCCCCATTTTGAATAACTTTGCAACGACGACATCGATAATGACGACAACTATGAAACGATTTACGACAGCCTTGATCGCCGCCTTGATTATCGGCGGCTGCGGTGCAGAGAAAGTGCAGGCGCAGCGCAAAGGAGAGTTCAGTCTGGGCGCACGCATGACACAATATTTTCGGGCTAAGACATTCGCACTGGGCATATACGGCAATTACGGCATCACGCGCTGGCTCGACATCGAGCCGGGCATCAACTTCCTGTGCAAGGACAACAGCTCGGTCGACATATATTGCGATCTGCATCTGCTGCTCGAAGTGGCCGAGACGTGTTATATCTACCCTATCGCAGGCATAGGCCTTAGCGACATGTCGTCCGAGAGCCTCGGCTTCGACGGCTGGTCGTTCTCGGGAGCTCTCGGCGCAGGATTCAACTATCGGCTCAACCGCCGCCTGACGACCTCCATACAGTGCAAATGGATAGCTCAGACGGCACACCGGCACCGCAACCCCGTATCGCTCTCGCTGGGCATAGAGTACGCGTTCTGAGACTGGGTCGCGACAAGGACCCGGTACCGCCCCTTGTTCGGGCAGGCTCCAAGACCTGTCCGAAAGCGCATCATACGAAGTCGCCCCTGCCGAAGGATTTCGGCAGGGGCGATATCATATCGGGACGGATGAAAGTCCCCTATCGTATACGCTATTTTAGAAATGGTAAGCTACGGCAAGGCCGAAGTTCCAGAAGCCGGGAGTGAAGAAGCCCTTGTCGCCACCGCCTGCAACGGCACCGATAACAGGTCGATAGTCTACATCGATCGAGATAGGCACGCTCTTGAACAGACAGCCGAAAGCGCACGAGCCGGCAACACCGATCAGAAAACCGGCATTGTCGAAGTTATACATACCCAACGCTGCACCGACACCGGCATTGAGATGCCACGTGCAGGTACGCGGAGTCCAGTTCCACTCGCAGCAACGCCAGTTGTAGATACCGGTCAGCGCCACACCGTCGTAGTTGGGGAACGCTACGGTAAACTGCAAGAAGTTCTCCGAGCTGAGGTTATAGTCGAACAGCAACTCGGCGCTGCCGCCAAATCTCAGACCGACGGCATACTTCGTATCCTGTGCCTTGGCTGCGGTTGCCACAGCGAAACACATCATAACAGCAACAATAAACTTTTTCATAACCAATATTTTAATATAGTATTCGTTAATACAACAAATATAGCAAATTCTTTCGATCGCGAGCCTGCCTGCCGCCGAAATTCAACAAACCGACAAAAAGTTTCATCGAATACGGCCGACATTCGACCTTCGATAAGGCAAGGATCATGCAAAACGCAACTATCGCTTCGTCTTATACGAACACGAGTAGGCTCCCTTGCTGAGTTTGTAGAGCTTATTCTTTATCAGATTCCGTCTCAGCGGAGAGAGATGATCGGTAAAGACCTTGCCCTCGATATGGTCGTATTCGTGCTGGATGACGCGCGCCGGATGACCGTCGAACTCCTCGTCGTGCTCGACGAATTTCTCGTCGAGATAGCGCATGCGTATTCTGACCGGACGCCGCACATTCTCGTGCAGACCCGGCAGAGACAGACAGCCCTCCTCGAAAAGGTCGGTCTGGTCGGAGTGTTCGTATATATACGGATTCACGAAGACGCGACGATAGTCGGCCAGCGACGGATCGTCGGCGCCCCACGGCGTGCAGTCGACGATGAACATGCGGATGTTCTTGCCGATCTGCGGCGCAGCCAGTCCAACGCCCTCGGCATCTTCGAGCGTGAGGAACATATCCTCGACCAGCTTGTCGAAACCGGGATAATCCTTGTCTATGTCGACCGAAACGTTCCGCAGCGTCTGCGAACCGTAAATCACAATCGGATAAATCATAATATCATACCTTTAATATGTTGTCGAAGAGGACATGTAGTCCTGTAAAATTATCGTCGCCGAGACCTTGTCCACCAGCGACTTGTCGCGTCGTGCCATTTTGCCGATACCGCTCTGACGTATGGCGCGCTGCGCCAGCACCGACGTGAAGCGCTCGTCGTAGACATCCACCCTCTTGTCGGGATAGGCGTGTCGCAGGCGGCCGACCAGAGGTTCGACGAACCTCATCGTATCCGACGGCGAGCCGTCCATGCGGCGCGGATAGCCCACGACGATAGTATCGACCTGCTCACGGGCGCAGTAGTCGGCGATATAGCGTTCGAGCGAGCGCGTGTCGACCGTCTCCAACGCCGTAGCGATGATACGCAGCGGATCGCTGACGGCCAGACCCGTGCGACGGGTGCCGTAATCGATTGCCAGAATACGAGCCACGTCAGCGCAGTTTAGGCTCTGACCTGTTCGAGCAGACGGCGCATCGATACCTCCCTGTCGACCAGCTGCGGCAGAGCCTCGACGGCGATGCGCTCCTGCTCCATAGTGTCGCGGTGGCGCACGGTAACCGTGCCGTCTTCCAGCGTGCGATGGTCGACAGTAACGCAGAGCGGCGTGCCGACGGCATCCTGACGGCGGTAACGCTTGCCGATAGAGTCCTTCTCGTCGTAGGCCACGTTATGGTCGAATTTGAGCATGTCGACGATCTTCTGCGCCGTCTCGGGCAGTCCGTCCTTCTTGACCAGAGGCATGACAGCCACCTTGGTCGGCGCCAGAGGAGCGGGGATGCGCAATACGACACGCTCCTCGCCGCCGTCGATCTTCTCCTCGGTATAGGCCGCCGACATGATTTGCAGGAACATGCGGTCTACGCCGATCGACGTCTCGACAACGTAAGGAACATAGCTCTCGCCCTTCTCGGGGTCGAAATACTGTATCTTCTTGCCGGAAAACTCCTGATGACGGCTCAGGTCGTAATCGGTGCGCGAGTGTATGCCCTCGACCTCCTTGAAGCCGAAGGGGAAGTTGAACTCGATGTCCGTCGCGGCATTGGCGTAGTGCGCCAGTTTGTCGTGGTCGTGGAACCGGTAGTTGTCATGGCCGAAGCCCAGCGCGCGGTGCCATGCCATACGCGTCTGTTTCCACTGCTGCCACCAATTCATCTCGTCGCCCGGGCGCACGAAGAACTGCATCTCCATCTGCTCGAACTCCCTCATGCGGAATATGAACTGACGTGCCACGATCTCGTTGCGGAACGCCTTGCCGATCTGCGCGATACCGAACGGCAGCTTCATGCGTCCGGTCTTCTGCACGTTGAGAAAGTTGACGAATATGCCCTGCGCCGTCTCGGGACGCAGATATATCGTCGACGCACCGTCGGCCGTCGATCCCATTTGAGTCGAGAACATAAGGTTGAACTGTCTTACCTCTGTCCAGTTGCGCGTGCCCGATATGGGGCATACGATCTCGCAGTCGAGAATTATCTGGCGCAGCTCGTTAAGGTCGTTGGCATTCAGAGCCTCGGCGAAACGCTCGTGCACGGCGTCGCGCTTGGCTGCGATATCGGCCACGCGCGGAGAGGTGGCACGGTACTGCTCCTCGTCGAAGGCCTCGCCGAAGCGCTTGCGCGCCTTCTCCACCTCCTTGGAGATCTTCTCGTCCTGCTTGGCGAGCCAATCCTCGATCAGCACGTCGGCACGGTAACGCTTCTTCGAATCGCGGTTGTCGATAAGCGGATCGTTGAACGCGCCGACATGTCCCGAAGCCTCCCACGTGCGGGGGTGCATGAAGATCGCAGCGTCGAGACCCACGATGTTCTCGTGCAGCTTGACCATCGAATCCCACCAGTAGCGCTTGATATTGTTCTTCAACTCGACGCCGTTCTGGCCGTAGTCGTACACGGCACCCAGACCGTCGTATATTTCGCTCGAAGGGAATATGAATCCGTACTCCTTGCAGTGAGCCACGAGTTTCTTGAAAAGTTCGTCCTGTGTCATCGTATTTCGTTTTGTTATATACCTGTTCAATAGATTTACAAAGGTACATATAAAAAATCAAAATCGATAATCCAGCCCGCGGAAATATCGGAAAACGACGCCCAGTGCCACTTGCCGGCAAGCTCAGAGCAGCGAATGAGAACGGAAGCTGTAAGAGTCGCCGCTGCGGGCGATGACGATATGGTCGAGCAGCTTTATGTCGAACAGACGGCAGGCGTCGGCCACACGCCGCGTGAGGTGCCTGTCCTGCTCGCTCGCCTCGGCCGCCCCGGACGGGTGGTTGTGTACCAGGATGATCTGCGTCGAAAGCAGCTCCAAGGCGCGTTTGACGATAAGCCTGTGGTCGACGACCGTGGCCTGCACGCCGCCCTGACTCACGCGCATGCGCTCGATGACGCGATTCGACGAGGTAAGATACAGCGCCCAGCACTCCTCGTAGGGCAGTGCATCGACCAGCGGGCGCATCAGACGCTCGACGTCGTCGCTCGACGCTATGTCGACGACATCGCGGCTGCGCTCGGCAGCCACGCGGCGCCCCAGCTCGACGGCCGCTTTGAGACGCTCGGCACGCCGCAGCCCCATGCCGGCGATCATGCGCAGCCGCGACACGTCGCACGATGCGAGCGTCGCGAGCGAACCGCGGCACGCTTCGAGCACGGCCGCCGAGAGGTCGCGTCCCGACCCGCCGCCGCACTCGACACCGAGCAGCAGCGACAGCAGCTCTTCGTCGCTCAACGAAGCGACGCCGCGCGCAAGGGCTTTATCGGACAATGTATTCATAAATGAAAAAATCGCAGATCACTCTGCGAAGTTACTCATTTTTGTCCGATAAAATATTTTATTCCGGAAAAATTTATCACGCCTGGCGTCTTATGCGGTCGACACGGTCGAGCAGTTCGGCGCTCTGCTCGTCGCTTATGGTCATCGAGCTCTGCGACACGGAGTACGATGCGCTCTGCTCGGCCTCCTTCTTCGACTCGCCGGAACCATGACCCACGACTATGCCGTCGACATAGACCGTCGAATGGAACATCGGGTGGCTCGAAGAGTGACCGCGTTCGTGGTCGGTGCGAAATTCGATGGCATGGCGGTTCTTCTGGCACCACTCGATAAGGCGGCTCTTGAAATCGGTCTCCGACGAGAGCATCTCCTCCATGCTCAGGTGGCGGCCGTAGATATCGTTGATGAGCAGACGATTGACAAATTCGTATCCCTGATCGAGATATATGGCGCCCATCATAGCCTCGAAAGCATCGCCGTAGATATGCTTCTGCGTGAAGTTGCCGCTCGAATTGCAGATCACGTGCGCATCGAGGCCAATGCTGTGCGCGATGCCGTTGAGCGACTGGCGAGATACGATCTTCGAACGCAGCTGCGTCATGAAGCCCTCGTCGCGATCGGGAAACTCGATGAAGAGGTAGTCCGACGTAACGCTCTCGATAACGGCGTCGCCCAGAAATTCGAGACGTTCGTTATTGATCTGCTGTCCGCTGTCGAGCACGACCGATGCCGACTTGTGGATCAGAGCCAGCTTGTAGAGCTCGATATTGTGCGGCACGAATCCGAACATGTCGTCGACGGCGGCATAGTAGCGGCTGTCGCGACCGAAACGTCGGCGGAAAGGGCGTAAGATGAAATCGAACATGGCTGAGCGGATCTTTTATTGCTGAGATACTTTGCGGAATATGACCGTCGAGTTGTGGCCTCCGAATCCGAACGTATTGCTCAGTGCGCATCGCACGCGGCGATGCTGCGCACGGCCGAGCGTAAGGTTCAGACGCGGATCGATCCTCTCGTCGAGACGCTCGACGTTGATCGTCGGCGGAATGGTCTCGCGCACGATAGCCATGACGCATGCTATGGCCTCGATTGCGGCCGCGGCACCCAGCAGGTGTCCGGTCATGGATTTGGTCGACGATATGTTGACATCGTACAGACGCTCGCCGAACAGCTCCGAGAGAGCCTTCAACTCGGCGATATCGCCCAAAGGGGTCGACGTGCCGTGGACGTTGATGTAGTCGATGTCGTCTATGGCGGCCGACGCGTCGTCGAGCGCTTCGCGCATGGAGCGGATAGCACCCGCACCCTCGGGATGCGGAGCCGTCATGTGATAGGCGTCGGCAGACATACCGCCGCCGGCGACCTCGCAGTAGATATGCGCACCGCGCCGAAGGGCATGTTCGTACTCCTCCAAGACAAGTGCGCCGGCACCCTCGCCCATGACGAAGCCGTCGCGGTCGGCATCGAACGGACGCGACGCATGCGCGGGATCGTCGTTGCGCGTAGACAGAGCCTGCATGGAGCTGAATCCGCCCACGCCCGGGACGTTTATCGCCGCCTCCGAGCCGCCTGTAACCACTATATCGGCCTTGCCCAGACGTATTGCGTTGAGCGAGTCGATAATGGCATGGTTGGACGAAGCGCAGGCCGAGGTAACGCAGTAGTTAGGCCCCATGAATCCGTACTTCATGGCGATATGCCCCGCCGCCAGATCGGCGATCATGCGAGGAACGAAGAATGGACTAAACCGAGGGATCTCTCCTCCCTTGGCATAGTCCATACATTCGTTATAATAGGTCTCGATACCTCCGACGCCGGAGCTCCAAATAACGCCGCAACGCTGTCTGTCGATCGACTCGTCGTCGAGACGTGCGTCGCTCACGGCCTCGGCGGCCGCTATGAGCGCATATTGGACGAAAGGATCGTACTTGCGTACCTCCTTGCGGTCGAAGTACCGGGTCCAATCGTAATTTTTAATCTCGCAGGCGAATCTGACCTTGAAGGCCGAAGCGTCGAATCGCGTGATCGGAGCCGCACCGCTCACACCGTCTTCCAGATTGCGGACATACTCTGCGATATCCGCACCCAGAGGGTTGATCGTGCCCAGTCCCGTGACGACGACTCTATGCAACTCCATCGATGAAAGGTTGGATTCTGCCGTTGCAGACAAAAACGACGGAAATTATTTCTTGTGCTCCTCGATGTAGGTAATAGCGTCGCCTACGGTAGCGATCTTCTCTGCGTCCTCGTCGGGGATCTGGATATCGAAAGCCTTCTCGAACTCCATGATCAACTCAACAGTGTCGAGCGAATCAGCACCGAGATGTGCGGTAAAGCTTGCTTCGGGTACAACCTCAGACTCCTTAACACCCAATTTGTCTACGATGATCTCGACAACCTTTGACTGAATTTCTGACATAATTAAATAAGTTTTAGTTAAACATTTATATAAATATTCCGTCGTTATCCTCTCGATTATTACGTGAATCGGGACAAAAATAACACTTTTTTTATTATCTTTGACAATATATCGCAATTTTTTTATCCGGCGACACCGGGCAAAAGATTAGAACGTATTTATATTCAGTATATTATGAGATTATTATTAATTTCCAATTCCACCAATGCGGGCGAGGAGTACCTCAAATACCCCATTGAGCAGATAGGCCGTCTGCTGAGCGGCGTAAAGACGATCGTATTCGTGCCGTACGCAGCCGTGACATTCTCCTACGACGAATACGTAAGAAAGGTGCAGGCGCGCTTCGACGAGATCGGCATACGCGTCGAGTCGGTGCACCGCGCCGCCGACCCGTGCCGCATGGTCAGGCAGGCCGAGGCGATATGCGTCGGCGGCGGCAACACCTTCGCCCTGACGCGCATGATGCAGAAGCAGGGGTTGATGAAGGCCATACTCGGACGCATAAAGGCCGGCATACCGTACGTCGGCTGGTCGGCCGGCAGCAACGTAGCATGCCCCACGATATGCACCACCAACGACATGCCCATAGTACAGCCCGAGTCGTTCAAGGCGATAGGCGCCGTAAAGTTCCAGATCAACCCCCACTATCTCGACGCCAACCCCGAGGGACATGCGGGAGAGACGCGCGAGCAGCGCATAGCCGAATACGTACAGGCCAATCCGCGCCGATACGTAGCCGGTCTCCGCGAGGGCTGCATGCTGCTGGTGGAGAACGGACGCATCGAGCTTATAGGCAAGCGGCCGATGCGCATATTCAAAAAGGGCATAGCGCCATACGAGGTCAACGCCGGCGACGATCTGAGCTTCCTGCTCGGATAGGAGGCGATGAACGGCAGCAGCGCACAGACCGGCAAGGCAGGCGAGCGGATGACCGTCGAGTGGTTGCGCACGCAGGGGTTTTATATCTGCGAACGCAACTGGCGGGCAGGCCGATACGAGATCGACATCATCGCCATGCGGTGGGATACGGTGCACTTCGTCGAGGTCAAGACGCGTCGCAGTGGCGGGTGGGTTTCGCCCCACACCGCTGTCGATGCGTCCAAGATCCGGGCGTTGCGACGTGCGGCGTCGGCTTATCTGGCCATGCACCGCATGAGCCGCTACCATATTCAGTTCGATCTGGCCGCCGTCGAGACATTTCCCGACGGACACGCAGATCTGCAATACACGGAAAACATCATCTGACACCCGGCAGCGGGTAGTCCGGCAGCCTGCGCAGAAGGTCATTGCGGCAGCGCGTAGCAAGCCGCAGCTGCAAGCCCGTGCAAAGAGCTGTGACCGCGACCGAAAAATTTGGCTTTTGCCCCTATTTTCACTACCTTTGCCGCGTAAGAAACTACACTGGAATGGGTTTATACAACACAGGCATCGCCATGTACGATTTCGCGATCGGCATAGCGGCGCGACGCAACCGCAAGGCCGCGTTGTGGAAAGAGGGTCGCCGAGGCATATTCGACCGAATGCAGCAGGCCATAGCGGCCGACGACAGAGTGGTATGGGTGCATGCGGCGTCGCTCGGAGAGTTCGAGCAGGGACGCCCGATAATAGAGATGATCAGGCAGCGTTACCCCGACCGCAAGATACTGCTGACATTCTTCTCGCCGTCAGGATACGAGATCCGCAAGAACTACGATAAGGCCGACTACATATTTTATCTGCCGTCGGACAGACCGGCGAACGTAAGGCGGTTCCTCGACATAGCGCATCCCGAAGCAGCGATAATCATCAAGTACGAATTTTGGTTGAACTACCTCGGCGAGCTTCGCCGCCGCCGGATACCGACATACCTCGTATCGTCGATCTTCCGCCGCGACTCGGTGTTCTTCCGCTTCTACGGCGGCAAATGGCGTCGCGCGCTGTCGACATTCGAGCGCATGTTCGTGCAGAACGAGGAGTCGCGCGAGCTGCTCGCGGAGTTGGGATACGACAATGCCGTGGTCGCGGGCGACACGCGCTTCGACCGCGTGGCCGACATCGCGCGCGCAGCCAAGCGCATACCTCTGATCGAAGCCTTCAAGGGCGAATCGCGGCTGTTCGTCGCCGGCTCGACGTGGGGCCCAGACGAGGAGATATTGCAGCAGCTAATAAACCGCAATCCTTCGATACGCTTCGTCATAGCACCGCACGAAATGGACGAGCAGCGCATACGTCGCATCATCGACAATACTACCGGCGGCGCCATACGCTACACGCAATGCAACGGAACGGGCGACCCTGGCACGGCACAGGTGCTGATACTCGATACGGTAGGTCTGTTGTCGTCGGTCTACGGCTACGCGTCGTGGGCATATATCGGCGGCGGTTTCGGAGTGGGCATACACAACACGCTCGAAGCCGCGACATTCGGACTGCCCATAGCCTTCGGACCCAAATACATGAAGTTCAAAGAGGCGCGCGACATGATAGCTCTGGGCGCGGCGCGCAGCATATCGTCATTCGAGCAGTTAGACGAGTGGTTCGCACCGCTGCGAGACAACGAAGAGGAGCGCCTGCGCGTCAGCCGTCTTGCCGCCGACTACACCCTTAGCAACTGCGGCGCGACGGAGATGATAGTCGACACCGTATTCGGCCAGCGGAGACGATAGCTCGCCACCGCCCCTAACGCACTCGCTGCATGAACGCAGAAAAGGCTGCCCGAATATCGGGCAGCCTTTTCTGCGTTCATACATCTTATATCTTACCGCCCCTATTGCCTTCTAACCGCTATCATAACCCGACATATCATCCCGACATATACTATCATAATCCTTGCTCCGGCCGGTCATACTTAATCGTTCCTTACACTATCATATCATGTGCATTCCTGCCTATCCGGCATCGCTCTGCCCGGCCGGGACAACCTATTTCCGGCGTACTCTCTACCCTCTCGGTCTTGTTTTGGCTTGTCAGGCATAGCTCAGCCCACTGCATCTGCCTTGTTCCGGCTTGCCCGGCTGCTATACTTGCATGGCATTAGCCGGCATACTCGGTCGCACCACGCCATACCCTGCTATGCACGACCTTATCATCTTTGTCAAGCTCGGCATCATCGCACGCAGCATTACCTGCATTAGCCGGCCACTTTTGTCTCCAAAACCGCACTTGCTCCGCCGGCCGAGGCTACCGACAACATGCAAATAGCTCGGCAGGAGCGATAGTCGGGCGACTATTTGTCGAGATTGACAGTGGTACAAAACACAGCTATAACACTCACGACAAGGCGGGCGGATACGAGACGAATACACCGGACATACCGCACCGCAGCATGGCAAGCCAAGCGATTAAAGTCGAAGCCGAAGCGGAATTAGGGCATAAGACGAACCGAGGCCGGAGGGGTGGAGCGTGCTGGGGAAGCAGAAATAAAACGACGCCCGAAATAATCGGACGCCGTTTCGATAGCAAACTTCTAATGAAGCCTTGATTATATATGAATCGAAGGTTACAACCAGCGCTTCTCGTCGCTGCGGGTCGACTTGATCTCCGTAACGAAGTCGGTAACGTCAGCGGGGATTTCGCTCTTGGCATATACGCTCGTGATGTTCTCGCCGCCTTGGCTTACGAGAGTCAGCACGTCGCCGTTCTGATCGACCCTGCCGGCATACTTGCAGGCCCAAGCCGTATTGTCGGAGTATACGCCCGAGATAACGTCGCCCTCCTCGATGCTGTACTTGCCAGTATAGTGTACGTATCCGGGACGGTCGACACGCTGGTAGAGGTCGAAGTTACCGGCAGCATCGAACTTGATGTATACATCTGCATAAGACTCGCCGTTAGACCAGTCGGTCAGGTGCCATGAGGCGACGATCTTCTCTTTCAGATCGCCCTTAGGACCCGGTTCGGGATCACCGTTATTGTCACCACCGCCGCACGAGGTCATTGCAACCAGACACAACGCAAGCAAAGACCATATTTTGATATGTTTCATCGTATATTCTGTTTTTAATTATTCTACAACCAACCGCCGTTATTGGCAAATGCGGGACGTGCTATTATCGCGAACTCCTTCGTAATCAGCATACCGCCCATCGTAGCGCCACCGCCTGCCGCAGTACCGCCGGCAATCAGGTTGACCTTGATGATAGCCGCACCGGGCTTGGTGCACTTCAACACGATGTTGTTGCCGAATACTACCGGCTTATCCGAAATGCCGAGCGCAGCCATATCGCTTGCTGCCATTTCGACGGCCGTCATCTTCATGCCCAGCTCGCCGCTGCCCAGATAGTTCTGTATGTTGATCGACTCCTCGCCGCCGACCTTAACGGGAATGCAACGCGTACCGCGCACGTTCATCAGCACTTGGAACGTATCGATAGTACCGGTACCCATTTTGCCCTTGTAGTCGGCCAGATTCTGCGTGATCTTAGACTCGCGCGTGCCTACCAGACGGGCATTGATGTCGTTGACCGAGGTCAGCAGCAGAGCCTTGTACTCGTCGACGGTAAAGGTCTTGCCGAGTTTGAGAGCATACGACAGACCGAGTGCGGCGATACCCGATACGTGGGGGCATGCCATAGAGGTGCCGTCCATATAGCCGTATCTGCCGTTGGGCAGCGTCGAAAGGATCGAGCAGCGGCCCGTAGAACGATCCTCATAGGCGTCGCCGCCGGGGGCTGCGATATTGCAGCCGGGGCCATAGTTGGTATACCATGCCGGCAGACCGTCCGGCGAGTACGCCGTAACCGCTATGAGGTTGTTGTATGCGGCGGGATATCCGGCCTGAGGCTTCGTATCGTTACCGGCGGCGAATACGATCAGACCGCCGTCCAGTGCGGGGCACGACTTTGCATACTTGGCGAAATATACCAATGCCTGGTGCTCGGCGGCGACATTGCGCTCGAAATCCGAATCGGAAGCAAGGCCCGGCGTCATGGCATCGGTACCCCACGAGCACTGCAAGATGCAGGCGCCGTTGTTGGCGGCGTACTGTATGGCGCGGGCCGAAGCGTCCACACCGGCACCCGTATTGTTCGAGAATATCTGGCACGACATGATGCGCACACCGTCGTTGTTGCCCGAGCCGCCGGCGACGCCGCTTACGCCCAGAGCGTTGTTATTGACGGCAGCGACCGTACCTGCGACGTGCGTTCCGTGACCGCTATCGTTCGGGCGGTTCCAAGTAAGCGGACCGGGAGTATGGAAGTTGTATCCGTAGATATCGTCCTTGTAGCCGTTGTCATCGTCGTCCTTGCCCTTCTCGCCGTTCTTCTCGGCCTCGTTGATCCACATGTTAGCGGCCAGATCCTCGTGGGTATAGTCCACGGCCTCGTCGACGACGGCAACGACGACGTCGCGGCTACCGGTTTCGAGCTTCCATGCGGGAGCGACGTTGATATCGGCACCGGCTACGGCACGACGCGAAATCTGCGGATCGCCCGTATTGATGTAGTGCCACTGCAAAGGCAGGCTCGGATCGTTGAACTGATACTCGACGGCACGCGTCATATCCGCGATATCGTCCAGATCGACTACGCGCGGCTCTGACCAGTCGCACTTCTTGACCTTCTGGCAGAACTCGACACGATCGATGTCGGCCAAAGCGGCAAAGCTGACGGCCGCCTGGTCGAGGTCCTGCTCCTCGTCGAATCGGACGACATACCAGCGGTGCATGCCCTCGGCACGCAGGTTGGCCTCGTGGCGCTTGTCGACGACGAAGAGTCGCTCGACCGAAGTAGCGCCGATATTGTACAACACCTCGTCGACATCCGACAGTCCCGAGCGGGTCGTCTCGCCGGTCTCGACGGCAGCCTCGAATGCCTCGACAGCATCGTCGTTGACATAAAGCAGCAACTTGCCCTCGTCGGCATTGTTCGACGTATGGATAAGTTTACCTATCACAGCATCGTGCTCGCGACCGCCGGCAGAACCTCCGTCCGCCGGATCGGCGGTACAGGCTGCCAACAGCGAAGCAGTCAGTGCAATACCTAAAAATTTACATTTTGTCATAACACTTCAATTAAAATTCGTTATCTATACATGCAAAGATAATAATTTTTTTTTATCGACATTGCATAAATCCTACAAAATAGCAATCGGGCGCGCCGAAGTTCGACGCGCCCGATCCGATTATTTATCTAAAATGCTTGCTGGTTAATTGCGTTATTTGATTTTAGAGCTCAACACGAACTCCTTGACGGCCTCACGCTCGCATACGCTCGCCTCGACGGCAACGGTACGCAGCGAACGAGGCTGAGACACCGTAAGACCATGCTCTGAGAACTTGCGTTCAAGCGCACGCTTGCAGTAAACAGGCTTCTCGAAAGATGTACGGGCAACCGATGAGGGCTTACCGTAAACGATCGTCGTCGTCGTCGAATCGTAGACGCCGTATGCGCCGATCAGACCGTACTTCGCCGCATCGAACACCAACATCGCAAGACAGTTGGCAAGCGACTTGATCTGCTTGGTAGTCGCATCGACATTCATTACGAGCGGAACACTCATGTTATTCACATCGAGATTTTCGGGATCCCACTTGGGAGCCGTGAAGTAGCCGTAGATCATAGTCTCTTCCTCATCGAAATAGTCGTAAAGCTCGCCGAACAGGCTGCCCTTATCCTCGCCGCCTTTCAGCAAACCGCTGAAAGTAAGAGTATGTGCCGCAGGATCGTACGTAGCGTACAACTGCGCATTGTTGGGAATGCCGAGATTCTTTACCAGAAATTCGTTCTCCTTAGCTGTCGGATTAACCACAAACGTACTGGCAAACTGATCCTCGCCCAAAGCAGCGCTCATCGTATAGGTGCCGATAACCAACTCGCCGTTGTATTCGATAGCCGTCGTTGTGTGGTCGGCACGCAGGATCTTCTTAGCTCCATAGATGTTCTCGACCTGCAACAACATCGTGTAGGCGTAGCCCGAATCCAGATTGTTGAAAATACCTACATACTGGCCGTCCGTATTGATGTAGTCCATCCATGTCTTGCCGTCGCTGTCCTTGTTCTTCGACGCATCAGAGCCGAACTGGGTCAAAACATCCAACTCGGTAGCGCCCTGATCAAGTACGTCATCCAACGCCTCCGTCGAGCCGAGCCAGTAGAGAATGTTGCGGATCTCCTTACCCTGGATCGCGAATGCCAACGAGCTCGTCGAAGGATATTTCTCCTCCAATGATGCGTCGCCCAACAGACCGGCAGCCGAGTTAACGGCCAGCCTTGCCTCTACCTCGGGAACCTCGCCCATGCCGGGGAAGAAGAACATGTAGGCAGCTGCATTATCGGGATATGCCTTCTCATCAGCGCTGTAAGGAACGGCCACTACGGTGTAAGAGCCGCGAGTAAGGGGCTGCATCATGGTTACCACGCGCGAATCCGAACCGCCCAGAGCCTTTTCGACATCTTCGGCAGACACCTCGATAATGTTCTCGGCACTGCCGTCGGCGATCTTGGCTGCTATCGTAGCCGCGTCGGCCACAACATCGCCCTCGACGAATACATAGGCGAACGATGCTACGTCGTTACCCAGCGTGAAATTCAGCTTGACCTTGGTTGTGGTATTGTCCGGATCGACATCCATACCGCCGTAAGCGACACCCATTGCGTAATCCTTGACCTCGTATCCGGGCAGAATGACACGGAAGAGTCCCGATGAATTGCACTCGCCCATACCTACGTCCAAGACGCCTACAAGACCTTTTTCGGGGAAAGTAATCACGCCATTCTCCAACTTGCCGGGCTGTGCAGAGAATACTCTGATCCAACCTTCATCGCCATTGAGGATCACACCGCAATCCTGTGGCTCGGCCTGCGAACCGATAGTCACGGCCTTAGGGTTAGTTGCATCGATGATGAACTTGGTCGGTCTTACGTTATTGACCAACTCCTCCGGACTGGCACCGAAAATCGGAGCAAGAGCGGCGGCGTTGTAAGGATTCTCTACATAGTAGTATCCGGGACGACCGTCGTACTCATAGACGTTGACTTCGCTCTGATAACCGGCAAAACCGCTGTAGATGGTCAGAATATCATCGCGGAACTGTCCCTTGCCTTCGAGCTTGTTCCAAGGCTCGGGGCAGATCAAATTGAGCTGGATCTGCGACATGCCGTAGGGCGAGTTCATGCCCTTGATCATCAGCTGCACGGGGTAGGTCGTACCGCGTTCGAGAGCCGAGAAATCGTAACCGATCGTCATCTCGGTCTCATTAGACTCGGCGGCGAACGATACGCTCTCGGGGATAGTGAACAGGCCCGACGCATCCTCGTACATGAGCTGAATGGTCTCAGCCTCTCCCGTTTTGATACGCTTCAAGGGTATCTTTACGGTCGACTCCGTGCGTATAAGCTCTATATCGGTAGCCTGCGAGTCGACGAAATAGGCCTCCTGTCCGTCGGGCACAGGTGCAAGCTCGTACTCGTCGTTGTTACATGATGCCAGAGGTAACAACATGACGGCAGTTGCCGCATATAATAATCTCTTTATAACTTTCATAGTTTATAACTTGTTATAAGTTTAGCTTAATGTGTACATCTGCTGTTAGAAGAGTGCTACTCCGCACCCTCTTCCTTGTCATCTTTCGAGCCGTTCTGATCATTCGGGCCCAAAGCGGTGTTAGTTTCCATCTCGCGAGTAGGAATCTGATACAGGAAGTTATCGGCCTCCTGTTCGAGACGTATTTTACCAGGCTCGTAGTGGTTGTTGTTAGCAGCACCCCACGTAGCGTCGAGACGGTCGACAGGAATATTCAGACGACGGTTGTCGATGAACTCGATACCCTCGCCCCAGAACTCGACACGCTTCTGGAAGTTGATCTCCTCGATGATACCGGCCTTGTCGCTGACGGGGCAGTAATAATCCGGAACACGCGATGACATCACGCCACGCAATACATCGCGGGCACCGTTGAGATCGTTGGCATGAGCCAAAGCCTCGGCCTTGGTAAACCAAGCCTCCTCCGAACGCAGATAGATATAGTCTCCCAAATGCCAGTTCTCGGGCGAACGCTCGCCCTCTTTCAGGGCCTTGACGGCTTTACGACCGGCACCGACGAATTTGACCGACTGATACGGCACATCCGCGGGGACAGTAGTATCCGGCAGAAGGTTGTCGGCCGAACGCTTGTGGTTGCAGAACCAGTTCAGACGGATATCGTTATCGGCGATCTTGTCGACGAACGGCTTGAAGCCCACGCGCCATACGCCGATACCGCCGTAACCCTTGCCGTAAGCATCCATCTGCGAGAAATATGACATGTAAAGAGTCGAGTTGTCAGGTGTGATATCGCATCCGAACACTACGTCGGGCAGAGTGATATCGCTGAAACCCTGCATTATCTGATCCTTGGTAGTAAGGATAGGCACATTGTCCATTACGACCTGCGCATACTTCGCCGCCTTCTCCCACTCGTGCTTTACCATGTATGCACGATAGAGGTAGGTAGCTGCTACGCAACCGTCGATATCGGTCGGAGATTCGGTACGGATCATACCGATCTTCTCGAATATCTCGTATGCCTCCTCCAAATCGCTCAGCAGCTGCTCGTAGATAGCATCCAGAGTAGCGCGGGGCTGGTCGCCCTGATGCTCGGGCTTTTCGGTAACCAGCGGCACGCAAGGCAGCTGAGAGTGATCGTAAACCTTACCCTTGCCCCACTTCGTATCGTCGGCACCTACATAATAGGCGTACTGATAGAGGTTGGTAAGCATCCAGTAGGCATATCCGCGCTCGGTAAGAGCCACGGCGCGATAACGCAATACAGCAGGGTTATCATCATCAGGCATAGAATCGAGGATACTGCAAGACAAGGCAATGTGCTTGTAATACTCGCTGTAACGGTTAGCAGTAGCTACGAAGTCGGCACCGCGATAATCGCACAGATAGTGGTAGAACGACATCGCAAAATCGCCGGTCAAGCACATGTCGTTGCCCATAAGCGATGACAGGAAGTCGAAGCCCTTCTGACCGAAATAGCAGTGCGACATATCCTGCAAAACGTATTGCTGGAAATAGAAGTAAATATTTTGCTCGTCAGCAGAGAATACCTTGTCTGGGTCCTTCGATGCGATCTCCTGCTTCTTGTCGGCTGGCAGATACGAATCGTGATATGCCTCCTTGATACAAGAGGAGAGCAGAACCGAAGAGAGCAAGGCTATCGATAAAATTTTAGTATTTTTCATAAATGGTCTGCTTGTTAGAAATTAAGATTGATACCGCCAGATATGGTTCTGATCTGGGCATAACCGCCGAAGCTGCCTTGTCCACTCATAGACGTACGCGGGTCGAGACCCTTGCGAGCAGAGAACAGTGCAACATTGTCGGCCACAACGAATACGCGTGCGCTCTCGATACCGAGCTTCTGCATCCACTTGGTCGGGAACGTATATCCGAGCGTGATGTTACGGATGCTGAAATAAGAAGCCGACGTAAGGAAGAGGTCGGAAGACTGAGTAAACGAGCTGCTTTGGCTCTGGTTGTTCCAAATACCGTACTCGCCGCTCATCGTCTCGGGATTCCATGTATTCCACAACTCGCGGTTGTGACCACCGTAGAAGCCGGAAGACATCGTGCTTGCGAACTCGCCGTCGTAAACATATCCGCCGATCTGGAACGCCGTAGCGATCGACAGGTCGAAGCCGTAGAGGCGCAGAGCAATGTTCAGACCGCCCTGGAAATCGGGCAGTGCAGACTTGCCGATATCGAATTTGTTAAGGGCTCCACCCTCTGAAAGCTTGTTATAGTCGCTCGTGGTAGCGAGCTCGCCGGTGGGATTGCCCTTATCGTCGAGAACGCGGTAGTACCACAGAGGCTGGCCCTCTTCGTTGACACCGGCGTAACGGTACATATAGTACTCGTAACGGCTCTTGCCCTCGTACAGACGCTGATATACCTGCGTCAGACCAGTCGCCCTATAAATGTCGGGCAGCTCCAAGATCTTGTTGCGGTAGTGCGAACCGATAAGCGATACGGTCAACTGCACATCGCGGCGCTTGACGGCATCGACATTGATCTCGAACTCGATACCCTGATTCTGCATGCTACCGATATTTTCCCAGTTATAGGGACGCCGTGAAGACAGTCCACGAGGAAGCTGGTAGAGCATGTCGCCAGTATAACGGTAGAAATAGTCGACATTACCATAGAGACGACGGCCGAAGAAGCTGAAATCGACACCTACGTCGAAAGTATTCTGTTTCTCCCACGTAAGATCGGGGTTACCGAAGAATGCCTGCGTAATACCGAGCGACGTACCGTCCCACGTTACTGCCCACTGATCCTGATAGGGAGTGTACATGTAACCGGTACCGATGTTCTCGTTACCCTGCGTACCGTATGATGCACGCAGCTTCAAGTCGTCGAGCCAAGACGAAGCACCGGCCATGAAGCTCTCGGTCGAAAGACGCCATGCGGCACCGACCGACCAGAAAGTACCCCAACGATCGAGGAAACGCGAAGTACCGTCGCGACGGACTGCACCCGACAGATAGTACTTGTAAGCGAAGTCGTAGTCGGCTTTCAGGAAATAGCTCTCGATGTTATGCTGATATTTAGTAGAGCCGATGCCTTCCATCTGACCGCCGTTATTCAACTCGGGATTCGACGGATCGAAGAATTTAGTCTTCTCACCTGCAAGCGACTCGCCATTGAGTTTATAGTACTCGTGACCGGCCAAAGCCTCGATATGGTGGTTACCACCGATCTCCTTGCGGTAAGCAAGCAGCTGGTTGATAGTCATGGTCTCGGTCATTGAAGACGATTTCGAACCGCGGCCGCCGAACGCCTGACCGTCACCGATTGTAGGCGTATAGAACGTCGTACCTATACCCATATTGAGGTCGTAAGCATAGTTTACCGTGAAGGTAAAGTCGCGCAGGAACTTGACCTCGGCATAAGAACGGGTCGAGAGGTTGTTGTAGGTCGACTTGAGGATATCCTCGTAGAGGTTGCAGATGATATTCTGGTTGGTAGCCGTCGGACGGTTCAACGTACCGTCGGTAACCTTCATACCGTTATCGTACATCGGGGTACCGTCCTCGTTGTACTTCATATTACCCTCGGCGTCGTAGGCATGCACGGGGAAGATCGGCGCCCAGCCGCGAGCCACGTTGAACGGGTTGCTTGCTGCACCGCTCGTCTCGTTGAGGCCGTTTGCTGTGGTCTTAGAGTAAGAGAGATTCATACCGACCTTCAACCACTTGAACAGCTGAGTATTGACATTGGCACGCATCGAAAGACGCTCGTAGTCCGAACCGACGATGTAAGAGTCGTCGTCGAGATAGCCCAAAGAGAGATAGTAGTCGGTCTTGGCCGTACCGCCCGAAACCGATGCGACATACTCCTGACGGAACGAGTTGTGGAACATGGCATCGGCGAACGAATCGTCGTAGCGCACGCGGGCATGAGGATTCAGACGGCCGTTGGTACCTACGAGGAACTGACCGTCGGGAATGAGGAACGCATTGTAGTTACCCAGTACGCCCAACAGCTCCTGGCTGGCACGCAGGTTGGCGGCTGCCAAGTCGTGGCCGTTGTTGGCCCAATAGGTGTTACGCATACCGAACCAAGTAAGCTCGTAGTACTCGGCCTGATCGGTAGCCATGTCGTAATCGGGGACAGCACGGGTGTTGACACCCCAGGTACCCTTGAACGAGACGCGGGTGCGGTCCTGCTTACCGGTGCGGGTGGTAATCATGACCACGCCGTTGGCGGCACGAGAACCGTACAGAGAGTTCGAAACGGCATCCTTAGATACGGTCATAGACTCGATATCGGCGGGGTTGATGTCCGACAACGAACCGTTGAACGGCACGCCGTCGACGACGATAAGTGCGGTGTTGCTGGCCGTGATAGAACCGATACCGCGCACGACGATCGAAGCGTCGCTACCGGGCTGGCCGGTCGAGCTGACGATCTGCACACCGGCTACGGCGCCTTCCAGAGACTTCGTAACCGACGAAGCCTGCGAGTTGGCGATCAAGCCCTCCTTAACCTTAGATACCGAACCGACGAGGTCCTCCTTACGCTTCTTACCGTAAGCGATGACCGTAACGTCGTCGATAGCCGTAGCGTCGTCTTTGAGGACGACATCGATAGTAGTTCTGCCGGCTACGGGCACGAGCTGCGACTCATAGCCCAAGAACGAGAATTTCAAAGTAGCGTCGCCCTGTGCCGCGATCTCGTAATGACCGTCAGCGACAGTGGTCACACCACGTGTGGTCCCTTCTACCGTAACCGATGCTCCGATGACCGGTTGTCCGGTTTGATCGGTCACTGTACCGGAAATCCGCTGACCCTGAGCCGGGGCTACGAAGCACCCTAATGTCAGAGCAGCAAATACTGATAGTACAACTTTTTTAACCATAAGCATTAGTTTTTGACAATTTTAATATAAAAGTTCACTTACAAAGATATGACAACTAAGTTTAATTAGCAAATTATCATATTAATTTTTTTTAGTTATTTACACTTTTTTAGGATAAGATTTTAATAAATTACGATTCGCAACCGAACTTCTTTCGGAACATGCGGATTATAAGACGTACAAAAAAATTAGGTCAGGACGCCCGGAAAGGCCGAACGAATACGCAAACGCGCCGCGAAAAGCGATCCCGAAGACCGGCGCAAGCCATAGTGCACGGCCCCGGAATGCCGTGCCGACCGGCAGGCGAGGTCAGTCTGCCAAGAGCGGACAAAGCGCACGGAGGCAGAGGAGATTCGACGGATACGACGAAAACGGTATCGACTTTGAATAGGCCTCGCAAAGAGACAACCATAGAATCGTATTATGAAAGAGATGAAAAACAATCCCGTCTGCAAACTGTTCGGAACCGAGCTGCCGATCGTATGCGGCGGCATGGCATGGTGCTCGGGGTGGAGGCTGGCGGCGGCGGTAAGCCGCGCCGGCGCTCTGGGCGTGATAGGCAGCGGCTCGATGGACGCAGGGCTGCTGCGGGAGCACATACGCCGCTGCCGCGAGGCGACCGACAAGCCCTTCGGCGTGAACGTGCCGTTGCAGGCGCCGCATGTCGAGCGGATAATCGACGTGGTGACGGAGGAGCGCGTAGGGGCGGTAATAACGTCGGCCGGCAATCCCGCATTATATACGCAGCGGCTGCACGAGGCAGGCTGCAAGGTAGCGCACGTCGTGGCCGACAGCCGCTCGGCACGCAAGTGCGCCGAGGCCGGAGTGGATGCCGTCATCGCCGAGGGATTCGAAGCGGGAGGGCACAACGGCCGGCAGGAGACCGCCACGCTGGTGCTCGTACCGATCGTAAGGCGTGCCATAGACCTGCCGCTGATCGCCGCGGGCGGCATAGCCACCGGCGAGGGGATGCTCGCCGCACTCGCGCTGGGCGCCGACGGCGTGCAGATCGGCACGCGCTTCGTGATGACCGACGAAAGCTCGGCGGGCGACGCCTTCAAACGACTGTGCCTGACACTGGGCGAGGGCGACACGATGCTCGCGCTCAAACGTCTGTCGCCGACACGTCTGGTCAAGAACGAGTTTTACAGAATGATGGACGAGGCCGAACAGCGCGGCGCCACGGCCGGGCAGCTCGAACAGATGATAGGACGCGGGCGAGCCAAGCGCGGCATGTTCGACGGCGACATCGTCATGGGCGAGTTGGAGATAGGTCAGGCCGTGACGCTCGTGCGCAGCATACAGCCGGCCGGGGAGGTCGTCGGGCAGATCATAGGAGAGTTCGACCGCGCATTGGAGCGGCTGTGCGAGAGGACCATGTAGGGCGGCGGATGCCGATGCCGGAGGCAGGGGTCAGGGCTCGAAGTTGCAACGCAGCATCGTCGGGCATGGCTCCTGCTGCTTTATGCGTGCGATCATCGCGGTAAGATAGGCCTGTATGTCGTCGCGAAGACGCTTGTACAACGGGCACGAAGTGTAGTTCTCGTTGTCGAGCAGCACGTCGCGGATCGAACGGAGCGTGTTGGCGTAGTTGCTCAGCTCGTTGCGCAGCGCGACGCCCTGCTTGGCCGACGACTGTATCTTGGCCAGCGACAGCTGCCGGAGTTTGTCGCATACGGCACTCAGCACCACCAGCGTGACATTGTCCATGAGCGTATGGCCGTGCATGAAGAGGTAGGTATTCTCCGGCTCGACGCCACGCTCGCGCAGCTCGCGGCCGAAAGCCTCGACATCGGAGACCATATCGGGGTTGTGCATTTCGAGCGAGCGGCGGCGGCGTTCGACGTTGCGGCGCAGCCACTCCAACGTATACTCGCCGTTGCGTCGTATGTCGACATATCCCAACCTTACAGAGGCCTTGAACTCGACCAGCGTAAAGACGTTCTCCGTCGATAGCTTGGCCGAGTAGGCATACCACAGAAACAGCGGATATATCGTCTGCGAATATCGATCGAAGAAGCGCACGAAGTCGAATATGCGCGTATCGTTCTTCGTAGCCTTGACGCATACGTTGTGAAGCGACGGGGCGTAACAGAGATAATTCTCCGTAGCATAAGTATATGTATGGAACATATTGCCGGCCGAGAGCAGCCGCCCTGACTGTTCGGTCGCGCCGTCGAACAGATAGTCGAAGTCGGAGTCGACGCACAGCAGCAGATCGTCCGCCGGAGAGTCGATCATCGACAGCAGCACCTTCTTGCCCTTGGGCAGATCCTCGCGGTTGGGTACCGAAATCTCGAAACGCAGATATGGATTGCGGAAATGGTCGAATATGCCGCGCCAGAAGGCGACATCCTCGTAACCCTCGACGAATACTCTGACGAGCCTGCGGTCGTCCGGCGGCGGCAGGATCTCGGGCAGATCGGCCGCTGCGACCGCATAATCGTCGCGGCGTATTTTCGATGCGCGTCGTTTCATTGTGGTAAAGTTAGGAAATAATTTTTAATTTTGCGCAACGATCCGCACGGAATCGCCCATGCGGGAGATTTGCAGCGGGCAGACGACCATAAAACCTATATCGACATGGCTAACGACTGGAAAGAGCGTCTGGGAGTTGTATTTTCGACCGACCCCGACTACCGATACGACACCGCACAAGAGCAGCGGCAGGAGACGCTGCCGCCGTCGCAGCAGAACCTGAGGGTGTGGCTCGACAGGCTCAAAGGCGGACGCACGGCCACCGTCGTGCGCGGCTTCGTCGGGTCGCAGCAGGCGCTCGCCGAGCTGGGCAAGGAGCTGAAAACGCGGTGCGGCGTGGGCGGCACGGCCAAAGACGGCGAGATAATCGTTCAGGGCGACCACCGCGACCGGATCGTCGAGCTGCTCACGCGTGCCGGATACCGCTGCAAGAGGGCAGGAGGATAAGGGTCGAAAAAAATTTCATTTTTCATGTCATATTTCGCTTTCGTCCGTGTCTTGATATAAGACGGGGACTAACCCGTCATGCAAGCGGATGCGAAAAGATGACATATATTTGTTTTTATTTACTATCTTTACACGGCAAACAGACGATACGCGATGAATTATCTGCAACATACTCTCGCCGCTTCATGCGGCATATACCTGAGGGGGGGGGAATTTACGCTCCGTCCTCTGTCGCGTATCATCTCTTAAATCGGCGTATGACATACACATAGCGAGGGGTTCGCATTGTCGGTCGCGTAGCTCGGGCATACGCCGGATCGATGCGGATAACCCTTAAACCCATATTATGCTTATGAAAAAACTATCGGTCACGGCCATAACGGCCATAATGCTCCTCTCGACGGCACAGGCGCAGATCAGAATCACGGGACACACCGTCTCGGCCGACGGCGGCAAGGATGTCGGATATGTCACAGTCGCAGCGATGCGCGACTCGGTATGCGCAGCGGCCAACTGCGCCGACGGCAACGGGCGTTTCTCGCTGACGGTCGACTCGGCAGCCACCTACCGCATGCAGTTCTCGATGCTGGGCTACCGCACCCGGACTATCGAAGTGAATGTAGAGAGCGCCACCGACATGGGCGACATCGCAATGGAGGAGGGCGAGCAGTTAGACGGCGTGGAGATCGTCGTGCAGAAGCCGTTGGTCACGCACACGGCCGAGAAGCTGACATACGAGGTCGAGAACGACCCGCAGTCGGCCACATCGACGCTCGAACAGATACTGCGCAAGGTGCCGCAGCTGTCGATCGACACCGAGGGCAAAGTGCTCATAAACGGCGAGAGCAACTACAAGATACTGGTCAACGGCCATGCGTCGGGCTCGATGAGCCGCAACTTTACGGACGTGATAAAGAGCATGCCCGCATCGTCGATCAAACGCATCGAGGTCATTACCAATCCAGGCATCAAATACGACGCCGAGGGCACGGCCGGCATACTCAACATAATTACCTCGACGAGCCGTGTCGACGGCTTCGACGGCTCGGTCAACGCACGCGGTCAGGCCTGCCACAGCTATTACGGAAATCTATCGGCCCGCGCGGCTTTGCAGACCGGCAAGTTCGCCGTCGAGATGAGCGCCTACGGCGGATATTACAACTCGCCCCGGGGCGTGCAGCGATCATGGTCGCAAACGGAGAATCTCGTCTCGGATATAAACCGCTACCGCACCTCGTCGACAAACGGAACATACGACGGCCGCAACTTCGGCGCTACGCTCTCGGCATCGTACCAGATAACCGAGAAGGATCTGATAACGCTCGAAGGCGGCATATACGCCTCGCCGGGAAATAAAAGCCGTCAGCAGACCGATAACACGATAAGCGATGCCCAGCTCAACCCCGTCAGCCGCTACACCGACTACCAATACAACAACTACCGCTACTTGGGCGGTTCGGCGACGCTGGCTTACGAACACCGCTTCGACGAAGACGGCAAACACACCTTCTCGCTGGCCGACAATATCGACATCGACCCCGACTGGTGGACAGTGGAGAACGAATATCAAGGCGATCTGGCATATCGGCAGATCGAAAACGAAGATACGCGCTCGATCGAGAATACGTTTCAGACGGACTACTCGCGCCCGATCGGCGAGCAGCACCATATAGACATCGGCGCGAAGCATATCTACCGACGCTCGTCGATCATGGCAGCCTCGCATATCGACGATGCGGCCGTATCCAACAGCACGATGCACTACACCCAGCATGTCGCGGCGATGTATGCCGGCTATAACTACGACGGAGACAAATGGAACGTCAACGGCGGTGCACGCGTCGAGGCGACCTACAACGCGGCCGACGTGGATTCGTCGGAAGAAGGCATATATTCGTTCGACAACTCGTTCTGGAACGTAATACCCTACTTATCGCTTGGCTGGCAGCCTGCCGCGGGCCACAACCTGTCGCTGACATACACCGAGCGTCTGGGACGCCCGTCGATCGAAGAGCTCTCGCCCTACCAGCGTGTCACGGCATCATCCGTAACATCGGGCAATCCCGATCTGCACGCACTGACGGCACACTCGCTGACGCTCAAATACGCCTACTCGCACAACAAGTGGAACCTGTCGGTATACCCTATGGCACAGCTCTCCAACAACGCCATAGAGTATTATGCCAGCATGCACGAAGACGGCTTATTGCACAGCATGCCCGTAAACGACGCGCGTGCGCGACGTTACTCGCTGGCCGCGACGCTCATGTTCCGCCCCAACGATAAATTTACGCTATCATTCACCGCCCGCGCGACATACAGCCATTACTGGCTGCCGACGCACGAGATCGACAACGACGGCGTAGGCATCTTCGAATCGCTCAATATGGACATCAAACTGTGGAAAGGCGCTACGCTGAACATATACCAGATGTGCAACCGCCAAGGCGCCTACTTCAACGCTACGAACAAGGATTGGACGTGGTACTACGGCCTGGGGCTCACGCAGAAGCTCGTCGACGACAAGCTGACGCTGAGCATAGCGACAGATAACCCGTTCATCAGCACCAATACGCAGCACAGCGAACGCACCGAGACCTACATTACCTCACGCGGATACAGCTGGCGCGCAACCAACATATCATTCGGTATTTCATGGCGCTTCGGCAAACGCAAGGCCGACGTCAAGAGCATCAACAAGACTATCGATAACGACGACTCGGTATCTTCGGGCGGCAGCAAGTAGGCGTCCGGCATTCCCGGGATGCACATATTTGCATTCCGGGACGAAAATAGTCCTGGAAAAATTTGGCGATTAGAATTTTTGTTGTACTTTTGCACCCGGAAAGGTGGCAGAGTGGTCGAATGCGCCGGTCTTGAAAACCGATGAGCTGAGAGGCTCCGGGGGTTCGAATCCCTCCCTTTCCGCACCAAGCAAAAAACAGCGAAGCATCATACATAACGTATGATGCTTTTTTGTGCGATACGGCTCGTGGCCGAAGCTATTCGACCACGGGGCGTAGAGCATAAAATTGCACTATATAATTTAGTGCCAAGCTGTTTTTTGATTGCAACCTAAGGAAAAAGAGGGAAAGACGAGTGAGGATCGAAACCGATCCTCGCGATGTCAATTCCTCGTTTATACGTTAACTTTCGAGGCAGAGTTAACAACTCTGCCTTTTTTTGTGTCATATACATATATACGAAATAAATTCCGATATAGGTAATGACACAAAAAATGCTGCGCAACTCGGCTGCATTATCCGACACGGCATTACTCACTTGAACGGGGTTGCGGGGCGAGAAGACAACATCTTAAAGAGGACGCCCCGCTATTGCTGCGCAATTCGAATCCATCCCTTTCCGCACCAAGCAAAAACAGCGAAGCATCATACGCATGTATGATGCTTTTTTTGTGCGAGACGGCTCGTGGTCGAATCTATTCGACCACGGTGCGTAGAGCAAAAAACTGCACTATATAATTTAGTGTCAAGCTGTTTTTGATTGCAACCTAAGGAAAAAGAGGGAAAGACGAGTGAGGATCGAAATCGATCCTCGGAGATATTTATCGGATACGCCGTGCACGATGTCCGTAAACGACAATCTCCCGAACGACAGTACTCGATGTACGTCCCGTTCAGCGGTACGGATGCACGGCAGTAGAAAAGAATATTTCAAGAAAACCCGGCTAAGAACCGATCCCACATTTTTCGTCAAACGTTATTAGTTGCAACGCAACGACCGAGCGAGCGACGGGCTGTACTTGACGTACTGCGCATTGCCGAACGACGAGGCGCGGCAGCAGAATGAGATTTTTCACGAAAGTCCAGCCAAGAACCGCTACCGAATTTTTCGTCAAAAGGCATTAGTTGCAACGCAACGACCGAGTGAGGCGATGGGCTGTACTTGGCGTACTGCCCATTGCCGAACGACGAGGCGCGGACGCAAATGATGACTTTTCTCGGAAAATTTTTCGTCAAAAGGCGTGAGTAGCGGTGCCGACATGAAATCGGGGCAGACGGGTAGTACTCGATGTACGTCCCGTTTGCCCCGATGATTGAGGTGACGCTAATGGCGCCTTTTCACGAAAAATTATTTTTTTGTTAGAAGCGGTATTATACCACGCAAACGAAAATCTCCCGGACGGGTAGTACTCGATGTACGTCCCGTTCGGGAGATTGAGTGCGCGGCAGTAGAATGCCGCTTATAACGAAAAATTAAGCGCCGAAGTTATCGAAGAGAATATTCTCCGGCGGCACGCCGAGGCTGTCGAGCAGGTTGACTACCGACTGCGACATCATCGGAGGTCCGCACATGAGGTAAATTATTCCCTCGGGCTCCTCGTGGTTTTTGAGATATGTCTCGTAGAGTACGTTGTGAACGAATCCGGGGGTATACTTCACGCCTGCGGCATCGGCCTCGGGATCGGGACGGTCGAGCGCCAGATTGAAGCGGAAATTCGGGAAGTCCTTTTCGATCTGGTGGTAATCGTCGAGATAGAAGGCCTCTTTGAGCGAACGGGCACCGTAAAAGAACGATACCGGACGCTTGGTCTTTTCGGTGCGGAACAGGTGCATGATATGCGAGCGCATGGGCGCCATACCGGCACCGCCGCCGATGAAGACGAGCTCCTGATCGTCGGGCAGGTTGTCGGGCAGGAAGAACTCGCCGAACGGACCCGACATAGTGATCTTGTCGCCCGGTTTGAGCGAATAGATATACGACGAGCATACGCCCGGGTTGACATCCATGAAACCGCCCTTGGCACGGTCGAACGGAGGCGTTGCGATACGCACGTTGAGCTTGATGATATCGCCCTCGGCAGGATACGTAGCGCACGAATATGCGCGCACCTGCGGCTCGGGGTTGACCATTTTGAGGTTGAACACGCCCATCTTCTCCCAGTCCTCGCGGTACTCGGGATCGACGTCGATATCCTTATAGTCGACCGTAATGGCCGGCACGTCGATCTGGATATAACCGCCGCTGCGGAAATTGAGGTGCTCGCCCTCGGGCAGCTTGACGACGAACTCCTTGATGAAAGTGGCGACGTTGTGGTTCGACACCACCTCGCACTCCCACTTCTTGATGCTGAGCACAGATGCGGGCACTTTGATCTTCATGTCCTCCTTGACCTTGACCTGACAGCCCAGACGCCAGTTGTCGAGTATCTGACGACGGTTGAAGAAGCCCGTCTCGGTCGGAAGGATCGAGCCGCCGCCCTCGACGACCTGACACTTGCACTGTCCGCAGGCACCCTTGCCGCCGCATGCCGACGGCAGGAATATGCCCTGCTCGCCCAGCGTATTGAGCAACGTCGAGCCGGCAGCGACCTCCAATACCTTGTCGCCGTCGTTGATGTCGATCTTCACAGGGCCGGACGAAGTCAGTTTTGCCTTTGCAAAGAGCAGCAGCAACACCAGAACGAGCGTTACGGCCAGAAAGGCAACGATTGCAATTAATATGATTTCCATTGCTTAAAGTCTCTTGTTAAAGGTTTATAACTGAATACCCGAGAATATCATAAACGCAATACCCATCAGACCGGTGATGATGAACGCGATACCGGGGCCTTTCAAAGCCGCGGGGATATGCGAATATGTGATCTTCTCGCGAATGGCCGCCATCATGACGATAGCCAGCCACCAGCCCAGACCCGAGCCGAGACCGTAGACGATCGAGTCGCCCACGTTCATGATCGACTCGCCGACCTTCTGCTGCATGAACAGCGAACCGCCCATGATAGCGCAGTTGACGGCGATAAGGGGCAGGAATATACCCAGCTGGTTGTAAAGCGACGGAGAGAACTTCTCGACGATCATCTCGACCAGCTGCACGAATGCTGCGATCACGGCGATGAAGATGATGAACGAGAGGAAGCTCAGGTCGACGCCCTCGATCAAAGCACCGTCGGCCAGCACATACTGGTTCAGCAGGTAGTTCAGAGGCACGGTCATGACCATGACGAACGTAACGGCCGCACCGAGGCCTATGGCGGTCTTGACGCTCTTCGACACGGCGATGTACGAACACATGCCGAAGAAGAAGGCGAAGACCATGTTGTCGATAAATATCGAACGAATAAAAAGATTCAGTGTTTCCATAATCTACCCTCCTACTTTTCCTGTAAATCCTTGTTCAACGAACGGTGTACCCAGATGATGCAGCCGACGATAATCAGAGCCATCGGCGGGAAAAGCATCAACGAGTTGTTGGTATAACCGAAACGGGTCAGCACGTCGACGCCGAACAGCGTACCCGAACCGAAGAGCTCGCGGAAGAAGGCCACGATGACCAGAATCATCGCATAGCCCAGACCGTTGCCCACGCCGTCGAGGAACGACTCCCAAGGCTTGTGACCCAGGGCATAGGCCTCGACGCGACCCATGACGATACAGTTGGTAATGATAAGACCTACATAGACCGACAGCTGCTTGGAGACGTCGTAGACGTAAGCGCGCAGCACCTGATCGACCAGAATCACGAGCGTGGCGATTACCACCAGCTGAACGATGATACGTATACGCGACGGCACGCCGTTGCGCAGAAGCGACATCACGAGGTTGGCGAACGCCGTAACGAAGATCACCGAAAGACCCATGACCACGGCAGGCTCCAACTTGACCGTCACGGCCAGCGCCGAACAGATACCGAGTATCTGCACGATCACGGGGTTGTTGCTGCCGAGCGGTCCCGTTATATTAGTACTTATTTTCATAGTATACTACTCCTCAATATTTTGCGGTTCAACATTAGCCTCCGTACCGGCCTCGGCGGCCGCATCGTCGGACATAGGCTCGGCGATCGGATCGTTCAGCTCCGTATCGTCCGCCGTCTGCATAGCGAGCGAGCGCAGGAAACCGTCGTACTTCGACAGTCCGCTCTGCAACATGGCCGACACGCCGTCCGAAGTCTTCGTACCGCCCGTAATGGCGTCGACCTCGTGCTCGATGTTGTCCTGACGTGCACCGCCCTTGCGCAGGGTTACCGCCACCAGACGATTCTCGGCATCGTAGATCTTCTTGCCTACGTAATGCTTCTGATGCTCGGCCGTAGCGATCTCGGCACCCAGACCCGGGGTCTCGCCCTTATGGTCGAATACCACGCCGGCGATCGTGTCGCCGTCGGCCTGCAAGGCCACATAGCCCCATATATCGCCCCAGAGGCCCTTGCCGGCCACGGGTACGACATAGAGCGTCTCGCCCTCGCGCTCGTACTTGAACAGCGGCAGATCGTTCTCGGCAGAAGCCATGGTTTTAAGATCGGCCAGTTTGTCGAGCACGACCTTGGCATCCGACTGCGGCGTAAGCACGCCGTCGATCAGAAGCGCAGGCGTGATCGTCTCGTCGAACGACTCGCCCTGCTTGCCCAGAGCCGTCATGACGGCCATCTTCTTCTCGTTCTCGGCATTGGCGTCCTGACGCTCTTTGAGCGACGTGGCGGCGAATGTCAGCAACGTGGCCACGATGACGACCATAACCACCGTATATATAATGATATATGCGTTAGAGTTCTTGTTCATTGCCATATCTCTGTTATTTTACGGTTTTAATACGACGATTGCGACGCGCCATGTTGCGCTCGACGACGAAGTAGTCGACCAGCGGAGCAAGTGCGTTCATAAACAGAATCGAAAGCATCATACCCTCCGGATATGCCGGATTGCATACGCGGATGATGACGGCCAGCGCACCGGTCATGAAGCCGACGATATACTTGCCCTTGTCCGTCTGCGCCGAGGTAACGGGATCGGTAGCCATGAACACGGCGCCGAATGCGAAACCGCCGACGATAAGATGCAGATAGGGAGGATATGCCGTCACGCCGAGCAGGTTGAACAGATAGCCGAAGGCCAGACCGCCGACGAATACCGACAGCATCGTGCGCCATGACGCTATGCCCGTGAAGAGCAGTATGGCAGCACCGATCAGGATAGCCAGCGTAGATGTCTCGCCGACGCTGCCGGGGATCAGACCCAAGAACGCGTCGCAAGCCGAGATAGGCTCGCCGCCGACGGCATGTACGCCGAGCGTACCGCTCGTCGAGAGCGACTCCAATGCCGTTGCGCCCGATACGGCGTCGGCACCGTCGACCGCAGCATACCATACCTTCTCGCCCGACATCTGCGGGGTGTAGGCGAAGAAGGCGAATGCACGCGCCAAAAGCGCGGGGTTGAAGACATTCATACCCGTACCGCCGAAGACCTCCTTGCCGAATACGACGGCGAAGGCCGTAGCCAGAGCCACGATCCACAGAGGTACGTCGACCGGCATAATCATCGGGATCAGAAGACCCGAAACGAGAAAGCCCTCGTTGACCTCGTGGCCGCGCGACTGCGCGAAGCCGAACTCTATGGCAAGACCGACGACATAAGAGACGACGATCAGAGGCAGCACTTTCAGAAAACCGAACCAGAACGCCTCGAAGCCCGTCATGCCGACCTGATATCCGACATTGTACATGCCGAACAGCAAGGCCGGGATAAGAGCCATAACGACCACGATCATCGTTCGCTTCATATCGTTGCAGTCGCGGATATGAGCACCCTTGGTCGTGGTGGTATTCGGCACGAAGAGGAACGTTTCGAACGCATCGAATGTCGAGCCGAGGAAGCTCAACTTACCCCCTTTGGAGAAAGTAGGCTTCATTTTATCTACCAAATTACGCAATCCCATAGCTTAACTCTCCTTAATCATTAGGTTAATACCGTCACGGACAATCTGCTGTATCTCGATCTTCGACGGATCGACGAACTCGCACAGCGCGAAGTCCTCGGGCAGCACCTCGTAGATACCGAGGCTCTCCATTTTGTCGATATCCTGAGCCAGAATGGCTTTGAGCAGATACATCGGATAGATGTCCATGGGCAGATACTTTTCGTACAGTCCCGTAACCACGAAGGGGCGTTCGCCGCCGTTGAGGTTGGTATCGAGGCGATAGGCCTTGCGGGGACATATCCACGAGAAGTATGCGCGCGACACCGAGAAGCGGTGGAACCGGGGCATGGCCCAGCCCAGCAGCTCGTAACGGTCGCCCTCGGGGATGACGGTCAGCATGTCCGCATCGGCCGAGATGTAGCCGTCGGCCTCGACCTTGCGGCCGGTCAGCACGTTGCCCGAGATGATACGCACGGCGGCGCCTGCCTGCTGCTTGCGCACGTTGCCGTCGAGCAGCGACCGGACGGGTGCACCGGCGATGATGCGGCAGTACTGCGGCTTGTCGATCTCGCTGCCGGCAACGGCCACCGTCTTAGACATGTCGAGACGGCCGGTCAGGAACAGACGTCCCAGAACGGCGACATCCTGAATGTTCATCGACCAGACGATTTCGCCCTTGGCTACGGGATCGATGTGGTGGATCTGCACGCCTACGTTACCCGCGGGGTGCTTGCCCTCGAAAGTGTGGTGCTCGACGCCCTTGATACCGGCGACGAAGCCCTCCCTGCCGGCCAGAGCCGAAAGGTGTACCTTGCCGTCGGTCAGACGCGCAAGCACGTCGAAGCCGCGCTGCAACTCCTTCTCGCAACCGGCCAGCACGAAATCGTACTCGGGAGCCAGCGGAGCCGAATCGAATGCCGAGACAAAAATCGCCTTGGGTTTCTTCTCCGGATCGGCGATAAGACCGAAAGGACGCTGCACCAGACGGGTCCAGATACCCGAAGAGAGCATCGTCTCGACGATCTGCTCGCGCGAGGCCGAACCAAGGTCTGTCGACTCGAACTGCTCGTACTCCTGTACGGCGTCGGCATCGACCACGACATTGAGCAGCTTGCGCTTCTCGCCGCGATTGACGGCCGAAACGGTGCCGCTGACGGGAGAAGTGAACAGCACGCGCGGATTGTTCTTATCGAAGAACAACGCGTTGCCGGCCTTGACCCTGTCGCCGACCTTCACCAACAACTTCGGAGTAACGTTCTCGTAATCAAGCGGGCTTACGGCATACGACGCAGCCATAGGCCTTTCGGCCACGGTGCGCTCGGCGCGTCCCACAAGATTAATGTCGAGACCTTTACGTAATTTAATGTTTTTCGACATAAAATTGTTTGTTAATGAATTGAATTAGTATAATTTTTAGT
The DNA here is from genome assembly GCA_910574205.1 of Bacteroidales bacterium. Classification (GTDB taxonomy): domain Bacteria; phylum Bacteroidota; class Bacteroidia; order Bacteroidales; family Rikenellaceae; genus Alistipes. The sequence goes on from CAJSYJ010000001.1 coordinate 451,353, forward strand.
CTGTTAATTCGTTAACGCCGCTAAAAGCGTGCGCGAAAATACTAATAATTTTCCATATACGGCAGAGATGTCGCCGATTATTTTCGCCGCGGCATAAAATTTTCGCGACTCGTACCCGGCCGAAGATCCCCGGCCTCGACAAAATCGCAGACAGGCTTGCTTTCTTGGCGGGGTTTTCGTATCTTCGCCTAATTAAAGATCATGAACCGCTTAGTCGACATACACACGCATCGCCCCTGCGACGGGGTGCTGTGCCCCACATTCGAGGGGGTGCATCCGTGGCATGCGCCCGGTGCGCAGATCGACCATAAGGCCGTGGCCGCAGCCGACATGGTCGGCGAGACGGGGCTGGACTATGCCGCCGATGTCGACCGTAAGGCTCAGGAGAGCATCTTCCGCAGTCAGCTGTCGATAGCCGCGACGCTGCGCAAACCGGTCGTGATACACTGCGTCAGAGCCTTCGAGCCGGTAATGAAGATACTGTCGGAATACCGGCTTGCGGCCGTGGTGATGCACGGCTTCACAGGCTCGCCCGAGCAGGCCGCCCGCGCCCTCGACAGAGGTTACATGCTCTCGTTCGGCATGCGTACTTTCAGCTCCCCCAAGACGCTCAGAGCGCTGCACGCCACACCGCTCGACCGCATGTTCTGCGAGACCGACGACTTTCCCACGCCTATCGGCGAGGTATATCGCCGCATTGCCGCGGAGCTCGGCATAACGCCCGAGGCGCTGGCCGGACAACTCTATACCAACTATTTGAAACTATTCGACAAAGATGAATAACTGGCTCGAACGTACCGAGTTGCTGCTCGGAGAGGAGAAACTCGACATACTGCGCCGCTCGTGCGTGCTCGTGGTCGGACTGGGCGGCGTCGGTGCCTACGCCGCCGAGATGATAGCCCGCGCAGGCGTGGGACGCATGACCGTCGCCGACGCCGACACCGTCGCACCGAGCAACATCAACCGCCAGCTCGTCGCCCTGCACTCGACCGTAGGCAGGGCCAAGGCCGAGGTGCTCGCCGAGAGGCTGCGCGACATAAATCCCGAGCTGCGGCTCGACGTCGTAGAGCGCTACATCAAGGACTCGGAGACCGACGCGCTGCTCGACGCCGACCGTTACGACTACATCGTCGACGCGATAGACACGCTCTCGCCCAAGCTCGCCCTTATAAAGGGGGCGCTCGACAGAGGAATACCGCTGGTCAGCTCGATGGGTGCCGGCGCCAAGACCGACCCCACGCTCATGGAGATCAAGGATATATCCAAGACCCACCACTGCCCGCTGGCGCACATGCTCCGCAAGCGGCTGCACAAGATCGGCATCAACCGCGGCTTCCGCGCCGTCTTCTCGCCCGAGCCGGTAAGGGAGGGCGCGATGATTCTTTGCGAGGAGCGCAACAAGAAATCCAACGTCGGCACGATATCCTACATACCCGCACTCTTCGGCATAGGCTGCGCATCGGTTGTCATTCGCGATCTGGCGGGAGAGTTGGAGTGAAACACATAAAACACGAAGATATTATGACAAACATCGTTTTCCTCGACCGTTACAGCCTCTGCGACCGCGACCTGTCGCTCATCGAGTCGCTCGGCCGATATACCGCCTACGACGACACGCCGCGCGACAAGGTGGCCGAGCGTCTGGCCGATGCCGACGTGGCCATAGCCAACAAGGTCTTGATCGACGGTCAGACCATGCGCCGTCTGCCTCGGTTGAAGCTCATCTGCGTGGCGGCCACCGGCATGAACAATATCGACCTCGAAACGGCCGCCGAGCTGGGCATCGAGGTGCGCAATGCCGTCGGATACTCGACCTACTCGGTAGCCGAGACGACGCTGTGCTCGGCGCTGGCGCTGATGCGCGAAGCGGTCTACTTCGACGAGTATTTCAAGAGCGGACGTTATGCCGCAGCCGAACGCATGTTCTGCTACGACCGCCCCACGCGCCAGCTGCGCGGCTGCAACTGGGGTATAGTCGGTCTGGGCAACATAGGGCGCGAGGTGGCGCGTCTGGCCACGGCGTTCGGATGCCGCGTGTCGTACTTCTCGACATCGGGCGCCAAGCGCGAGGAGGAGTATCCGCAGCTGCCGCTGGGCGAGCTGCTCGCAGGCTCCGACATAGTGTCGATACACTCGCCGCTTAACGACCGCACCAGAGGCCTTATCGGCCGCGAGGAACTGTCGGCGATGAAGCCCGCGGCGATTCTGATAAACGTCGCCCGCGGCGGCATAGTCGACGAGCAGGCCCTGGCCGAGGCTCTGGACAACGACACGATAGCCGGCGCTGCGCTCGACGTATTCTCGTCGGAGCCGCTGCGCGAATCGCCGCTCTACCGTCTGCGCGACCCCTACAAGCTCCTCGCCTCGCCCCACAACGCATGGTCGTCGGCCGAGGCGATAGACCGTCTTGTGGAGTGCATCGCCGAAAACATACGCTCGTCGGAGGCGCTGCGCAAAGGCGCACGGCTCTAACCGCCGGGCATAATATCGCGCGAGCCGCGGCGACCTAAGAGGATCGCCGCGGCTCGTCGCACTATCCCGCCTCACCCGCAGCAGATCTCTGCGAGCCGCCGCCGGCCACGAATTAGGTATTTATACTGATGTTTGCCCCGCCGCGAAATCGTAACTTTGCACTCGAATAATCGGATACGTGACATGGGAAAATATTTCGACATGCTGCTCGAAGACATTCGTGTGCGCGAAGGTCTGAAATCGTGTATGAACTGCGGCGTATGCACGGGCGTATGCCCCGCCGCCGAGTTCTACGACTACGACCCGCGGCAGATCGTCAACACGGTGCTCACAAGAGACGACGAGCAGATCGAGCGTCTGCTGCGCAGCGAGACGATATGGTACTGCGGCGAGTGTCTGTCGTGCCGTCCGCGCTGCCCGCGCGGCAATACGCCGGCATACGTGATTCAGGGGCTTAGAACGCTGTCGCAAAGGCTGGGCTTCTTCGTCGAGAGCGAGAAGGGGCGCCAACAGCTCGCCATAAAGCGGCTCATAGGCGACAACATCCTCAAAACGGGCTACTGTCTGGTGCCACGCAACATCAAGCCCGAGCTGCATCCCGAGCAGGGTGCCGTATGGGAGTGGATAACCCGCAACGACGAGGAGGTATACGGACGCTTCACGCCCGTATACGGCGCCGAGGGCCAGGGCGCGCTCAGACGCATCGACGAAGAGTCGATGCGGGAGCTGCACCGCATATTCGACGTGAGCGGCGGCCGGGAGTTCTACGATACGATCGAGCGCCACTCCGAGCGCAAGGCGCGCGAAATGGGCTTCGACGGCGCCGACGACGACTACATGATGCAGACCTACACCACCAACTCCGAAAAACACTATTAGACGATGAGACGTTCATCATGGCAGGACTATCAGAAGGAGATAGCCGACGACAAATACTACTACGCCCGCAGCTGCATACGCCAGAATTTCTTTCCCGGCAGCGAGAAGGCTTTTTTGGACATCATACGCAATGACCTCGGCCGCGACGTCAAGGACGACCCTCTGCACACCTCGTGCACGGGCATAGGCTACCACGCCGACGTGGTTCCCTTCGAAACGATAATGACCGTCGTGGCGCGGCAGTTCGCTCTCATGGGCGAGGCTGGCTACGAGAATTTCATCTCGTCGTGCATAACATCGTTCGGCATATACACCGAGATACTGAACACGTGGGAGGAGTTTCCCGAGACCGAAGAGCGCACGCGCGAATACCTCTACAAGGCCACCGGACGCGAGCTGGTCAAGCCTCGCACGCTCGCGCATACGTCCGACATTGTGTTCCACTTCCGCGACAGCATCGCCGGTAAGATGCGCCGCCCGCTGATAAACGTCTACACGGGACGGCCGCTGCGCGTGGTCGAACACATCGGCTGCCACTACGCCAAGATATTCCCCAAGTCGGGCATCGGCGGCTCGGAGTTTCCCTACGTGCTTGCCGGCATGATCGAGTCGTGGGGCGGCGAGGTGGTCGACTACCCCGAACGCCGGCACTGCTGCGGATTCGGCTTCCGCAACTACCTCGTGCAGGCCAACCGCGGCTATTCGATCGCCAACTCGCAGAAGAAGCTCGAAAGCATGGCACCCTACCGCCCCGACTTCATCGTGGCCAACTGCCCCGGCTGCGCGATGTTCCTCGACAAGTGGCAGTACGCGATAGCAGAAATGGAGGGCACGATATACGGCGCCGACGGCCACGGCATACCGGTGCTGACATACGAGGAGATGGCCGGTCTGGTGCTGGGCTACGACCCGTGGCAGTTAGGCATGCAGATGCATCAGGTAGATGTCGAGCCGCTGCTCGACAAGATGGGCGTCGAGTACGACCCTGCGGCCAAGTATCTGGGACAAGACGGAAAATACATAGGCAAACCCGAACGCACGGTCGTCAACGACGGCTGTCAGGGATCGATATACGATATGAAGAGATGAAACCGAAAGTAGTTATAGCAGGAGGCGGCGCTGCGGGCATGGCCGTCGCATTACGATTGGAGCGGCTCGGCGTCGAGCCCGTCATCGTCGAGCGCGAGGAGCGGCTCGGCGGCAAGGTGCGCGGCTGGCACAAGCTGTTCCCGACATTCACGCCGGCGGCCGAGGTGCTCGACCCGCTCGTCGCCCAGATCGGGCGCCGCGGCATCGAATGCCGCACGGGAGCAGCGGTCGAGGCGCTGTCGGAGCATGGCGTAAAGCTCGCTTCGGGCCAGACGATCGAGGCCGACGCGGTGGTCGTGGCCACGGGCTTCACGTTATTCGACGCACGCCGCAAGGAGGAGTACGGCTACGGCATATACGACAACGTCGTAACGTCGGCCGATCTGGAACGCATGATGAACGAGGGTGCGGTGCGTCTCGCCGACGGCTCGACGCCGCGGCGCATAGCGCTGCTGCACTGCGTAGGCTCGCGCGACGAGAAGGTATGCCAGCGCCACTGCTCGAAGGTGTGCTGCATAACGGGCGTCAAGCAGGCCATCGAATTGAAGAAGATGTTCCCCGAGGCCGACGTGTTCAACTTCTACATGGATATACGCATGTTCGGCGCGGGCTACGAGGAGCTCTACCGCGAGGCGCAGCAGAGCTACAACATACACTTCGTGCGCGGACGCATATCGGAGGCCAGTCCGATGATAAACGGCCGCATACAGATCAAGGCCGAAGATACGCTGACGGGGCGTCCTCTGAGGATGAGCATCGACATGCTCGTGCTTCTGGCAGGCATGCGCGCCAACGACGACAACGCCGCGCTGGCCGCCTCGGCAGGGCTCGCCTTAGCCCCCAACGGCTTCATGCAGTCGGCCGACCCGTTTCTCGGTGCGGTGCGTTCGCCTCGCCGCGGCATATTCTACGCCGGCGCCGTGACGGCACCCAAGAGCCTTGCCGACACGCTGGCCGAGGCTTCGCTGACGGCCGACGCCGTAATGGATTATCTCAACTCCGTGCAGCGATGAGCGGTCTTAGATTCGGATACGGCATCAACCGGCCGCGCGCTATCGACATCGACAGCAACGATCTGAGAAAGAGCAACGAGATCCTGCGCGAGATGCCCGAGTTGCAGACCTGCATCGGCTGCGGGTCGTGCACGGCCAGCTGCACGGCGGGCAACCTTACCGAGTTCAATTTCAGACGCGTGCACACGCTCGTCCGCCGCGGCGAGTATCGCAGCGCATACGAGGAGATGAACAAGTGCATGCTCTGCGGCAAGTGCCGTCTGGTATGTCCGCGAGGCATCAACACGCGCGGTGTGGCGATGCTCATAAAACGTAAACTGGGAGACTTCTGACATGACATTCTTCGCTCCATTCACAATACCGTTCATCATCGGCGGCGCGATCATGGCCGCCGTGCTGCTTGCCAAATACACGCTCTGGGCGGTGCGGCTGCCCAGGGAGGACAAGCGGCTGATACGACGCAACATACTATCCTTTAAGAGCCTCGCCGCCTTGTGGGAGGTCGTGCGCGAGTCGCTGTTGCACGTAAGGATATTCCGCGTCAACCCCGTTCTGGGCTACATGCACTCGTCGCTGGCGCTGGGCTGGCTGCTGCTCATAGCGGTGGGCTGGATAGAGACCGTCGCCTATCTCGGCCTGAGGTGGGTGCCGTTGCAGGGACACGTATTCTTCAAGTACTTCATGCCCGTAAACGGCATTACCCAGCACAAGGCGGGCTTCGAGCTGGCCATGGATCTGCTGCTGGCTGTGGTTCTGTCGGGCGTGGCGCTGGCATGGATCAAACGCATGCGCTCGCGCATCATGGGACTGCGACGCACCACGAAGCACGTATTGTTCGACCGCATAGCGCTGTCGGCGCTGTGGTTTGTCTTTCCGCTGCGTTATCTGGCCGAAAGCGTCACGTGCGCAATCTACGGAGGCGGCAGCTTTCTGACCGGCTCCACGGGTTCGCTGCTCGCCTCGCACCTCGATGCCGAGACGCTCGCCGCCGTATACGAGCCGCTGTGGTGGTGCTATTCCATAGCTCTCGGTATCTTCTTCTCGACCATGCCGTTCTCGCGATACATGCACATATTTACCGAGATACCGCTCATATTCCTGCGCCGATACCGCTTGGCGCCGGGCATAGAGCCCAAGTCTTACGACCACTTCGAGGTCGAAGCCTGCTCGCGCTGCGGCATCTGCATCGACCCCTGCCAGTTGCAGAGCGTCCTGGGCATCGACGAGGTGCAGTCGGTATACTTCCTGCGCGACCGCCGCTACAATATGTTGCAGCTGTCGGTAGCCAACAACTGCCTTATGTGCGGCCGCTGCCAGACGAAATGCCCCGTGGGCATCAATCTCAACACGCTGAGGCTCAACTCGCGCTCACGCATGCGCAACATTCCCAACGAGGGGCGCTTCAACTATCTATCGGGCATCGACCGCTCCTCGGGCGAGGGACGCACGGGCTACTTCGCCGGCTGCATGACCATGCTCACGCCGCGCACGCTGTCGGCTATGGATACTATATTCCGCGCCGCGGGCGACGATATATGGCACGCCGACCGTGACGGCGGCGTATGCTGCGGACGCCCGCTCATGCTCTCGGGCGAGACGACGGCAGCACGCAAGATGATCGAATACAACACCGACCTGTTCCGCCGCCACGGCATAACGCGACTGGTGACTTCGTGCCCGATCTGCCTGAGGGTCTTTCGCGAGGAGTATGCACTGGACGGCATCGAGGTCATGCACCACTCGGAGTATATCCGGATGATGATCGCCGAGGGGCGCCTGCAAATGCGCCGCACCGACATGCGCTACACCTACCACGACCCGTGCGAGCTGGGACGCGGGTGCGGCATATACGACCAGCCGCGCGAGGTAATCGCGGCCGTGGGCGAGCTTGTAGAACCCGCGCACAACCGTCGCGACGCCCTATGCTGCGGAGCCTCGCTGGCCAATACGGTCATCGACGACAGCCAGCAGATGCGCATAGCACGCGAGATGACCGGCGAGCTGGAAGCCACCGGCGCCGGGACGATCGTCACGTCGTGTCCGCTTTGCTACAAAACGATAAAACGCGCTGCCGGGACAGAGACAAAAGATATCTCCGAGGTGGTGGCTGAAAATATTTTTCAGCCGTAACTGACTGCACAGCTGAACATTATCGGATACCAGCGAAATAAATATGCAGAATAAATTTGCGTAACCCGATTTTTTGTATTATATTTGCACTGTCGATAACGAAAAAGTCGCCTGCGGGCGCCGAAAGATATATCGCGGGGTAGAGCAGTTGGCAGCTCGTCGGGCTCATAACCCGGAGGCCGGAGGTTCGAGTCCTCCCCCCGCTACCAAAGCGGACATTCGAAAGGATGTCCGCTTATTTTTTGCATCCGTGCACCACGTTCCGCGCAGCGTATATTAGCGGGCTTGACCATGCAGGCGACCTACGCAGCCTCTGCTCCGATCGCGCAACGACATACCGCGGCATATCGGCCGTTAAACAAAATTCATTATCTTAGCCCGCGTATGGACCGAATTATGAAAATACCTACCGCAATAATCGTATCAGGCCTTGTGGGCGTCGCATGCGCACACCGTCATTGCGGAGCACCCGCTCCGAGCGCCGGCACTGCCGTAACGCTGCCCGTGCGCCCCGACCCGGAGAGATCGTCATGCGCAGCTTCGCGGGCACGCTGCCTGCGGAAGCGCTCTGCACACTGACCGTATACATGCAGCGGCACAGCGGCGACGGAGTTCTGCATCGGCATCCTCGGCCGCGACAACGAGCTGAGTGCGGCAAAAGGCAGATTATATACGCTGCGCGGCCAAGACGATTCGACGATATGGCAGTGCGTCTGCGACCACTGACAGCAGATATTCTATTTTCTTGCCGGCGACCGGCCCTACCGCATATTCCCCATACGCGACGAATCCGACACCGTCCGCCATTGCTCGCTGGAATCGATACGGCAAGCATCGACATCGGCGCCTCGACGCTCAGCGACAAAAAAGCATCCTGCCGGCCTAATGCCGGCAGGATGCCGTATATATCCGTCGGTCACTGTAACGGCCTTCGGGAATCGTCGTTCAGCAAGCTCAAAAGACCTCCTCGCCGAACAGCGTAGCCGACGAACAGCCCGTAATGCGCACCCTTACGTAGTCGCCCGCGCGGTGCGTACCGCGGTCGAAGACGACCATTTTGTTCTGCGACGTGCGTCCCGAAAGCTGCTGCTCGGAGCGCTTAGACGTACACTCCACCAGTATCTCGAACTCCTTGCCTACGTCGCGGCGGTTGCTCTGCTCCGAGAGGGTGTTCTGCAACTCGATGATCTCGGAAAGACGGCGTGTCTTGACCTGGTCGGGTACGTCGTCCGCCATGTTGCGCTGGGCGAACGTGCCCGGGCGCTCCGAATACTTGAACATATAGGCGAAGTCGTAGCCCACCTCACGCATAAGCGAGAGCGTTTCGAGATGCTCCTGCTCGGTCTCGCCCGAGAAGCCGGCTATAAGGTCTGTTGTAATGGCGCAGTCGGGCATATAACGGCGTATGGCAGCAACGCGGTCGAGATACCACTCGCGCGTATACTTGCGGTTCATGCGGCGCAGCATCTCGCTCGAACCCGACTGTGCCGGCAGATGTATCGCACGGCATATATTGGGCATCGAGGCCATAGTCTCCAACAGACGGTCGCTGATGTCCTTGGGATGCGAAGTGGCGAAACGCACCCTCAACAGCGGCGATATCTCGGCCACCATACGCAACAACGCCGGAAAGTCGACATCGCCCGTGCGGTAGGAGTTGACGTTCTGCCCAAGCAGCGTTACCTCGCGGTAGCCGTTGTCGAACAGCTCGCGCGCCTCGCGCACGATCGTTGCCGCGTCGCGGCTGCGCTCCACGCCGCGCGTATACGGCACGACGCAGTAAGAGCAGTAGTTGTTGCAGCCGCGCATAATGGCGATAAACGCCCCCACGCCGTTGCGGTCGAGTCTCACGGGAGCTATCTCGGCGTATGTCTCCTCCTGCGACAGCATGACGTTGACACCCTTGCCGCCCGCCTCGGCCTCGCGCACGAGCTTCGGCAGATCGCGGTAGGCGTCGGGACCGGCAACCACATCGACGCCGTGGCCGCCCTCGATAAGCTGCTCCTTCAATCTCTCGGCCATGCAGCCGATCACGCCCACGACGAGCGACGGACGCTGCTTGCGCAGCCGCCGCATCTCGCTCAGACGCCCCCATATGCGCTGCTCGGCGTTGTCGCGTATCGAGCAGGTGTTTATCAATACGACATCGGCCTCTTCGGCACGGTCGGTATAGATATAGCCGTGCTGCTGCATTATAGAGACGACGATCTCGGAATCGCCGACATTCATCTGACAGCCGTAGGTCTCTATGAACAGTTTGCGGCCTGCGCCCGTGAGCGGACGCAGTGTATTTACGGTCATTGCTGAATCCATAGTTAAAAATAAGTAATTACATATCGTTTACCCTGCCGGCGGCGCAAAGAGCGCAACCGAAGTCCCCCTCCGCGTAAGGGGGGGGAACGGGAGAAGAGTCGTTATCGCAGAGCGGCGCAAGCCGCGGTAAAGGGTATCCGATGCGGGACGGCTCCGCGCGGGCGGATCGTCATGCCGGCAGCGGAGACTACCCCGCCGCTACTCCACCTGCAACGCATCGTCCTTGGGAAAGGTCTTGAAGCCCTCGCCGAAGGTATCGTAAGCGTCCGTCACGACAAGAAACGCACGCGGGTCGATCTGCTTGATCTTGCGCTGCACGGCCTTGACCTCGTTGCGGCTGACCACCAGAAATATCATCTCCTTCTCGTCGCGGCTGTACATGCCGTGAGCCTTGATATAGGTGGCGCTGCGGTTAAGCTCGCCGATGATGAACTCGCGGAACTCATCGCTGTGGAAATCGCTTATGACGAACAGCAGCTTGTCGTACGAGGCGCCGTCGATCGTGAATGCCAGCACGCGCGAGTTGACGAAGATGGCGATCAGCGAATAGAGCGACAGCAGCCAGCCCTCGGGCTCGGCATCGCCGCTAACGCCCACGCCGAAGCCGATGACGATAAGGCCGCACAACACCACGAAGGCATCGGCCGCCAGCACACCGTTGGAGAACTTGATTTTAAGGAACCGGTTCAGCAGCATGGCGACGATATCGGTGCCGCCCGTAGTGGCGTTGTTGCGCACGACGATACCCACGCCTACGCCCGTCAGCACGCCGCCGAAGATCGTGGCAAGCATCAGATGATCGCTCAGGTCGATCACGCCGCCCAGCAGCAGAGCCGGGTCGAGCGAGGCCAGAGCCTCGGCCGAGGGGTAGCACAGCGACGACATGATGTTCATTATACCCGGCGTGATGAGCGCCGCGAAGAGCGTGCGACCGCCGAACTTGCCGCCGAAGATCAAAATGGCCGACGCCAGAAGCGGGATGTCGAACATATAACCGAACGTACCGACCTGTATGTCGGGGAAGAGGTTGTGCAGCACCAGACCCATGCCGTACACGCCGCCGGGGACGATATTGTAGGGGTTGATGAACAGCGCGAAGCCGGCAGCTACCAGCACGCAGCCGAATACGATCTGGGCTATCGAAAACCACCAGCGCCAGTCGGTCAGCGAATCCTTTACGGGCGAAACGATTTGAGTCCTAACATTCATATATGTCAATCATTTATAATATTAATTCGACACGTGTCCGAAAACGGATTATCAAAGATAAGAATTTTATTCGGTATTTCGACATCCGCCCCGCAAAAAAGTTTTCCTCGACGTCATTCGCATTTTTTTTCGTACGAACAGACCTCTTTTCGCAAATTATCGTTATATTTGTATTCGTGCCCTCGGCCAAAGGGCGATTAACATTAAAACTACTCGACATGGGATCTTGGGATATTCTTACATACTACTGCGCTATAACGCTCATGATAATAGCCTATCTCTTGGGCTCGATTCCGAGCGCGGTATGGATCGGTAAAAAGTACTACGGCATAGACATCCGCGAGCACGGCAGCAAGAACGCCGGCACGACCAACATGCTGCGCGTGCTGGGCAAGCGCGCCGCGGCGCCCGTCTTCGCCATCGACTTTTTCAAGGGCTTCGTGGCCGTAATGCTGATCTCGATAATGAACTACGACGACTCGATCAACCAGGCATGGCTGATAAACCTGCGCATCATAGCCGTCTTCGCCGTGGTGCTGGGACACATATTCCCCATATTCGCAGGCTTCAAGGGCGGCAAGGGCGTGGCTACGCTCATAGGCGCCATAACCGGCATCTACCCTCCTATCGTGCTGCTCTGCTTCGGAATATGGTTCCTCGTGCTGATGATCTGGCACTACGTCTCGCTGGCCTCGATAGTGGCGGGATGCTGCTTCCCGATCTTCGTCATGATATTCTCCACGATGACCTACAACCCTGCGGCGCCGCTGCTGTCGATACCGTTCATCGTATTCTCGTGGGTAGTGGCGATACTGCTTATATGGACACATCGCAAAAACATCGAGCGTCTGAGAGCCGGCACCGAGTCGAAGATATTCATCTGGCAGAAAGAGGAGCATACCGGACAGTAGCCGGTCGCGCGGCGGACGGTATCCATGGCGAGCATATGACGCTGCCGACCGCACTACGCCTCAGAATCGCAACGACCGAATGCGGAGCATCGAAACAATTGCCCCTGCCGGACTCCTCCGGCAGGGGCAATCTCTTTCCAGCTTGGACGGCTTGCGGCCGCGAAGTCTATCGTCTCTCGCGATACAGTTTGTCGAAACAGTGGCGGCATATCGGCTCGTAAGAGTCCTGCGCTCCGAGCATGACCTGCTTGTCGTCGGACGTAAGACGATGCGAGTGGTGTGCCAGATCGCCGCAACGGACGCATATCGCATGCACCTTGGTGACATACTCGGCCGTGGCCATAAGCGACGGCATGGGACCGAAGGGCTTGCCCGTATAGTCCATGTCGAGACCCGCCACGATGACCCTCACGCCGCGGCCGGCCAGCTGACGGCACACTTCGACTATGCTATGGTCGAAGAACTGCGCTTCGTCGATGCCGACGACCTCGACGTCGGTAGACATCAACAGTATGTTCTGAGGCGATTCGACGGGCGTCGAGTTTATCGCGTTAGCATCGTGCGACACGACCTCCTCCTCCGAGTAGCGCACGTCGATCTTGGGTTTGAATATCTCCACTCTCTGATTGGCGAACTGCGCGCGCTTCATGCGCCGTATCAGCTCCTCGGTCTTGCCCGAGAACATCGAGCCGCAGATCACTTCGATCCAACCTTTCTGCTTGTTGTTTTCCAAAAACATCTTGTATATAACCTAATTAAAACCTTGTCTTAAAAACCGGTCGAAACGGCACACCCCCACCATGACGACACGCATCCGCACCGTCACGGCATCGGCTTGCCGCCCCGAAAACTACAATGCACACTCGTCGATACGTTCGATCCTCGCGCCCAGTGCGTTGAGTCGTCCGTCGATATTGCGGTAGCCGCGGTCGATCTGCTCGATATTCTGGATCGTGCTGGTGCCCTCGGCGCTCATGGCGGCGATAAGCAGAGCCACGCCGGCACGTATGTCGGGCGAGGTCATCTTCGTGGCACGCAGCCGCAGACGGTGGTCGTGACCTATGACCGTAGCGCGGTGCGGGTCGCAGAGGATGATCTGCGCCCCCATATCGATGAGCTTGTCGACGAAGAAGAGGCGGCTCTCGAACATCTTCTGATGAATCAGCACCGCACCTTTGGCCTGCGTGGCCACGACGAGGAATATCGACAGCAGGTCGGGCGTGAGTCCCGGCCACGGAGCATCGGCGATGGTCATTATCGAACCGTCGATGAAGCTCTCGATGCTGTAATGGTCCTGCTGCGGGATATAGATATCGTCGCCGCGCTGCTCGAAGGCTATGCCCATGCGGGCGAACTGAGCCGGGATGATACCCAGATTGTCGTATGATACGTTCTTGATGGTCAGCTCCGAGCGGTTCATGGCAGCCATACCGATGAAGCTGCCCACCTCGATCATGTCGGGCAGCATGGTATGCTCCGTACCGCCCAGCTCCTTCACGCCGTCTATGGTCAGAAGGTTGGAGGCGATGCCCGATATGCGTGCACCCATGCGGTTAAGCATACGGCACAACTGCTGCAAGTAGGGCTCGCACGCAGCGTTGTAGATCGTCGTGCGCCCCTCGGCCAGCACGGCCGCCATGACTATATTGGCCGTACCCGTAACCGAAGCCTCGTCCAAAAGCATATAGGTGCCCTTCAACCTGCGGCATCCGACCGAATAGAACTCCTCGCCGGCATCGAAGTCGAACGAGGCGCCCAGCTTCTGGAAGCCGAGGAAGTGGGTATCCAGACGGCGGCGGCCGATCTTGTCGCCTCCGGGCTTGGGCATGTAGCCCACGCCGAAGCGCGCGAGCAGAGGCCCGATCATCATGACCGAACCGCGCAGACGGCGGCAGCGGTTGTGGTAATCGGCACTGCGCAGATAGTCCAGATCGATCGTCTCGGCACAGAACGAGTATGTATCCTGCGACAGACGCTCGACTCGCACGCCCATGGCCGCCAGCAGCTCGATGAGCTGCACGACGTCGACTATGTCCGGAACATTGTGCACCACCACCTTTTCGGGTGTCAGCAACGTTGCGCATAATATTTGAAGCGCTTCATTCTTAGCGCCCTGAGGCGTGATCTCGCCGCTGAGACGATGACCGCCTTCCACCTTGAACTGTGCCATAACCGGAAATTTTTATCAAAGGTAATAAAAAATGAAACATCCCCGAAACGTTTTCGCCGGGAAAGTTTTCAACAATCGCCCAATCACGCCGGGGAGTGCGCAGCAAGGCAGTCGGCTGCGCCCGGCACGAAGCACGCACAGTCGGAAGCCGCACCCGCCACGACGCTGCCGAATGCACTCCGCCCCGGCTGCATTCCTTGCAGCCGGGGCGGAGCGTATCGGGCAGAGACCGAAGCGGGGTCTGCCGTAGAAGATTTAGATTACCGAGAATGCAATCTCCATCATGTTGGTAAAGCTGTTCTGGCGCTCCTCGGCCGTACAGGCCGTGCCGTGTACCAGCGAATCGGAGATCGTGCATATGCACAGAGCCTTGTTGCCCGAGCGCGCAGCATTCATGTAGAGTGCCGTAGCCTCCATTTCGACAGCCAGCACGCCCATCTTCTGCCATGCCTTCCAGCCGTCGGCGCTGTCGCCGTAGAACACGTCGCTGGCCAGCAGGTTGCCGACCTTGTAGTCGATGCCCATAGAGTCGGCCTTCTCGGCGGCACGACGCAGCAGATCGAAATCGGCTATCGGGCAGAACGTACCCGGCAGGCCGTACTGAGCGCCGTAGTTGGAGTCGGTGCACGAACCCATGCCGAGGACTATGTCGCCGAGTTTGAGCTCAGGGTCGTATGCTCCGGCCGAACCGGTGCGGATGATGCTCTTGACGCCGTAGAAATTATAAAGCTCGTAAGAGTAGATGCCGATCGACGGAATACCCATGCCGTGTCCCTGCACCGACACGCGCTTGCCCTTGTATGTGCCCGTAAAGCCCAGCATGCCGCGCACGTTGTTGTACTGAACCGGATTTTCCAGAAAACGCTCGGCCATGAGTTTGGCGCGCAGCGGATCGCCGGCCATGATTACCTTGTCGGCTATCTCGCCGAATTTGGCCCCGATATGAGGAGTAGGTGTCTTGTCTGCCATATCAAAAATTTTATCGTTTTCAATACTTTTCATGCAAGGGTTATACCCTCGCTTTGCAAAGATAACGATAATTTCGAGATTGCGAAATCTTTCTCACGAAAGTTTATCGCGACATCAAAAAACCGACGGCAAGGTTTTGCCGTATGAAAATATCTGTATATCTTAGTAGACTGAAATAATCCGAAAACTAACACTCGGCAGAATCTAAAACACATAACCTGATGAAAAGCATAATACCCGAACAGCGCCGCTGCGAAATACTCTCGCTGATGAAACGCGAGATCATCCCGGCAATAGGCTGTACCGAACCGATAGCCGTTGCGCTCTGTTGCGCACGCGCGGCCGAAGCACTCGGACATCGTCCCGAGAAGATCGCGGCGCACCTGAGCGCCAACATACTCAAAAACGCAATGGGCGTAGGCATACCCGGCACCGGACGCACAGGCCTGCCCATAGCCATGGCGCTCGGCGCCACCGTAGGCCGGTCGGAATACGGTCTGGAAGTGCTGCGCGACGTCGACGACAAGGCCGTAGCCGATGCCGCCGCAATGGTCGACAGACGCGAGGTATGCGTCGATCTGAAAGAGGGGATTACCGAGAAGCTATATATCGAAATCGAGGTCGCAGCCCGCGGCCAGAAGGCCGTAGCTATCATCTCGGGCGACCACACCAATTTCGTATACGTCGCTCACGGCGACCGCGTGCTGCTCGACAACCGCAGCTCGGCGACCAGCGAATCGGCCGCCGAGAAGCCGGTCGAGCTCTCGATGCGCACGATATGGGATTTCGCCATGACATCGCCCCTCGACGAGTTGGAGTTCATCGACCAGGCGCGCCGTCTCAATATGGCCGCCTCGGAGGTATCGTTCAAAGGCAACTACGGCCACTCGCTCGGCCGGCTGCTGCAAAACGACGCCGAGCGGCTGATAATGGGCGACAGTCTCTTCACGCGCATACTCTCCTACACGTCGGCCGCCTGCGACGCGCGCATGGCCGGCGCCATGGTGCCGGTAATGAGCAACTCGGGCAGCGGCAACCAGGGCATTACGTCGACAATACCGGTGGTGGTATATGCAGAGCATATCTCGGCAACTCGCGAGCAGATGCTGCGCGCGCTGATACTGAGCCACCTTACAGTGATATATATCAAGCAGAGCCTCGGACGACTGTCGGCGCTGTGCGGCTGCGTGGTGGCCTCGACGGGTTCGAGCTGCGGCATAACATATCTTATGGGCGGCGGATACGAGCAGGTGGCCGCAGCCGTGAAGAACATGATAGCCAACCTTACTGGCATGATCTGCGACGGCGCCAAGCCCTCGTGCGCGATGAAGCTCACGAGCGGCGTGTCGACGGCCGTGCTGTCGGCGATGATGGCTATGGACGGACGTTGCGTAACGTCGGTCGAGGGCATCATCGACGACGATGTAGACCGCTCGATAGCCAACCTGACGACGATCGGCCGCGACGCCATGAACGAGACCGACGCCATGATATTGAAGATAATGACATCCAAGTGCTGACCGACGCATCATGAGATCATTCCGCATAACCGCCACAATGCGCCGCTGCGGAGCGGCGCTGCTGCTCGCCCTCACGGCGCTGCAAGCGCCCGCGCAGTCGACGCGCGATGAGATAGCCGCATGCCCCGAGCGCGCCGGCGGCATATACTACACCTACCACTACGAGGCCGGCGCTCCGACGCCGGCGCCCGAGGGCTTCGAACCGTTCTATATCAGCCACTACGGCCGTCACGGCAGCCGCTGGTGCACATCGGCCAAGCCCTACGTGCAGCCGCTCGAAGTGTTGCGCAAGGCCGACAGCGAGGGGCAGCTCACGCCGGCGGGACGGCAGCTGCTCGCCGATATGGAGACTGTCGCAGCCCATGCACGGAACCGTTACGGCGACTTGTCGCCGCGCGGACGCCGCGAGCACGAGGCCATAGCATGCCGCATGTACGACAACTACCCCGAGGTATTCGCCGGCAGTTGCGAGGTCGACTGTCACGCGACGCTGGCCACGCGCTGCATAATCAGCATGATATCGTTTACCGACGGGCTTCATCGCCGCAACCCCGATATACGGTTCCACCGCGACGCCTCGGCCGCCGACAGCCGCTACATGTTCAGCGTCGAAGGCATGAACGGATCGAAAAAGGCAACCACCGAGGCGTCGGACCGTTACCGCCACTCGATAACGCATCCCGACGATCTGCTCGACAGGCTGTTCGTCGATCCCGACTATGCCGACCGCAACATAAAGGACAAGCACAAGCTATACGACAACATCTTCTCGGTGGCGATCGACCTGCAATGCGTCGATCTCGACATAGATATGCTGTCGCTCTTCTCGGCCGACGAGCTGTACAATCTCTGGCGCGGCTACAACATACGCCGCTATCTGAACTACGGCCCCTCGAAGGAGTGGGGCGATCCGATAGTGGCCGATGCCAAGCCGCTGCTTGCCGACATCATCGAAAAGGCCGACATGGCCGCAGCGGGCGTACTGGGATATGCAGCCACACTGCGCTTCGGCCACGACATAAATGTCATACCGCTGGCCGCGCTGCTCGAATTGGAGGGTACGACATTCCGCTCGGACGACTACGACGAAGTATGCGAGCAGTGGGCCGACTACCGCATATCGCCCATGGCGACCAACATACAGCTTATATTCTTCCGCAACGGCGCAGGCGAAGTGCTCGTAAAGGTACTCCACTGCGAGCGCGAATGCCGTCTGCCGCTGCCCTCGGAGCGTCATCCGTTCTACCGCTGGGAGGATTTCAAGGCCTACTATCTGCCCAAGACCATGTAAACGCCGCCCGGCGCGGATGGTTTGCAGGATAACTTTTTTTGCAAAAGAAAATGAAACGAAGATATTTTCGTTTCATTTTCTTTTTATACCTTTATCATCGCAAAACGAATTATACTATTTTATAAAGACTCAATACCATGAAAAGACTGCTACTGTTGATCCTGACGATCTCGCTGCCGGCCATGCTCCGCGCGCAGAAAGAGGCCGTCATAGCGCAAGGGCCGTACATACAGGCCTGCGGACAAAACGAATTTACCGTCGTATGGCAGACCGATGTCGACGCCGTATCGTGGGTCGAGATAGCCCCCGACGACGGCACTCACTTCTACAACATCGAACGTCCCAAGTACTACCAGACGATACACGGACGCCGCCCCATAGGACGCCTGCACTGCGTAACGGTCACGGGGCTCGAACCCGGCACCAAATACCGCTACCGCATATTCCAGCGCGCCGTGCTGTCGAATCAGGGACGCGTACGCGTACTGTACAGCGTGCCCTACGGCAGCGACATCCTGAGCCATAAGCCATATTGCGTCCGCACGCTCGACGCTGCTGCCCAGGCCACGCGCTTCGCCGTGGGCAACGACTTCCACGAGGCCCCCGATCTGCTGCGCAAGCTCTTCGACCGCGAAACGGTCAACGCCGACAACTATGATTTCGTCCTCTACAACGGCGACATGGTAACGAGCATCGATTCGGAGGAGTATCTGTTGCAGAACGTCATAACCCCCTCGGTCGACGCTTTCGCAGCCGACATGCCTCTGTTCATGGCACGCGGCAACCACGAGAACCGCGGCCAGTGGGGCACGCATTACATGGATTACTTCCCCACGTCGAGCGGCACGCCTTACTATACCTTCCGCAGCGGACCGGCATTCTGCATCGTGCTCGACGGCGGTGAAGACAAGCCCGACAGCGACATACGCAACCTCGATCTGATGATATCGGACCCCTATCGCGAGCAGGAGGCCGAGTGGCTGCGCGGCGTGGTAAGCAGCGAAGAGTTCCGCTCGGCGCCCGTAAGGATAGTATTCCTGCACATGCCGCCCTCGCCGAAAGGTTGGCACGGAGGTGCCGAGATAAGCCGGTTGTTCGTGCCGATACTCAACCAGGCCGGCATCGACCTGATGCTCTCGGCGCATATTCACGGCTACAAGCTCTACCCCGCCGGCCACAAGTCGACCGGCTGCGCGTTCCCCGTGCTGTGCAATCCCAACCGCACGCGCATGGATGTCGAGGCGAAGGCAGGCAGAATCAAGTGCGATATATACGACAAGGAGGGAAAGCTCACGCACAGCGACACCTTCGCGACGGGACAGCGCCGATAAGACACTTAACAGATTCGCAAGAGACGGCACCGCATGCCGTCTCTTTTTCATACCCTCTCTTATTCCGCGGCAGCACTGCCGACACGTTCATCCTGTCCGCACAGCTGTTCCCGGGCATCGTCCTCACGCGCCGTTCGGAACGATAATTGCGATACCGGGAGATGAAAAACAAAAATACAAAGCATGAGAAAGGTAGTATATTACATCGTTCCAGTATTGATCTGTCTGGCCGTCGGCGCATTGTCGGCCATACTGCAACACCCGTCGATCGAGGAGTGGTATCCGCTGCTCGACAAACCGTCGCTGACGCCTCCCGACATAGCGTTTCCGATAGCTTGGGGCATCATATATATATGTATGGGCATCTCGCTCGGACGCCTGCTCTCGCTGGGTTACCGCCGCATAACGTGGCTCTGGGGAGCGCAGCTCGTGTTGAATCTGTTGTGGAGCATACTCTTCTTCACGTTGCAGTCGCCGCTTCTGGGCGCCCTCGATATCGTGGTGCTGGATCTGCTCGCCGCCGTATATATCGTCGTCACGCTGCCGCGCAGCCTTATGGCCTCGCTCTTCTTCGTGCCGTATGCGCTCTGGCTCGCACTTGCGACGTATCTCAACATTTACATCTGGATTTATAATTGATATGATCATGAAAAAGTACTATTGCACAGCCTGCGACTACGTTTACGATCCCGAAAAGGGCGACCCCGAAACCGGCATCGCCCCGGGTACGCCCTTCGAGGATATTCCCGAAGACTGGACTTGCCCCATTTGCGGACTTTACAAGGACGCATTCCTGCCCGTCGACGACGAGTGACAGCCCGCCGCCTCGACCCGTTTTGCGACGCACTCTCCCGCCGGGGAAGGTGCGCCGCATTTTTTACCGGAGAGATACGGCCTATGCCGGAAAAATCCTGCCGAACATACTCCGCCTCGGAAAAAATGCAAGCGAGCTTGCTTTTGCGCTCGTCTTTTCGTAATTTGGCTCCGCCGAATATACTCCGCCTCGGAAAAAATGCAAGCGAGCTTGCTTTTTTCTCTCGGCTTATTCGTATATTTGTTCCCGGGCAAACGAATGATGCAATTATGAAAATCGGAGTCATATCGGATACGCACGGAACATTCGACCGTGTATTGCAGGATTTTCTGCAACCCGTCGACGAGATCTGGCATGCGGGCGACATAGGGTCGTTGGAGCTTGCCGACCGCTTGGCCGCATTCAAGCCGCTGCGCGCAGTATGGGGCAACATCGACCCGGGCGCGATGCACCGCGTATACGACCGCTTCGCATTTTTCAACGCCGAAGGTGTCGACGTACTGATGACGCATATCGGAGGCTGGCCGCGACACTATGCGCCCGGCATAGTACAGCGTATACAGGCCTCCCGACCCGAAATATTCGTCGCAGGCCACTCCCACATACTGCGCGTGATGTACGATCCGGTATACGGGCTGCTGCATATCAACCCCGGCGCTGCGGGAGAATACGGCTTCCACAAGTTAAGAACGGCCGTCAGGTTCGATATCGACGGCGGCCAGATCAAAAATATGGAGATCGGCGAGTGGCCGCGGCGCAAAGATTGCTTGTAGCCACCGACGAGCATGACATTAACCTGCAACAAAACAGACGACATAATGAAACGATCTATCCTTACGACCGTATCGATCCTGCTGGCCGCATGCGCTGCGGCACAGCCGCGATTCGAGACCCAAGTCACGACCCACCTCTTCGGCGAGCGCGACGGCAAACACCTGATGCTCGACCGCTACACCTCGCCCCAGACAGAGGGCATACGCCCCTGCATGATATTCGTCTTCGGCGGCGGCTTTACCTCGGGCGAGCGCAATGCTGAGATATACATACCCTATTACGAGTTTCTGGCCGGCCACGGCATCGACGTGGTGGCGATAGACTATCGCCTCGGACTCGAAAATATCGACCCCGAGAAGGCGACGAACATAAGGGGCATGATCTCGACGATGAAGAATGCCGTAGACATGGCCGTGGACGACCTTTATCTCGCGACGTCGTATGTGCTCGAACACGCCGAGCATTGGCAGATCGACCCGCGCCGCATCATCATAAGCGGTTCGAGCGCCGGCGCCATAACCGTATTGCAGGCCGAGAACGTGCTCTGCAACTCCCTGCCGGCAGCAGCCGTGCTCCCCGCAGGATTCCGCTATGCGGGCGTGATCGCCTGCGCAGGAGCCATATTCTCGACCGACGGCAAACCGCACTGGGACAAGGCACCCGCACCGATCATGTTTTTCCACGGCGACGCCGACAGCAACGTACCATATAAAAAGGCATCGCTGATGGGCATCGGCTACTACGGACCGCAGATCATCACACGACAGTTGGACAAGCTCGGATCGCCCTATTATTTCTACTCGGCGCAGTGCGTCGACCACTCGCTGGCCGTCACGCCGCTCGAAGATAAGCTCGACCTGATACTGCAATTCATACGCGACTACATCGACCAGGGTCGTCGCCTGCGCATACGCACCGACGTCGAGAAGATCGACTGCAAAGGCTGCAAAACGCACTTCTCGATCCGCGACTATCTCTCGACCAACTACGCGCCGCAGCAATAAGCATCCCGCCCGACGGCCTGCGATTACCCGTCAGCCGCCGAACCGGCAAGACACGTAGATACATTACGGATACCCCGCCCGATAATAATAACGGACGGGGATCCGTTTTTCTTTGTCCGACGTTAAAACAGATGATCCAAAAGCACCGGCATCGTCCTCCCGCAGCTGGCCGACCATATTATTTCAGATTCACAGCAGGCAATCGTGTGCTCGATATCGACACCCTCCCGACCTCCCTGAGAGGGAGGAGAAAACAGGGTTCTCGCCCGCAGCGGAGGGGCAAAAACAAAAAAGCGGGAGACTTTCGTCTTCCGCTTCCGTACCCCCTCAGGGGCTCGATTGCGCTACTTGCAGCAGGCAATCGTGTGCTCGATATCGACACCCTCCCGACCTCCCTGAAAGGGAGGAGAAAACAGGGTTCTCGCCCGCAGGGGCAAAAACAAAAAGCAGAAGACTTTCGTCTTCCGCTTCCGTACCCCCTCAGGGGCTCGAACCCTGGACCCCAACATTAAGAGTGTCGTGCTCTACCAACTGAGCTAAAGAGGCATTCAACCTTTCGATTGCGGGAGCAAAGGTAATACAAATTTTGTTTACTCCAAAACTTTTTTCAAAAAAATTTCATCGAAACGTTATTTTTTTGAGTCGTCGTTCCACTCGCCACCGCCGTCGGGATAGAATACGGGACGTTCGCCCGCAATACTCCGCATAGCCAAATAACTATCGTACAGACATATGCCATTAGCCGAGCGGTCGGCCGGACGGTATACTATTACCGAGGGATGTCGTTTTGTGGTTTCGACGACCATTCTCGCCCGATCGAGGTACGTTTCGCGCCATGCCGGATCGTTGGAGGGATTGCCGCCGCGACGGCGCGACTCGCCCGACAAGGAGGAATCGATCGCAGCACCGAGAGATACATACACACCCAGCGAATCGCACAGCGACAACGTATCGTCCGTGACATATCCCGCCGAGAAACGCAGGGCGTTGCAACCGCCGGCATGCAGCTCGCGTATCCTCTCGTGCGAGACATCGGCAGCGACATCCGCCCACCGCAAGGTGCGGGCGACTCCGTTGATGCGGAACTCGCCGCCGGAGTACTCCTGCGACCGGAAGCCTACCGGCAGCGTGAAGAACTCTGCGTCGCGGCCTGCGATACGGTTGCGGATTTCCAGACGGTACATCGTCGGCCGCTCGTCGCTCCACAGCGTCGAAGCATCTATATTGGCCGCAAGGCGCACGGTATCCACTCCGTACATACCCAGCTCGACATCCTTATAGCCGGCAGCCACGCTTACCGAATCGGGCGTATAGAGGTCATAATATATGCGAGCACGCTTCGGGTTGAGCGTCTGGTTATGTACGACTATGCCGACATCGACGTTGGCCGTCGTGCCTATGCCCGTGCGGGTGCGCACCAACACGTCGCGCACGCGTATACGGGGCTGCGATATGACCATTGCCCGCAGCCGAGGGGTTCGCGCCCCGAAGCACTCGACGGCGGCCAGCGGCGCGGTATCGGCGAAGCGTATCTCGATCTTGTTCTTGTCCTCGCGAGAGAGTTTGGTCACATTAAATTCTGAGGGTGCGAAGCCGTTTTGCGCATATCCAGCAAAGCGTCCGTTGACTATTACCTCGTAAGGTGCGCCTGCGCCCTCGATGCGTAAAAAGGTCTGGCGCTCGACCCACGAAAACGGCACAGTGAACTCGGCCTCGAATGTGCGGGCACCCGCTTCGCCGGCCGACTCCCGCCATTGCTCGACAGGCTGCATGTAACGCTGCCGGGCAAGCGAAGCCGCAGCCGCCTCGGCGGCCGTAGGATACGGTATCAGGCGGCCGCGCAGAGCGTCGCGCCCCTCCTCGGTAACCGACAGCGGACGTTGTGCCGCCGCACCGAAAAGGCTTGCCGAAAGGAAGAGCGTCGCAAAGATGTATTTATATTCGGTCATACGTCGAATCGTTTAATCGACGGTAAAGATAGCAAATTATTCTTCGTGCGACGAATCCGCGCCCACGAAGCGTGCGAAAAACTCCCATATGGCCTCCGGAGTATCGATATCATGCTCGCCCCACGAATGACGGCCGCCCTCGATACGGTAAAGCCACACCTCGGACGAGTCCCGGCCGCCGAGATACCGCTCGCGCGTAACGAGTCTGCCAGAACGCGAAGGCAGCGTATCGACTTCGGAGTGCGTGCACCGGTCGGCCGCAACCCAATACCCCACTGCCGCAGGCACCGAAATGTAGGCGCCCCAACCGCCTTCATCATGCGGGTCGCCGCACCAGAGCGATGTGAGATCACAGGTGCCGTGTATCTCCATCAGAGGCACCGGCCGTGTCGCCGACAACTCTCGGTAGAACCATTCGAGCATAAGACCTGCCACAGGCGCCACGGCACGAAAGATATCGGGGCGCAAATATGCCAGCAGATAACACATCTCGCCGCCGTTGGACAATCCCGTAACAAACGTATCCCGACGGCTCAGAGCATAGCGGTTTTGCAGCGCCGCCGCCAGATCGCACAGAAACCCCACATCGTCGACGCACATGTCGGCCTGAAATGGGTAGCCTACATTCCAGCACCGTTTGCCGCGCACATCGCGCACACCCTCGGGATAGCACACCGCGACACCGTAACGATCGGCCACACGGTTCATGCCGAATCGCCCGGGATCGGCCGAACCGCCGTAGCCGTGCAGCACCATGACCAGCGGAGCCTGCGGGCGGATACCGTCGGGCATATAGAGTTTGAACTCGCGTACAATCCCGCCGGAGGTAATCGTATCGCAGAGCAGTCGTCCGTCGGCCGCGGAGCTTGCGGCAGAAACGTTCGACAGAAAGATCAAAAACAGAAGCAGTCGTCTCATTTCATATAGATCGAGTCGAACGGGATACATACCGTATCGACATTTTTGAGTACATTTGTCGGCGTAAAAATAATTAATTTATTCCATACCCAGATGAACAGGATGCCGGAACTCAACCTGCCCCCGATAAGGCTGCGCGCACGACGCGACGCGGCCGGGCGGACGCTCATATTCGACGAGCTGCGCCGGCAGTGGGTCGTACTGACGCCCGAGGAGTGGGTCAGGAGGCATGTGGCGGCATACATGGTCGACCGCTGCGGGTTTCCGCCGCAGGCGCTGGTCGAGGAGTATCCGGTCGATATCAACGGTACGGCGCAGCGTGCCGACATCGTGGCCTTCGGCAGCGACGGCCGACCGCTCGTGCTGGTCGAATGCAAGGAGCACTCGACGCGCATCGACAACGCCGTCTTTTCGCAAGCGGTACGCTACAACGCCGTAGTCGGATGCCGCCACATAGTCATGACCAACGGTATCGAGACCCATTGCTGGCGGCAGGAATCGGGGCTATACGAGCCGGAGCGGACGTTTCCCCGATTCGAGTAAACAGGCCGCATCCGGCAGCGACATAATTTTTTCGAAAAATTCGTATATTTGCAACCGAAACGAAAACGGATCGATGCGAAACAGAAACGTAAACACATTTACGGCATTGCTGCTTACCGTCCTATTTTTGGGATACTGGTGCAGCACGACCCTGTTTCTGCACGCCCACTGGGTAGACGGCACGCGCGTGGTGCACTCGCACCCCTATACGGGCATGCCGTCGACGCACTCCCACTCGGGCAGCCAGTTGCAGACGATAGACCTGCTGTCGCTGACGGCGGCTCTCGTCCCGTCGCTGGCGGCCATGCTGGCGCCGTTGTACGGCCGCGGCATAGGACGCGTGCGTCGCAACCGATCTCATATAGCACGCATCGCAACCTCGGCCGTATCGTTGCGGGCTCCTCCCGCTTGCTATACTTTCGCGTAACGCATATTCCGCAGCTGCCGCTGCGGCAGCAAGTATAGTATCAGTACATAATCCTTACAATAATGAAATTACATATATTGGGAGCCGTCATCGCGCTCCTTATGCCTGTTGTCGCATGGGGCGACAGCGTCGTGCCCGCACCTAAGAAAAACAGCAGCGACGCAAACATCTACGGCCATATAATAAACGCATCGAACAACGAACATCTGCCCTTCGCGAGCATAGCCGTCAAGGGCACGACGATAGGCTGCTCGTCGGATGCCACAGGCCACTACTACCTTAAAAACCTGCCCGTAGGACGCCATACGATAGTCGTGACGCTGCTCGGCTTCGAAACCATAGAGCAGCCTATCGAGGCCGTAGCCGGGAAAAACATCGAGATGAACTTCACGCTCGAAGAGCAGGCCATGAGCCTCGACGAGGTGGTAGTGTCGGCAACGCGCAATGAGACCAACCGCCGCCGGACGGCGACCGTAGTCAACGTCGCCTCGCAGAAGCTATTCGAGTCGACAGCCTCGTCCAACCTCTCGGAGTCGATGAATTTCCAGTCGGGGCTGCGCGTCGAGAACAACTGCGGCAACTGCGGCACGATGCAGCTGCGCATCAACGGTCTGGAAGGTCACTACTCGCAGATACTGCTCGACAGCCGCCCCATATTCTCGTCGCTCGCGGCAGTATACGGACTCGACCAGCTGCCCGTGGCCATGATCGAACGCGTCGAAGTGGTACGCGGAGGCGGCTCGGCGCTCTTCGGCTCGAACGCCATAGGCGGCGTTGTCAACATCATAACGCGCGACCCGCTGCGCAACTCACTTACCTTGGCCAACACCACGCACATACTCTCGGGCGGCACGACGGACATCAATACGGCTCTCAACGGCTCGTTCGTAAGCGACGACAACAAGGTAGGCGTATACCTCTTCGCTCAGGTCAAGGGACGCGACGCCTACGACCGCAACGGCGACGGATTCTCCGACATACCCTCGCTCAACTCCGAGACGGCAGGCTTCCGCGCCTACTACAAGACATCGGCCTATACGCGCATAACGGCCGAGTACCACCATACGCACGAATTCCGCCGCGGCGGCGACAACCTCTCCGAGGCGCCGCACATGGCCATGATTTGCGAGCAGCTCGACCACAAGATCGACGGCGGCGGACTGCGCTTCGACTACTTCTCGCCGGACAGCCGCCACCGCATGAGCGTATACACGTCGGCTCAGGGCATCGACCGCAGCAGCTACTTCGGCACCGACATGAATCCCGAGGCATACGGCGCCACGAAAGACCTTACCGTCGTGGCGGGAGCGCAATACACCTACGGCTTCGACAGGCTTTGGTTCATGCCGGCAGACCTGACTGTCGGCGCCGAGTACAACTACAACACGCTCGACGATAGCTATCACGCCACACAGCGCCGATTGGAGCAGAAGACGAGCACCGCCGGCTTCTTCTTCCAGAACGAATGGCACAGTGAAAAGGTCAACATACTCATAGGCGGACGCCTCGACAAGCATAACATGGTGCGCAAGCCGATCTTCTCGCCGCGCGTCAATCTGCGTTACAGCCCCATAGAGGATATCGGGCTCCGCATAAGCTATGCGAGCGGTTACCGCGCACCGCAGGCCTACAACGAGGATCTGCACATCGACGCGCTCAACCACTCGGTATCGATCATCCGTCTGGCCGACGACCTGCGCCCCGAGTATTCGCACAGCGTAAGCGCATCGGCCGACATATACCATAGCTTCGGCCGCCTGCAAACCAACCTTCTGGTCGAGGGATTCTACACGATGCTCGACGACGTGTTCACGCTCGAAAAGGTGGGCACGGACGCCGACGGCAACACTATCAAGGAGCGTCGCAACGCCGACGGCGCCACCGTAGCGGGCATCACGGCCGAGGTCAAGCTCGGCATCAAGGGCATATTCGAGATTCAGGCCGGCTACACCTTCCAGCGCAGCCGCTACACCTCGCCCGAAAGGTGGTCGGACGACGTAGAGCCGCAGCGGCGCATGTTCCGCTCGCCCGACCATTACGGCTATCTCACTTCGTCGTTCGAGCTTGCGCGACGGCTGTCGGCCTCGCTCTTCTGCACCTACACCGGACCGATGCTCGTGCAGCACAACGCAGGCATACTCGACGTCGATACGCAGACCACGACACCGTCGTTCTGGGACTGCGGCATCAAGGCAGCCTATGTCGTAGCGCTGTCGCACGTGATAGATTTGGAGATCAATGCCGGCGTAAAGAACATATTCGATTCATACCAGAAAGACCTCGATTTCGGCGCATCCAAGGACTCGGCCTATATTTATGGCCCTTCGATGCCGCGCACGTTCTTCGTAGGATTGAAACTGACGTTATAGCATCATTGCTGCCATTAGGGACTACCGCCGCGACGAATATGCAACATCGTCGCGGCGGTGCTTTTTAACCGGCTGCGTATCGGCACACTGCCGACGACAAAAAATCAAGGCTGCCTGACCTGTGGTCAAGCAGCCTTTGCATTGTCGGGATACCGGGATTCGAACCCGGGACCTCCAACTCCCGAAGCTGGCGCGCTAACCGGACTGCGCTACATCCCGAACAAAAATATGTAATCCGCGAACTCTCGCCTCCGTCATAGCACCTTCGACAGAGAGCCGTATCGTCGGGATAACAGGATTCGAACCTGTGACCCCCTGCTCCCAAAGCAGGTGCGCTAACCGGACTGCGCTACATCCCGTAGGTCCCGCAGTGCCTGAGCAACCGTCGGGGAATCCTCGCGAATTCGGAGTGCAAATATAAGACGTTTTTTTGAAACTGCAAAGTTTTTCGCGTTTTTTCGTCATTTACATGGATTTTACCCCACCCGGAACCTGCTGTCCCACCACCGCAGACGACGACTCCCCGGCTCTATATCCGAGTCGGGGAGTCGAAAGGTAAAATTGCCGGAGCGGCGAACCCGCATCCTCCGGCAGCTATACGCGGCAAACGACGCACCACCGGCAACGCAGGTCACTACAACACCATCCCGCTACCGGCACTTGCGTTCGCCGGTCTGTGAATGCACTCGTCCTCTACCGACACCGGCGGGCAAGACTCGGCATGCACACCGCCCGAGCTACATAAGCGACCGCAAGCCCGGAAGCGTCTGCCGACAACCCAAACCGGCAGTCGCCAATCGTCCGGCACCGGTTTATTTGCGCCGACGGCTGTTGCGCCACTCGACGATCTCGGGCGTGAGTCTGTCGAGACGATCCACCCAGCGGCGGTTGTCCATCAAAAAGCGGCGGTAACGGTCGATACGCTCCGTAATGGGGAACGTCGGCCGGCGCCGCGTCTCGGCATCGCCGCGTCGCGAGGGGCGTATGCGACGGTCGAAGACTTCGTCGCGAGTAGGACGCCGCACGTCGAACCAGTCGAAATCGGGCAGTTTGAGCAGCTGCGTCTCGGGGATCTTATCCATCGGGTAGACCACGTACTCGGGGTGGTCGCGATAGGTTATCTTGTCGATCTTGCCGCTGTCGAGGTAGAACGTCACATCGGCGCTCTCGATATACATCAGCCCCTGCACCTGATCGGAGTTCTCGTCCTCCTGCAAATAGTATATCGTCTGGGCATTGCCGTTGACATCGTTGCGGTAGACCTTGCCGTCGCGGAAGTATGCGATCATCTTCTTGCCCTTGACCTGATTGTAACGCACCGTATCGATCTGCGCCGCCATGATAGGACGGTCGATAAATTCGGCGCGGACGATCATCTGGTTGGCCGTATAGATATCCATGTAGTCCGACGTAACCTGATTGGTCTCGTTCCACAGGATAGGATCGATATAAAGGTGAATGATCGAGTCGGTATTCATCGTAACCAGCGAATCGCATATCATCTGCGAGTCGGTGCGGTACATCTTGACATTGCGGTAGGCCTTTATCTGGCGGTATACGCTGTCGGCAGGGATCGAATCGGCTATCGCACCCTCCATGTCGAGCGTATCGGCCGAGAGCGAATCGAGCGATAGAGAGTCCCTCGCGAGCGTATCGGGCATCTGCCCCGTACGCAGCGAATCCGCCGCAAGAGAGTCGGCCGCAAGCGAGTCCGCCGGCAGAGTATCCGTCGCATACTCCTCGCCGGTATATTCGACGCCCTTGCGCGCAGCCTTAGCCTTAGCCTTGTCGATGCGCAGGCGGCGGCGACGCTCCTGTTCGAGTTTTATCCGGGCGGCCTTGGCCTCGTCCTTGCGCCGCTGCTCGGCCATTTTGGCCAGACGGCGCGCGACGATAGTATCGTGCTTGATCTTGGCGATCGAATCGCGGCGCAGCTTCGCGGCGGCCTTGTCGCGCTCGGCCTGCTCCTTAATCATCCGCCGGCGCGCCTCCTTATCGGCAACCCGCATCGTATCTGAGGGCAGCGAATCGCTCAGGGCAATGGCAGCAGTATCCGCCGGTTCTATATTATCCACGGACGCAGTCTCCTCCACGCCCTGCTCCGGCGAGGCATCTTCGGTCTGTCCCGACGACTCCGGGACGGGTCGCTGCGAAACCCGGGCATCGGTCATCTCGCCCAACGAGACGGATGTCCGCTCCCCGCCGGCCGCATCGTCGTCTGCCGGAGCGGATGAATCTGCACCGGCCGCCGGATCGGCAGCGGACTTATCGTCGAGTGCGAACGGTAGCGGCGCAGCCGCACCGGCAGAATCGGCAGCCGGGAGAGGATCCTCCGGTTGCGGACGCGCCGAGAGGGTGTACAGCCAAACCGTATCGGCGCACATGAACACCGAGTCGACCTGCTTGGGATCGTAGTTTATAAGCGACGGACGCCGCGTGATGAAGGCATTGCCCGGCTCCTCCCAATACTCGCCGTAATCGGCGAAGCCCAACACCTTTTGCAGCGTGTCGTCGACCTGTATGTCGTGCCGCGCGACGATATGTCCAGCCGAGCGGTAGTAGTCGAGCGAGTCGCCCCACATCTCGCGCTCGGACGATAGGATATAGCCGTTGCGCGTAACCTTGTAGAGGTCGATCTGCTTGTCGTAGGTACCGGCGTCGGCATACATGTACTCGCCCTTGTCGTTCCACATGTGGGTATGGTCGAAGTACTGCGCGAAGTCGGTCTCGACATTGTATATCACCGAGTCGCCCGTCATCTCGTAACGGTCGTTGCGCATCTCCACGTTGTCGACCGCAATCAGATCGTGCGTATCGGAATAGTAGTATCCTCGGTCGGCCTCCAACAGATTGTCCTTGTTGACGGCATAGCAGCCTCCGAAGAACTCGCCTACATTGTCGTATGTATCGAAGGTGCAGTTGTAGGTGTACATCGTAGCGTCGCCGTCGACGATCTTTACCAGATCGGAGTAGACCGTGGCACGGTTCAGGTCGCGGTTGTACTCGGCACGGTCGCCGTATATGTAGGTGGTGTTCTGGTTTATGAGTACGTTGCCGAAGCACTCGAAGCTCTGGTTGCCGTAACGCACGGCGCTGTCGGCCAGAATGACCGCACCGTTGTGGTGCGCGGCGAAGTTGCCCACGAGGATGAAGATCGTCGAATCGCCGTAATCGACCATGTAGGAGTCGTCGGAGATCATGTCGATCATCTTCTTCTGCTGCGGTTTCGACGGGGGCTGGCAGGCCGCCGCCGAAGAGGCGTAGCCGCCACGCATCGTGCCGGCGAAGGCATATAGGAATGCTCCGGCCACGAACAGCAGCACGGCCAGAGTCGACAATCTGCGCACGTTGATCGACATGACTGCTACCCCGTTAGACTATTTGACCCAATGCTTGTTGCGGAACTCGCCGTTGCGGAACTCGGGGGCGATGTAGACGTACATGCCGTCGATCTTGTTGCTGAGCCACTTCTCGAACACCTCGTTCTGCTTGTTCTGCAAGGCCATCTCTTCGAGACGGATATAGTCGTCGACGAGCGATGCCGTATGCGCCGGTATGATCTCGACGAGTTTGACGATCTTGCTCATCTGGTTACCCATCATGTCGGTGGTCTGGAACGACTCGGAGATCTCGCCGACGCCCAGACGCCTGAGCGCATTGTAGTCGTCGAGCGACTTGCCGAAGTCGCGGCCGAAGTCCTCTTTGAGGAACCGCGTGGCCGTAAGGCGTGCACCATCGAATGTGCCGGCACGCTCCAATATGTCGTGGTTGGAGACTATGCCGCCGTTCATCTTCGAGGTGGCGTCGTCAGAAAATTCGAGCGCGGCCTTTTCGAACGAGATCGAATCCTTGCGTATCAGCCGTGCAAGACTGTCTAACTGGCGCGACGGCTCGGCAAGCTCCTCGCGCGTGAAGGTCGGGCGCAGGACTATATGGCGGCAATGGTACTTGTCGCCCTTCTTGTCGATGAGCTCTATGATATGGAATCCGAATTCGGTCTCTACGATCTCGGATATCTGTCCCGGTTTGAGCTTCTCCAAAGCATCGGCGAAGGGCTTGACGTAGATATTGGCGGGCGCAGGGTCCATCTCGCCGCCGCGAATGGCCGAACCGTCGACCGAGTACATGCGCGCCAGCACCGAGAACTTGGTCTTGCCGGTAATCACGCGCTCGCGCATATCGAGCAGACGCTCCTTGGTGCGCTGCTTGGCCTCGGCCAGCGAGGCGGGGAACTTCGTGATCTGCGCATATACGTACTGCTCGCCGATGATCGGCAGGCTGTCCTTGTCGATCGAGTTGTAGAAACGCTCAACCTCGCCCGGGACGACCGTCACCTTGCCGACGACCTGCCCCTGCATCGTCTGGGCATAGAACTGCTCCTCGTAACGCTGGCGCAGCATCTCGCGGTAGTTGAACACGGCCATGTGCTCCTTGGCTTCGAGGTTGGCGATGCCGCCCTCCTCCTCTATCAGGCTCTGCAAGTAGGCCTCGATACGCGCCGAGACTTCGCCGCTGTTGATATCGACCGAATCGATCAACGCCTGATTGTAGAGCAGCTTCTGCTGCAACAACGCCTCCAACGCCTCGTTCATCGGGTCGCGGTCGGAGGTATATCCCATCTCCCTGCGCTGCTGCACGAGCTCGTCGGCATAGGCCTCGACATCGGAGTACAGGATCGACGAGCCGCCCACCACGGCGACCACCTTGTCCAACATGACCTGTCGGCGCTGGGCAACCGCACTGCCGGCTGCCGAAACCACTACGACGGCGATCATCGCCGCCGAAATCACTCTTCTAAACATATATCTCAATTTTCTTCGTTTTCAACGGATGCTGCCTGCGACGGCTGGGCTTCGCCCGTAGTCGGGTCGTAGATCATTACGCGCCCCTCGCGGGCAGCCCTCTCGCGCAGCTCATGCTCGTGCCGCGAGACGATCTCCGAACGGCGCTGGGCGTAAAGTATGCGGCGTATATCGCTCTCGACGCGTTGCAGGGGAGCGGTCGAACCGGCCAAAGCGGCGTCCTCGATGATGAAGCAGAACACCTGACCCGAAGCGGTCATCTGCTGAGGCTCGCGCTTCGAGAGCAGCGCGTCGTAGGAGCGCGAACGGTCGGTCGGGAGGTTGCTCAGAAAGTCCGAGAATCCGACCCACTCGCGCGTCATGTCGGTAAGCTGCAACGAGTTCTTCTCGCACAGTGCGGCCAGCTCGGCCACCCTGTCGGGATTGCCGCGCGTGGCACGGACGGCCTCGACCAGACGCGACATGTTGCGGTAGCCGGCAGGTGCCTTGACCACAAGACCGCGCACCAGATGTTGGTCGAGCTTGAACGTATCGCCGTGCGAGCGGTAGTAGGCAGCTATCTGCTCGGCCGTGACGTCGGGGTCGATCTCGTTGTCGATATAGTACTGGTCGAGCTTGCGCATGATAAGCGACTGGCGGTAGCCTTCGACCAGACGGTCGATATCCTCCTGCGACGAGCAGAGCAGCTCGGATGCCTCACGCATCTTCAAGCGGCGCATGATCCAGTTGTCGACATACAAACGGGCGAATGTCAGGCTGTCGCCCGACGAGAATCCCGAAGGCATGTCGGCGAGCATGCGGCTCAGCGTCAACTGCTCCGAATCGACGCTCGCTATGACGTCCGAGGGACGGTCGACGTTCGTTTCGCGCCGGCACGCGCTCAATGCGACGATGCCGACAAGACACAATATGGCGGTAGTTTTGCGCATAATAATCTCACAAAGATACGTTTTTTACTCCAAACAAACGTATCGGCACGCAATAATATTATAGCGCGGGCGCATTTTTGCGGCTCTTACGGCCATTGCGCAGCGTGCGCGCGATGCCGAACCCGCCCGCCACCGTCACGGCCAGCGCGAGGGCATAGAGGATGAAATAGCCCGACGACGAGCCCAGCAGCTCGGATATCGTCCGGTCGCGATATTGCAGCACGTTGAGCGCCATAGCCAGAGCGTTGTTCATCATATGCAGCAGTATGCACGAGAATATCGACCGGGTTTTTATATATGCGTAACACAGAATCATACCCGAAGGCAGCGCGACGGTCATAACCGCCGGTTGCAGGTGCATGACGGCGAAGACGAGCGACGAGAGCAGAAACGCCGCGACCAGACCCGCACGCGAGCGTATCATGTCGAACAGCATGCCGCGAAAGAGCACCTCCTCGACCACCGGCGCCACCACGACGGCCGAGAGCATGATCCACCCGTCGCGGCCGTAGGAGCGGTCGACGGCCGGCAGCAGATCGGACAGCGGCTCGACCACGATCGAAACGGCAGCCAGCAGCACTATGCCCCACAGCAGAAATGCGGGATCGAAGCCGCGCCGCGAGCGTTCGATTCTGCCGCACGTGCGGCATACGAGACGCCGGTACATCCCCACCAGCACGATCGCCATAACGCCGCCGGTCATATACTTCAAGGCAAAGGCCATGCTGCCGCCCGCCGCCTCTCCCCAAAGAGCCGAGGCGAGCGAGGGCAGATACTGCGACACCCCGTATATCGATACGAATACGGCGACATCCCCCGCCGTCGACAACCATTTGTTCATATCATTAATCTTTTCGATGACGGCCGCATCCGCACGCCCTGCGACATGCGGCGCCCGCCGCGCGGCCATTGCACGAGACCGACAAAAATCAAACAAAGATATGCAATTTTCGACAACGCGCCTCGATTATCCGATTAAAATTACTAAATTTGCCCGAATAATCGATTAACGGGAACAGAGCGAAATGGCAAAAGTTGTTGCACTGGCAAATCAAAAGGGCGGCGTGGGAAAGACCACGACCGCGATCAACCTCGCCGCATCGGTGGCGCTTCTGGGACGACGCGTCCTGCTGCTCGACGCCGACCCTCAGGCCAATGCCACGTCGGGTCTGGGCTTCGACATAAATCTCGACGGCATATACGAGTGCATCGTCGGCGACAAGCAGCCCGACGAGGTAACGCTCCACAGCGAAGATGTGAAGAATCTGTGGCTGCTGCCGTCGAGCATCAATCTGGTCGCGGCCGACACCGAGCTGCCGGCAATGGAGGATGCGCACCGCATAATAAAAAACATAGTGGACAAGCTGCGCGACAGCTACGACTACATATTCATCGACTGCTCGCCCTCGCTGGGCTTCACCACGGTCAACATACTCACGGCGGCCGACTCGGTGCTGATTCCGGTACAGTGCGAGTACCTCGCTCTGGAAGGTCTGAGCAAGCTGCTCAACACCATAAAGATCGTCAAGGGAGGGCTCAACCCCTCGTTGCAGATCGAGGGTTTCGTGCTGACGATGTACATGCGCAACCGCCTCAACAATCAGGTGGTCACGGAGGTGCGGGACCACTTCGGCGAGCTGGCCTACGACACGGTCATACAGCGCAACATACGTCTGGGCGAGGCACCGTCGCACGGCAAGCCCGTGATGCTGTACGACGCCGCTGCGACAGGTTCGGTCAACTACCTCAACCTCGCCCGCGAGTTTTTGAAGAGAAACGCCAAAAAACATTAGGCAAGATATGACTACACAGAAGAAAAAGGGTCTCGGCCGCGGACTGGACGCCATATTCGGCACCGACGAAGCGCCGTTGCAGGCACGGCCGATGAACCGCATGGCCGAAATAGCCGTCGCCGACATCATGCCCAACCCCTCGCAGCCGCGCACGCAGTTCGACCAGGAGGCGCTCTCGGAGCTGGCGGCATCGATATCGCAGCTGGGCGTCATACAGCCCATAACGGTCAAGCGCTGCGACGGCGGCAAGTATATCATCATAAGCGGCGAGCGGCGCTGGCGCGCATCGCAGGCCGCAGGTCTTGCGACACTTCCGGCATACATACGCGAGGTAGACGACAGCAATCTGCACGCCATGGCTCTGGTAGAGAACATACAGCGTCAGGACCTCAACGCCATAGAGATAGCTCTCGGCATGCAGCGTCTGATCGACGAATGCGGCCTGACGCAGGAGGCAATGGCCGAAAAGGTCGGCAAGAAGCGTTCGACCGTATCGAACTACATGCGGCTGCTGTCGCTGCCGGCAGAGGTGCAGCTGGCGCTCAAAGAGGGCGTGATAACCATGGGACATGCCAAGGCCATAGCCGGCATACCGGCCGAAAGCCAGCTGAGAGCACTGCGCCGCTGTATAAAAAAGGGGCTGTCGGTGCGTCAGGCAGAGGAGTTGGCGCGCAAATTGTCGCAGGCCGAGCCGGAAGCGGCAACGGCGCCCGACGAGGAGTATCCCGAATCGTACATGCGTCTGGTGGAGCAGATGGAGCGCATCTTCTCCGAAAACATCAGCATCAAACGATCGAAAAAGGGCGGAGGCCGCATCGTCATAGACTTCTCGGACGACAACGAGATAGAGAGATTCATCGACCGTTTCAAGACGGCAAAACAATAACTGAACGCCGACGCGCGTTCCGGTAAGGCAATGCAAACAGCCCGGTTCAAATATCTGCTTGCCACGGCGATTCTGCTCCTGGCGGCTCTGACAGTCTCAACGGCGCAGCAGCCCCGCCGCGGCAACGTGCGCACGATACGCTCGGGAGCGCTGGTCGCGGTAGACTCGCTCGCCTTGCAGCGCGCCGACTCCGTCGCCCTGGCCGCACGCGACTCGGTGCGAAGAGTGCGTCTGGACTCGATAATACGTCTTACCATAGCGACCGACTCGCTCACGGATGCCGAGCTGGACTCGCTGCGCGCGATGACCGCCGAGCGTCTGGTGCGGGACTCCATAGCCTCCACCGCGCGCGACAGCGTCGATGCCAAAGGACGCAAGATCCGCTATAAAGCCAACGGCGAGCGCCGCTACCCCTTCATAAGCGACTCGATGAGCCTGTCGAAGGTATGCTGGCTCTCGGTGCCGCTGCCCGGTTTCGGACAGATATACAACAAGCAGTACTGGAAACTGTCGATACTCTACCCGCTGGTAGGCGGCTCGATCGGCATGTTCGCATACGAGAACGGCAAGTACAAGCCGCTCAGACGACAGTACGACCAGATGCTGATAGACAACGGATACGGCCGCACCCCGCAGCTCGACGCGCTGCAAACCGACATGATCCGCCACAACACGCGGCGGCAGATATACGCGGGCATAGCTCTGGCCACGTACATCTACTTCATAGGCGATGCGGCTATCAACTACTCGACCAACGACGTATCGGATATCAAGAAGGCCACGACCCTCTCGACGATATGTCCCGGAGCCGGCCAGATATACAACAAGAGCTATTGGCGCGTGCCCATCGTCGTCGGCGCACTGGCCTCGACGATATACACTATCGACTGGAACAACCGCGGATACAAGCGCTTCAAGAAGGCCTATTCGCTGCGCGTGGACTACCAGAACAACCCCGACAAGTACCCCAACGGCTCGCCCGACGAGTTCCACGGCAACTACTCGGCCTCGTTCCTCAAAAACCTCAAAGACAGCTACCGCCGCAACCGCGACCTCTGCATACTGCTCACGGCCGGCGTATATGTGTTGCAGATCGTAGACGCACATGTCGACGCACACCTCAAAGACTACGACATATCGGACGATCTGTCGATGAACATAACACCCTATTTCGATTACACGATGATTCCTTCGGTAGGCACACGTCCCACGGTCGGATTCAATGTCAGTCTCACGTTCTAAAAACTACACCGAACCATGACCGCACCGCAAACAGCCCGCACACTGCTCGCCCTGCTGCTTATGGCCGCGACAATGCTTGGGCATGCGACGGCGGCCGACGCCGACAAACGCCGCAAAAAGAACCGGACGCAGACGGCAACGGAGCAATCCGCCGTCGCGAAGCCGCAGACAGCGCAACCGGCGCCCGAGCCCGAGCCGGAACAGCCGGCCGAACCTGTGCCGGCGCCCGAACCCAAGCCCGTGCGCATGGCACGCACACCGCGCGAGATAGACTCGATAGCGGCGCACTGGAAAGCATTCCATACGAAAGCGGTATACGACGAGTTCTTCGAGCGTTACATGACCTTCGCCCGGTGCGACACGCCGGCGCCACCCGACAAACTCGACTCGGTATATGCCGAAAGGCTGCGCGCGATCATATCGCCCATACCCATGCCGTACAATCATCTTGTAAGGCAGGCTATCGACCGCTACACGCAACAACGGACATCGATGACCCGCATACTCTCCTACGCCCGCTACTACTTCCCGATGATCGAGGAGGAGCTGCTGCGCGCCGGTCTGCCGGTAGAGCTGCGTGCTATGGCGATCATCGAGTCGGCATTGCAGCCCAAGGCCGTATCGCGCATGGGAGCGGCCGGACTGTGGCAGTTCATGCCCACGACTGGCAAACATTACGGGCTGGAAGTCAACTCAATGGTCGACGAGCGCTACGACCCGCTGCTCGCGACGCGCGCCGCATGCAGATATCTCAAAACGATGTACGACGCCTACGGCGACTGGCTGCTCGCGATAGCCGCATACAACTGCGGGCAGGGCAGGGTCAACGCCGCCATACAGCGCGCCGGCGGCAGAGAGGCCTCGTTCTGGCATATATACGAATATCTGCCGCCCGAGACGCGCGGTTACGTGCCGGCATTCATCGGTGCGACATACGCCTATGCCTACCACCGCGCCCACGGCATAACGTTCGACGATCCGCCGATGCCGATAGCCGTCGACACGGTAATGATAAACCGTCCGACGCACTTCGAGCAGATATCATCGACGATCGACATCTCGCTCGAAGCGTTGCGTATGCTGAACCCACAGTACAAGCTCGACATAGTGCCGGCCACAACGAGGGAGTATGCGCTGGTCATACCTGCCGACCGCTACTGCGATTTCAAGTCGGGCGAGCAGACGATAATGTCCAAAGACTCTATCTATATGAAAGAGTATATCTCGCCGGCCAACATCGACAAGAGACTCGCGCAGGCGCCTGCGGCGAAGTACCACACCGTCAAGAAAGGCGAGACGCTCGGCGCAATAGCCCGCAAGTACCGCGTTTCGCAAAAGCAGCTCATCACGTGGAACAAGCTCAAAAGCCCAGACCGGCTGAGTATCGGCCAGCGGCTGAGAGTAGGCAAATAGACCTCGCATGCGGCACATATCTCCCATAAGCGACCCCGACGATACGATCGTCGCGCCGGCTACGGCCGAGGGCGGTGCGCTCTGCGTAATACGAATATGCGGAGCGGATGCCGTCGGTATAGCCGATTCGATGTTTCGAGGGCGCAGACCGCTGCGCGAAGCCGCGACGCATACGCTGCACTACGGCCGTATCGTCGACGCCGACGGCCGAACGATAGACGATGTAGTCGTGGCCATGATGCTCGCACCGCACTCCTACACCGGCGACGATACCATAGAGATATCGGCTCACGGGTCGCGTTACATAGTCTCCGAAATCATACGGCTGGCCATTGCCGCCGGAGCGCGCATGGCTTCGCCCGGCGAGTTTACCGCCCGGGCGTTTCTGGCTGGCAGGCTCGACCTCTCGCAGGCCGAGGCCGTAGCCGATACGATAGCGGCCGATTCGCAATGGTCCCTCGCCATTGCCTCGACACAGATGCGCGGAGGATACTCCGAGCTGCTGGCTGGGCTGCGCACGCGTCTGCTGCATCTCACGTCGCTGCTGGAACTCGAACTCGACTTCTCGGAAGAGGATGTCGTCTTCGCCGACCGCAAGCAGCTGCGTGAGATACTCGACGAAGTACAGCGGCAGACACGCTCGCTGATCGACTCCTTCGCTTTGGGCAATGCTCTCAAAAACGGCGTCGCCGTGGCCATAGCAGGCCGCCCCAACGTAGGCAAGAGCACTCTGCTGAACCGGCTCTGCGGCGACGACCGCGCCATGGTATCCGACATAGCCGGCACAACTCGCGATACGGTCGAGGCCGAGACCCGCATCGACGGAGTGCTGTTCCGCTTCATCGACACAGCAGGCCTCCGCAACACCGACGACAGACTCGAACGCATGGGCATTGAGCGCACGCACGAGGCGATCGACAAGGCGCACATAGTACTTCATCTGACGACGCCCGACCACGACGACGAACATATCGACGCTGCCGCAGACCGGCGCGTTATAAAAGTCCTCAACAAGATAGATCTTCTGCGTGAAGACGCACAACAAAACTCTTATAGTGCGGCGGAACCGCACGCGGCGTCAGAGACATGCCCGGTTGCCGATAGCTGGAATGATGCGACGGCAGCGGCGGGCAGCAATGACGGCATCGTCCGCATATCGGCAAAATGCGGCGACGGCATCGACGAATTGAGACGCCGCCTGCGCGCAACGGTCGACACCGACCGCCTGAGCGAAGGCAGCGTTACCGTGTCGAACATGCGCCACTACGAGGCGCTCCGCCGTGCCGACGAGGCGCTTTCGCGAGCCGTAACCGCCCTCGACGACAACCTCCCGACCGAGCTGCTGAGCGAGGAGATCCGCGACATCCTCCGCCCCTTGGGCGAAATTACCGGCGAAATTACCTCCGACGACATCCTCGCCTCTATCTTCTCTAAGTTCTGTATCGGGAAATAAATAGTTGATTATCAAATAGTTAAATCAATCATAAATGATTAATATAGCACTCTCACAGGGTGCTATTTTTGTTTGTGCAAGCATCGTTGTTAATCGTTGCTAAGCCTTTTTACGCCTGTTTTTGTACCTCCTGTGTACCTCGCCGCTTGAAATGCGATTTTGCGTTGGCGAGGTGATGGAAAAAGTTGAATATGGTTGAATATGGTTGAATATGGTTTAAGATAGTTAAACCAAAACAGGAGAAATCAGGAGAATTAAACACTAAAAACAGTAGTAAAATGGCAGCAAGTAACATTAGAATCAAGAAGATTTGCCAATGGTGTGGAGTTGAGTTTGAAGCTCAAAAAGTATCTACTAAGTATTGTTCACATCGCTGTGCTAATTTAGCCTACAAACAGGCTGTCCGAGACAAGAGAATTAAACAAGCCGAAAACGAAACTCATTATGTCAAGACAGAAAAACCAGTTGAAAACATTAAAGACAAAGAGTATTTATCAATAGCCCAAGCAGCAACGCTATTAGGTCTTTCTCTTCAAGCTGTATATAAGATGATATATGCAGGGCATCTGCTTGCATATAAATTAAGCAGTAGATTATCATTCGTAAAAAGAACGGATATAGATGCTATGCTTAAAGCAAATCCATACGAAAAGCGACAACCACGAGACGCTATTGCAATAACAGAGCTATACACCTCAGCCGAGATTAAAGAGAAATTTGGTGTTAAGGAGTCGTGGATCTATGAGATTGCGAAGGAGCATAACATCCCTCGCACATTCAATCGTGGCAAAACATATTGGAGTAAGAAGCATATCGACTCCTACTTTGCAAAGAAAGCTCCAGATACGAGTATCACCGAATGGTACAGCGTTGCTGAACTGCAGGAGAAGTTCGGTATGACGCTATCGGCAATCTACACCTTTGTATATAAGAATGTAATTCCCAAACGCAAGGAGGGCAAGATGGTCTATTACTCTAAAAAGCATTTCGATATAGCCAAAGGTATTGCCACGCCCGAAGAGCCACAATACTACACCATTCCCGAAGCAATGGAGAAATACAACCTCACTCGCGACCAGCTCTACCACTATGTGAAGTATCACAACATCTCTCGCATCAAGGTTGGCAAATACACCAAGATTCTGCGCTCGGAACTCGATAAATTCTTTGAGCCACCGAAGATTGAGTAAAGTTACTTGATGGTGATTGATACCACCATCGGAACACCGATTTAATTTGCAATAAAAAGTATAACAATTAATTTATAAGACAATGACACTAACTTGCACAAATGTAACCTTGCGCCAGAAGGCGTTACGCAACGACCGTATTTCACTCTATTTGGATTACTACCCTGCAATCCGTAACCCCTACACGATGAAGATGAGCCGCCGAGAATTCCTCGGTATTTACCTCTATGCCAAGCCACGCAATGAGCAGCAACGAATGTTCAACCAAGAGATGCTCAACAAGGCGGAGGCAATACGCTGTATTCGTGTGCAGTCGCTAATCAACGAGGAGTTCAGCTTCCTCGACAAGAACAAACAGAAGGTCGATTTCCTTGCCTACTTCCGAGCAAAGGCACGCGAGCGATACGAAAAGTGGGACTGCGTTTGCAACCATTTCGAGAAGTTCTGCGGTGGTAAATGCACTTTCGGGGATATTACCGTTGAGCTATGCGAAAAGTTTAGAGATTACCTCCTAAAATGCAAGCAGATACATCACCCCAACTCATATATCAGTCGAAATTCGGCAGCGGGATATTACTCCACTTTCCGCGCCCTATTGAAAATTGCCTACAAGGAGAAGATGTTGCGCGAAAACCTTAATGACTTCCTGGAAAAAATCGAGTGGAAAGAGGTTAAAAAGGAGTACCTAACGCTTGACGAGGTAAAGCAACTCGCCGCTACACCCTGCCGTATCCCTGTATCGAAACAAGCATCTCTATTTGCCTGTATGACAGGACTTCGCATCAGCGATATACTCAAATTGTAGTGGAGCGACTTTGAGATGGGACCCGATCAAGGCTACTATATCCGCATCTGCACCGAGAAAACCGAAACCGAGGCAACACTCCCCATCAGCCACAAAGCGTTGGAACTATGCGGCGAATGGGGCAAAGGATTAGTATTCAAAGGACTAACCCGCGCGATGACACACCACCCACTCAAACAATGGATTGCCGAGGCTGGGATAAATAAGAAGATAACCTTCCACTGTTTCAGGCACAGCTACGCGGTCATCCAAATCTCTTTAGGCACAGATATTTACACCGTATCGAAGATGCTGACGCATAAGAATGTTACCACCACACAGATTTATGCCGACCTTGTGAACTCCAAGAAACGCGAAACAGCCAACAAGATTTCGTTAAAGTAGGGAGAAAACCGCTAAAAGGTAGGGTAAAAACTCTGGAAAAGTAGGGAGAAAACGCCATAATTACTATCTGCATCATTCAGCGATGAGTGGTGCAGATTTTATTTTAAGACAAGGCAAGGCGTCGAGCTATGCGCTATGCTATAATGTAATGACGAGAGTTGGCTTGAGTTGTCGAATGGGGCGAAGACAACTTCCGAGGCGAGGTCGGTGGTAAGCCAATTACGGGTTTGAGAGTTGGAGAATGATGGACGTGAGTAATCCGGAACGATACGAACAACACCCTATTGCTATCATAGGCAGCCTGCAAGTGCGTTGGGATTTTGCGGTATAGTGAACGCCCTAATGCGACCACGACAGAACAGCCATTGGCGAGCAAAATATCAAGCACAGTTCGCTCGATTGGAGAGTGAAAACCGCTAATTACAATCTTATCAGTTTGAGCAATTTCGTGCGCCCACCGCTTGGCGAGGTCAAGTGCCTCAGGCGGTGCTGTGCGGGATGCGAAGAAGGCAACCAAATATCTATCCAACAACTCTTTGTTACCAGATAAGTCCATAAAAAAAGCGCAGGCCACTGCATTAACTTATCCCGTACTCAGGCCTTGGCTGCCCACAAAACGAATAAGCAACACAGACAGCCCACGCTGGATGATATATCGCACACACCGAGCCAATGTCGGTGGTAAGGATATACACCTTGCGTGGACATCTGATTGCGAATCTTCGTTTTGTCTAAACCGCCAAGTTCGAGTACGAAAGATTACGACAATAAATGTCTACTAATATGTATTGGCTTAACGCTTAAAGTCGTAAGCCGTAACAAAGATAATCAAAATTTCCTCAAATGTAGAATATGGTGTAAAAATAGAGTTGCTATGACACGATAGGACAACCTATGGCACGAGCGGTCAAAAGGCAAAAGAGCCATTTTTCGTGTTGATTATTCATATATCTTTGCTCTCGAACGATTAACAAAGATGACTATGAATAAGAGAGAAACGGAATATATTGCACTCTATTTGTTCGTATTTGGAGCGATTCTGCTCTTTGGTGTATTGGCACGAAAGTTCGTGCTTGTCAAGGGGTATGATGAGTTCAGTGCAGCGGTTGGATTCTTCGCAACGGTAGTTGTGTTGTCGGCACTCTATATCAGTCTGCAAATGACTCTCAATGAGTTGCTGCTACCCAGAATGGAGAAGTTCCTGATGCGCTTTCCTGCATTTCAAAAGTTGGAGGAGATGGCAGTTGTTGCCGAGGTACCCGCTGTCGTAGTCGAACCTATCGAGGAGGTCGCTGTTGCCGAGGCTACCCCACAACCATCGGAGTACGAGGTTTTGCGTGCCAATGCCATTGCCGAGCAAGAGCGTGAATCTCAGGCTAAATTGGAGCGAGTTCTCGACTATACCAAGCAGACAATGGTCGCCTATATGAGTGAGGCAGAGTTAGACCGCTTGTGTGGCTACATCACAGAGTATAGTTTGGGCGACACCCCTCGCGAGGTATCGCCCGTATCGGTTGATTCTGCACTCAAAAGCATCGACCTGATGCACTTTGGCTGGAACATTGGCAAGGCATTCGGCAAAAGGCGTATCCACACCGCCACATTCATTAAGCGTGTCTTTGCTCACGCCCTCCGCGACATAGAAGTCTCAACCATCGAGCGCAAAATGTCGCACACTGAGTCTGAGTGCAGGATAAAGTTGAATGGAGAAATTGCATCTTAACCTACTTTCGCATAGCAATCTTCTTATACGCTTTTTTCTTCAGTTTATGGAATTTATTCCACACCTTCCTTGATTGCTTAGCGATATTATCTCCTTGGTTTATATCCATCATAACGGCATTCGCCTTATTTAAGTAACTAATAAAGTTACCCCAATCATACAT
The DNA here is from genome assembly GCA_910574205.1 of Bacteroidales bacterium. Taxonomy (GTDB): domain Bacteria; phylum Bacteroidota; class Bacteroidia; order Bacteroidales; family Rikenellaceae; genus Alistipes. The sequence continues at coordinate 496,231 of CAJSYJ010000001.1, forward strand.
CGTTGTTCGTCTATACCCAGTAGGACTATCAACATCTGCAACCCATTTTAGTCGTCGCCTTGCTCCAACATGTGTGAATCGCTTATATAGCCTACCTTCAAACAATGAATTGGAAGGGATATGTGCTTTCTTTGCAAAATGAACACCTCGTCTAAAGGAGCGCTTCATGTTTCGATAGAATTTTGAAAATCCTGAAGTTTTTGCTCTTACCTTATTGCCATCAAAAGCAAAACCTAAATACTCTAATTGTTTATTTGTGTGTATAACATCGTCTTTAACAATACCTCCAATTAGATTGTCATTTTTTCCAAGTTCGTATCTATAAATATTAGTTTTACTCGCCTGAATCTCAAGATACGCCTTTTGTTCAATTTCGGTCTGCAATAGATTATAGAAAAACTCTTCGTCTTTTTGATCGCATACTATAATTATATCATCACTATATCGCTGATAATATGCATTTTTTGAAGGGTTGGAAACTTCATCATAAATTCTAGCATCAAAATCAAGCATATATATATTTGCGAGAGTGGCACTAATTGGAGTTCCTTGCGGAATGCCTTTTTTATCAGATTTTCCCTGTTCCCTTCTAATTACACTATTATAAGGTTTGTCAACCCTAATTAGATCTGAAGCCTCTCTAAAGAATTCGTTAGCATAACAATATGCAACAACATTTTCATGTCGCATATTAAAACTTTTGCTGACATGTTTACGCTTTAGTTCTTTGCGACTTGTATCATTGGGCTTATAGCGCTCAACGATTAATTTATGCTTAAATCTATTAAACAGGTCATATTCATTAACATATTTATAGTCAACAAGATTTTTGTAAATTCTATAATGATCAAGAGGCAAATCTTCTACCCCCATCACCATTTTCCATTGCTTATGTAATATCCGATGATCAAGGTTATCGAAAAAAGATGTAATATCTGCGATAATTACAGATAATTTACGATGCCTATTGTTCATTATAAATTGAAAAGCATCAGCAGCAAACTCAATATTGCATTTGTTTCTATCAGCCACATCGCTTTTAGGTATTTTACGATATGCTACAGCGACTGAAGAATACTCCTTATCGTGTAAATATTCTTCATATGCCTTTGTAAGGACATTATTATAGTAACTATATATGATGGAGTCCAAATGTGAAGGATAATATATATGACGTTTTTTAGGCTCTTTGGCTACACGAATCCTCTTGCCACTAGCATTTTTAGCAGCACTCTCATCAGGTCTAAATTTTCTCTGAGTAATTACTCTATGAAGTAATGGAGTAAACTTATGGTTGATGATTTTCTCGGGATCGGTTACATAGTTCTCTACCCAAACACTATCCTTGGTACTTGTTAAAGGTTTCCCAATATGTGGATACTTCTTAAATTTAAGCCATTCAGTCTGCATAATTCTAAAAAAAAGATTAAAGCTGGTCGTAGCATACCTATTGATGGATACATGCCTGATGTTGCTTCTTGCTTGCGCATTAGACAACGCTACTCTTCGATAGAATGAAATTCGTAACTTTGTACCGACTATCAATGATGACAGCTTGCACTACATTAGAACCTAAGACAGTTCTTCTTCTCGTTATCCTATGGATAATAAAGCTTGTGAAGTTATTATCCAAGATTTGGAGAATTGGAATCACTCTTCACACGTCAGCCAAATCCTGCGTGTGGGACACAATTGTGTACTTAACATAAAACGTACCCATCGGTCTTGTCCCAGCTTTAATCATAATTCAACAATGTTATAGCATATTATATGCCAGCCACTCCTTTTGGCATACAATTAGCTGACATTGACAGTTTTGTCCATTTATGAGCGACAATATGTCAGTTGTTATCCAATTAACTGTCATATGTCTGCCACTTACCACTACCAACCACCATCCAAAAGTTATTTTGCAGTTATATTTTGGTGGGTGATTCCACCATTATAACACCGATTTCCTTTGCCAACGAAACATTAAAAACAGTTCGAGTATGGCAAATGAAATTACTTTTGATAAGCTGCCGCAGGCGGTGGGTTATCTGACAGAGCAGGTGGAGCGAATCCACAAGATTGTGGCGGCATTGCAGCCGCAGACTGCTATCGACAAGCACCGCATTGTAGAGATTGATGAGGCGTGCAAAATCACGCGCAAGGCGAAACCTACTATCTACACGCTCGCACGCAAGGGGCTGATTCCTGCATACAAGCGTGGCAAGAAACTCTACTTCTACGAAGATGAGCTTCTGCAATGGATTGAGTCGGGGCGAAAGCCGTTACAGGCTCTCAACCTGCAAGAGCAAGCGGCAGAGATTGTCCTCGGCGTGAAGCGTAAACCCAAAGGCGGCTTTAACCTCTAATGCACTCGGCTATGAACAGTAAATTGACAGCAGAGGGCATAATGGGTGCAGCAATGCGTATGGGCGCTGAACTATCAGGTGGCGAGTTTCCTATCAGTGTCTTTCCTCACAAGATTCAGCGCATCATCACCGAGTTGCACGCCTCGCAGGGTTATCCTATCGACTACATTGCCGCAGCTATGCTCTCGGCATTGGCGGTAAGCATCGGTAACTCGCATCTTGCACAGGTTAAGCGTGGTTGGGTGGAGAGTCCTATTCTATATATGGCACTCATCGGGCGACCGGGAGCGAACAAAAGCCACCCTTTGAGTTTCGCATTTCACCCATTTATCGAGCACGACTACCGCCACAACAAGGAGTATCAGGAGCAATATGCCGAGTATGAACGTACGATGTCGATGACCAAGAAAGAGCGATTGGAGGCAGGCAAAGATGAGTTCCCTATTCCTCCCAAGCGCAGTCGTTTCCTTGTGTCGGACATCACACCCGAAGGGTTAAGCCTTATCCACGCTCAGAATCCTCGCGGGCTGTGCTTATGGTCTGACGAGTTATCGGCGTGGTTCAAGAACTTCAACCGCTACAACAACGGCTCGGAAGAGCAGTTCTGGTTGTCGGTGTTCAACGCCAAGCCGACAATCTCGGATCGCAAGAGTTCGCAAAGCTCAATCTTCATCAAACGACCTTATATCTCAGTTGTCGGAACGATTCAGCAGAAGATACTCGGTGAGTTGGGTAAAGGCGAGAGGGCGAGCAACGGTTTCATTGACCGCATACTTTTCGTAATGCCACAATCGGTACAGAAGAGCCGATGGAGCGACAGAGAGACACCCGAAGAGTTGGAACAGGAGTGGCAACACATCATCGTCAGACTCATCGAGCAAGAGTGTGAGTTTAACGAGCAGGGCGAACTGCAATCGCACCATCTCCCTTTTCGTGAGGCGGCAAAGAGAGAACTATATGCGTGGCAGCACGACAATGCCCGAAAGTGTGATTTGGAGAGTAACGAGGCACTGCTCGGCATATACTGTAAGTTGGAGATATACATCATTCGCTTTGCACTGATAATTCAACTTGCCCGCTGGACTTACGGAGAGTGCGACAAGGAGGCTATCGACATCGAGAGTGTGCGTAGAGCCATTGAACTTGCGGAGTATTTCCGCACCACAGCCATAAGGGTACAGACTTCGATAGGCAACGAGCAACTCAATGAACTGCACCGCACTATCTACCACCATCTACCGCAAAGGTTTACCACCGCAGAGGGCATTGCTTTGGCAGGGAGTTACGGGATGAAGGAGCACGCATTCAAGATGATGCTGAAACGCCATCTGGGGACACTATTCAAGAAAATCAATCACGGAGAGTACAGTAAATAACTTGTTACTATCCACATTTTGCAACCGTTGATTTTGTGAAGTTGCGAAAATGTGGATAGTAACAACAAAACCAAAAAGAAAATGAGATACCGATTCATATTAGAACCATACAAGGGTGTCAGCTCGCGGCACATATGCCCCAACTGCCACAGAAAAAGTTGTTTCGCATGCTACATAGATACAGATGAGCAGATACGCTTTCCCGACTATGTAGGACGCTGTAACCACGAACAGAAGTGCGGCTACAACTATACGCCGAAGATGTACTTCGCAGAGAATCCCGATGAAAGGGAGCGACTCTGTGATGATTATCGACCTATGGTAAAACCCGTAAAAGTAGAGCCACCGCCACCATCTTTCATTGAGCCGAAGATGATGCAACTCTCGATGCACCACTATGAGAAGAATCATCTTTATCACTTCCTGAAAACAGTGCTCGGCAGGTCGGCAGCAAGCGAACTGATGCAACGCTACAATGTAGGCTCATCGAAGCATTGGACGGGTGCAACGGTCTTTTGGCAAGTGGATATTTCGGGGCGTATTCGCACAGGAAAAGTGATGCTCTACAACCCTGAAAATGGACGAAGAATTAAGGAGCCGCACAACTATATAACTTGGGCGCACTCGCTCTTGAAAAAGGAGAAATTCCACTTGCGGCAATGCCTCTTCGGGGAGCATCTTTTGAGTGCCGACAGCCACCAAACGGTGGCACTTGTGGAGAGCGAAAAGAGTGCTTTGATAGCCTCCCATTTTCTGCCGCAATATTTATGGATTGCAACGGGCGGAAAGAACGGAGCGTTCAATCGTGAGGCAATGAGCGTACTGAAAAATCGTCAGGTTTTACTCTTCCCCGACCTCGGAGCAACCGACTATTGGAGGGGTAAAATGGAGATGATGCAGCGGCTTGGGATAGAGGTCTCACTCTTCGATTTTATGGAGAATAACGCCACCTATGAGGAGCGAAAAGCGGGTTCCGACATTGCCGATTATCTCTTAAAAGTCGAGACAAAAGAGTCCGTTTTAAGCAGAATAATTGTCCGAAATCCGCACCTTGAAACGTTCATTTCAACGCTCGATTTAGAGGTCGTAAGCATTGAGAAACGCCCTTGAATTTCAATAGAAAAGAGGGAGTTTCAGACTTTGACTTAAAAGGCTGAAATCTGTCTATTTTCAGTTGAGCAAGTTTATGTCGGTGTATTACATTTCCCGACAACTTGCTCACCTGAAAGGCAGGTGAGACGGCTCCCGATGGTCACAAGAATAACACTAAAAACACAACTGAAAATGGAAAAGAGAAATACGATTACAATCCGACTTTCGGATGAACAATACGGTTGGCTGCGAGCACTGAGCAGACGAAGTAAACGGAGTCAAAGCGAAGTAGTACGCTCACTCATTGAACAAGGTACAGTGCGTGAACGAATCACTCGCGAGAACCTCGACATCATTCGAAAACTCATAGGCGAAAGCACCAACCTAAACCAGTTGGCAAAGCAAGCAAACCGACAAGGATTTTTCCGAGTGAGGGACGAGTGCCAAGCAACAGCATTGAAGATTTCACAACTGATAAAACGAATAAAAGATGATAGGTAAAATTGTAAAAGGCACATCGTTCGGTGGGTGCGTGAACTATGTGCTGAAAGAAGAAAAATCGCGCCTGTTGGAGGCTGTCGGAGTGGAGGGCACGCCCTCGGAAATGGCAGAGCAATTTGAGCTACAAACGCTGCTCAACGACAAGGTCAAAAACACTGTCGGGCACATATCGCTGAACTTCTCTGCGGAGGATGCGGCAAGGCTCGCAACAGATGATAAACTGATGCTCAAAATCGCCCACGACTATATGAAGTTGATGGGTATCGAGAACACCCAATTTATCATTGCCCGACACATCGACCGCGACCATCCGCATTGCCACATCGTCTATAATCGAGTGGATAATGACGGGCGAACGATAAGCGACAAGAACGACCGTTTCCGAAACGAGAAGGTGTGCAAGATGCTGACGGCTCGCTACCGACTACACTTTTCGGAGGGTAAGGAGAATATCAAGTTCCATCGACTTCGCGAACACGACAAGGTAAAACACTTTATCTACCTCGCCCTGCGACAAGAGGTTCTCAACGCCACAAGCTGGAGCGAACTGAGGCGGGCATTGAGACGCTACAAGATTGACACCGAGTTTAAGTTGAATCGCAGAACAGGTGAAGCTGAGGGTGTAAAGTTCATCTGTAATGGGTATAAATTCAGCGGCTCCAAGATTGACCGCCATTTCAGTTTTGTCAATATTGCTTGCCGACTTGAAGAGAACGCCTTTGATGCAGGTATCTACCCAAAACACAACAGCACTCCCACCCAACAGCGCGTGGAGCCTCGCCAAGAGATTGTTCGCCAAGAGCCAAGCGAAGAGAGTAGCCTCAGTGCCGGCTTGCTCGACCTCACAACAGCCCCTGCAACCGATCCTGAAGAGGAGATGCTGGCAAAGCAATATGTAAAGAAGAAAAAGAAGCCACAGCGCAAGCGTGGATTCAGATTGTGATAATTTATTGTTAAACTATTAAAACTTTTAGACTATGTACGAGTACAAAGCTAATTACAATGACTTGATTAGTGACTTCAATCTCTACCTATGCGAGAGATTTGGGTACAGAAATGCGTGCAGTGTTATGTGGAACGAGAATGGCATCTGCATCAGTATTCACAGGGGAAGTTTGGATATTTATATCCGCTTCTGGGAGTATAGCAAGGGGGTAGGCAACTACCCCGACTGGAGCATCATCATCGCCCGCTGCGAGTTCCGCGATGAACTGCGAGAGAATCGCATAGAACTTCTCAAAGACCTTGTGCGATTCTTCAAGGAGTATATACCCCGCTACGGGTATAAACACCTCTGCACCGAGGATGATGACTACAAGTATTACCAGACGCTCAACCTTCCCTGCATCAAACGCGGCTTTATGGGACGCCATTGCAACTATGGAGCACCGCTGAAGGATGTTGATGTGTAACGGTTGAAGCAACCTTAGAATGTGAGAGGCTCATTTGTCCGAAGGTATCCAAATTTTTCGGATAGTATCGGACAAATGGGACTCTTTTATTCGGATTGAGAAATTTACTCACGCATCTGAGATATCTACAAAGCATTTGTCCGAGGCTTACAAATAAATTTTGTAACTGTCGGACAAATGTATTTCTCCGCTCTCATCAATCAGTTGTAGATAATCACTTATGTTTTGCTACGTCATTCCAAATAACTCAGCCATTTAAGTAAGCTCAATAAAGTGTTCTCCAAGATGATAACCCGTCTGTGTTACCCAATCCTGAGCCTTCGCCATCACACGCTCAAAGTTCCAGTACTTCCCATAGCCCATCCCTTGTGCTAACTTACACGAGTTCCACCACTCCTTACCACCTTACCACCTTACCACCAGCATCAACCTCTCGCAGTTGTTCGAAAGGGGATTGAAATTCAGGGATATTGTTATTTGATTGGATATTATCTTTATTCATAATTTACTTGTATCACTGTTTTATACTTTGCGATTATAGCATAAGAAATCTATATAATATTTTATGGCACAAGAATACTGATGATGAGCTTTATTATCAAATTCAACAAACAGTTTAGATTCTATTATGTTTATCAACTTTTCAGAATCAATAATATCATAAATTGATATTAATTGCATATTGAGAATAGTATTACAAATACCTACAATACTATCTCGTTCAAGTATAGACAAATAGTTCTGCTTTGATCTTATACTTAAGTTTGTTTGATAATCGAGATATGCCTTAAAGGCTTCTCTTGGATTAGACAGGTTTATAATTTTGTTTTCTATAGTAGACGATGTTAGATTTGTTGAGATTTCCAATAATTCAAATTCACCGTCATTATTCTTTTTACATTTAAATCTCTCTCCATAACACTTTTCAACTAATTTTGAGAAATCACCATACATTAGAGAATAATCTCCTGCACCGTACCATTGTGTGCTTAAATAAACCGTCTTATCACACAAAGTGTATGGAGTTTCAAACCAGCGCTGCTTTTCACCATATTTATTTCTAGCTGCGAGGTCTCGTAGTGTAGTAGCAATAAACATTCCTGTAAGTTTAAAATGATTATCACAGATAATCTGAATATTCTCTGATATCTCATTTACATACGGTTCAATAGCTTTCAGTCCGTCAAACTTGTTTAATAAGTACACAGCTTTATAAATGAAATCTTTGAGGATATTATCTCGAACAGCAAGACGCTCCGTAACTATATGATTATCTTCTGTTGGACTATCGCTATATTGCATTCGCAAATTAATATTAGATCCAACAATAAAATGCATACTTGTATTACCCTCCACGAGGAACTTTCTTATATTAAAATGGTGGTATGTAAGGTCTTTTAGGTATATACGTCCATCCTCTCGATAATAAAGAGATACAAGGTAATCTTCGACATCATTTTGAAAAAATGAATTTATACGAGACAGCTCTGAATTGAAGAATTCATTGGTATAATCCACTCGACAATTATTCCTTGAGTTTGTGGTAAATAACGGAAGGCGTGTTACAATATAACACAATGCTTTAATGAAATCCTCCTTATATAAGCGAAAAGTAATAGGAGTTGTTGAACCTGGCTTTACCGTAGGACATATAACGCGTAGCACCTCGTTTGAAATATTGATGCTTGTCTCATTTGATGTGCCTGGCGTCAGCTTATAATGACAATCTTGTCTTTTGGGGCATTTTACAATCTCCTTATACATATCAGCTATTCATTAATTATATTATTATGTATCAAATAATAAATTATGGCGTATATAACATTAACACTAACAGCATTTCCAGCTTGCTTATACAGCGCGCCATTAGAGACCTCTGCTTGATGTGCATTATACACAAAGTCTTGTGGGAAACCTTGAAGCATAAAGGCTTCTCTTGGTGTTAGTTTGCGAATTGGGAGTCTACATAATTCTTCTTTAGTAAGTCCATCTGCATCATTTATTGCGCCATCAGATTTTATAAAACTGTTACTATAGTAGTTATCCTGGCAGGCTCTGTGCATCTTATGCATAGATGCTGTCAATGGTCTTGCAATCAGTTTGTTAATCTCTGATTTTGATTGAAATCCACCTGTTCCATCACTTAATATAGTAGGTTTCACACGCTCTGATAAATAATATTTTTCGTCTGCATCCTTGGATAATATATCTAAGACTGTTTCATATGTAAAAACACTTGCGTCACGCTTTACTTCATTAAAATTAGCTATAATATCTTGTATGTGTGCTCCGATGTCATAATCTGCAAAGTCATTATCTAGTGTTGCGAAAATAAAGACTCTATTTCGTGTTTGCGGTAAGCCAAACCAAGCACTATTAAAAACACCGCAAGATACATGATATCCCAGCTCTTCCAGTTTACGTTTAATTGTCAAATATGTTCGACCCTTATTATGTGTCACTAAGTTTTTTACATTTTCTAGAAGTACATATCTAGGTCGTTTAATACGTAGAATTTTCCAGAGTCTAAAAAACATCTTACCACGTTCCTCACCGAAACCAATTTGATCACCCATCATACTAAATGTTTGACAAGGAAATCCTCCTGTCAATAATTCAAAATTTGGGAGACGTTCAATGTTCTCTTGTACAGATGTAAACTCTACAATATCACCCAACTCAACCTCATCGTTTGATATATGGTAGTTTGCTTTATATGTTTTAATCGCTTGCGGATCAACTTCTGAGAAACCAACGCTCTCAAAATTCATTATTCTATCATTATGCAACAGTTGCAGAGCTTGTCTAAATCCTCCAATTCCTGCGAATAACTCTAAGTGTCTCATAAAAATTTCTTAATTGCACGTCCTATAACATACGCCAATTTAACAGGCACTGCATTACCTATTTGAGCGTACCATGCGTTCTGTGGTCCTGTAAAAATATAATCATCAGGAAATGTTTGTACTCTTGCTGCCTCTCTAGGGCTTAAACCTCTGGCTTCCCATGGATGAATATACATATTACAGTCGTATTTCATATGTGAAGTAATGGTCCTACAAACTTGGTTTTCTCTTAGTTTGAAATATTTATCCTTAAAAATATTATTTCGGCGAGAATAAGGCATAATGTCTGCGATGGACTCATGTAGCGAATTAGCACCTTGAGGCAACCTTCTAAATATCTCAATATCTCGATCGTTATTGTAACGGTTTTTATGGTTATACAATTTGTCAATAACCTTATCACCATTTATAAAATGGTAGAAATCATTGATTAGGTAAGTATGCTCGCATACTGTAAAACCTGATTCTACACATTCGATGTCCGATTTACCTTTTTCTATCTTTGACCGTAATGAAGGTAAGCCTTCTAAGACATCTTTCAACAAAAAGGGAGTTCTTTTAAACCTATATATTTCCTCAAATATTTGTTTAGGATTAATTCCCAAACGATTGCCAATCATTATAAATCGTTCCCGATTTTGTGGTACACCATAATCTTGAGCATTTAAAATAGCAAAACTATATTGATACTCTTCACCCAAGTACTCTGCAAAATCTTGCTGAATCTCATCAATCTTATTGCGCATACCACGCACATTCTCCATTACAAAAAAGAGCGGGCGAACTTCCTTCAAGAAAGTAAGATATGCCTTGTACAGATTATTACGAGGATCGTCTATGATTCGCTGTCTATTTGCCATTGAGAACCCTTGACAAGGAGGACCGCCGCAAACAAGAGTAATATCTTTGAGTAGATGACGATACTCCTCAATATGTTTGTTGAGTTCCTTGATATCTCCCACATAGAAATGCTCATCCGATAGTTGTGGATGATTCCTTCTGTATGTATTACAGAAATTGGGCTCAATCTCATTTACAAACCATGGTATAAAACCTGCTTGTTCTAGGCCTGTACTAAGTCCCCCACATCCTGCGAATAAATCAATCATCAAATGTGCCATATGTTATTGAGGCATAATATAACCAGCATCTTCCGCTTTAGTTATGATTTTTAGTAACATTTTAATTTGAGGTTTACTAGGAAGACTGCCTCTCACGATATACGAAGCAAGCGATTTGATAAAATCTATATCTCCACCAGAAACGACCCCCTCTCGCTCCATATCGTTATGGAACTTCATCCAATAGTCATAACCTCTTGTATAAAATTCCACTTCGAGATCTATGTCACTATTGAACTTGCGTGCTCGTTTTGCAGCCTTCTCTTCATCCTTCAGCAAGTCGGTACTTACGAGTGAGGCTAGGAATTCATCCGTGAGACAAAGCGTATAATCATCGCGGAATTTTTTCCATGTACTTGCTTTTTTAGCATACTCTCGCACAATGGCTCCACCCGAGTCAAGCAAGAACTCATGTACCTGTTTTGCTACAATTTCAACTTGATGCACAAGCTCTGCATATAGCATTTGTTTATTCCATATTCGTTTCCAATCTAGGTCTTTACCTTTAGGGATAGAAGCTATTAATTTAGCTATCGTATATGGGACGATTTGGGCCTTGTTACCACCCTTCGGATACCATTCTGATTTATTGACGATACGATCGATATCATCAAACAGTATGACAGCTGCGATACTCTTTTTAAAGAAAAACTCGTTAATGCTATCTTTCGATTTCTCATAAAGCTCGGTAATAATACCAGCAAATGCTCTCATATTATTTGCAGAACCAGCACATACAGTGTGAGGATTCATAAAAACAGTATTTAAGCACTTAGCAAGCTTCTCTTTCTTTACAACTTGATTTTTAGGACTCCTTAATCGGTAACGATTGCGTTGGGATTCAGTCATTTTCATTTGATCTTGTTCCCAACGTCCCTTAGATCTTTCATAGTACCAAATGGTTTGGTGCGGGCTGCCATTAACAGGCGGTGCCATATGCTTTAATGACAGCTCCTCCATAATTCTATGGAACGGATCATTTGAGAAGAAGTCTGCATCACTAACCGGATTTTGACAGTTAGCACTCTTTGATATTTGTTGTGTGATTTCATTATATTTTGCTTCTTCCTCTTCTGATAAATCACCATCAACATTCAGCACAGTTAATTTCATTGGAACAAATATCTTGGCAAAGTTATCTGCTCCAGCCTCTTTTTTGACAATGGCGCTGGCTAATGACGCTGTTGTTTGTCCGCCATTAATAATTTGAAAATCATTAAAAGACAATATCCTAGTGCCATCACTTGATAGCTCAATGGAATGGGCGACAACCGCAATACCATTATTATATGTAAAGAAATTTTCTGGGTGTTTTCCTATAATTGTTTCACGTATCTTACGATTTACTTTCCCTCGCACACTCAAAAAAGCTCGCACATTGCCCTCTAAAAGTCGGCTACCATGTTTTAAGTAAATATCAGCAAGGAACTTCCCTGGAACAATAGCCATGTATGAATCGTATGCATTATTATCACCTAGATTTGCCTTAAGGCACTGTATGCCTTCCTCGCAATTGAAATCTCGACAATTGATACGAATAGATTCATATACATTAGACATTTTAGCTTGATAGAATCTTTCAAGAGTCCATAAATTAATCTCTACAGGGCGCTCTAAAATGTCTTCTTTTGTTGTGCTTTTTACTTGAACACTAAGAACAGAATTGGTTATGATAAAGAATTTAAATTTTAGAATTTCGGTATTTAGACTTCCTGTACCTATTCGTGTCTTAAGTTCTTTTGCTATATCAATAATAGGGTTGGCTGCATCACAGAAACGACGAATATCTCCATTGTATGCTTCAACAATAAAGTTACGCATTCTAGAGTACAATTCATCGATACGAGTATTTGTTAAGGTGGTCTTCTCAATTGTATTTTGGAAATCACTTATCAATAACACAAAAGAGCTGTCTGCCTCATCATAGCCATAAGCATCAAAAGCTATTGCACGGTTGCCAGAACCGCGCATCTCACATGAGAAGGCAATTGGATCTATTAGTTCTCCTATTTCCTCTAATTCTTGAATCTTAGCCTTGACAAATTGATCTTCAACATCGTTGCCATCAACTATTGCATCATTGCGAAGCTCTTGGAGGAATTCCAGTCTATATTCATCAATTTCCATAATGCCACTCTATTTTGTATTGTTGAACATACGACAACAATAGTTCATATTGAACTTTGACTATCGCTTCATTTACATCATCAGTAACTAACCGAGGGAAAGACGCGTCTACTAGATATCTATCTGCGTCGGATACTTCATAAACATACTCGTTATATATGGCCTCAAAGGAGAATCCGCTATCGACAAGTTTATTTATAAAGATATCTTTATGCTCATCCGAATCAAGTTTTTTTAATATCTCACTAGCAAGTTTGTTAAGATTCACTCCTGCATATGCCGGACTCATCTTTTCAAGCTGAAATACCACCAACTCGCCATTATTAGGGCTCTGTAGTTGTTCTAATGATGAGATCTTTACAGTGGCCTTGCCTGTACTAATAGCTTTTGTCTCATACCATACAGTATCCAAAGAAAAGTCTTTGTGGGTTAACTCTTGGCCAGACCACGCCCTCAAAGCAATTGACTCTCCATAAGTAGGGATCATATAATCTCGTAGAAACAATAATTCCCCTATCAACCCCATAATGCGAGACTCGTCCATAATCTTTGACTTGGTTTGGAACATCTTCTTCCAAGCATAGAATCTATTAATGACAAGTTTGTAACCACACATAGCATCTGTAGTAGTAGCTGTGGAAGTTATAATATCATCACAAAACACACAAAAGTTATCCAGCATATCCTGCTCATTTAGAGAGAATATGATGCCTGAAAAAAACCTTGTTGTATACTGTTTAATACCTATTGAATTAGAGGATTTTACATTTTGAGGGATGAATTGTCCTCTAAATTCAAGAGCGTAGTGACATTGATCATCCACTCCAATGTATATATCCAATGGATGTTCTGTATCTACTCTCGAAAAATGCCCAGGGGCAAAATGTTCTTTAAATTTATCTGCTACTATCATAGGTCTTCATCCTCCTCTATAATATCCTCAAACAACTGTCTTTGATATGTTTTATTCCCTTTATACTTGATACTTCTGGCTTCTCTCACTCCATTTGCAGGAAAGCCTACTGCAAAACCAATAATTGGGTCATCTCCCAAAAGTGTTTTATACCTCTCTAGTTTTTCCTCTGAAGGGTATTTTGATTCTGTATCAGGCCTTATGAAATATATTATAAGCAATGGTTTCCTATTTTCCGTAAATTTGTACCACGCAATATTAGGCAATGCTCTACATGTATCTTTTACAGTGTCATAGAATCGTTGTTTGACTATTGAAATTGTTGCATCATCTAGTCCTATTTGTCCATCAGAGTTTCCTCCCAATACTCCTCGTCCCGTGAAGCACAGGTGTTCTCCGCTTATATAAATATCTCGTTTTGCGGTCCTTATGGCAATGTCATCTGTAATTTGATATATAACATCTCCCATACCGCTATGTAAAGCAACATCCCATAATTCTAGTTTGTCGCAAAATTCATCCTCAATAAATTTTACAATTTCTCTTGGATTAAACTTCCTATTGTCTGGAGTTATTTCAATCTTTCTCAATAGGGCTTTAATCGTACTACATGGTACATCCTTGGCTATTTTTGTTTGCCCTTCAGATGATGTTCCTCTCAATGATGAGAATATTAATCCATCATCTTTGATCGTCTGCAACAAACGCTTTACAGCAGCAATGTTGTTCTGATTATTGTTTATATTTGTACTCGCATATGGGGTTTCAAATACTCCGCCCCAATATGTCATTAGGTCTAAAACACTAAATGCATTACGCATTTTATTTGCTGCTGTAATCTGCAATTTTTCACTTTCGTCACGTACTCTAATGCCAAATTCTTTCGGGGTAAGCTTACTATCAAACATCCGCTTCAAATCCTCCTTAAGCTCTTCTGTCGCAATTGATATTTCTTTATAATACTCAACGCTATCTCGAGCTGCCCAAATTTGGCACAAATCATCGTATCCATTACGATAACCAAACCATCTACCCATTTGCAGCAGTACATCGTATGTGGCAGTATTGCGATAAAAATAGCTGGTCATCAAGCCCCTTAGAGTCAAACCTCGGGATAATGCTAAACCTCCAATGGCAATAATACGTGTTGAACCTTTATAATCTAGCTTATCACTATCTTTAGAGCTGTTTACAACGACAACTTTAATCTTTCCTATTGACTCAAGAAGTACATCTTTTTGCAGTATTTTTTCTACTGGAATGCCTAGGTGTGAATAGTGTCTTTTCCAAACTTGGGCGAATTTTTGATACACATAAAGTTCCTTGTTATTTATATAATTATTGCCAAAGTCTATGTTAACAGTATCGAAAATAAACTTATATAACTGCTCAATGTATGTTTTGATATATCTCTGAACTTTTGTAAAACGAGACATGTTAACCATCATAGTACGAGGCTGCTGTTTGTCTCCACGCAGATCTCTAATCACATTTGCCAACAAAAATGAATATACAGCCTCATCTAATGATGCAGGTAATTTACCGCTCCATTCTTTGGGATGTTTGTGGTAGAACTCTCCTTCTATTAATTCAGAAGGGCTTGCAACCTTGATTTCATCATTATCAGGCTCATTGATATCTGTAATTAATTTCAACCAGCTGTGATATTTACCATCATCCTGGAAGATCTTTGTCGCTCCGATATAACTTGACGGTGTTGGGAGAACATATATAAAGTGTTCTGGAAACAAATCCGCATTAGACATGGCTTCGTTTGTGTCTGGATCTATGAACACATTCGCAAAAGGTGTAGCTGTAAAGCCTACATATGTAGCATTGTTGAAAGCGTTGCACAACTGTCTAATAACCTTATTTGTTTTGGTTGGGTCAAGTTTATCTTTTTGGGTATTAATAGATGCATTGTCAGCTTCGTCATCAATTAACAGCATAGGCTCATGAATAAGACCATCAAGCATATCTTTATTTTGCTCGGTTAACCAATTGTAGAGTTTTGTAAGAACACTGACATTTTTCTTGACAATAAACATCACTAACGACCTATGAGAATTCAAAGTCGTTACAATATTATCTACATTCCCTCGGAAATCATCTTGATATGAAGTGAAGGCAGTCGCTTTAATCTCTTTGTTGTCTAATCCTACGCCTACACGCTCTAGTTTCTTTTGCATACGACCATTTTCATCAACTCTAATAGTAAAGCCAATGATACCTTCTTCCATTCGTTCCTGCGTTTGCTTTCGTAAACTTTCCGTAATACCCGTAAGCAGGATAACAACCTTATATCCAGCATCGGCAGCCTTGCAAATTAGACCAGCATAGGTGGCCGTCTTACCTGATTGAACATCTCCAATTACCAGACCTCGTCGAAGTCGCTTACCTTTAATATCGTCATTTGGATTGCCCAAGCAGTTCATTAAATTTGCGAGTGTTTCAGACTCTAACTTATTGACACTATTAATATCCAGACGCTCATAATTAATCAAGTGATTGCGGTACCTATTCCAGAAGAATTCATCTTCTGGCTCAAATGTAGTATACCAATCACGCTTTTCATCGTACTGATCATATATGTAGCATGCAGCAGTATGCTTGATTTTGAAATGATACTCTACATCAGTCTTAACTTTCTTGTAGTCTTCATCCTCCAGATCAATACCATAGACAGCAGCTCTATCTCGAATTATTGGTTCTATGTCATCTTCTGTAAATGCCCCCTTAAATTCGATAAGATTTCTAATGTGTGCCAAAACAGCATCATTAGTGAATTTATGTAATTGAGATTCTGTCAATTTCATACCTCAAAATGTTTATACAATCTTTCCTGTAGCGCTGGATGACCGTAGAAAGATTCATTCCTAAAGATTCTATCTATCGTGTCTCTCGTTATAGTATCAGAGAACTCTCTAGCAAACTCTACCATTAAAACCGCTTTGTTAAATAGATCATCTTCTCTATTTGGATCCTCCTTTTCGATAATGGTGTTATTAGATTGATCTATATACATCTGCTGAACTGGTACATGCTTCTCTATCTCATCGATAAGCATATCAATATACTCAATGTATTCATCCGCGACTTTCCTCTTGATAAACGAGACAAAAGGGCTATCTCTGTTAATCTCATAAAAGAAACGACCTTCTCTTCCCTCAATTCTGTTCCAGATATAATCAATGTTTTCGCGAATATTATTGCGACGGCCACGATGCGTTTGTTGGCGAATAGAAAACTCTAAAGCCTCTTCTACTTTGCGCGTCAATCTAGTTTGGATTATTTTGGGTATCGTAGCCTCTTGTTTTTTAATATCTATTTGCCATATATCATCAAGGGTATTTGGAATATCAACACGAATTCTGGCATTTTTTGTTAATTCATGACTAGTATGCATACCAAACCAAGTTCCCCATCTAATCAGACGACGATTACGATACAGATAATACCCTTGTTTAGTTCGCATATTCTCGTGTCCTCCCAGCTTCTCAATATCTGAAGCTGAAAGATCCTTGTGGTATGGAAGTATAAACGGACGAACTTTAATATATCGTTCTACTCCTGTCGAATCTATAATATCAATAGAGACCTCTCTTTTCTTTGTTGTTTTGTCGTGATCTTCAAGAAAAGGGTCGAGAGCCTTAATTTTGTGATTATTTATGCGTATGACGATTGCCTTGCCGCCCTTCGCTCCGATGTATCGATGGAAAATCAACCCTACATATTGAGCAATTTTACTTTTGTAATCACATAGAGTGGAATACACTTGTCCATTATTCGACTTGTCAATAACATCAAAATCCTCCCATATTACTAGTGTTCCATGTGCATTAGCTAGCAACGACTCAATGGTTGGGAGGCTTTTTATTTCCTTAGAGTTTAATTCTAGTATATCCCAATTTTTATTCTCTTTTATAAAATCATAGTCCCAGCGATACGCAGACAGTACATTATCTTTTTTGCTGACTACTGTTAATTTGCGACATTGGGAAAGAGAAGCCGCTTTAAGACCAAGACCAAATCTACCAAGATCATTTTCTGATCGAACCGACTCGCTTGAAGTATTGCCGTATCTCATTGCTTCAAGAAGTTCATCTTTGGACATACCATCTCCATCATCCAGAATACTCACATAACAATGGATTGGATCAGCGGAAAAGAAGATATGCACATTTTGACAATTAGCACTAATACTATTGTCAATTATATCGGCAATAGCTGACTCAAAAGTATAACCCATTGATCGCATTGATCCCATCAAGTGATCTGCCTTAGGGATATTTCTTACAGGCTTAGCCATAACTATGTATCACAATTAATTACAGTAATCAATATCTATGATTGCAAAATTAAGGGAAATTTACCAAGTGGAGGCATAAAGAGGTGAGAAAATGTACTTTACGGGTTATTAATTATAGTTTTAGTCATTGCGCATCTTGGCTATTTCCCATATTTTTAGTAACTTTATAAGAAAAATAATGGGATTATTTGAAGAATATAAGAATCACCCTGATAGGGATGTTAGAGAAAGAGCCAACACTTGGGGTGCTGCAATAGGCTTACAGAATGTAGATGGGCTTAGTGTGTCTGAATTTCTGATTCAACTTGCTAGACAACAGATTGAGGGCAAGATTACTATGGATGAAGTTACGCAAAGGCTCAACGAGCATTACAAGCATAGAAAACTTTTAGTTCTACTTATGAGATTATTCCTCCTAACTCAGAGATGATTCAGAGAATGAAAGAGGAAAACGAACTCAGACGCCCAAAGATGTATGAACAGGATTCAGCCATCTGAAATTCTTGACTGTTGATGTAATTATTTCAGTTGCCTACAAAATGTTGCCAACTGAAATCTCAACATCCCAACTGGTAAGCAGCTCTAATCAGTTGGAGGGTGAGGCTAGCCAACTGAACTCGTGAGCCGCACTCACGAGTTGAATTATTCTACTTTTGCAAATAGTTATCTCATAATTTTGCCGAATAAGAAAAGTGTATTATATTTGCAGTTGCGAAACCACCGTTTCGGAAACAGATATTTCGGAACTAAAATAGAAGCGTATGAGGTTTTTTGATAGAACAGAGGAGATTGCGTCACTCAAGGAGATACTTGAACTCTCAAAGAGTAATGCTCAGTTTACGGTAGTGACGGGTCGTCGTCGTATCGGTAAGACTTCGCTTGTGTGGAAAGCATACGAGGATGAGCCGATACTCTATTTCTTTGTTGCACGCAAGGCTGAGAGCGATTTGTGTGCGGATTATATACAAGAGATTGAGAACAAGTTGGGTATCCCTACAATGGGCCGAGTAGAACGGTTCCCTGAGATTTTCGAGTACCTGATGAAACTATCTATCGAGCGACCAATTACACTGTTTATTGATGAGTTCCAAGAGTTTTTCAAGGTAAACAAGTCTGTGTATAGTGATATGCAACGCATTTGGGATATGTATCACACCAAGGCCCATATTAACCTTATTGTGTGTGGTTCTATATTCTCGATGATGACAAAAATTTTCAAGGACAAGAAGGAGCCACTGTATAATCGCCAGACTCGTTTTATGTCAATCAAGCCATTCACGCCTGCTGTCTTGAAGGAGATAATGGCGGAATATAATCCTAACTACACATCCGAGGACTTGTTGGCGTTATACTCGTTTACGGGTGGCGTAGCAAAGTATGTTCAGTTGCTTGTTGATGCAGGAGCGACAACCAAGACAAAGATGCTTAATCATATCATCAAGGCTGACTCAGTATTCTTGGGCGAAGGCAAGGCTATACTTATCGAGGAGTTTGGCAAGGATTACGGTGTCTATTTCTCTATCCTCTCGGCTATAGCTCGTGGCAAGACATTACGCTCGGAAATTGAACAGATTGTCGGCAGAGAGATTGGTGGCTACCTCACAAAATTGGAGAAGGAGTATGAGGTAATTACCAAAAACCAACCTATTTTCGAGAAGAGTTCTACAAAGAATGTTCGCTATACGATTGAGGACAACTTCTTCACTTTCTGGTTCCGTTTCATATACAAGTATAACTATATGCTTGAAATTGAGAACTACGATGCTGTAAAGACTATCATCAACCGCGACTACGAGACTTTTAGTGGTAAGATGCTTGAACGATATTTCAAGCGTGTGCTTATGGAGAGCAAAGCATACACACGCATCGGCAGTTGGTGGGATCGAAAAGGTAAGAACGAGATTGATATAGTTGCCGAGAACGAATTGAACAACGAAGCTGTATTCATTGAGGTAAAGAGAAAAGAGGATAACTTCGATGCTGATGCTCTTAATGAGAAAGTGGATGTCTTTACTCGCGCCACAGGTAAGTTTAAGGACTACATTGTGTCGCAAAAAGGATTGTCGATGACAGATATGTAGCGAATGTCATGGGGAACAATATTCTAAAATCTGCACAAAATTACTGCTCTGATTCCAATCTTGGTTTCAGAGCCGTTTTTGTACCTTTTCGGGGTGAAAAATGCGATTTTTTGCAAGTTTTTGTACCTCGGGTTTTGATATTCAAGAAATTACACTTACTTTTACATTCCAAAATGGAGGTACAAGGCGAAAAGTGTGTTGAAAATCACTAACTTACATATTCTCAACGACTTGCCAAATGAATGGTTGAACCTTTTAGAGTGCTAAATGACTGATTGATAATCATCTACACTTTCTCATTAGAAAGATAGCGGTTTACCCCATTTCCCCTCTGTTTTGGGATAGGCAACGAAGAAAAGTGTTAAATCTTCGATTTTTGACGAAAAAATAAGTAAAATTTTGAGCAGCCTATCTTTTAAGACATAAACTATTGATAATCAATTGACATAATATACTGCATCGGAGTAAGTAACATCTTGCATCCCGCACCTTTTCGAGTGCAAAGTATCTGGCAATAGTCGAACCTCTAACGACACGGGGCAATCGCCAAGTCAGGGCAGATATTTCGGCAGATTATTCATGTCTGCCCTTGCCGTATCGTTATTCTTATGCAGCGGAGGCATGATTGCGAGACTCCGAGGTAGGAGGCTATGGTTTTAAACGAGATCTTCCGGAATATATCGGGACGAAAGGCGACCATAGACTTATAGCATTCGGAGGCGCAGCCCTTGAACACAGACGATTTACGTTCGAGCATGAACAACTGCTCGAACAGCACGTCGCAAGCCCAGCGGGCGATAATGCGAGCGATGCAGCAGCTTCGCGAAGTTATCTTTCGAGATACGTATGAGCACGCTCTCGCAGCATGTCTCGATCGTCAGCACGGCCGGCAATCTCCCATGAAACGAAAATGTTGATAGTCGATGCTTCCCGAGGACGCGGCCGACAAGCGCGCCCAATGGTCGAGTTCCGACAACGCCATAGCCACTGTCTATGACAACAGCACGGTTACGGCCGTAGGCGAAGTTACGGCGAATATTACCGTCACATACGTCGACAGAGGCAAGACGGCCTACGGTCTTGTACCGAAGGCATCCACCGCTACATAGCACACTCGTTTCAGGCATCTCGATGAACTTCTCCGCCGCCGGAGACACTATCCGCGTGCCTGCCGCCAGCAAGGCTGCCTACGAAGCCGACACGGATTGGCGGAATACCTTCACGGCCATTACCGAGATATAACCGCCCGACACGCCTTATTATCGATTCGTCCCGACGGCAAACGGCTCCCGTCGGGACGAATTACTTTACGCATTGCATCGCCGCAAACGTATCACAACCGAAATTAGCCGGACATTGCAAGGTAGTTCAGAAAAAATTACGTACATTTGTACAATGCGATCCGAGCCGGATTAGCAGTAGGCTTTTGTAGCATGCGCTAACATTCGACTAATTCTGTAAGCAAGACTATTTGAAACTATCAAACAAACGATAATTGGCAAAACCGTAACTACATACTTCGTCGACGGAGATCCGAAAGGAACCAAATACGCATTTATATCCAACAAGATTTGCCAGATGTTCGTCATTCCCCGCTCGAACCTCGCATATCTTAACGGACAGGACAAATTACAGAAGCCCGCTTTCTACGTATTGATCGGAGAGGACGCAGCAACCAAACCGGAAACATATATCGGCGAAACGGAACACTTCAAAGAGCGCGTCAAGGATCACGACAACAAGAAATCGTTTTGGCAGAAAGCACTCGTATTCGTATCGAAAGATGCCGATATGACCAACGCAGACGTGCAATATCTCGAATACAAAGCCATAGCCGTAGCCAATGAGTCCAATACGTTTATCCTTAGCGATAACAAGCAGACGCCCAAAGCCACCAACCTGCCGTAATACCAGTGTGATTCTATGGACGAATTTTTCGAGGATATAAAATTTCTGGCATCGTTTGTCGGATGCAACATATTCGAAATAATCAAATTCAAGGACGAACATATTTTCTACACTAACGGCCAGGGCTGCAACGCCATTGAATTCTACAATTCATCCGGATTTACCGTACTGAAAGGCAGCATTATAGCAAGCACATCCACCCCGTCTCTCAAATGGAGGGATAAAAGACAAGATTGGATCGAGGAGTATACGGCCACTAACAACGGACGATTGACGATGATATCCTACAAAACGTCTTCGAGCCCGAGCACAGCAGCTGATTTCTGCAACGGCCGCTGCTGCAACGGGTGGGATGAATGGAAAGACAAGGACGACCGGACATTGGACCCGGTATATCGCAAACAGATATAGCCGTCATTTCGAAGTATCCGGATCGCTGCCGGCAGCATCGCAGCACCTCTTCGAGTCACGCAGCTCTTCCATATAACTGGCCGTGATGACACCCGAGGGCAATGCGATGATCGCAACGCCGAACAGCGAGGAGAGCATCGACACTATGCGGCCGATCTGCGTCACAGGACACAGATCGCCATACCCTACCGTCGTGAGCGTTACCGTCGCCCAGTAAAGCGCGTCGAAAAACGATTCGAATGTCGCCTCTCCGGTCTCGGGATTGATATGCGGCTCGGCATTGAACATCACGAGCGCCGTGACGAAAATATAGAACAAGGCAAGCACCAATACCGACATCAGCACATGGCGCTCCTTGCGCAGCACCCGCAGAAACATCATTACCTTGTCGGAATAGCGGAACATACGCAGCAGCCCCGCCACCTTCAACAGCCGCGTCAGCCGCAACAGCTTGAACGATGACGACAGCAGGTTCATAACCGGGAGTATCGACAGCATGTCGACTATGGCCATAGGCGTAAACGGATACATCAAATACGATCTCCACCCGCGGCCGAGCGGCACCGGCGACGTATACCACCTCGCCAGATAATCGACGATAAACGCCGCGACGGTTATCGTCTCCGTAACCCTGAACAGAGGCCTGTCGTCGACGAACATCAGCGGCACGATGCTTATGACGATCATAGCCAGCATAAACCAATCGTAAACCCGACTCGGCATCCTGCCGTTGCGGTCGCGATCGATTATCTCGTATAACTCGGTGCGTATCTTCATTTAAGGATCGATTATCAGAAATGCAAAGGTAGCGAATCATTCCGTAAAAATGCCGAAAAAACCTATATTTATCACAACACCGGCCGACCAGACGAAAACGGCATACGACCAATGTCCGGCCGCGGCACCGGTGTGCGATAACGGAAAGCCGCTTCCCAGAGGGAGCGGCTTCATACTTCATTGCATATTATTTCACGCCACAGTCGTGCCTGTCCGTCATCCGCCGATCTTGCGGTAGTGGCAATACATCAACTCTCCGCAGTCGTCGCGCAGGTGCATGCCTCCGCCCTTGCAGAAGCGCCATACCTTGCAGTCGGCACACTCGCCCTTGCGTGCCCATTCGCGGTTGCGGAACGGCTCGAAGCGGTTCTGCCACACATCCCAGAAGTCGTCGTGATAGATGTTGCCCTGCGTATAGTTGCCCCGCACGCTCGTGCAGCCCGATATATCGCCATTGACGCGTATCGACGCTACCGACACGCCGGCCGTACACATATAGAAATGGTCGCGCACTTCGGCCTCGTAACCGCCCAGAAAGCCCTCGCAGGCGTAGCTCAGGTCGATCCGTCCCTCCTTGCGCGTGCGGCGGATGAAGTCGAGCACCTCGACGAACTGTCCGTCGCTCAGACGCAGAGCGTCGTCGTCGGCAGCGCGACCGGCCGGAAATATCGAGAATATGCGCCAGTAGCCTATGCCGCGCGCTATAAGCATCTGCTTGAACTCTTCGAGACGGCCTATCATCGAGGGCGTGACGCATGTAATGACGTCGTATGCCAGATCGGGATACTTGCGGATATTGTCTACGGCCTGCAACGCCCGTTCGTAGCTATGGGGATTGCGGCGTATGTAGGTGTGCGCATCCTCGAAGCCGTCGAGACTGACCGACACCGAGCGCAGTCCCGACGCCACCAGCGACGCCAGACGCTCCGCGGTCAGCGCAAGACCGTTGGTTACCATGCCCCACATATATCCGCGGCGCGTGACCTCGCGGCCGGCGCGTTCCAGATCGTCGCGCACCAACACCTCGCCGCCCGAGAATATCAACAGCACGTTGCGCGGATCGACATGGGGCGTGACCTGCTCATCGAGCACACGCAAAAAGTCGTCCAGCGGCATATCCGGCTGAACGACATCCGTACGACAATCGCTGCCGCAGTGGCGGCAGGCAAGGTTGCATCTGAGCGTACACTCCCAAAAGAGCGTCGACAGCTCGTGACGCTCCACCGTCTGCTCGTATAGCTGCGAAAAGAGTCCGAGCGCAAGTCGCTTGCGCAGACCTAATCTGCGGCCGCTCACTTGGTCGAGCCGTTATCGGAAGTCTCGGCCTGAGTCTCCTGGTCGGGCAGCACTACGGCCGCCTCGCCGTTGGGCATGCGCACGCCGTACATCAGCTTGATGCGGGCGTTCACAGTATCCTGCTCTATCGACGGCGACTCCTTGTCGCCGCCCTTAACGGCGCTCTTGCGCGTAGCGCAACATGCCGTCGAAAAGCCCAGAAGCGCGATAGCCGCTATTTTCAGTTTGTTGTTCATAATCCAAATATTATAGCAAAAGCATATACTTAATTGCAAATATAACGCCTGCCGGTCGAAAAAACAAATTATTATCCGCAAAATAGCTCGTCGGGCTTGGACTTCCGGGTTTTTATTCTTATATTTGACATGGGATTAAATCCCGGTTACATTTAACAACAAACACTTATGACAGGTAAAGTAAAATGGTTCGACAGCAAGAAGGGCTACGGATTCATTATCGGCGAAGACGGCAAAGAGATCTTCGTTCACTTCTCGGGTATCGTTAAGGACGGATTCAAATCGCTCGTCGAGGGAGAGGCAGTCACCTACGAGATCGAAAGCGGAGCAAAAGGCGAACAGGCGGTTAACGTTGCGACTCTGGCAAAATAATCGCGGATCGGATATAACATATCTCGCAAAACATGGAGGGCGCGGATCGATCCGCGCCCTCATTGCGTATTATCGTGTATATGAAACTCCTGCGAAGCCGTGAAGCAGCGAATTTCGCACCCAAGCCGCCTCGGCCGTATCGGTCACTGCTGCGGTGCGATGTCGCTGTCGGCCGGCAGCTCGCCGACTCTCTCTGCTGCGGCTTCCGACCGGACGGCAGCCACATCCTGCACGACTTCTGCGGCAGCCTCGGATTGTGCCGCAATCTCTTCCCGGCAGGCATCTGCGACACCCTCGGGCTGCAACGCTCGTTCCGGCCGCTCGATCTGTTCGGCCGGCTGCTGCGGAATCCGATCGTCGCTGCCGGCGGATGCCGTCTCCGGCAAAGCGGCGGCCGCGGACTCAGACTCGGACTCGGACTCCTCGGCAGGCAGCACGGTGTCGGCTGCATCCGTCACGGACGGCTCCGTCCGCTCCGCAGCGGCATCGGCATCGCCTAAGATCGCCTGCGAGGCTTCGCCGCCCTCAGAGACATACTCCGTATCGTCGGACTCTTCGTCCTCCTCGTCGACGATCTCGGTCTCCTCCTCGTCGACGATCAACGTTACCGTATACCTATCCTTGCCGCGGTAGTTGCGGATATCTTCTATCGTGACGGCATTGACCGTAAACGCCCCCTCCGGAAGGTCGGCATGCTGGAACGCCATATACTCGCGTATTGCCTTGCTTCGCGAGTCCATGATTCGCTGCAACTGCGCATCGACATAGCCGCCGTAGAGCGCCATAGCCTTCTGCTCGACCGACATGCGGCTCGGGTCGATGCCCTTGACAAGCAGCTGCGAATCTGCGAACTCGGCGACCTGACGCGCCGAGAGCTTCATCTCGGCTATGCGATCGAGGTCGAGCAGATCGAGCCTGTGTCCCGGCTCCGCCTGCGTCGAGTTGTAATATGCTATGTTCATGTCGATATGCGCCAGACGCCTTACCGCCTTATCGTAATTGATGCGCTGAACGACGCGTATCTTCAAATCGCCCTCCGCTTTCAGCTCCTCGGCCATAGAGTCGAAGCGCCCGTACTGCTCGGAGTCGAAGCCCAAGGCCAGAGCGTCGATGTCGATATATCGGAATACGTCCTGCTTGCCCGAGCCCATCCATGCGAACGGCGCCGCCACCACCTTCAACATCAGATTGCCGATGCCCTTCATTATGATCTTGCGATAGGAGAACTCCGGAGAGTCGATGCTGCCGGTAACCGGCAGGTCGATGTCGATATGCTTCTTGCGGTCGGTAAGGATGAAGATACCCATTCTCAGCGGCATTCCGAACTCCGCATCGATGCTCTTGTCCTTCTTGCCCACGGCGAAGTTGTAGGTATCGAGATGATTGACGCCCTTCAAATACCCGTTTACGATGATATTCTGGCTACGGAACGTAAGGTTGCCCGACTCGATCGGGAACGCCGTGTAATGTTCGCAGTAGGGCGAGAAGTCGCTCATGTCGACGTTGTTGAGTACCGACAGCAGATTCTGGTTGTGGAAATCTTCGAGCGAGCCCTCCCAGCGCACCACGGCCGAGCCCTGCTTTTGCAGACCTGCCCGCAGAGTCACGGTATTGCGTGCGGCAAGATCGAAGCGGCTGCTCGTTATCCCGACGTTGCGCAGCGAGTACCCGAACGGCTTGTGCATCGTATTGTCCTCGAATCGTATGCGTCCGCCGCGCAGATCGAGCGTACCTATACGCAGCACCATGTCGCCGAAGATCGGCTCCGCCGAGCGCTGCGACACCACCGACACGCTCTCGGTAACGTGATACATATCGCCGTCCGCACCCACGGCGCGCTCGGTCGTGGTAAGCGACACCTGAGGATCGTGGTAGAACAGCGGATCGACATTGGTCTTGCCCTCGGCGTCGATCGTATAGCGCACGCTATAATCATGCGCCTTAACCGACTCGAATATATAGCGTTCGGCGGCGAGGTTGAGCTCGGCTATATCGGCGCCGAGGCTGCCGCATGCGAACAGCTCGCTGCCGTATGGATCGTCGAGCACCATATCGCTGATGTCGGCACGACCGCGCAGCGTCGATGCCAGAGGATCGTATATATTGCCCTCGGCCGCTATCCTCGCCGCGACCGTTCCGCCCACACGCCGCGTGTTGACGTATGGCGTCAGGTATTTGTACGTATCGGCCAGATCGAAGCCGTCTACCGTACCCTCGAACGTATAGTCGCCGCTGAGATAGTTATACGACAGCCGCCCCTCGACCGGTGCATGGTCGTTGACGGTCATCGACGCATCGACCCACGTCGCCGTATCGCCCAGCACGACGCTCGGCGTCGACAGACATATCTGCGACAGCCTCCACTGCTGGTCTATATCGCGGTCGTAATATGTCACGCGTCCATTCTCCACGGCGAGATCCAGCAGCGTTATGCGCCACGGCTCCGACTCCTCGTCGCGCTCGCCCGTGAGGTACTGTTCGACGATGAAGGTCACAAGATCGTCGAAGTTGAACCGGGCACCCTCCTGCGCGAGACGTATGTCGGGTCGCACCAGACGCGCATGCTCGACCAGAATATGGTCGTTCATCAGCTCGCCCAAGGCTATCGACATATCGAAACGGCCTATGGCGACGAAGTTAGTCGTGTCGTCCGGCTCGTACATTACCACATCGGCGGTCGTTATCCGTCCCGAGAGTATGTCTATATCGATGTCGCCTATGCGTATCAGCCGTCCGGTCAGCTCCTTGCAGTTCTTCTCGACATACCACTTCGTAAACGGAGATATGCCGAATACCACTGCCGCGAACAGCAGTGCTATGAATGTCGCAATAGCGGTAGTCCAAATTATCGCACGTCGTGCGCGTCGCCGACCCGCAGGTCGAATCTCTCCACTGTCGGGAGCGGTTTGTCGATTCATAATCGTCGGTAATTACCGATGCCGCGAGGCATCTATTTCTGAAACTTCAACGTATAGCGTCTCAGCCACCCCAGCAGCGGACGCGGCATACATTGGCATATCGGGATGAACAGGCGGAACCACCAGTCGGGCACCACGCACCGGCGCCCTTTCCACATGGCTCTCAGGCCGCGTCGCGCACAGCTGTCGGCCGACGACAGGATACCCAGCCGCAGCCCTATCTTCTGCCAGCGCGGCGACAGCCCGTACAGATCGGTCGCTATGCCCGCAGGACATACGGCCGTAACGCTCACGCCGCGCTCGCGCACCTCCTTCGAGAAGGCCACCGAAAAGCTCTTCAAGTAGGCCTTGCTCGCGCTGTACAGCGACAGCCCCGGGAACGGCATCCATATCGAGTAGGACGACATGTTGAGTATGCGTCCGCCGCCGCGCCGCGCCATCTCTTCGCCGTAGAGACGGCACATCGTCGTGGTGGTCATATCGTGCAGCAGCACGATGCGGCGTATGCGCTCCACGGGCGTCGACAACACGTCGAGAAACGAGAAGATGCCGGCATTGTTGACCAGCACGTCGACCGCGATGCCCTCGCCGCACGTCCACGCAAACAAATCCTCTGCCGCATCGAGCCTGGCCATGTCGCAGATACGGCTCGTGCACCGCACGCCGTAGCGGCGCGAGATCTCGGCCGCCGCCTGCTCCACCGCAGCGTCTACATCCACCGCAACTATATCGTAGCCCAACGAGGCCAGCCGGTCGGCATAACACCGCCCGATGCCCTTGGCCGCACCCGTAACCAGTGCCGTGCACGAACCTCTCTCTACTTCGCCTCTGCGCCTGCGTGCCATACTCCCCGCCTTATTTTATCTTGTTCAACTCGCGCCACAGCCGCTCGGGGATAGGCTCCTTGCAGTTGTGGCAGCACTGCATGTCGACCGAGTACATGCGCGCCATGCAGTAGTCGCGATGGTCGCAGCCGCTGCGCGTCGACATATCGCCCTCGCGCAGCTTATTCACAAAGGCCGGATCGTTGACCAGTGCACGCGCCATCTGCACCATTTCGAAACCGGCATCCAGCACACGCTCTATGCCCTCGCGCGAGACCAGACCGCCTACATACACCAGCGGACACCGCAGCTCGGCCCGGAACTTCTTCGCGTTTTCCAGAAAGTAGCACTCCTCGAAGTCGTACTGGCGTATCATCTTGTTGCCGAACAGATTGACGACTATCTTCTGCGGCCACGACGACCAGGGCATATAGTAGCTCATCGTCTTTGTCGGTATGCGTCCGCGCATGACGGCCATGGGAGCCTTGCTCACGAAACCCGACGTTAGCACTATGCCGTCCACACCCAAGCTCTCGATGCGCTTGGCGATCTCGATGCTCTCGGGTATCTGTATTCCGCTCTTGAAGCCGTCCTCCATGTTGTGCTTCACGAGCACGGCCGTACCCGTGCGCGCCGCCGCCGACATAACCTCTTCGAGACACATCGTCATGAAACGCATGCGGTTTTCGAGCGAACCGCCGAACTCATCGCGACGGCGGTTGGTATATGGCGACAGGAACTGCGAGATGAGATATCCGTGTCCGGCATGCACCTCCACACTGTCGAAGCCCGCCTCGTGCGCCGTTACGACGGCACGGCCGAAGTCCTTGGCATACTCGGCACACTCGCTGCGGCGCATGCCCCTGACGAAGGTAGGCGAATAGAGATTGAACCCCGTCGACGCTCCGCGAGGGAAGCATCCGGCCGTCGACCAGTGCGTCATGTTGCCGCAATGGCCGATCTGTATGCCCGCCGCAGCACCTTCCGAATGTATGGCGTCGGTTATATCTCTGAGAGCCGGCACGATCTCCTCACGCAGCCACAGCTGCTTGTTGAACGATATGCCGCTGCGGTTGACCGAGGCGTATGCCAGCGTAGTCATGCCCACACCGCCGCGCGCCACGCTTACGTGATATGCTTTGAGCTGCTCGGTAGGATTGAAGTCCTTGCCCATAGATTCGAATGCCGCCGAACGGATCGTGCGGTTGCGCAGCGTAACGCCGCCCAGACGATAGGGCGTGAAGAGTATCGACTCCTTCTGTTGGGGTTTCATTATATCTGGATCAATAGATGAACGGTATTATTCTCTTGCGGCCGAGCGACGTGAACTCCTCTCCGAACTCCCGCTCGTAACGCCTGTAAAGCGATGCCGAGCGCGGTGCCAGATTGGCCAGCGTCCACCACGCGAACACCGCACCCGCCCACGACCACGACGCTATGGCAAAGCCCACCCACTCGGTCACTTCGCCGAAGTAGTTGGCCGACGACACATAACGGAACATGCCCCCGCGCGGGATGTAGTGGCGCGTATCGCCCGGCTTGCGCAGGTGGCGTATGATATGGTCGGATTGCAGGTTTATGAAGAATCCGGCGGCGAATATAGCGGCGCCGATCCAAAAATAGGGTTTCGAGAGCCAGCCGTCGTAATAACCCATTCTCGGCGCGAAGTAGAATATCCACCCGCCCTGCATCAATGCGTTGAGCGTATTGAATACCATGCCCAATATCATTATTCCGATCGGCATCTTTGACTCTCCGCGCATCATCGCCGGAAAGATGAACGACCGTTGGAAATAGTGCGCCTCGAACAGAAGCACCAGCGCCACCGACGACGCCTGCCACGTATAGTCCGACAGCAGCCACAGCGCAGCCATGGCAAAGAATACGGGCGACTCCATCAACACCCAGCCGATCTTGTTGGAGATCGGACGGCCGAATTTGGGGTTGAACAGATAGCCGTAACCCGCCTCGACGAAGTAGAGCGCAACGAAGACGACCAGTGCCAGCGCGGCCATGATCGCAAGAAACCAATAGTATGTTTGCAGAGTCATCTCCAACGATGTTTGCACATGATAACTTATATTCGTACAAAGGTAACTAATTTCCTGCAATAGCAGCATTGAAGCCGCTAAATTCGCCTTCCGAAGCCAATATCGACGATTGCATTTCCTTTATAGAACATTTCCGCCGCTCTTTCCTATTACCGCTTTCCTATCGCCTGCGACGACTGCCCCGCTCCGTCCCCGCACCACGGCAAAGCATGACACGCTCCGCCACACGATCCGATATGCCACCAATCCAACCCGCAACCCGCTCCGCCACTCGATCCGTCTCCCGCTCCGCTCAGCCACCTAATCAGCCACTCGATCCGTCACCCGTTCCGCTCAGCCACTCGCTCCGCCACCCGCACCGCTCCGCCACCCTATCCGCCCAGCCGCTTTCACGCCGTCCTATCGGCGTCTGCACCAGTTTATTTTCCGCGGGCGGAGCGTTCCGCCCTGCGCTCCTCCCGTACAAAAAAAAGCCCCGGTGCAATAATTTTGCACCGGGGCCTGACTCATCTGCGTATCGCTCGCCGAGTCGAATACGCATCCTTCGATCAGTCGCCGATAAGATCCTCGCCGTCATCGTCGATCCACGGCACCGTGCGCATGTCGTCGGTAGTCAGCTCCTCGACCTCGGCATCGGTCAGAAGCGCCGCATCGCCGTTCACGAACTCGACATCCTCCACGCGGCTTACCGAAAGCTGGTACGACGCATAGTCGTTCGCCCCGCCCGTATAGTCCGAACGCTGAGCATAGATGCCGTATATGGCCGTGATGTTGGCCTTCTCGTTGTCGCGCGGCGCATTGCGTTTGGCGAAGCGCGAGTAACCGCTCGTGCGCATCGAGTAGACGCCCGCATCCGAGCAGTACTCGGCCGATGTATCGTACACGAAGAGCATCGAACCGTAGAGGCTCTTGCCGTTGACGCTGTAAGCCCAGTGATACCAGCCCTTGGTCACGGTCGGACGCGGGTCGGTATAGAGCCAGCTCGGATAGATATTCTCGAACGAACCGCTTTTCAGTCCCGGACGCGTCACGCCCTGCTCGTTCGCAACGCCGGCATAGCGGTGCGTCAGGCCCTCGAAGCGGATCAGGCGGCCGAACATCGACTCGCGCACGCTCTTGCCCAGCACCGAGGTATAGTTCTCGGGCGTAACGGTAATGATGTCGACCGACATGGGATCGGCCTTCCACTGATCGTAGCTGCCCGTGCGCAGCTCGTCCTGCTCTCCGGCGAAGACATGCTCGGCGATAGTTATGCGGTTCTCCAAATTGGAGTTGGCGTAGTACTTATGCTCGCCCGCCTTGTTGTACGACTCGGTCGGCGCGCCGCCGATAGAGAGCATCATGCGGTAGTTGCCCAGATAAAGGTCTTGCAGACGCACGTATACCCACTGCCCCTGACGGTAGCGCAGATAGTTGCCGTTGGTTAGCTTGACCTCGATGCCGCCGGTATGGTCCTGCACATAGAGCGACTTGTAGATGTTGCCCTGCTCGTCGTCGGAAGTGACCTTACCCTTGATATATATGTCCTGCTCGATTTGCAGATACTTCGTATTGGCCCAACTGCTGTTGACGCCCGTGTTGCTTATCGTGCCGAACATCGCCTTCAACTCGGCCACCGTCACGCGGCGGCTGTCGGGAAACTGCGAGGCGAACACGCCGTCGTCGTAGACAACGGCCGGCGACACGTCGTCGTACTTCTCGTAACAGCCCACGGACATGGCCGCGGCTACCAAAAGAACCAGTATTTTAGTAAGTTTCATAGTATTCACGTTTTACGCTGTTAGAATCGGAAATATACGTTCAGATAATATGTCGTACCCAGCAGGTAGAAATATCTCGAATCGAAACGGCGATAGTTGTACATCTTCTTTACCCGCAACTCGCCCTGGTCGTTGGTAACGACCGTCGGGCCGAAGGGCTTGTTCAGACGCATCTGCTCGTAACCGCCCGTGCGGATATCCTGGTCGTTGAGCAGGTTTTTGAGTTCGAGGCTGAAACCGAGCGTATACTTGCGGTGTATGTACCAGTTCTTGCCGACGCTCGCGTTGAGCGTGAAGGCGCTCTTCAACCTCTCCTGTGCGCGTATCGACTCGATCTTGTCGATTACCTCCATCTTCTGACGTCCCGTTGCGAGATTCTCGAAGTCGTAGAGCTTCATTATCTTCGAGGCCAGATACTGCGTTCTGTACATCGGGTTCATCGACAGGTAGAGACGATCGTAGTAGTTGAAGTCGAGCGATGCGAACCAGTTATGGTTGCCGCGGAACGACAGACCCACGTTTATGGCCGTCTGGGGCGTGCTCTCGATCTTCATGTCCTTCCAGTTGACCACGCTGCGGATGCGGTCGGTGGCGCTGTTGTCGGTCATCTGCGTGAACTGCGGGTTCGACGTATAGATGAACTCGCCGTAGCTTACCGCCGAGTTGAACTGCAAGCCCCAAGCGATCGGGACGTTGAGACCCAGCTCGACACCGGCATAGCGCTTGTCGATGCCGCTCATGGCGAAGTTGGTAAACGAGTTGAGAAGATCGTCATAGAACGAAATCACGCGCGCCTGATCCTTGACCGTCGTGTAGTAACCCGACAGACGCGCACGTATCCACGGCAGACGCAGATTGTACGACAGGTCGGCACCGAAGATCTTCTCGGTCGACAGACCGGGCGTGATCTGGTTGCGGGTACGCGCCGATACGAACGCATCGCGGAACGTAGGAGCGTTCTGCATATAGGTCACGTTGGCTTCCAGCGAGTGAGCGCCCGAGAATACGTAGCGCAGATTCAGCTTGGCCTTGTAGGTCAGATCATCGATCTTGTCCGAGTCGCCGAGCGAAGTGCGGCCGCGGTCGCCGCCGGCATTGGCGTTGGCGAACAGACCCTTCTCCCAGAGACCCTCGCGCCACATTCTCGAAAAGCCGATCTCGCCGCCTACATTGGCGCTGAAACGACCTGCCGAAAACTCGTACATGGCCCACAGCTGTCCCTGCTGTACGTGTGCATAGTAGTCGTATCCGAACTTGTCGCCCTCCTCGACAGCCTGAGCGTGTCCGTGTTCGTTGTAGTAGGCCAGATTGTTCTGGTAGGCGATGACGTTGTTGCCGAAGTCACGCAGCGCGAATTTGTCTTCATCCACCCAGTAGTCGCCGCCCAGCAGATCCTTTACCTTGTCGTAATACTCCGTGCGGTTGATTCTCAGACGCACGCCGCCCATCAGCTTCGAGCCGCCGCGGAACACATGGTTGATCTGAGCCACGAAGTTATAGTCCAGCTGGTCCGTATGGCGCTCCTCGATCATGCGGTTCGAACGGTGTCCGGTGCCGTAGGTGGGATCGACCTTGCCGTTGTAGTTGTCGCGGATCATGCCGTCGAAGTCGGTGTAGCCGGTCCAGTTCTTAATCGTCTCGGCCATCATAGCCTTATACGAATCGATCGTGGTCTGCGTATACGTGTCGGGGTCGACGGCATTGGCCGCCATGTACTCCAACATGCGGTTGCCGTAATACGACGGCAGCGCACGGTAGTAGTCTGGACGCGGATCGGGTCCGTCGTTCCACGTGAGCGCCGAATAGCCGTTGAAGCCGAAGCGGATCGACGTTGCGGCCGACAGCGACGTATTCTCCGATATCTGCCAGTTGTAGTTGAGCATCGCTATCGGCTCGTGCGTGTTGCGCACGCGCGAGTTGCGTATCTTGCCCGCCTGCCAGCCGGCATTGGGGTTATAATAGTGGTTGTCGAAGAGCTCATAGGCCTCCTCGGTGGCGGCCATTTGTGCGCCGCGCTGAGTCGGTGCGCCCATTACCGTGAGCGAGAGTTTGTGGCGCGGATTGAATGCCTTCTCGACCGAGCCGAAATAACCGTAACCGTTGTAGTACACTCCGTCGACATAGCCGTTGCCGCCCTGTCGCGTCGACAGCGAGAAGCCGTACGACCAGCCGTCGTCGCGCGAACCCGACGCATACGACACCATGGCGCGGAACCGGTACATCGAGTTGCCGTTGACCACGCTTGCGCGGAATCCCTTGCGCATCTGCGAGGCACGGGCGTTGATGTTGGTCGTACCGCCTATGCCGCCCACGCCGAAGTCCGACGGCAGCAGGCCTGCCGTGCTCTCCTGATTGCGCGTAGCGTCGTTCAGACCGCTCCACAGCGACCACGGGCCGTAGCCCGTCAGCGCGTCGTTGAAGCGTATGCCGTTGAGATACACGTCGGTATACTGCGCATCGAGACCGCGCACGTTGAAGCGCATCTCGCTGAACTTGTACGAGGCAATGTTGTTGAATATGTCTTTCGAGGCCGACAGCGACGAGGGCAGAGAGGATGCGTCGCCCGACGATTCGACGTCGGTATCGAGCTCGGCGAACATCGAGTCGTCTACGGCAATCGAGTTGTCGGGGACGATTATCACGTTGCCGGCATCCTTTAACATATTGCCCACACGCACCATTATCGAGAGCTCCTCGAACTCGGGAGTGGCGAAGTGCAGCGTATACGTACCGCCGGGGAGGTTATCGAAGATAAAAGCTCCGTTGTCGTCGGTCGTAGCCGTAAGCGTCGTGCCCTCTATCGAGACCTTGACGCCTCCCACGGCCTCACGACCTTCGCGCGAGACGACCTTGCCCTTGACGCCGCCGTTCTGCGCAAATGCACCGGCCATCGTCAGGACGAGGATCACAGTTAGAAAAAATCGCTTCATATAGTTTCGTTATAAGGTTATTTTCCGATGCAGATATATACCGGGAAGTGGTCGCTGAAACCGTTCTGGAAGTTGTTGCCCACGAACGTTCTCAGAGGATATCCCTTGTACTGCCCCTCCTGCTGGATCATGTAGGGGCGCGAGAAGATGTTGCCGTAGAACTTCGAGCCGCCCTGCAACAGCCTGAGCTCGCCCGTCGAACCGGTGGCGAGGTTCTCCGTCACGCATATGTTGTCGAACAGGTTCCACGCATCCTGATAGGCGAGCGTACCCAGTCCGGCCTTGAACATATCGACGAAGGGATTGTAGAAGTCGCCCGTTTCGAGCTTCTTGATCTTGCCCTTGGCACCGAGCGTCTCCACCACGCTGCGGTCGGTGGCATCGTCGTTGAAGTCGCCCATGACCACCACCTTGGTCGCCGGATCGGCTTTCAGCAGCGAGTCCTTGATCTCGCGTATCTGACGGGCGCAGGCGTCGCGCTTGAAGGCCGAAGCCTCCTTGCCGCCCAGACGCGAGGGCCAGTGCGATACGAGGAAATAGAACGGCTCGTCGTCGATCGTGCCCCACATCACGATAAGATCGCGCGTGCGGAAGTTGGGCAGACCCGGAACCACCGTCTTGATATTGTCGCTGCCCTGCAATTTGAACACGTCGGGACGGTAGATGAATCCGCAGTCGACGCCGCGGGCATCGGGCGAGTCGTAATGTACGATGCGGTAGTTGGCGCCGCGCAGCTTGGGCGTCGAGATCAGATCTTCGAGAATCGAACGGTTTTCGATCTCCGAAACGCCTATGACTACCGGGTAATCCTTCTTGATTGCGGCTATATCGAACAGCACGCGTTCGATATTGGCAAGTTTCTTGTCGTACTTGGTCTGGTTCCACTGCTTCGCACCCTCGGGCGTGAACTCCTCGTCGAAGGTCTCGGGATCGTCGTAGATGTCGAAGAAGTTTTCGAGGTTGTAGAAAGCCACCGTATAGGGCTTTTGCGCCGCAGCGTATGCCGCAAACATCACGACGCAGAGTCCTGTCAACAGTAATTTTTTCATATTCAGGGTTCTTGTTATTGGTTTCGGTTTATCGTGTTATGCCCCATGCCGAAGGGTCGCACTGCGACTTGACCTCGGCGGCGACCTTTTCGTCGAGCATCGGGAAGAAGTCGAATCTGTTGCCCGTCATGCGCTCTATATCGGCCACGCTCATGCAGTACTCGGAGGTTATCGACGTATCGCTCCCCGTATCGCGGTGTTTGAACCAGAAGCCTATGGCTTTGAGCTGCGACGGATCGTCGATATCGGCCACCGAGCGGCGGGTGTTGCCGCTTTTGGTACGAAGCAATATCTTGAAATAGTCGGTCGGAATCGGACAGCGGTTGCCCGAGCGGTCGTTGGTCTGCAACGCTATCGACGAGTCGCGCTCGCCGTCGAACCATGCGCCCGTGACGACATAGAGCGTATCGGCGCACACCTGACTGCGCACGCGCCCCTCCATATTGCCCCACAGCTTCTGGTTGAAATTGGACTGCTGCGGAGTCATGTTGGTCGCGTAGAATGTCTGGTCCATCATCTGCTGCGAGCACTTTCTGTCGGCGGCAGGCAGCTGGTGTCCGCGGTCGTAGCGGCCGCTGTAAGATCCTATCGCCAGGTTGGCCTGATACGACGTGCTGACCGAGGGGTCGTAATCGAACCGGCTGTTGTCGCGGTCGGCGCTGCCCGAAGTGTACATCGAGTGGAGCGGATATGCCACCCACAGCGCGGCACGCTTGTCGGGATCGAAGCATACCGTATAGTTGCGCACGTTGGACTTGGCATCCACCTCGCCGTAGTGCGAGACGTATATAAGGCCGTTGCCCGACTGGCATACGGGCAGCTCCGGCCAGTCGCGCACGAATGCCACCGTCTTGTCGTACACGCCCTGCGTGAACGACAGCGACTTCTTCGCCCCGTCCGAGAACGACACCTCGACCCCGGCGCTGCGGACATTATCCGTTTCGTTGCGTGAAAAATAGATGTAAACCACCCGATCGGTCGTCTCCATAGTCGAAGA
The DNA here is from genome assembly GCA_910574205.1 of Bacteroidales bacterium. Lineage (GTDB taxonomy): Bacteria > Bacteroidota > Bacteroidia > Bacteroidales > Rikenellaceae > Alistipes. The sequence goes on from CAJSYJ010000001.1 coordinate 533,895, forward strand.
TAAGCTCTTCGCTCCGTCGGAGAATGCACACCAGTCGGCATCGACGGTAATCGTGAACGAAGTACCCTGTTGTGCTCTGAGCACCACAGCGCAATTCGTCGCCTCGCCGGCAATGTCGCCGCTTTGCAGCCGTGCGTCGGATACGATCTTCTGCTGATCCGACTTCTCGCCGCACGCGAGTGCCGTCATCGCTATAAGAACAATGTAAACCGTCCGGGCAAAAGTAGAAAAGAGAGTTGTCATCATTTTTATAAATCCGGATTATGAATTTAACGTTTTAGACGCCGACTCTTGGCAGGGTATGTCCTGTCAAGAGTCCGGCTGTCTAAATCGTAAACGAACGAATCGTCGTCCGTGGTATGTCGCCTTTCACGACGCCGAGGCGCCGGCGCCATACCGACGGCCGTAACTATTCGTAGGTAATCTCGATAGCAGAGAATCGAATCTGAGCCGTAGCCGTGAACGCTACCTTGGCAGCGCTGCCGGTCCAAGTCAGCGTCTCGGCGTCGAAAGCACCCGTATCGGGAGCCAACGGACCGTTCTTGCCGCCGTAGGTGGTGAACTTGATCGAGGTCATAGTCTTGCCGTTGCCGTCGATCGTCATCACGTCGTTCTGGTAGAAACGGATACCGCCGTCGCCGGCATTGTAGTTAGACGTCGAGTTGTTGTTCTTCGTGAACGAGAAACCGAAGTCGCCGAAAGTGAACGACTGGTCTGCGACGTTGGTGTTCTTGGTAAAGTAATCCGACATCGTAAGCGTAACGGTCGTGCTGTTGGCACCGTTCTGCGATACGGCGACACTCTTCGACAGAGCACCAGCCTTGACCGTGATAACGCCAGTAACGGCATCGGCACCGGTGTTGGCCTTGGCCGTAACGGTAACGACGTTGCCTGAAACGGCCGTAGTGAACTGAGCGTTGTCCGACTCGGCCGTAATGGCCTCGGTCGAGTTCATCAGCGTAGCGGTAATCGTCTTCTCGCCGCCGGCCGCATCGAACGACAGCGACTCGGGATCGACGATGAGCAGCGGCTCGGTAGAAGCGGCCAGCTCGACGAGCATAGTGTTGACATATACATTGCCGCTCACGCCCAAGGCATAGCCTCTGACGGTAACCACCGTACCGTTGAGAGCGGCATTGACCTGACCCTCCATAGGATATGCGATCGAACCTACCGCCTTAGAGGCGCCGTCGACATTGACGTTATAGTAGTTGCCGCTGATATTCAGCGTACCGGTGTACTCGATATACTTCACAGCCGGAGCGTTGAGATACGCGTCCATACCGGCACCGTCCAAAACCTCGGGAGCGGGCTGCGAGAACGAGCCGCTGCCGAGCGACGTTACGACCGGAGCCGGACCGTACTCGCCCGAAGCCTGATCCTTGATAGCTGCGAACTGCTTGAAGCCGCCGTAAGTGGTCACGGTACCCTCGACCTTAACCTTCTCGCCGATAGTGACGGTAGCCGTCTCGTTGGTATAGACCAGAATCTTACCGGTAGCATCCTGCATCAGGAAGCCCTTGTTGTAGGTGCCTACGACAGTGGCCTCGTTGACCGTAGCCGACTGGCCGTCGGCGGTTGCGATAGCCGAAGCGACGGTACCCTCGTCGGGCGTGACGACCGGATCGCCCTCGGGCAGCGTAACCGACTGACCGCCCTCAGAGGTCGAGAGCTTCACGTCGTCGATGCGGATCACGCTGGCAGCCTCGGCGAGGAACTTGATGTAGAGCTTCTCGGGAACGGCCGTCAGAGTGAAGTCGGCGGTAGCCAGATTCCACTTGCCCACCAGATCGGCGGTAGCCGGGAAGGTGTATTCCAGCTCGACCCACGAGTTGTCCTGGCCGTTCTTCGAAACGAGCACATGGAACTTCGACTTGTCGAAGCCGGCCGTCTTATCGTTGCCGTCGTAATACTCCGTACCAAAGGTAAGTGTCAGCTTGCTCTGCTCGGGAGTCAGCTGCAAACCGTTTACGATGAAGTATGCGGGCACCTTGCCGAAGAAGATGTTGTTGGCGCCCGAACCGGGATAGAGCGAATACTGGCTGGCAGAGTCGCCCGAACCGTTGCGCACCGAAGCGTTCTGACCGGTGTAGGTCACATCCGTAGCTGCCGGACCTTCGGGATTGGCGAACTCGGGGAACTGATCGATGAAGGGCCACGACGTACCGCTGCCGTAGGTCTTCTCGGCGAGCTTGCCGTCGAAGTTATCGGCATAGAGCACCTTCTCCTCTACGGGAGGCGTGTCGGTAGCCGACTGCGATACGCTGATCTTCTTGGTGTCCCATGCTCCGTAGACGGGGTGCATGGCGATGCACTTCAACGTAGCCTTGCGGGTAGAACCCGTATCGTTGGCCGGAACGCTTACGGTAATCGAACCGTCGCCGCTGCCCAGCGCGGGAACGACAGTTATCCAGCCCTCGCCGTCGGTATACTCGATCTCGACCTTCCAGTCGGCGTTCGAGGTGATGCTTACCATCTCACTGCCCTCGGTATTGGCGAACTGCAAAGAGGTGGTCGAGACGTTGATCTCAGGATTTCCCCCCCCCTTCTCATCGTCGTCCGAACAGCCGACAAACGACACGGCCGCCGCCGCGAAGAGTGTCGTCATTAACGACTTGAAAAACATTTTTTTGACCATAATCACTTAATATTAAAAGGTTTAATAAACATATCCGTATCTACTCCAACAATTTTCAGATTTTTGGTAAATACAAATATACTACATTTATCTCGAAACAAACAAATATTTCCGCCCAAAATATAATAGGCATTTGCCGAACAGCCCTTCCCATGCTCATATAATAAGGCCTGCGGACTGTCCGATACACCCGTATCCGACAGTCCGCAGCGGCAAAAACCGTACCCTCTCGCCCGCTATCTTATACGATCGAGCGAGCGCACGAGCACTTCGTCTCGGAATATGGCACGCATGGCCAGCCATACGGGCACCAGCGACAGCAGCGGCATCAGCGCACCGTAGGCGAAGCGGCGGTATGTAGTGTCGAAATCGGTAAACATGCGGTTCGACAGCCAGTAATATATGCCTATGAAGACGATGCAGCCTATCAGCAGCACGAGCTCCACGGCGCAGAGACGTATCTGCAACTGGCGGCGCTTGTAGAGAAACAGCGTTGCCAGAGGCAGCAGTGCAGAGACGGCAAGCAGTATTCCCAGCAACAGCGTAGCGAACGATCCGCCCTCGCCCGCAAGCGAGAACGACGAGAGCGTATACTCGGCCGCTCCGACGTTGAACACAGCCAGCGGCGAGAAGACGGCCACGGTCATCAATGCCGCGGCAATCAACAGATAAAGAGTTTGAATACGTTGAATCATATAACTATAATTATTTATTATTCGGGTAACTATATGCAATCCCAACCGTTCCCGCGTCCCGCCGGACATGCCATCGCCGCCGGTCGTGCACTCGCCTCCTCAGGCGGCGTTTGCCGCTCCGCCCCTCCTCTGACCCCCTCCCCGGAGCGGACTATCGGGCAAAACCAGTCGAGCCGAAAAGGCGAAACCGTTCCCGTGCAAAACGGCGAATGACTGCCGCGACCGGTTTGTCAATCGATTCTCCTGTCTATCAAATATTTGTTGCGCTCGGGCGAGTTGCGGTTAATCAACTCTCCGAGAAAGCCCGCCAGAAACAGCTGCACGCCCAGCACCACGGCCGCCAGAGCCAGATAGAACAGAGGCTGTTCGGTAACGCCGCGCCACGGCAGCCCATGCGACTGCGAATAGATCTTCTCCGCCACAACCCATACCGTGGTAGCGCCGCCCAGCAGGAACATCAGCGTGCCCAGACCGCCGAAGAAATACATCGGCGAGCGGCCGAATCGCGACATGAACGTTACCGTTATCAGGTCGAGATACCCTTTAAGCATGCGTTCGAGACCGAACTTCGACACGCCGTACTTGCGTTCGCGGTGCTCGACGACCTTCTCGCCTATGCGTCTGAAACCGGCGTTCTTCGCCAGAATAGGTATGTAGCGGTGCATCTCGCCGTATACCTCTATTGCTTTGACCACCTTGCGGCGGTAGGCTTTCAGGCCGCAGTTGAAGTCGTGGAGCTTGATTCCCGAGACGATACGCGCCGTAAGGTTGAAAAACTTGCTCGGCCAGCGCTTGCCCGCAGGGTCGTGGCGCTTGCGCTTCCAGCCCGACACCAGATCGTAGCCCTCATCGAGTATCATGCGCCGCATCCGTGGTATCTCGTCGGGCGAATCCTGCAAGTCGGCATCCATCGTAAAGACCACTTCGCCGCGCGCAGCCTCGAAGCCGCAGTAGAGAGCGGCCGACTTGCCGTAGTTGCGCGCGAAGCCTATCGCACGCACGGCCGCATAACGCGACTTCAAATCTTCGATTACCTCCCACGAGTCGTCGCTCGAACCGTCGTCGATCATCACTATCTCGTAGGAAAGGGCATTCTCCACCGCCACCCGGTCGATCCATTCGACCAGCTCGGGCAGCGACTCGGCCTCGTTGTAGAGAGGCACGACGACCGATATGTCTACTCTCTCAGCCATACCCTATCGTTTATCGTCCGACCCGGTAGAGGGATCGCGGCGCACGATACCCGATATGACCAGACCCGCCGCCGCACCTACCACGGCATACGACTCCAACGACGAGAAAACGGTCGCCAGAATCGACGGGCGCCGAGCCGTCCTTACGCTCTCGATCATGTCGTCCAGCAGCTGCACATAGCCCGCAGACATATCAGCTGCGGAGGCAACCGTCTTGTAGTGGTACAGCATGTCGAGATAGCCGTTCGTCACTGTATCGTAACCCACGATCGAGACGAATACATACTTCATCACGCCGGCGATGATGCCCGCCGCAGCCGAGAGACATATCGTAAAGAGCAGCGCCTGCGAATAGGCGAAGCCCAGCTCGGGCGCACAGCGCTCGGCACGCCGCCGCGCCAGACGATACAGCATCCACACGAACACTACGGCCACCGCCAGCCACTCGAACATGACCAGCAGCAGCACGCCCTCCGATCCCGACAGGAACATTCCGTAGGTCTCCAACACGGCCGACAGACCCATCAGCAGTCCCAGCCACGCCCCACCCCGAAGCGTATCGCTCCAAAATCCGCGATTATCCATTATATATATGATTTATTATCTTATGTTAAGCCTCTCCAAAGCACGATGATAGGCCGCGGCATTGCGGTTGTGCTCGGCCAGCGTGCGCGCAAACTCGTGATAGCCGTCCAGCGCAGCGCGCGCACAGAAATAGTAATAGTCGTGATGCTCGTAGTCGAGCACGGCCTCTATGGCGGCTCTGTCGGGCATCGCTATGGGCGAGGGCGGCAGCCCCGCGTGCATATAAGTATTGTACGGCGAGTCGACCTGCAAGTGCCGCAGCAGTATGCGCCTGATCGTAAAGTCGCCCAGCGCGTACTTTACCGTAGGATCGGCCTGCAACAGCATGCCGCTCCGAAGCCGGTTCATGTATACGCCTGCTATGCGTCTCATCTCGTCGACGCGGTTGGTCTCCTCGTGGACGATCGAGGCCAGCGTCATCGCTTCGAGCGGTGTCATGCCCAGCCGCTCCAACTGCCCGCGACGCGTCTCGTCGTTCCAGAACCTGTCCGACTCGCGCTTCATGCGGCGCACCAGCTCCTCGGCGCCGATGTCGGAATACACCTCGTATGTATCTGGCAGGAATATCGAGAACATGCTCTCGGGCGAGTCGTATCCGAGCTCTGCGGCAAGCTCCTCGTCGCGCAGCGCCGTCAGCATCGTCAGCGAGTCTATATCGATCTGGTGCGATATCCTGCCGGCCAAAGACTCGGGCGTCCGGGCGTTGTTGATCGTCAGCCGCGTCGTCCGGTGCTCTCCGATCTTCAACAGGCGCGCCACCTCTATGACGGTCATCCCCTCGCGCAGGGTATAGCGCCCGGGCTTGACCGCTCCGTCGAGCGATATCCTCCGCGCATAGAAGTCGAAGGCCGCATCGTTGTCGATCGCGTCGTGTATCTTCTCCATAGTCACGGCATAAGGCTCGGCCGCAGCCACCTCCACGACGCGCTCCGAAGCCACGCACGGACCGTAAAACATGCGGTATGCCACCACGGCGGCGACGACCGCCGCAACGACCGCCGCGCCGACGAGGCATATTACTTTTCTTCGCATTATGTTTCGATTTTTTTGCAAAGATATAAATTTTTCGTATTTTTGCGCTCGGGTAAGTCTCATACGACCAGCTCCCACAAAATCCCCCAGGCGAGGAATCGAGCAAGGGTATGTGGTCGTAGCGGTGCGATATGAGTAGCTTACCCTCTTTTTTTATCCGTTCCACACCATTTTGCCGGCCAGGGCGTCGAGGACGATATGCGTCGCCCAGCATGAGGCGATCATCGCTGCGACGAACGCCGCAACGACCTTTCCGCCCTTTCGGTGCGCCGCCGCAGCGAAAGCCGTATAGTTCCACCACACATACCACACCCCCACCGCAGCAACGGCAGCCAGATAAGGCATCACAACGCCCGGATAGCTGCTTACAGCCTCCGCCGGTCTGTGCACCAGCACCGTCAACGGCACGCGAAATCCGCGCCAAGCCAGCGGCGCGAGCAGCAGATATATCGGCGCACGCGCGAACAGCACGCGCGAGAGGGTCTCGACCAAACCGACCGACTCTCCTACGACTGCCGCCAGCGCATACACGACCGCACCCGAGACGCCCCACACGGCCGCATGCAGAAGCAGCACGGTCGACAGCGGGACATAGCCGCTCACGTCGACCGTCACGGTCGATGTCGGCACCGTGCGGAAATACCATATGAATATTGTGGCGAATATGAACCATACCAGACCCCACATCAAAGCCTTTACCCGGTCGATAGTCGCAGGGCGCACCGCCGCCGAGGCGAATGTAAACGGAAACAGTCCCATATCCTAAAAATCGATCTTTACACCAGCACGGAAGTTGATGCTGTTGCGATAGTAATTCGCCCAGTCGTAAAGCGTCGTATTGGCCAGATTGCGCCCCTCGGCGAATACCGCCAGACGCCGCGTGACGGCATACTCGGCCCAGAGCGAGACGTCGGCTGTCGCCGGAGCCGTAAACTCGCCCGAGACGATGCCCGCGCCCCTCACGCTCCAATGACGGCGGCCGGCGGCCTCCACGGCGGCCGCAATAGTAAATCGGCTGTGCGTATATCTTACTCTGAACACCCCTTCGACCTTAGGCTCGCAGCACAGAAGATCGGTCGATGTATTGTCGGCGTGGTACTTCACGCCGCCGCCTATCGTCCAAGCGCCGGTCGGACGGTACTCTATCTCGGCCGCCGCAGTTATGCGGTTGTCGTCGGCCGCCTCGGCACCGAACCATGCGAAATCGTAGTTGTACCAGAATATCCTGTCGCGCATGAACGATACGCCGACGCTCGCCCTATACGACAGTCGTCCGCGCGCCGTAACGCCTTCGAAGCCGCCGCTCAGATCGTAGCTGCGCGTAGCCGGCATCGACACGATTGCGCCTGCGGTCATAGCATCGAATCCGATGTAAGGATTGCGCCCTGCCAGCGAGCGGTAGTTGTTGCTCTCGACACGCGTATCCAGCTCGACGAAAGGCGCGAATGCGGCGCCCTCGCGGCTGTATGCCAGCCTCAGACGCGGCATGACGAAGTGCGAGACATTCAGCAGCGTTACCTTGTCGTAACGGTAACCCACCCCCACCGACAGATCGGCATTGCCCAGGCGGCGCGAGTAACCGAGCGACGCCCCCGCCTGACGGTCGGCATAGTCCGACAGAGCCTTGCACCCGCTCCATTGGTCGTACAGCAGCTCGAATTCTATCTCGTTGCCCGAAAAGTCGCGCGCCAGCCTTACCGAGCCTCCGACCGAGAACATGTCGCGGCCGATGCCGGTATCCTTCCCGGCACGTATGTCGCGCCAGAAGCGGCCGTGGAGCTCAACATCGAAATTCACGCGCGACAGATCCGCGAAGTCGTCGCCGAAGCGGACGGCTCCGCCCGCATCGCCGTAATCGAGCCGCGGCGAGCCGGCCACGGCATACCGGTGGAACATGTCGTACCGATAGTCGATATCTATGGCAGCCGTATGGCGTCCGACGAACAGACCGCCCCGCGCGCCTATGCGGTTGCGCATGCTGCCGCTGCGGGCTGCGGTCAGCCGCTCGCCGCCAAAGGCTGTCGAGCGCGGCTCGAAATCGCCTTCATGGTTGACGTATGCGCCCGCATAACCGACCTTGGGGTTGTGCGTCGTGAAATATAGATCGCCGAGCGTAGTGAGTGGATATCCCGCTCCCAGCCGCGCGAAGAACTTCTTAGGACGTTCGTAGTCCCAGAAATTGGCGCGTGCCGCCTCGAAGTCGCGCACTTGCAGCGACGAGCGCCACGTACGCGGCGTGATCGTGTAGTCGATCTCGGGGCGCAGTTTTACCGTGTCGGTCATGTCGACCTCGATAGCGGGCTTGCGGGCATCGCCCACCTGCGGAATATATGCCTTGGTAACCTCTACCTGCTTGTTGGCCTGAGCGCTCGATACCGACGGCCACGCAACGGCGGCGGCCGTCAGAGCGCATATTGATATTAGGTATGCTCTCTTCATAATCAATCCTTCAATTTGGCGATCCTCTCGCGTGCCGCATCCACTATGCCGTCGTCTTCGGGGCGATAGCCGTCGACGATGCTCTGGTATGTCGCACGCGCCTGGAACGAGTTGCCGTCCACGACATATATGTCGCCCAGCACGATGAACGCCTTGGCGCGCCAGTATGCTATCGGCGTCGATGCGAAATCGTATATCATCTGCTCGGCGCGCCGGTAGTCTCCGGCGGCGAAGCGATCCTCTATAAGGCGGTAGCACGACTCGGCGCCCTCGGCCGTTGCGGTCTGCGAGGCCAGACGCTCGTATATCTTCATCGCGCCCCCGGCGTCGCCTCGGCGGTCGAGCACTCCCGCCTTAGCGAAGAGCGCCTTGCGACGCGTATCGTCGGTCGCATCGCCCGATGCCGATACCATGTCGGCCATAGCCGCCGTGGCGTCGTCGTCACCCTTGGCTATTACCGCACGCGCATATCCCGACAGAGCCGCACTGCGCGAATCGCCCGCCGGCAGCATCTCGTACAGCGCCAGATACGACTTCGACGAACGGTCGTACATGCCCTCCTCGTATGCCATAGGCGCCAACACGCCCAGCACGCGCTGGCTGTACTGCGAACGGCCGCGGTCGGCAAGACGCGACATGGTCTCCACGGCGCGCGCCCGCTCGCCCGACTTCACGTAACAGTCGCTCAGATAGAACAGCGCATCGTCGGTATTGGCTCCCGACGGATAGTTCCTCAGATAAGAGGCGAGTTTCTCGGCCGCCGAAGCGTCGCCGTCGAGGTAGGCGCCTCTGGCCGCGGCGAAGCTCAGCGAGTCGCGCGCCGCGCCGCTCACGTCGCCCCCCATGCCCTTGCCCTCGGCATAGGCGAAATACTCGTCGACATTGCCTTCGGCCACATATATCTCCCTTATGCCGCGCATCGACTCGGCCGCCTCCGACGACTGGGGAGCCTCGTCGACCACGCGACGGTAGTACTCCTTCGAACGGCTCTTGTCGCCGAGGTTGAAGTATGCCAGGCCCAGATCCGACAACGCCTGCAAGTAGTACGGCGAGCGGTCGTATGCCTCGACGAAGGCCTCCAACGTCTTCACGCCGTCGGCATAACGCTCCTGCGTGAGATATGTCCGTCCCAGCTCGTACCACGCATCGTCGACATAGTCGCCTCTGTCGGCCTCAACTATCGCCCGCAGCGCCGTTATCTTGTCCTGAGTCTTGCCCTGTATGCCGTATATGAGAGCCTTCTGCCACTGGGCATGGTAACGGTGGCGCGACTGCGACTCGGCCACCTTGCCGTAAGATGCCGAGGCCCGCGCGAAGTCGCGCAGCGAGTATTGCGCATCGCCCAGACGGTTCTGCGCATCGTAATAGTAGTCGTCGCGTGCGGGATATGCCGCAACGAATGCCGAGAAGCGGTCGCGCGCATGCTCCATGTCGCGCCCGTCGAAGAGGCAGTAACCCAGATTGTACTGCGCCAGCGCATACTCGCGTTCGGTGCGGGGCGCACGGCGCAGATACGCTTCGTAGCAGCGCACGGCGCGCTCGCGATCGCCGCGCGAATAGGCTATCTCGCCCTGCCAGAACGACGACAAGGCGGTATATTTCGGACTCACTCCCACTTCGGCCGACTCCTTCATGCAGCTCTCGGCACGGTCGAGATCGCCCCTATCGAAAGCCTCCAAGCCGCGGAAGTATGCTATCTTCTGCAATGCCGTCCGCATATCCGAGTCGTTCATCGCCGCCGGGTCGGACTTTATGGCCTCGTATGCGGCATCGTAGTCGCGCGAATTGTAGTAGGCCGCCACCAGCAGCTCGCGCGCAGCGGTCGCACGCTCCGACGACGGATAGCGTTCGATATACTCTTTGAGAATGTTGATCGCCTCGTTGAACACGCCTCCGCCCAGCTCGTATCGCAGCTTGCCGTAGTTGAACAGCGCATCTTCGGCTATCGCGGCATCGTATCCGCCGCCCGAGGCCATGGAGAAACAGTCGGCGGCACGCGCCTTGTCGCCGCGGCGCAGGTAGCAGTCGGCCAGATGATACGACGCGTTCTGCGTCAGCTCGTCGTCGGGGCCGCAAACCTTCACGAGCGATGCCGCGGCATCGTCGTAGCGCGCCAGACGGTAGAGCGAATAACCCGTTATGTAGTGCTCCTCGCGTCCCATGCGATCGGCCGGATAGCTCTTCATGTATCCTACGGCCTTGGCATAGTCGCCCAGACGGAACCATGACTCGGCCGCCACGCGCATCAGATCGGCACGCACCTTATCGTCGGAGGCCGCGAGCAGGCGGTCGGCATTCTCGACGACGTATGTATAGTTGCCGCGGCGGAACTCTATCTGCAAGAGGTAGTAAGGTATCACGTCGCGATACGATGCGCTGTGCTCTATCGAGCGGAAGCCCTCGTACGCACGGTCGTAGTCGCCGCGCTTATAGTCGATATAGGCCAGATAGTAGCGTGCATGGTCGTCGTATTCGCTGCCGCGCGGAATCCTCTCGAAACGCCGCTGCGCCGAATCCGTATCGCCCTGCGTCAGACGCATGTAGCCTACGCGTATGTCGTAACGCTCCCTCTCCCTGGGCGAGAGCTGCCGGTAATCGACCCTCGAAAACTCCTCGTCGGCCGCAGCCGCATCGCCTCTGTCGCACAGCATGCAGGCCAGCGCGAAATGCGCGTCGTTGAGATACGACGACGAGGGATTCTCCGTGATGAAACGTCGCAACGCATGCTCGGCATCGGGTGCGCCGGCATGCACCATACACTGCGCCAGCAGGAAATCCGTATGTTCGATCTCGCTGCTCTCGGTCAGCGGGTCGAGACTCTTTCTGAGGTCGGAAAGCTCGGCGCGCGCATCTGTCCAGCGCTTCGAGCGCAGCAGCGACTCTATGCGCTGCATGGCGCTCCGCGTCTGCGGCGTCGATGCCCCGGCCGGCTGCCACGTCGCCACGAGCGCCGCGAGCAAAGACAATATGACGGTTTTACGCATAATATACTCTGATATAATAATAGGGCAAAGATAATCTTTTTTGCAGGAATATGCACCATCCGCGCAGACCTTTTCGCAAGGGAACGATTATTGCCCCGCCCCAGATGTACATACATTAAAATTTTTCGACATGATACAGAAAGTAACCGCCGTCATGAACGGCGAAGGCAGATTCCGTCCGGCCGACGGCAGGCAGATAGCCGATCTCAACCCCAAGGAGCTGCTCCTTTTCGCCGCGGCCGATTGCGCCGGACGCACCATAACGGCACTTATGAAGGATCGCAAGTCGGCCATAAAGAGTTTCGAAATAGCTATCGAGGGCACGCTCTCGACGCCGACGCTTATGGCCGAGAGCCGCTACACCACCATCAACATCCTCTACAACATCGAGTGCCGCACGCTCAAAGAGCAGATCGAGATAAGCCGTGCGGTCAACCTTGCCCACGACAAGTACTGCGGACTGGTGCAGATGTTGAAGATGATCGCCCCCGTCCAGCGCGAGATATCGATCGTGGCCACCGATCAGGTCACGGCATAGAGGTCGTGCGGCTGTACGATGCCACGGCCACGGCCAGATTGAAACGCGCCGTGATCGTATTGGTGTAGATCTGCAACCAGCTGATCTGCGCCTGCATGACATCGAGGATCGTCGCCAGGCCCTCTTTATAGGAGTATGTGCTTATGGAGAGGTTCTCGGCGGCGATTTCGAGACTCTGCTGCGAGTTAATAAGCTGCGCACGCGCACTCATTATATCCGTCCAGCCGTTGATCTCCTCCGTGAGGATCGTATCGTACAGCTGCGCCGACTGCCACTCGCTGCGCTGCGCCGCATGCTCGGCCGAACGCACCGCATGCGACCGCGCACGGAAATGGAATATAGGCACGTCGACCGATATGAATGCGCCGCCGTCGACGTAGGTCTTGCCCGTGCTGTTGGGCACGTAGGGCTGCCACGCGCCGTATACGCCCACGCCGACCTTGGGCAGATAGGCGGCACGAACCGACTTTATGCGCCAGCGCGCGGCGTCGATGCTCATGCGCGAGGCCGTGAAGTCTGGACGCCGCGCCGTTATGGTCGCCATGTCTACGCGCCGAGGCATGTCTATGGTGTCGAGTATGCTCTGCGACAGGGTTACATCCTGCCCGACGCTCTGGCCGCGCAGCACGTTGAAGTCGTGCAGAGCGACGTAGTAGGCCTGTTCGGCCGCGACCATGCCGAACTCGGCGTCGCTCATGCGCGAATCGATCTGCAAGACGTCGCTCTTGGAGATATATCCCTCCTCGAAACGGCGGTGCACCACCTTTTGCAGCGAACCGACTATCGCTATATACTCCCTCACGGCTTTCAGATAACTCTCCGCGCGCGACAGCGACCAGTAGGCATAGTCGGCGGCATAGCGCACGTCGAAGGCTGCCGACTGCTCGCCGCACAGAGCGATGTCGTATGCCAGCTCGGCCTGCCTTGCGGCGGCACGCACGGCGCCTCCCGAATATACGTTCTGCTCTATGCCCAGTCTTGCAAGCGACGTCCACGGTTCCAGACTCGCGAAGCGGCGGAAGGTGCGCGTGAACGACCCCGTCGCCGTTACCTGAGGCAGATAGTCGGTACGTCGCAGCAGCATCGTCTCGCGCGTCTCCTCGCCCGCCGAACGCGCCGCCTGCAACGTCCAGCTGTGGTCGGCCACCGCCGCCCGATACTCCTCGATTGTTATCTGCGCCTCTGCACGGGCGCAGCACACGACAGCCGTCAATGCGGCCGCCACGATTTTCGCATACATAAGATCAACGCTTTTCGTGAATATTGTAAAATATCGAGTATACGACCGGCAGTATGCCGAGCGTCAGCAGCGTCGCCACGATCAATCCTCCCATGATAGTGGCCGCCATGCTGCCGAACATCGAGTCGAAGAGCAGCGGCAGCAGGCCGAGCACCGTCGTTCCCGAGGCCACGACCACCGGCACGAACCTGTCGGCGGCGGCCGTCGCGACGGCATCGATGCCCGCCATGCCCTCCGAGCGCAGCTCCTCGATGCGAGAGACCAGAATGACGGCATTCTTGATATTCATGCCCACCAGCCCCAACAGTCCCAACAGCGAAAAGAAGTCGAACGTCTTGCCCGTAACGGCCAGTCCGGCCACCACGCCGATCGAGATAAGTGGTATCATCAGGGCTATGATGATCGGTGCGCGGTAGTTGCCAAACAGCAGCAGCAGTATGACGAACATAAGTATCAGCGTCAGCGGCATATACTCGGCCAGAGCGCCGTTGGACTCGGCACGGCTCTCCTGCTCGCCGAATATCTTCATCGCATAACCGTCGGGCACGTCTATTTCGGCCTCCGCTTCGGCCTGCAACTCGTCCAGCAGACGTATGGCGTTGGCTCCGCGCTGCGGGTCGCACTGCGCCTTGACCACCCTCTGGCCGTTGTAGCGCTTGATGACCGATCCGCGGAAATCGAATACGAAGCCGTCGCTCGCCTGCTCGATCGAGTAGGCGTTGCCGCTGCGCGAGAAGACGGGCAGCGCTTGCAGACTCGTCAGGTTGGCCGCCGCCACACCCTCCTCTTTGAGGAGTATGGGCAGCACCTGATCCCCCTCGCGATAAGTGCCCAGCGAATATCCGTCGGTGGCCACCCTCAGCCACTCGGCCGCACCGCTGCGCGTGACGCCTATGCGCTGACCCTTGATCTGCGAATATACGGGCTGCCATACGGGTATGCGGTTGCCCCAGCTGTTGCGCACGTTGCGCACGTCGTCGCGCCGCCGCATGATATCGATAGCCTCGGCCGCCAGACGCTGCAACGTATCGGCATTCTCGCCTATGAAGCCTATCTCGATCGTGGCGTCGGGCACGGGCGATAGCTTGAACAGCGACGAGCGCAGCCACACGTCGGGCATCGTGGCCGACACATGTTCGTCGAAGCGCCGCTCGACATCGGCCGTATGGCGCTTGGAGTCGAGCTCGACCAGCACGTTGCCGTAATTGGGGCGGCCGGAATAGCTTCCGCTGGCCAGATAGTAACGCGGCGGCGTACTGCCCGCCGTAGTCGACACGCGCACCACCTCGCTCTGCGAGACCAGCCAGTCGGACATCTCGTCCAGCCGCTTCTGCGTCGCCTCGATGTTGTAGCCCTCGGGCAGCAGCACGTCGGCACGGAAATAGGGCTTGTCGAGCTGCGGAAAGAAGTTCTGCGGCATGCGTCCCATGGCAAAGAGCGAAGCGGCGAAGAGCAGCACGACCGCCCCCACCGTCGCCCACCGGTAGCGGATCAACATGCGCACGAGACGGCGGAAACGATCCATGCCGCCCGTTGCGGCACTCGCGGCACGTCTCTCCGCTTTAAGGATCGAGACGCCCATCATCGGCACCTGCGTAAGCGCCAGCAGCCAGCTCAGCAGCAGCGACACGGCGATGACCACGAACAGCGGCCTGACGATCTCGGCCACCGACGAAGGCGCCAGATAGAGAGGGAAGAACGATATCACGGCTATGAGCGTGGCGCCCAGCAGCCCCCAGCGCGGGGATGTGGCACCCGCAACGAGAGCCTCGCCGACGCCCATTCCCTTTCGCATCAGCATGCGGGCATTGTCCGTCACGACTATGGCGTTGTCGACGAGCATGCCCATGGCTATGATGAAACCGGCCAGCGAGGTGCGGTTGAGCCCCTCGCCCATGAGAAGCATCGCCAGCAGCGTGCCGCCTATGGCGAACAGCAGCGAGCTGCCCACTAAAAGACCCGACCGCGCACCCATAATCAACATAATCAGGATTACGACTATGGCCACCGATTCCAGCAGATTCAGCAGAAAGGTGTTGTTGGCCTGGGCGGCTATGCGGTTCTCGGCATAGAGCGTCACGAGCTCCACACCCACCGGCATGCGCTCCGTCTCGCGCTGCAACAGCTCCTCGACCCGGCGCCCTACGGCCACTATGTCGAGCCGGGGATCGCTCGCCACGGCGATGCCTATCGCCTGCCGCCCGTCGACGCGCAAAAGCGTCTGCGCCGGCCGGCGGTAGCTGCGCTCGATACGCGCCACGTCGCCCAGCCGGTACTGCTTTCCGTCGGCAGCCATTAGCAGCTGGTCGGCTATGTCGTCGACCGAGGAGTAGGAGCCCGACTCGACGATCTCTATGCCGATCTCCCCGGCCTGCTTGTCGCCTATGGCCACTATCGCGTTCTGGCGCGTTATCGTAGCGGCTATGTCGTCGGGGCGTATGTCGAAATTGGCCAGCGTCGATATGCTTATATAGATATCCACCACCGGCGTCTGCTCGCCGTAGAGCATTACCTTCTGCACCCCGTCGACCGTGTATAGGCGCGTTTGCAGATCGAGCGCATAGTCGCGCAGCTCGCTCCACGTAAAGCCGCCGTCGGAGCGCAGCGCATAGTACATGCCGTATACGTCGCCGAAGTCGTCGGCGACGTTTATCGCCCCCACGCCCTCGGGCAGCCGCGGGGCGACGTCGGATACCTTGCGCCGCAGCTCGTCCCACAGCTGAGGCGTCCGGTCGGCAGGCGTTGCGGGCGAGAGCTCGACCGTAAGGCGCGCCAGACCGAAGTGCGACTCCGAGGTTATCTTGTATACGGAGTTCATCGTTCTGATGCTGCGTTCGAGCGGCTCCGTGACGAGCCTCTCCACCTCCTCGGGCGTCGCCCCCGGGTAGGGGCAGGTCACTACGGCGCTCTTTATGACGAATGTCGAATCCTCGCGCTTGCCCAGCCTGATGAACGCATACACTCCTCCGACGATCATTATCGCCAGAAAGAACCACATCACTCTGCGATTGCGTATCGCATATTCCGAAATATTCATCATGGCTCAATCAGCGTTCGAGTACCCTTACCTTCTCGCCGTCGGCGAGTCTGTCGACACCGGCCGCCACGACCGTATCGCCGGCCTCGACGCCCGACAGCACTATCACTTCGTCGCGTCCGAACATCTCGCCCAGAGTCACTGCGCGGCGCACGACGCGATCATCGCCGCCGACCGTCCAGACATATGTTCCGCCCTGGGCCGGAGCGTATATGGCCGTTATCGGCACCGACACCGCTTCGCGGTCGCTCTCGACGGTCTCAACTCTTATCACGCAGGTCATGCCGGGCGAGACGGAGTAACGCACCGTGTCGACATCGGTAAGGCGCAGCGACACAGGAAAGCCCGACGCATCGGACGAGGTGCGGGCGAAGCTCTTCATCGCGGCCTCGAAGCGCACGCCGCGATAACGGTCGAACGTTACCGAGAAGCGCGTCGTAGGCAGCGACAGCTGCGGCAGCATGCTCTCGGGTGCGGTAAACTCGACTGTCGTGGAGACGGGATTCACGATCCTGACGATCGTCTGCCCCGACGATACTCTCTGGAAGGCATCGGCATAAGTACGCTCGACCACGCCGTCGAACGGAGCTGTGATACGCGTATCGGCCAAAAGGTCGGTCGCATTCTCGTATATCGACCTGGCTTGCGTATAGTCCGTCTGTGCGGCCTCGGCCTCCTGACGCGATATGGCGTCATGCGCCAGCAGGCGCCGCGCCCTGTCGAGCCGCGAGCGAGCCTGCTCGAAGCTCGCCCGCGCCGCCTCGACCTGCAACTGCACGTCGCGCGGATCGAGTTCGGCCAGCAGCTCGCCGCGCCGCACGGCCTGACCCTTCGACACGGGTATCGACTTTACCTGACCGGATATCTTGAAAGCCATGTTCGTAGCGTCGTCGGCCGTCGACAGACCGGCGAAATCGCGGTCGACGTATCTGGTCGAACGCGCCACGACGCACTTTACGGGACGAACCCCGTCATGCTGCACGCTCTTCTCGGAGCGGCAGCCCGCGAGCAGAGCCGCTGCGGCTATGAAATATATGATACGCATAGACAAAAGAAAATTGACCACTGCTCACGCAGAGGTCAATTATCCTGCCAATATCGCCCGTCGGGCTACATATCGCGCCAAGCGCGCTTGTCGACTATCACACCGCCGTCGAGCGTTACCACGCCGGCCTCGCTGCGCATCATGCTGCGCAAGACCATGACATCGGCGTTGTAGCACTTCAACACATGCCCCGCCGCCATGCAGCAGTCCGACTCCATGACATCCGAGGTAAGGCACACCACCCTCTCGCCCGCCTGCGCGGCACGCGAGAGAAAGGCATCCAGACGTCTGAGGCAGCGCTGCGGCAGCCGGTCCATTCCTCTTATGCAGAGCAGATGCTGGCGCGAAGCGTAGTCGAACACCTCGTCGCTTAGCTCCTCGCCCGAAAACGAATATAACGCGAAATCGGCGAAATCGCTCTCGGCATGCCCCTCCTCCACGCGCGTTTCCATGACTTCCCAGCCGTCGTACCAGCCGCTGTCATCGGCATCGAACTCGCGGCGCTCGCCCGTGGTCTCGTTGCGGCATACGAGCACCGTGCGTCGAGCCGCCTGAGCCTCAGCACGCTCCCGGCGCACGCCCGACGCCAGATCGACACCTACCTTATAGGGCATGAAGTCGATCAGGGGCAGATGACTGAGCGCATAGGCGTTGATGCCCAGCGCAGCGACGACAGTCGCGGCCGCCGCAACGGCTCTCAGGCGCGAGACCGAGCTCAACGTATCGCGGCGATGACGCATATATGTCCACACTGCCAAAGGCAGCAATACCACATTTTTGAAAAACGTCGCCCACGGCGACAGCGACAGCGCGTCGCCGAAACAGCCGCAGTCGCCCACGGGAAGTACGGTGGCGCTCAGCAGCGTAACCACGGTAAAGACGGCCAGCATCGCCGCCGACGCAGCCGACGCCGCACGCGTCAGAAGACGCAGGCAGAGCATGACGCCCACCGACAGCTCGGCGGCGCCCAGCACCACGGCCGCCGCAAGGCTCAGCGACCCGAGCCCCTCCAAAGAGTATGCTGCGAGATATTCGTCGACGAAGATGGATGTTCCGACAGGATCGACCGACTTGACCAGACCCGAAAACACGAACGTGCCGCCCACCGCCCAGCGGGCGATCGTGGCGGCGATGACCTCCCGCCGCATCACAACCCCTCGATTACGGGTTCGACGATGCGGCATATCTTGGCGAATATGCCCTCGGGAGTATCCATGCGGCCGTCGGCCGTACCGCAGTCGACTACATGCAGCGCCTCATCGCTCCGTGCGGCCGATATATATACGTCTCTTACCGAGCGTTGCAGATCGAGCGACGACTCGTGTATATCCTGCCCGCCGCGCAGATAGGCTCTGTCGTCGCCCTCGCGCTGAGCGCTCAGGCGGCTCTCGGTAAATGCGAACGGCACATCCAGAAACAGCGACACGTCGGGTCTCGGGATGCCGAAGTAGCCGTACTCGGCCTCGACGATCCAGTCGCGCAGACGGCTGCGGGACTCCGCCGTGGGCAGCTTGGCGCACTGGTAACCTATATTGGAGTATACGTAACGGTCGGCGATGACCACCTTGCCCTGCGCCAGCCAGCCGCGTATGGTCGGGGCGGCATCGGCACGGTCGCCTGCGAACAGCAGCGCCACCAGATAGGGATCGACCTGCGACACTTCGCCCATGTCGCCCCTGAGAAAGCGCGCTATCAACTCGCCGTACACCGGCGCATCGAAGCGCGGGAAATGCACGAACTCGCTCTCGATGCCCCTCTCGGCGCACATGCGGCGCAGAAGCTCTATCTGCGTCGACTTGCCGGCTCCGTCGAGCCCTTCCAGTACGATGAACATTGTATAGATTTTTAATCGGTTATCGACCCAGCATGCGTACCGCACGCGCCACGCCCTCGACCAGACGGTCAATCTCCTCGGCCGTGTTGTACATCGCTATCGAGGCGCGGCACATGCCGCTTATGCCGTAGTGATCCATTACCGGCGCAGCGCAGTGATGCCCCGTGCGCACGGCTACGCCCAACTTGTCGAGGATCATGCCTATGTCGTAGTTGTGTATGCCCTCGACGTCGAACGACACTATCGGGCACTTGTCGGGACAGCTGCCGTATATCCTCAACCCCTCTATGCGTCGCAGCCCCTCCTCGGCACGCATCATGAGTACGTGCTCGTGACGTTCGATCTCGGACGCATCGAACTGCGACAGATAGTCCATTGCCGTAGCCAGAGCCGCGGCACCGATGAAATCCGAGGTGCCGGCTTCGTATTTCAGAGGCAGCGGCGCGTATGTCGTGCGCTCGAAAGTGACCTTGTCGACCATGTCGCCGCCTCCCATGAACGGCGGCATCGACTCCAACAGCTCGCGACGGCCGTAGAGCACGCCTATGCCCGTCGGGGCGTAGAGCTTGTGACCCGAAAATACGTAGAAGTCGCACCCCAACTCCGTCACATCAACCCCTCCGTGCACGATGCCCTGACAGCCGTCGACCAGCACGACGGCACCCGCGGCATGCGCCGCCGATATTACCGCATCCAGATCGGGACGCGTACCCAGCGTATTCGACGCCTGCGTCACGGCCACCATGCGCGTGCGCGAGTCTATCAGCTCGGGCAGCAGCTCCGTCATAAGACGTCCGTCGTCGTCGAACGGCAGCACCCTTATCTGAGCCCCGTGACGCTCGGCGGCCAGCTGCCACGGCACGATGTCGGAGTGGTGCTCCATCTCGCTCAGCAGAATGTTGTCGCCAGCCGCAAGGTAGCGCGCGCTCCACGCGTATGCCACCGTATTTACCGCCGCCGTCGCACCCGACGTGAAGATGACCTCCTCGGACGACCGTGCGCCGATGAACTCGCGCACACGTTCCCGAGCACGCTCGTACTCGGACGTCATGCGCTCCGAGAGATGATGCACGCCGCGATGTATGTTGGCGTTGGAGCATGTCATCAGCTCCGCCACCTTGTCTATCACGCAGCGCGGCTTCTGCGCCGTCGCCCCGCTGTCGAGATATGCCAGAGGCCGGCCGTAGACGGTCGTCGACAGAATAGGGAAATCGTCGCGTATCTTGTATGGATCGAACATGTCTATCGGATGTTTTCGAGTTTGGCGCCTACGCGTGCCGACAACTGCTCTTGCAGGCTCTCGACGGCCGAGTGCATGACCACGTCGCCGACGAAGCCCTCGATGTGCAGTCGCTGCGCCTGCTCGCGGCTAAGGCCGCGCTGACGCATGTACATCAGCTGTTCGCCGTCGATCTGCCCCACGGTAGCACCGTGGCTGCACTTCACGTCGTCGGCATAGATCTCCAACTGGGGAGATGTTTCGATGCGGGCGTCGGCACCGAGCGTTATGTTGCGGCTGGTCTGCTGCGAGTCGGTGCGCTGCGCGTCGGGGGCGACATATACGAGGCCCTCGAAGCGTCCGTAAGAGGACCCCGAGGCCACGCCCTTGACCAGCGTAATCGACGAGCAGTCGGGCGACAGATGATCGACATCAACCCTTATGCGGCCGCGCTCGCTGCCCGTAAGCACGAATGCGCCGTTCATATCGAAACGCGCCTCGCGCCCCTTCAACGAGGCATTGCAGGCCAGCTCGCCCGACGAGAGCATCAACGCCGTAAGGCGGCATGCGCTGCGCCCGTGCTGCGCGATGTCGATCTCGGCGAATGCACCGGCCTCGCACAGGACGACGATCGACAGCGAAGCCGCGTCGAGCAGCTCTATCGAGAGCTTCGATTCGTCCTGGCGGGTGTGTACCACCACCAGCGACGCCTCGACCCCGCCGGGCACCGTAAGGCTCTTATCGCCCGCATCCGCCAAAGCGTATACGCCGCCGGCAAGCAGTCCGTTATCGGGCAGGGGTTGCGCCCCCGAAGCCGTTATCAAATCTTCGACAATCATCGCTACTCCTCCCGATAGTCGTTTATGAGCCAGTCGTAGCCCTCCTTTTCGAGCTTCAACGCCAGCGACTTGTCGCCCGAGTGGATGATACGTCCCTTGTAGAGCACATGCACGTAGTCGGGCACGATATAGTCCAGCAGACGCTGGTAGTGAGTGATGACCACCGTAGCGTTATCCTCGGTATGCAGGCGCGTGACGCCCGTGGCGACGATCCTCAGGGCATCGATATCCAGGCCCGAGTCCGTCTCGTCCAGAATGGCCAGACGCGGTTCGAGCATCGCCATCTGGAATATCTCGTTCTTCTTCTTCTCGCCGCCCGAGAAGCCCTCGTTGACGGCACGCGAAGTGAGCTTGGGATCCAGCTCAACCACGGCGCTCTTCTCGCGCATCAGGCGCAGAAATTCGCCGGCCGTAAGCGGCTCCTCGCCGCGATACTTGCGATGTTCGTTCACGGCGATCTTCATGAAATTCGCCATCGTGACGCCCGGAATCTCTACCGGATACTGGAAACCGAGGAACAGACCCATGCGGGCGCGCTCCTCGATCGGCAGCGACAATATGTCGCGCCCCAGGAACTCGGCCGAACCCTCGGTCACGGTAAACTTCTCGCTGCCCGACAGCACCGAGGCCAGCGTGCTCTTGCCAGAGCCGTTGGGTCCCATAATGGCATGCACCTCGCCGGCTCTGACCGTAAGGTCGATACCCTTCAATATCTCCTTGTCGCCGACCGACGCATGCAGATTCTTAACAACTAACATCTCTATATATTCGTTTTTATTTCATTTTACACTGTTGGTCGGCTACCCCACCGAGCCTTCGAGACTTATCGACAGCAGCTTCTGCGCCTCGACGGCGAACTCCATAGGCAGCTTCGACAGCACGTCGCGGGCATATCCGTTGACGATAAGCCCCACGGCCTGCTCGGTCGACAGTCCCCGCTGGTTGCAGTAGAAGAGCTGGTCTTCGGATATCTTCGATGTGGTGGCCTCGTGTTCGAGCACAGCCGACGGATTGCGCGAGTCGATTACCGGGAACGTATGCGCACCGCACTTGTCGCCTATCAGAAGCGAGTCGCACTGCGAGTAGTTGCGCGCGCCGTCGGCGCCCTTGGCCACCTTGACCAGTCCGCGGTAGGCGTTCTGCGAGCGGCCGGCCGAGATACCCTTCGAGACGATGCGGCTGCGCGTGTTGCGCCCCAGATGAATCATCTTGGTGCCCGTATCGGCCTGCTGGCAGTTGTTGGTCATGGCCACCGAGTAGAACTCGCCCACCGAGTCGTCGCCCAGCAGCACGCAGCTCGGATACTTCCACGTTATGGCCGAGCCGGTCTCCACCTGAGTCCACGACAGGCGCGCCCTGTCGCGGCACAGTCCGCGCTTGGTTACGAAGTTGTAGATGCCTCCGCGCCCCTCCCGATCGCCCGGATACCAGTTCTGCACGGTCGAGTACTTGACCTCGGCGTCGTTCTCGACGACGATCTCCACCACGGCCGCATGCAGCTGGTTCTCGTCGCGGCGAGGCGCCGTGCAGCCCTCCAAGTAGCTCACGTAGGAGCCTTCGTCCGCTACGATCAGCGTGCGCTCGAACTGTCCCGTGCCCTCGGCGTTGATGCGGAAGTAGGTCGACAGCTCCATAGGGCAGCGCACGCCCTTGGGAATGTAGCAGAACGATCCGTCGGAAAAGACCGCGGCGTTCAGAGCGGCGTAGAAGTTGTCGGCGTACGGAACCACCGAACCCAGATATTTCTTTATCATCTCGGGATACTCCTTTATCGCCTCCGATATCGAGCAGAATATTATGCCCTTCTCGGCCAACGTCTCGCGGAAGGTGGTCTTGACCGATACCGAATCCATGACGGCATCGACCGCCACGCCCGCCAGAGCCATCTGCTCTTCGAGCGGTATGCCCAGCTTGTCGAATGTGCGTTTGAGCTCGGGATCGACCTGGTCCATCGACGAGAGCTTCTTCGCGCTCTTGGGCGCGGCGTAGTATATTATGTCCTGAAAGTCGATCCGGGGGATGTCGAGATGCGCCCACTGCGGCAGCTTCATCGTCTGCCAGTGGCGGAACGCCTTCAAGCGGCGTTCGAGCATCCACTCCGGCTCGCCCTTCTTTTCGGAGATGAGCCGCACCACATCCTCGTTCAGCCCGCGGCCGATCGTCTCGGTAGCGATATCCGACGTAAAGCCGTACTTGTAGTCGCCCGACTCCAACTCCTCGATTATATTTTTGCTATCGTTTGCCATATCACACAGCTAATATCTCGCAAAAATACAAAAAAAATGCAAACATCGAATCTTTACCCGCGCTTATTCGACACCCGGCGCGACAGCCCGCGGAATACGGCTGCGCAGCGCCCCGCCATGCCGCCGCCCGAGAGCCCCGGCACGCCCTTCGGCCAAAACATTAGGGGCGAAAATATTTCGCATAATCGAATTAGATCACTATCTTTGCGACAATAAATTTATAGATACGAATCAATGGCTTTACAATGCGGAATAGTCGGATTGCCCAATGTGGGCAAGTCGACGCTTTTCAACTGTTTGTCGAATGCCAAGGCGCAGGCGGCCAACTTCCCTTTCTGTACTATCGAACCCAACGTAGGCGTGATAACCGTGCCGGACGAGCGTCTGGTCAAGCTGGCCGAAATAGATAATCCGAAACGCGTCATACCAACCACTATCGAGATCGTCGACATAGCCGGTCTTGTCAAGGGAGCCTCCAAGGGCGAGGGTCTGGGCAACAAGTTTCTGGCCAACATCCGCAACACCAACGCGATAATCCACGTGCTGCGCTGCTTCGAGAACGACAACATAACCCATGTCGACGGCACGGTCGACCCCGTGCGCGACAAGGGCATCATCGATACCGAGTTGCAGCTCAAAGATCTCGAAACGGTCGAGAGCCGCATCGGCAAGTGCCAGAAGCAGGCATCGGCCGGCGACAAGACGGCCAAGCGCCAGTACGATATTCTGGTGCGCTACCGCGAGGCGTTGGAGCAGGGTCTCAGCGCACGCACGGTCGATCTGACGGCCGAGGAACGCAAGGCCGTAGCCGATCTCAATCTTCTGACCGACAAGCCGGTGCTTTACGTCTGCAACGTCGACGAGAAGAGCGCCTCGACGGGCAACGCACACACCGAGGCCGTTCGCCGCGCAATCGAGGGCGAGAATGCCGAGATGCTGATCGTGGCCGCCGCGACCGAGGCCGACATCGCCGAGTTGGAGAGCTACGACGAGCGGCAGATGTTCCTTGCGGACATGGGACTCGACGAGTCTGGCGTGAGCCGCCTGATAAAGGCCGCCTACCGCCTGCTCGACTTGCAGACGTTCTTTACCACGGGTGCCGACGAGAGCCGCGCATGGACCTTCCGCCGCGGCATGAAGGCTCCGCAGACGGCCGGCATCATCCACACCGACTTCGAGCGCGGCTTCATTCGTGCAGAGGTAATCAAGTACGACGACTACGTGTCTCTGGGCTCCGAGCGCGCCTGCCGCGACGTGGGCAAGATCGGCATCGAGGGCAAGGAGTATACGGTCGAGGACGGCGACATCATGCACTTCCTGTTCAACGTATAACACATACAAACACATACAGCCATGAAAACCTATTGGAAATATCTCTTCGCAGCCGCCGTGGTCATAGCCTCGGCAGCAATCCTCGCGCGCGCTTACACCTACCGCTACCGCACCGCGGGAACGATCTCGGTCACGGGACTGGGCGAGACGGAGTTCGCCTCCGATCTGATCGTGCTGCGCGGCAGCATCGACGTGGAGAACTACGACGCCGCCGAGGCCTACCGCTCGATCGAGCGCGACAAGCGTCGTGTCGAGGAGTTTCTCACTTCGCGCGGCATAGCGGCCGAGTCGATCTCGTTCGCCATGCTCAGCATCGAGAAGAACTACCAGTCGATCTACAACGACAAGGGCAGCTATCAGGGACAGCGCTTTTCGGGATATGCCATACGCCAGCACTTTACCGTCGAGTCGGCCGACATCGATACGGTCGAGAAAGTTGCAATGGAGATATCGTCGCTCATAGCCGACGGCATATCGATCGACGTTTACGACCCGTCGTACTACTACACCAAACTGGACGATCTGAAACTCGACCTTATAGGCAAGGCCGCCGCCGATGCGCGCTCGCGCGCCGAGGAGCTGGCCGAGAATGCCGGCGCCAAGATAGGCGATCTGGCGCTCTCGCGCACGGGCGTATTCCAGATCACGGGCGCCAACAGCGACGAGGAGTTCTCGGCAGGCGGATCGTTCAACGTATCGTCTCGCAACAAGAAGGCACGCATCACGGTGCGCGCAGAGTACAAAATAAAGTAAATCGCACAACATGGACAACAGAGAAATCCGCGTTCGCTTCGCGCCGAGTCCCACCGGACCTCTTCATATCGGCGGCGTGCGCACGGCACTATACAACTACCTCTTCGCACGCCGTCACGGCGGCAAGATGATCCTGCGCATCGAGGATACCGACTCGCAGCGGTTCGTGCCGGGAGCCGAGGAGTATATCATCGAATCGCTCAAATGGTGCGGCATCGAGATCGACGAGGGTGTCGGCGCGGGAGGTCCCCACGCCCCCTACCGCCAGAGCGAACGCCGCGACATATATCTGAAATACGCCCGCCGGCTGGTCGACGCCGGCTGGGCATACTACGCCTTCGACACGCCCGACGAGCTGGACGCACTGCGCCGCGAGGCCGAGCAGGCAGGCCGCACCTTCGCCTATAACTACGAGGTGCGCGAGAAGCTGCCCACGTCGCTGTCGCTGCCCGCCGACGAGGTCGAGCGCCGCATCGCCGCCGGCGAGCAGTGGGTCGTGCGCTTCAAGATGCCTGTCGACGAGACGGTGGCCATGGACGACCTGATCCGCGGCCATGTCGAGGTCAACACATCGACGCTCGACGACAAGGTGCTCTACAAGTCGGTCGACGCGCTGCCGACATATCATCTGGCCAACATCGTCGACGATCATCTGATGGAGATCACGCACGTCATCCGCGGCGAGGAGTGGCTGCCGTCGCTGCCGCTGCACTACCTGCTCTACCGCGCTTTCGGCTGGGAGCAGACGCAGCCCGCGTTCGCGCATCTGCCGCTGCTGCTCAAACCTACGGGCGGCGGCAAGCTCTCGAAGCGCGACGGCGATAAAATGGGATTCCCCGTATTCCCGCTCTTCTGGCAGTCGCCCTCCACGGGCGAGACGGCGCACGGCTACCGCGAGGACGGCTATCTGCCCGAAGCCTTCGTCAATATGCTGGCGCTGCTTGGCTGGAATCCCGGCACCGAGCAGGAGCTCTTCTCGATGCAGGAGCTGATCGACGCCTTCTCGCTCGACCGCGTATCGAAGTCGGGCGCACGTTTCCAGCCCGACAAGGCCAAGTGGTTCAACGCACAGTACATGCACCGCAAGAGCGACGCCGAGCTGGCCGCCATACTGCAACCGCAGTTGCGCGAGCACGGCATCGAGGTCGACGACCGACGTGCCGGCGAGGCTGCCGGCATCATGAAGGAGCGCGCCACGCTCACGGGCGATCTGTGGGATCTGACATCGTTCTTCTTTACGGCGCCGACCGAGTACGAGCAGAAGCAGACTCGCAAGTACTGGAAGGGCGACAACCCCTCCATGCTGGCCGAGCTTCGCGAGGTGCTCGCCTCGATCGACGACTTCTCGAAAGACAACACCGAGCGCATAGTCCACGCATGGATCGAGAGCCGTTCGCTCTCCATGGGACAGGTCATGAACACGCTGCGTCTGGCACTGGTGGGTGCAGGCAAGGGCCCCGGCATGTACGACGTGACGGCATTCATCGGCCGCGAGGAGACGCTGCGCCGGATAGACCGCATATTGGCCGAGCTCAAACCCGTCGAGTAATGGAGATCCTCCAACATATATGGGGCTCGACGCCCGAGGGCGAGGCGATCATCCTCTATACGATGCGCAACAGCCGCGGCTCGGAGGTCAGGCTGTGCAACATCGGGGCATCGGTGGTTGCGGTCAGCTTCGCCGACCGCGACGGCCGCATCGACGACGTGGCGCTGGGCTACCGCGACGCGGCGAGCTACATCGGCGACGGTGCCGCAAGCGGCAAGTCGGTGGGACGCGTAGCCGGACGCATAGCGCGCGGCCGCATGACCGTCGACGGCGAGGAGTACAGGCTCGAAACCAACAACGGACGCAATCATCTGCACGGCGGCTCTAAGGGCTTCGCCAACCTGCCGTGGGAGAGCCGCGTCGAGGGCAACAGAGTGGTCTTTTCGCTGCTCTCGCCCGACGGCGACCAGGGATATCCGGGCGAGCTGGCCGTCGAGGCGGTATACGACTTCGACGACGAGGATTCGTTGGAGGTCACATACCTTGCACGCAGCAGCCGCACCACGGCCGTCAACCTTACCAACCACCTCTACTGGAACCTTGCAGGCGAGGGCAGCGGCCGGACGATCCTCGACCACGAGTTGCAGCTCAACTGCTCCAAGGCGTTGGAGATGGATGCCGAGCAGATACCTACCGGCCGCCTTATCGATGTGGCAGGCACACCGCTCGACTTTACCTCGTTCCGCCGCTTCGGCGACGATATAGAGTCGGAGTTCAACCATATACGCGATTTCCGCGGCTACGACCACTGCTTCGCCGTCGACGGCTGGCGCAAGAACATCCTCGGCGAGGTCGGGCAGCTGCGCTGCCCCGCCACGGGACGCCGCGTCGATATTCTCTCGTCGCAACCCGCTGCCGTGGTCTACACGGGCAACTGGCTCGCGGGCGGATGTCCCGTAACCAAGTCGGGCACGCGCTACGACGACTATGCCGGCGTGGCGATAGAGTGTCAGGGATTCTCGGACGCCGTCAACCACCCGGAGTTTCCCTCTATCATACTGCCCGCAGGCGAGCTATACTGTCAGAAGATAGTATTCCGGCTCGGCACATACCGCTGACGCATCCCCGCAGATACGTTACGAAAGGCAGCCTCATTAAACTGGCTGCCTTTTCGTATCTTTTTTCGACGGCAAACATGCGCAAAACGAAACGAATCGCACATATATCGTTCTGCATATTTCGCTGCGCACCGCTTTTTCGTTATCTTTGTTACCGAAACAATAACTATTTTAACGATGAAACCTTACCACCTGCTGCCCCTGCTTGCCGGGCTGTGCCTTCATGCGGCGCATATCCATGCGCAGCCGCCCAAGCTGGCCGAAGACAACGTCGGCGCCATAGTCAGCGCAATGACACTCGAAGAGAAGGCCCACCTGTTAGTGGGCACCAATCTCAAAAGCGACGAAGAGCGCGCCGTCGTCGGCTACACCAAAGACATCGTCCCCGGAGCCGCCGGCACGACCTATCCCGTCGAGCGTCTGGGCATACCGCCTATCGTGCTGGCCGACGGCCCTGCCGGGCTGAGGATATCGCCCCGCCGCGAGGGCGACGAGCGCACATTCTACTGCACGGGCTTCCCCATAGGCATGCTGCTCTCGTCGACATGGGACGACGATGCCGTGCGCCGCGTGGGTGCGGCCATAGGCGACGAGGTGCGCGAGTACGGCGTCGACGTGCTTCTGGCGCCGGGCATCAATCTGCAACGCAACCCGCTCTGCGGCCGCAACTTCGAGTACTACTCCGAGGACCCGCTGCTGTCGGGTCTGACGGCAGCCGCATATATCGACGGCGTGCAGAGCGCCGGCGTCGGTACATCGATCAAGCACTTCGCCGTCAACAATCAGGAGATCAACCGTCTGGCCAACGACGCACGAGTCTCGCAACGCGCCCTGCGCGAGTTGTATCTGCGCAACTTCGAATATGCCGTCCGCCGCTCGGCGCCGTGGACCGTAATGACATCTTACAACTACGTCAACGGACGTTACACCTCCGAGGACAAGGGGCTGCTGACGGATATCCTGCGCGACGAGTGGGGATACGACGGCGCCGTCATGACCGACTGGGGCGGAGGCCTCGACACCCCGGCGCAGATCGCCGCAGGCAACGACATGATCCAGCCGGGCAGCGACGAGCGTTACCGCGCCATAGTCGATGCCGTCCGCAGCGGACGACTCTCCATAGACGACGTAGACCGTTCGGTGGAGCGCATCCTGCGCCTCATACTCCGCACGCCGCGATTCCGCGGCTGCGCATTCTCCGAAACACCCGACCTCGTGTCGCATGCCGCCCTCACGCGCGAAGTCGCGGCCGAGGGCATGGTGCTGCTCAAAAACGACGGCGACGCCCTGCCGCTCGACGGCAAGCGGTGCATAGCGCTGTTCGGCGCAACCTCCTATCGCTTCATCGCCGGCGGCACCGGCTCGGGCGACGTGAACAAGGCCTACGTCGTCGACCTGCGCGACGGCATGCTGGGCGCCGGTTTCGAGCTGCTGCCGTCGCTCGACGAGGCCTACCGCGACCACATGCGCCGTCAGAGGGTCATCGTCGACAGCATCAACTCCAAGCGCAAGTGGTACATACCCCACGCACGCGAAGCCGAGATCGCGGACATAGGCGCTCTGGCCGATGCTGCCGCAGGCCAGGCCGACGCGGCGGTCATAACCATAGGGCGCAGCGCGGGCGAGGGCTTCGACCGCCATGTCGAGGATGACTACATGCTCTCCGGCGACGAGTTGCAGCTTATCGAAGAGGTAAGCCGTGCCTTTCATGCCGCCGGCAAACGCGTCGTGGTCATACTCAACGTCTGCGGTCTGGTCGATGCGGCGCAGTGGCGCGACAAGGCCGATGCGATACTCATAGCGTGGCTGCCCGGACAGGAGGGCGGCAACGCCGTGGCCGACGTCATCGCTGGACGCGTATCTCCGGGCGGACACCTGCCCGTGAGCATGCCCATGAGCTACGACGACGTGCCGGCACAGAGATTCCCCAAGGATGTCTACGAGTGGAATATCAATGCGTCGTTCCTGCGGTTCAGTGCCACGGAGAAGTTCTACGACGTGCGCGACATCGACTATACGGACTACACCGAGGATATCTTCGTAGGCTACCGCCACTACGCCACCGCCGGCCTCCCCGTCGCCTACCCGTTCGGCTGGGGACTTACATACACCACCTTCGATATCAGGCCGCAGGGGTGGAGCATGCGGGACGACGGCCGGATCGTCGCCCGATGCCGCGTGAAGAACACCGGCAGCCGCGCCGCACGTCAGGTCGTGCAGCTCTACTCGACCAAAACCGAGGGCGACGAGCCGCGTCCGGCGATCGAGCTGCGCGCATACGCCAAGACACCGCTGCTGCAACCCGGCAAGTCGTGCACCGTGACGCTCGCATTCGAACGCGACGACCTGGCATGGTTCGATGCCGACCGCAACGCATGGGTTACCGAAAAGGGGCGCTACACGCTCTCGATAGGCGACTCGTCGCAGCAGCTCCGGCCTATCGGCCGGCCGTTGAAGATCGCCGCTACGACCATACGCAAGGTATGCGAGGCGATGCTCCCCGAGGGCGGGCTCTTCATCGACTGATAATACTCTACCTATAACCTTTACTATTTATGAACGGACTGAAACTTATTATGGCACTGACGCTGGCGACGATGCTCGCGGCGTCAGCGTCAGCCGCCGAAGACTACCGCCCGCGCGCAAACGACTCGCAGACGGTCGTAGCGGGCAACGCACGCTTCACTGTGCTCACGCCGCGCATGATACGCATGGAGTGGAGCGAAGACGGCCGCTTCGAGGACAATGCCACCTTCGGCATCGTCAACCGCGCATTCGACGACGTATCGTTCCGCAGCTCGGTTACCTCGTCGAAGGTAACCATACGCACCGATGCGCTCACGCTGACATGGCGTCGCGGCGGCCGCTTCTCGGCCGACAACCTATCGGTCGAGTTCGCGATGAACGGCCGCAAGGTAGTATGGCGCCCCGGCATGGAGGACAAGGGCAACCTGCAAGGCACCATGCGCACGCTCGACCGCACCGACGGCTGGAACCTCCACGAGACGTTCGACCCCGGCGTCGTATCGCGCGACGGCTGGGTCATCCTCGACGAGAGCACCCGCCCGATCATCGCCGACGACGACACCCGCTGGGGCGGGTGGGTCGCCGAACGCGGCGAGGGCGACCGCATCGACTGGTATATCATGGCATACGGCCACGACTACACCGCCGCCGTGACCGACTACATGCGCGTCGGCGGACGTCAGCCCCTGCCGCCCAAGTATGCCTTCGGCTACTGGTGGAGCCGCTACTGGCAATACTCCGACGACGAGCTGGTGCGGCTGGTCGAGCAGATACAGAGCCTCTCCATACCGATCGACGTTCTGATAGTCGACATGGAGTGGCACGACACGTGGGGTCTGTCGAGCATCGACACCAAGCGCGACGAGTACGGCCAGCGCATCGGCTGGACGGGCTACACGTGGAAACGCGAGCTGTTCCCCTCGCCCGAGAACTTCATCCGCTGGGCGCACGGGCGCAACCTGAAAGTATCGCTCAATCTCCACCCGGCATCGGGCATACAGCCCTACGAGGCTGCCTACGACGACTTCGCCGAGGACTACGGCTGGCAGAAAGCGGGCGAGCCCATACCGTTCCGCATATGCCAGCAGCAGTGGGCCGACAGCTACTTCAAGACCGTCCTGCACCCGTTGCAGAGGCAGGGCGTCGACTTCTGGTGGCTCGACTGGCAGCAGTGGAAGCAGAGCAAGTATATGCCGTCGGTAAGCAATACGTTCTGGCTCAACCACACCTTTTTCCGCGACAGCGAGCTCTCGTCCGACGAACGGCCTATGATCTATCATCGCTGGGGCGGACTGGGCTCGCACCGATACCAGACGGCATTCTCTGGCGACGTCTTCGCCACATGGGAGAGTCTGTCGTTCCTGCCCTACTTCACCTCGACCGCCTCTAACGTATGCTACGGCTACTGGGGTCACGACATCGGCGGACACATGCTGCCCGCAGGCGTCGAGACCACCGACGAGGAGCTGTTCACGCGCTGGCTGCAATACTCGGTCTTCACGCCGATATTCAAGACCCACAGCACCAAGGACCGCAACATCGAACGCCGGCTGTGGGCCTTCGGCGAAAACATGTTCACGCTTCGCGACGCCGTGCGTCTTCGCTACACGCTCTCGCCATATATCTATACGGCCGCGCGCCAGGCCTACGACACGGGCATCTCCATGTGCCGCCCGATGTATTACGCCTGCCCCGAGGATGAACGCGCCTACTCATATAAGGAGCAGCACATGTTCGGCGACGATATGATCGTCGCAGCCGTAGCCCGGCCTGCCGACACGGTAACAGGTCTTGCCGAACGCACCATATGGCTGCCCGAGGGCGAGTGGTACGACATGGCCACAGGCACGATGTACGACGGCGGCGAATACTGCATGCAGTACACGGTCGACGAGATACCGATGTTCGTCCGTGCCGGTGCCGTGATACCCATGGCAGCAGACGACATCTCCGATCTGCAACATATCGACGACAGGCTCGTGCTGACGGTCATCCCCGGCGACGGGGAGTCGGTATGCACGCTCTACGAGGACGACGGCCGCTCGAAAGATTACGCCGAACGCTACGCCGTCACGACCCTCCGCAAGCACTCGACGCCCGAGAGGACGACACTCGTCGTCGAGCCTCGCCGCGGCGCTTACGACGGCATGCCCGCAACGCGGCGCTACGAGATACGTCTCTTAGGCGTGTGTCCGCCCAGCAGCGTCACGGTCGACGGCCGCGAATACAGCTACGACCGCTTCGCCGAGACGGGCGGTTGGACATACGACGGGCGCGAGACAGCCGTCCGCATATTCGTCGACGCCGCGCCGTGCGACCGCGAGCTTCGCGTGGAGTGCTCTTTCGATACGGATCGCAACCGCCGCGAGCTTCTCGACGGCTGCCGCGGCATGATAAAGCGCTTCGCAAGGCTGACCGACGAGTTCAAGGTGGTATACAACCGCTACGACCGTCTTGCGATGCTGCCCGAGGCCTATCTGAAAGTGTCGCAGTTTGGGTCGTTCATAACGGAGAATCCCGCAGAAATAACCCGCCATATCGACCAGTGCCGCCAAGCCATGCCCGAGATGCTGCGCGAGATAGAATCGCTCGATCTCGACCCCGGCTTCAAGCGCCGGATCGAGGCGCAGACCCGCATGTTCGTCGAGTAGTTACAGGCCGTTATATAGGCCGCACCGACGGTCGCACGGCCTAATACGGATCGCTTATACGGGCATGGCGCCGGCACCGCCGCCCCGTCCGGCTGCATCGGGCAGATTGCCCCGACATATTGAGCCAAACAGATTATCCCTGCCCGACTATTCGGGCAGGGATAATAGTTATGGCCGCTGTGCCCGTAACCCGCTCTTGGCATATACGCCGTCCGCTGCACTCCTTTTGCGCTACGTCTCCGCTCTTCGTCTTCGGCCTGCACTCTCCTCGGCTCAGTAGCCGCATATCGCTCCGCCGCCGCAGTGTGCGACATGACCTCTCCGCTACCGCCCCCCGCCCCTGCATCCGCCGCCGCACATACAACGCCCGCATACCGAAATACTCCCTATGGCCAAACGCACTGCACCCATACTCTGCAAACCCCTCTCTACGGTCGCATACCCTCGACACGGCCGGCACACCGGAACCGCATGCCTAACGACTCCGCCGCATGGTCGTCCCACACAGCCGCCGCCCGCAACGACATAACCACCGCTACGACCAACGGCCGCACCGTAAACCGCCCCCGCAACCGCATCCTCTGCCTGCCCATAAAAAACAATTCTTCCCCGCTGCATCGGGCAGCGGGGAAGAATCCATTGTCGGAAGGCTGCCGGCCGCATGCGCGGCAACAGCAGCCAGTCCCGGATCTTAGAACACGGTCACGGCACGTACCTTATGCTTCTTCTCCTTACCGGTTTCGTAGTAATCGGAATCGGCATTAGGCTTGGCCAGATTGATCGGATAGGCCTGACTGGCAGAGAACTCGCTCGACGACCAGTAGTTGGTCAGCGATATCGGGTCGCCGCCGGCATCAGTCAGCGTCTTGTTGAAGGCTTCGAGCTTGGCCTGATCGATCTCTCCATCGGTGCACAACGAGAGTCCGATCCACTGCAATTCAGCGCTCGACGGCAGAATCCATGTCGTAACCAGACCCGAATTCAGCGTATTGCAGCGGCTGAATGCCGGAAAACGTAATTTCCAATTATCCAGGCGTTTGATAATATTGTTGTTTATCATGCCCTCTCCCAGGGAAAGACGCATCGCACCTGTTTCGATGTACTCCTCAGACCAAGCGGCCTCCCACTCTTTCAGCGAGACTACATAACCCGACGTTCCCTCCTCGTTGTTGAGGTAATACACGACACCGGTTATACCGTTGCGGTCATACAGATCGCCTACTTTATAGCTCGGCTTTTCGGGAGGTGTCGGTTTATCCTGCTCGTTATCCGACGAACATGCTACGATCGATGCCGTCATGACAAGAGCCAGCAAATACTTTATATTTTTCATGATCTTGAATTTTAATATCTTATAGTCTCGCTTTTATCTGCTAATACTCGTTAATCACACCGTTCTCGCAGCGCAGGCGGTGTATCGGGCCTTGCACCTCGTCGCCGTTGTATACGACATAGTATATGTAGATCGTATTCTTCGCGGGATCGAACGTGCGCTCCGTACCGTCGAGATTTCTATACAGTCCCGGATAGTACATCGCCGCATTGCTGTTCTGCTTCCACTCCTTGACCAGCACTTCGAGCAGCTGCGCATCGTTGTAAGACTCGTACTTGTCATCGTCGATAGTCACGAGCCAGTACCAATAGCTGTAATTGGCAGGAGCATATCCCCACAACGAATAGGGGTAGGCCTTGTCGTACTCGTTATATGCGAGCACGATATTCATCGGGTCGTGGTCGCCTCTGGTACGAGCCTTTATCGAGTAGATAGGCGTGGTAAGCGTTCCGTCGGCATACATACCCACGACATAGAAGCGGTACTCGGTGTCTTTCTTCAATGCACCGTTCCTGTCGACCGAGATGCCGCCCATGCTGATGTGATTGTAGATGAACTCGTGCTCGGTAATGTTCATGGCCTGCGAATAGTATTCGATACCGGCCTCTATATCGGCCTTGATTGCATCGTCGTTGCCACCCTTGGCCTGATAATCCTCTTCGGGCATGGCATCGTAGTAGTAGGTAACGGTCTCGTCGCTGGGCAATACCGACCACGTGATATCGTTCATGAGGATATTGCTCGTCCTGATCTCGAACATGACGTCATCATAGAACTCGGGAGCAGCCGTAGTGAACTGCTGCTTGGTAAGACCGGTAGTGGCGATACCGTTGCTGTAACCCATGATATAGGTCGTGTAAGCGGTCTGGGGACGGAGTTTCTGCTCCTTGATCGAATACGAACCGTAAACCGACATGGTACGGTCGCTGTTGAGCATATACTCGATGATCTGCTCGTCGGTCATGGGCTTGCCCTCCGCAACCGCATCCTCGTCGGCAATGGTCAGCCACGCCCACGTCTCGTAAGGCTTCGAAGGACCTACATATACCGTAGCCTTATCGGGGGCGATGTCGCCCATCATCGTCTCGAACGTATTCTCCGACTCCGACAACGTCGTTATGGCGACGACCGTCGGCTCGGTCGTGAACGTGCCGTCGACACCCAAACCTATCGCGAAGGCATACCACGTCGAGTTGGGCGTAACACCCAGCGTCTCGCCGCACTCCTCCGAGGTAACCTCGCCTGCCGAAGTCATCCTCTGTACGGCCTCGTATACGGTATAGCCGTAATCCTCGATACCCCTATTCATGACTGACAGAACAACCGAACGGATACCGTCGGCCGACGAGCCGACCTCCTGATACGCACTCGACGACATCACGTCGTAATAGTACTCGGTATTGGGGTTCGAGGGCTTGACGTTGACCTTGAACGAAGTGGCGGTCATATCTACGCTCGTGATCTCGAAAGTGCAATCCTCCATACCTACGGCCGGAGTACGGAACTCGACCTTGTTCAGACCGGTAAGTACATTGCCCTGCTTGTCCAGACCGAACGCGTAAGCGATATACTCGGTATCGGGATATACGTTATCGTTGTACTCGAAGTTTTCGACACCGCCGACTTTGAGCTCCGACTCCAAAAGCTCTTGGAGCGTCATGCCGTAATTGTTGGCGATACGCTCGATATTCTCCATGATGCTTTGGATGAAATCGGCATCGTTGACGTAAGTCTCGAAATCCTTCTTGCCGTAAATGCCGAAATAGAGCGGCATCTCGGGATTCTTGGCCTTGACGTCCAGCTTGCATTTAGTATGGAATATATCGTGAACCGTAATCTCGAAATCGTCATTGCCCGGCGTGGGCGGCGGTGTGGGATCGTCGTTGTTATTGCCACAAGCGGCCAGCGCTACAACCGCAAGCAAAGACATGAGTAAATGTTTGAATTTCATAAGTTTTGTTTGATTAAAATTGAATAAATAGTAATTGAATTGATTTATCGGGTAAAGTCTATAATCGGATCATATCCGCTAAGCGACGAACGCGCGGTAGTATTCGAGCAACTGCCATATCTTGCGAAGCACCCTTTTATCGGCGGCGACATGCCGTCCTGTTCGATGCTGTTACAAATTTATAGAAATTATTTTTATAATTTATACAATATCTTCATTTTTTTGCTCGGAATATTTACCAATCGATATCGATTCGCCGCCGCAGCTTCTCGCGCACGAGGCGGCAGATATACGCCGGCACGGCATTTGAGCCTCCCCAGATCGCACCACGCTCCGCCCCGATGCGGAGACCGGCACAAATCCGATCCCGATATGAACACGAAAAAACGCATAGTACTGTTGCGCCACGGGCAAAGCCTGTGGAACCGCGAGAACCGTTTTACCGGCTGGACCGACGTCGACCTGTCTGACGACGGCGTCGCCGAGGCCGTCGCCGCAGGCAAGCTGCTGCGCGCGGAGGGCTTTACGTTCGATGCGGCCTACACCTCCTATCTCAAACGCGCCGTGCGCACGCTCGACATCGTCCTCTCGACGCTCGATCTGGACTGGATACCCGTCGAGAAGTCGTGGCGGCTCAACGAGAAGCACTACGGCGTATTGCAGGGTCTGGACAAGAGCCGCACGGCCGAGCTCTACGGCCAGGAGCAGGTGCATCTGTGGCGTCGGGACTACGATACGGCGCCCGACCCGCTCCCGGCCGACGACCGGCGCAACCCGCGCTTCGACAGCCGCTACGCCTCGGTGCCCGGGTCGCTGCTGCCTCTGACCGAATCGCTCCGGCAGACCGTAGCCCGCACGCTGCCCTACTGGCAGTGCGTCATCTACCCCGCACTCGCACGCTACGACTCGATACTGGTGGTGGCTCACGGCAACTCGCTGCGAGGCATCGTCAAGCATCTGAAAGGCATATCCGACAGCGCCATAGCCGACCTCAACCTGCCCACGGCCGCACCCTACGTCTTCGAATTTAACGAGCGGCTCGACCTCGTCGGCGACTACTTTCCGGGCGATTCGGACGCTATCGCCGCCCGCATGGCCGAAGTTGCGGCCGAGGGCACTGCCGACGGCAGATAAAGCCCGCACGGCAAATACCTCCGCACGGCATATATCCGCTACCCCGGAACAAACAACGGGAGGCCTATCGGCCTCCCGCACTCACTTCAATTCAAATAAACTCACGAAACATCACTCCGTCGTCATCCTATTTACCTCGATATTGTCTATGGCACAGTATGTAGGCGTGTTGAGTCCGTAATCTCCCACGTCGCTGCCCTCGAAATCGATCATTACCTTGTGAACGCGTCCCAGCGTCGAGAGATCGACTTTGTTCCACCCCTCGACGGCACCGGCCGAGCCGGCCGTGCGGAAGTCGGCCAGATAGTGTTCTACCCGGCCCGTCTCGCTGCCCGAGGCGTCGATACCCGTGAACGTCACGCGGAACCAGCCCTTGTTGTCGTATGTAAGCGGCTCGGAGAGGCTGCTGCCCTCGGTCACGGCTTTATATACATAGGTGGTGTTGCACACGTATAACGACACGATCATATCCTCGCGCCCCTCGGCGGCGAATGCTATCGACGAACGCGTGTCGGTGCTGTACGGGCTGCCGTCGTCGTAGCCGTAGGCGATAGCGAATGTCGACGAGCCGCCGAAGCCGCCCTTGCCCGTATCCGCATCCTTGCAGTATACGCTGCACTGGTTGGTATAGTCGGCCGCAGCCATGTCGTTCCACTGCGATATGGCCATGCCGCCGCCGTAAAAGCTCTTGTATGTGGTCTGCGTAACCCACTGGTCATAGTAGTCGTTGATGCCGAATACCAGATCGGTCGCCGCATCGTGGTAGGCGACGAACTGGTCGCCCTCGTATTTTACATTGTCCTTTTCGGCATTATAGAGGTTGGCGCCGTAAGATGTCTGGCCGGCCAGATACTTCGCCTCGACGCCCTCGAAGTCGAGCACGGCCGTCGTGTAGGGCTCGATCTCGCGCAGCTGCACAGTGCGCGTATATATGCTGCCGGCCTCGAAAGCCTTCGAAGCGCGGAATGCGAAGCGCTGCGAACCCTCGGTCGTGAATACCGTTATCGTGTTCGCGTCGGTCGCGGTAAGGTCTACCGGATTGACGAACAGATACACCGTCGTCGAGCCGTAGCGCGCCGTCTCGACACCGGTCTGCGACTCGGCGCCGACCCTCGACGAGCTCTTGCCGTCGACCACGGCGCCCGAGGCGTCGACGGTCTTGCCCGCCGTCAGCGTGCCCGAGGTCACGTCGAGCGTAAAGTCGCCCGCCAAAGGCTGTCCGTCGCCCGAGGCGAGGCTCACGCCCGTGATCGTCACGGCATCGGCGGTATAGTTGTCGACCTTGATCTTCAACACGGCGAACGCATGGTCGAAGTCGAACATCAGCCTCTCCTCCACCACCGCCTTGTCGGCGGCATCGGCCGGCATCG
Organism: Bacteroidales bacterium; assembly: GCA_910574205.1. GTDB lineage: Bacteria > Bacteroidota > Bacteroidia > Bacteroidales > Rikenellaceae > Alistipes. Next base: position 573,116 of record CAJSYJ010000001.1, read on the forward strand.
CAATCCTCGCCGAGGCATACACCAGATCATACTCGCCGAAGTGCGACGTGTCGTCGCTGCCCGACATCTTCTGCGACGAAGGCAGCGTGAAGGGCACGGCCGTGGGTCTCGTCGCGGCCTTGGCAGCCTCGCGCCACGGGTAGTACATATGGAAAACGAGCTCGGGCGAAGCGGTGTTCCAGCCCCAGCGGCCGGTGTACTCGGGCGTGTCGCCGGCATAACGCGGCGATATGCCGAACACGGCCGCCGGCGTCCCGGCACCCGAAGCCACCGTCATGCAGACGTTGCTCACGCCTTTCGTGTAGAACATCTTATCGGGCAGCGCCGACATGGTCCACTCGTAGTAGGCCTCCGACGAGAATATACCCAGCTCGTCGCCCTCGCTCCACAGCACGTTGTTCTTCAAGAAGTCGGTGCGCGTAGCCGACTGCCCGCCCTCGAATGTGATGTTCAGCGGAACGACCCTTTCGTCGGCACGTCCCGCCTCGGGCAGGTAATCGTTATCCTTCGTACAGCCGCCGAGCAGCACCGCCGCCGACAGCATAGCCGATATTATATGCAGTTTCATATTGCCGTATCAGTTTGTATGTTTGAAATTAGAATGATGATCCGTTATCCCAGCCGCCTATGCCGCTCAATGCCGCAGGCATTACCACGGGCGTGAGCGACGATGCGCCCGTAATCTCGGTCGATATCTCGCCGAACATGGGCATCCTGCTGTCTATCGCGAAGACGGGATTGTATACCTTGATGAAGTCTACGGCCAGAAGCTGCACGGGGTTGCCCTCGCTGTCGACCGCCCACGATATGTCGAATTTGTTGGCGCTCCTGGTATCCTCGTCGCCCCATACCGTAGTGTTGTAGTCGGCCGTCAGCACGTCGACATAGCCGTATTCGCAGCCTGGGTTAGGCTCGTACATCGTCTCCAACGGCAGCTTCGTACCGGTAACGGTCATCTCGGTCGCCTCGTTCTCGCGCGGCCACCACGTAGCGGGCTTGTCGACGCCGTTGAAGCCCACGCGGCCGCTGCCGCCCTTGTTGTCCGTCCAGCCGATGCAGTTGTTGTCGGCATCCTTGGTATATGTCAGTGAGTAGCCGTGCACCGTGGCGGGATCGTCGTACAATCCGCCCTTCAACTCGTACCATTCGTCGTCGGCCAGGCCGTTGCCGTTGGCGTCGTATGAGACCATGACCGCACCCGGTTCTACGGCCGTAGCTATCGGGTTGCCGCTGATGACGAAGTCGATGCCGGGCAGGTTGACCACCGTATGGTCGAATTTGAATACGAGCGATCCGCCGAACATGCCCAGCGAGATCATGCCGCCGCGGCGCGAGCCCACCAAAGCCTCGGCCGACGATTGCAGATAGAAGTTCTGCACCGAACCGTACTGGCCGGGAGCGGGTCGAAATTCGATGATCCGAGAGATATATTTCGACGACGAGGCAGACAAGCCCCTTACGGGCAGCAGCGTCAGCTTGTCTCCGGCGTCGGTTATTGTCGCTATCTTGCCGTAGTCGAGCGCCTGAGCCTCGACACCGACTTTAAGCTGGTCGATCGTACCGCAGTTGATGAGCTTCACCGAATCGTATTGCAGCTCGAAGAGCGATACATGCGACTCCTTGCCGATGAAGCAGTAACCGCACTTGGGACGCAGCGAGGCGGCATAATCGCCACCCAGAACCAGCGTCGCATCGCGCAGATCGATATTGCCGCCCGACGTGAATGAAAAGCCGCTGCCGATGTTCAGATTGACCGTACCAGAATACGTCGTCTTAGAGGAGCCTATGTTGACCTGACCCGAACCGCCCTGCATGAAGTTGAGCGTTATGCTCGGCACGGCCGCAGCGTCGAGCTCCGCCAGCGATATGCTGCAATACGAGTTCTGCGGCTCGGCCACATCGAATACCGCCTCGAACGGCTCGGCCGCCGACGTGTACCTGGGCAGGACGTTGCGGCACAGATCGTCGATCTTCTTGCCGTCCGCCGCCGCATAGCTTGCCCTTACACGCTTCGATATCGTGACCGGGATATTGCCCTCGGTCACGGCTATGACCGATACGCTGCCTTCGTATTCGACATCGAGGCCTACCCACGGTGCGGTCAGGTAGACCTTGCCCGCCGAGAGATTTATCTCGGCCGTCCAGCCGTAGGGAGCCGCCACGACAGCCGAGAGGATATTCTCGGCCGTGATACCCAGCTGCCGGCTGTCGCCGTAGTACGATTCGCAGTCGCCCTGGTCGACCCACGCTATCGCGGCGTCGGTAAGTTTGGGCAGCGCGAGCACCGTACCGTTTTGCAGCGTCACGACGACCCGATCGTCCTTGTCCACGACCGAGCTTATGGCACCTTCGTCCGACGTCTGGCCCGACGCCTCGATCCTGTTGCCGTCGGCATCCGTCAGCCACTGCCCGTCGACGGTCCAGTAATACTTGCCGTCGTCGTCCTTCGCGGCACCAATCACGGGCGTGTGTCCCGCAGCGCCTTTGTCGCCCTGAGCCGCCACCTTTTCGCCGTCGGCACCGGTCAGCCACTCGCCGTCGACAGTCCAGTAATAGACCCCGTCGGCATCCTGCCTTACGCCGACAACGGGCGTGCGGCCGGCCTCTCCCGGCTCGCCCTTGTCGCCGTCGCGGCCGTTGGTCAGCGTTATTACGGAGCCGTCGCTCATGGTCAGCTCGTAGCCCTCGGCCGTCTGCTCGACGCTCATAACCACCTTGCCCTGGCAGAGTGCGTCGACGCACTGGCCTATCGACTCTATCTGAGAGTTGACAGTCTTTACCGAAGCCTCGATCTTGGCGACGCGCTCGGCCAGGTCCTCGACCCTCTGCCGCAAATCGCTGTCGTCGTACTCGCACGCCGCAACTGCGGCGGCACAAGCGAGCATAGTCAAAAGTTTTCTCATCATGTACATTTAAGTTAATAAAAATAAATAGCATATACACAACGAGATCGCACCGCTCCGACGGCCGACGCAGGCATGACGGCCGCAGGCCGGCTCCGCGCACATATCCGATATGACGACTAAGATACACTCCAAGTCTCAGACCTCCCGTTCTCCGCAGGCGGATCTCGTTACAAAACGCTTCGGCAGGTCTTCTGACTCGTTCCGTTTACGACGCCTTCCCAACCCTAAACGTGTCAGTGGCAAAAGAGTGTCGTAACATTCCTCGAAGTGGAACTTACAGCAGCGGGAACTGTTCGGGATTCTCACCCGATTCCCATTTAATCTCATGCAGGCTGTCGCCTGCGAGAACCTTAGCGGAGACAAAGGTAGCAATTATTCGCAATCGCACATCCTGCCGGCATGACTTTTTTTGCCTCGCACCCGAAAAAAAGTCCCGCCGGCAAAACCCTGAAAACGGCAACCCCTGCCGAAAATTCCGGCAGGGGTCGATCCGACATCGCTGCGAGGAGCCGCAGCGAGAGATATATCCTCAACGCTTAGAACACCACTCTTACGCCTAACTGCATGTGCCAGCGCGAAAGGATATCGTCGCGCGTGGCCGAAGCGCCCGTGAATTTGTACACCGGACGGAAACCGCCCTCGACCGCTTCGAGCCCGGTCACGGTTACCGGCGACAGAGTCCAGTTGCTCGTGCGCCATGTCGTGCCCCAGCTGCGGCAGAGCAGATTGCCCACGTTGAGTATGTCGAGGCTCAACTGCACGCGGCGCGAGGTGTTGCGGCCGAAGTAGAAGTCCTGAGCCAGATGAATGTCGACACGATGCTCGAAGGGCAGCGAGTGCGAGTTGCGCTCGGCGAACGAGCCGCGGTGCGAGCGCAGATAGGGATCCGACTCTATGTAGTCGTCGAAGGCCTGCTTCGAGCTGTCGTCGGCCCACAGCGTGCGGTCCATCTCGTCGCGCGCGGGAATATACATAAGTGTATTTCCGCGGTAGGTATCGCCGTTCTCGTCGACGCGGCCGCGGGCATAGGTAAGCGAGTAGCGCTCGCCCGAGTGTCCGTCGTAGACGAGCGTCACGGTCGTGCCCATAAGACCGTAGCGGCGCGTGTAGGAGATCATCGCAACGGCCTTGTGAGGGAAGTCGTATACCGAGTACGACAGCTCGGGCGAGTTGGAGTCGACGGCGTAGGTGCGTCCCCAGTTGCTCGACGACTGCGCCGATATGCCGTCGTTGACGCTCTTCGACTGCGAGTAGGTATATGCGGCCATAAATCCCAGACCGAACGGGAAGTTGCGCTCGATGCGTCCCGTGACCGACCACGAATGTCCCTTGCCCGTGTTCGAGAGACGGTATACGGCCGAGTAGTCCGACGTATCGGATGTATAGTAGGTCGCCGACGGCGAGGCGGCATCGGCCATGTAGAGACGCCGGCCGCTGTCCTCGGCCGACAGATTGCGGAATACGACGTTGTTTATGCCCTTGCTGTAAAGCCCCTCCACGAGCAGCTTCCAGCCTCTTAGGTCGTACTCGGCGGCGAGGTTGGCGCGCAGCACCTGCGGGAAGCGGAAAGCGTCGTCCACGACATCTATCGACGGGTTGCCCTTGACGCCCACGGCCGAGGGCGTAGTGCTGAATGCGGGCGTCGAGACGCGGTCGTTGACCGTCACGCCCACCTTCGTCATACCGGTATTCTGATAGCAGTTGTTGATCCATACGAACGGGACGCGTCCCGTGAATACGCCCGCTCCGCCGCGCAGCGTGAGCCCCTCATGACGCCATGTAGCGCCCACGCGCGGAGAGAATAACAGCTGCGTGCGCGGCACATCGCCCACTCTCACGCCGTACTTCTGCGCGAAGCGCCCCGTGTTGAACGCCTCGTTGCGGTGCGGCGAGTCGAAGAATACGGGCATATCGAGACGCAGGCCGTATGTCAGCGTCAGCCCTCCGCGGCGCCACTCGTCCTGCGCATAGAGGCTGAACTGCGCGCTGTTGAGCCGTGCCGAAGCACCGCTGCGGTCGGTAAAGTACTCGTATACATACTGCGAGGCGTGTCCGCCCGTCGTGCCGTCGTCGGCGAGAAAATCGTCGATCGACGCATATGTATAGGTGCCCATGGCATTGCTCAGGTAGAGGTTGTCGGCGCTGTAAAACTCATTGTGCGTGCCGACGGTTATCGTGTGGTCGCCGCGATGCAGCGATGCGTTGTCGGTCAGGATCAATATATGCTGCGTGAGCATGTTGCGGCCGGCATACTGGTTGGTGCCGATGACCGTCGTGCCGTTGCCCGCCGCTCCGGTGCCGTTGATGATTACCGCCGGCAGCTGCCGGTCGGTCTCGCGGCCGTCGCGAAGATAGGTGTAGCCTGCGCGCAGCGAGTTGCTCCAAGCCGAGAATGTCGAGTTGAGCTCAGCCACGATAGAATGGGTGCGGTTGATGTTGGTGTACTCCGAGCCCGTGAAGTAGAAGTATTGCGACGAGTTGGAGCTGTCGTTCTTGTCGGCATGCAGCATGTTGTATCTGAGCGACATGCGGTGCGTCGAATCGATATTCCAATCCAGACGGGCTATCAGTGCGCCCGAGAGCGCCGGCACGTCGTGAGCGGCATAACCGCCGCCGTCCCAGCCCGTGAGCGACGAGTAGTGCGCGCCTATGGCCGCGGCCTGCTCTGCCGTGACGGCGCTGCCCGAGGTCGAAGGGTGGTATGTCGACGGTACGACGTTGCGGTTGTATTCGCCGTTAACGAAGAAGAAGAGTTTGTCGCGCACGATCGGTCCCGAGAGCGACAGTCCGTATATCTGCGTGGTCTGCTCCGAGAGCTTCGTGCGCTCGGCGACGCCCGATCCGGCCGTCGTACCGTAGAAATTCTCGTCGTTATAGTAGAAGTATGCCGAGCCGCGCAGGCTGTTGTCGCCCGCCTTCGTGACGGCATTGATGCCGCCGCCCGTGAAGCCGCTCTCGCGCACGTCGAACGGCGCCACGGCTACCCTCAATTGCTCTATGGCATCGAGCGGTATGGGGTTGGCCTGCGTAAGCGAGCCGGTCATGCCCGTGGTGCCCAAACCGTATACGTCGTCGCTGGCCATGCCGTCGATGCGGAACGAGTTGTATCGCGTGCTGGCACCTGCGACACTCACGCCGCCCGCCTTGGGCGATACCATTTGAGGCGAGAGCCGCGTGATGTCGTATATCGAACGTGTTATGGTCGGCATCGAGGCTATGCGCTCCGAGCGGAACCGCTCGCCCGTGCCGTGACCGCGGATCGACGTATCGTCGGCCACGACCACAACGCGGTCGATGTCGAGCGCCTGCGCTCTGAGCTCGACATCGACGCGCTCCGTATCGCCCAGCAGCAACTCGATATTCTCGACACGTGCCTGGTGGTAACCCAGATAGCTCACCGTAAGCGTATAGGGACCACCCACGCGCATACCCGTAATATTGTACTGTCCGTTGGAATCGGTCGCAACTCCGTATTGCGTACCCGAAGGAGTATGAACGGCTACTACCGCCGCTCCGATCATAGGATTGGACTCCGCGTCCTCGACACGACCCGTCATCGACGATGTCGTGACCTGTGCATACGCCCCGCAGAAAGAGATCAGCAGGAGCGTATGAAGAATCAAATGCTTCATAAACCAATATTTAAGAGCGCTATTTATGCGCCATACAACAATAAACGCCGCTGCCCGTGAGCTTCGGCGTGGCAAATATATTTCAAAGTTTCCGAAAATCCAACACCTCGCGCCGAAAAAATCACGTCGGCCAAGACCCACGGGATCATCCCGTTGGCCTGCGGCGCCCCTCCTCCGACCGGCTGGACACGCCCCGCTTACGGCATGGCGGCGAAATAAAAAAAGTGTCTCCGCGAATATAAAGAACGAATTTGATAATATGAATGATCCGACATATAAAGAACACTTTCTCACATGCGGAGACACCGTGGCGGCTGCGGGCGAGACGAATATGACGGTCGAATTTGTCGGCAGTTTCCGAATCGGTTGACGAATATCTTCGGCATATCAAAGATAACGAAAATTCATCCAAAATCAACCCTCACTGCGCTAAATCGAAGATACCCGATTTGCCCTGCACGACACTCCGGCCGCGGGACGAAAGCGATGTCCGCATTCTCCTGCAAAGTGTCGCGGCATGGAACTGCGGCCGGGAGGGCGGCAAGACGCAGAACAAAGCCGAGCGCATGAAAAGGGCTCGCGCGAAGCGGCCGGGACATAAAACGAATCCGCCCCGACCGCAATGCTGTGCGGCAGGGGCGGATACATTAACCGGAAAGCGCGCGGCATGCGGCCGAATAACGGGCTTACTCGATCTTCATGTCGCCGGGCCTGATCCAGCCGGCACGCCTCATGCCCGTGTCGATAGCAAGGGCTATTGCGGCCGGCGCTATGAAGTACAGTCCGATGATCTCGGCCATGAGAACGGCACTGTCCGTCGTACCGCCCATAGTGGCGTATGCCGCTATCGGCCCCACCAGTCCAGATGTTCCCATACCGGCGCCGATAGCGTTGTTGGTCATGCCCAGCAGCATGGTCGAGACCGGGCCCAGCACGGCCGAGGCGATAGTCGGAGCGATCCATATAAGCGGTTTCTTGACTATATTGCCTATCTGCAACATCGACGTTCCGACGCCCTGCGAGATAAGGCCGCTTATGCCGTTGTCCCTGAAACTGATTACGGCGAAGCCGATCATCTGTGCGCAGCAGCCAGCCGTCGCGGCACCGGCCGCCAGCCCGTCAAGGTTGAGCATGACGCATATCGCGACCGAGCTTATGGGCAGCGTGAGGGCGCAGCCGACCAGCACGGCCACCGCAACACCCATGAAGAAGGGGTTGAGCGTGGTAGCGTGGTTGATGAGCATTCCCAGCTGCAACATCATGTCGTTGATCGGCGAGCAGCACCACTTGGCGAACATACCGCCGGCGACGATCGTGACCAGCGGCGTGACGATTATATCGACCGGAGTGCGCTTCGATACGAGCGAGCCCAGCTCGACACCCACCATGACCGCCAGATAGGCACCTACCGGACCGCCGAAGCGATAACCCAGCGCACCGACTATGGCCGACGAAATGTTGACCAGCAGCGGGCACTTCATGCCGTAGGCAATGGCCATACCGATGCAGGCACCCACAAGCGGCGAGGAGGCCGAGAGCGTTTCGGCAATGAAGCCGAGAAACGACAGAGCCTCGATCTTGGCCAGCTGGCCCAGGATCACGCCCAGAATCAGCGAACAGAAGAGACCCAGAGCCATATGGCTCAGGGCATCTATCACATACTTTTTGAACAGTTTCTTCATAATCAGTTTTTCGTATTCCGCGGCGAATATACTAAAAAAGCGAAAGCGGCCGCCAGAATCATCGGCTTTTTTCATGCCAGCGATCCGAAACGAATCCCGATACGGCCGACAAACGAAATACGCACCGGCTCTCTCGCCGCACTCCAACACGCGCGATGCTCCGGGGCGATAATTTGTAATGTTGCCTAATTTTTCGTATTTTTGCCAAAATAAACATCGATACACTGAGTATGGGATTTTTCGATCTGTTCAAGAAAAAACAGGATAAGGCGGCAGCCGCTCCCCAAGAGGATGTGCAGCAGGCCGAGCAGCGCGAGCTGGAAGCCGGTCTGGAAAAGACCAAGAGCGGCTTCTTCTCGAAACTTACCCGCGCCATTGCGGGACGGTCGACCGTCGATGCCGACGTGCTCGACCAGCTCGAAGAGGTGCTCATAACCTCCGACGTAGGTGTCGAGACGACGGTCAAGATCATAGAGCGCATCGAGGCGCGCATCGCACGCGACAAATACATGAACACGTCGGAGCTGCACTCGATCCTGCGCGACGAGATAGCATCGCTTATGGAGGAGTCGCACTCCTCGCAGCAGAACTTCGGCATCGAGGTCAAGCCGGGCGTGCCCTACGTGATGATGGTCGTCGGCGTCAACGGCGCTGGCAAGACCACCACCATAGGCAAGCTGGCCGCACAGCTCGTGCGCGCAGGCAACAAGGTGGTCATAGGCGCGGCCGACACGTTCCGCGCCGCAGCCATAGACCAGCTGGCCGTCTGGGCCGAGCGTGCAGGCGCGACCATGGTGCGTCAGCAAATGGGCTCCGACCCCGCCTCTGTGGCATACGACACCTTGCGCTCGGCCGTAGCCACGGGCGCCGACGTAGTCCTGATCGACACGGCAGGCCGGCTCCACAACAAGATAGGTCTGATGAACGAGCTTACCAAGATCCGCAACGTCATGGCCAAGGTCATCCCCGACGCGCCGCACGAAGTGATGCTCGTGCTCGACGGCTCGACCGGACAGAACGCCTTCGAGCAGGCCAAGCAGTTCACGCAGGCTACGAGCGTTACGTCGCTTACCATAACCAAGCTCGACGGCACGGCCAAGGGAGGCGTGGTCATCGGCATCAGCGACCGCTTCCGCATCCCCGTGAGGTATATCGGCATCGGCGAGGGTATCGACCAGTTGAAGATGTTCGACCGCCGCGAGTTCGTTCGCGCGATGTTCGGCGACGAAAAGTAATGCAGCCGTGAAGACCTTGTTACCGATACTCGCCGTCGCCGCATTTTGGTGCGCCGATGTGGCGGCGCAGCAGCAGGCCGGGGCGGGCGCTGCCACCCGGGAGAGAGCCGCGGACAAGGCGGTGGACGGATACAGATTCGTAAAACTCCGCAGCAGCGGCGAATACTACATAGACTACGATGCAATGGGCGCCGAGGCGCGCGACGACGAGCGTTTCGCCGCTCTGGCCGAGCGCTTCATCGCCGTCGATCCGGCTCTCGTCGTCGAGGACTTGCAGGTGCTCTACTACGGCCGCGCATATCGCGACGACTATACGGGCGACCGCCGCACTTTCACGCTTGTCGAAGAGGCGATGCAAGCCGGACAATACGACAGGGCATATCAGCTGTGCCTCGACCTGCAACGTCGTATCCCGGCTTCGCCGCGCCTGTTGAATCTTTTATATATATCGGCTTCGAAAAAGAGCATTCCGGCAGCGGAGCCGGAGCTGACTGCATTGGCGGATCGTTACCGGTTCGTTCTTGACGTCATAAGTTTTTCCGGAAACGGCACGATGCTCTCCCCCTATGTCGTGACATCGGTGGCCGACGAATACGAACTGCTGTTCAACAAGCTCGGCATAACGGCAGTGGTCATGCAACAGCTTACAAGACTCGAAGACGGCACCATGTGCGACATAATGACCGTATCCGAGGGCGAAGGCTCCGATTCGGAGAACGACGAGGTGTGGTTCGACATAGACATGCCGTTCGGAGCATCGGCCGAATTATTTGAATAACATGAAGAAATTAAACGTCATAACGCTCGGCTGCTCGAAAAATACGGTCGACTCGGAGCATCTGGCCGCACAGCTGGCCGATGCCGGATACGAAATAGTTTTCGACAGCGACCGCACGCGCTCGGATGTCGTCGTGATAAACACGTGCGGATTCATAGGCGATGCCAAGAAAGAGAGCATCGACACGATTCTGGCCGCAGCGGCGGCCAAGCAGCAGGGGCTTGTCGGCGAGCTGTTCGTCATAGGCTGCCTCTCGGAGCGCTATGCCGACGAGCTGCGCGCCGAGCTGCCCGAGGTCGACGACTTCTTCGGCGTGAAGAGCTGGGAGCAGATCGTCGAGCGTCTGGGCGCCCGCCACCGCCGCGAATTGGAGACCCGTCGCATGCTCTCCACCCCGTCGCACTACGCCTATCTGAAAATAGCCGAGGGCTGCGACCGCATGTGCGGATACTGCGCCATACCGCTCATCCGCGGCCGTTACGTCTCGCGCCCCATAGAGGAGCTCGTCGAGGAGGCGACGGCACTGGCCGAGAGCGGCGTGAGGGAGCTGATCGTCATAGCGCAGGACACGACATGCTACGGCATCGACCTCTACGGCCGCCGTGCGTTGGCCGAGCTGCTCGAACGCCTATGCCGCATCGACAAGATCAGGCGCATACGCCTGCACTACGCCTACCCCACCGACTTTACCGACGAGCTGATCGACACTATGGCACGCGAGAAGAAGATATGCCGCTATATCGACCTGCCGTTCCAGCACATATCCGATTCGCAGCTCGCGGCCATGAAGCGCAACCACACCTCGGCCGAGGCCTACGCGCTGGTCGACCGCCTCAGGGAGCGCATCCCCGGCATCGCGCTGCGCACCACGCTCATGGTCGGGTACCCTGGCGAGAGCGAGGCCGACTTCGAGGAGCTGATGGAGTTCGTCAGCCGCGTGCGCTTCGAGCGTCTGGGCGTCTTCGCCTACTGCGAGGAGGAGGGTACCTACTCGGCCCGTCGCCTGAAAGACGACGTGCCCGAAGATGTCAAGCAGGAGCGCCTCGACCGCATCATGCGTTTGCAGGAGCGCATATCGCTCGAAAGCAACGCCGCCCGCATAGGAGCTACGATGCCCGTGATGATCGATTCGCACGAGGGCGACTACTACATAGGACGCACCGAGTTCGACTCGCCCGAGGTCGACGGCGAAGTGCTCGTCCAGGCCGGCGGCCGTCGCCTGCGCCGCGGCTGCATATACGACGTGCGCATAACCGACGCCGAGGATTACGATCTGTACGGAAGCGTAATCGAATAAGGAGTATCGATTATTCGATCTTAACGGACGAATTATTTTGCCGTTTGGCGGAAAATTATTACCTTTGGGCAGAATGATTCACCGTGACCGATTTATGGCGGACAAACAGATCGTAAAGCGTTTGGTCGAACAGGTCGAAAGACTCCTCGACGAACATCGCCGCATCAGCGGCGACTGTCGTGCGCTGGTGGCCGAACGCGATGCGCTGGCGGCACGCAACAGAGCGTTGCAGGAGCAGAACCGACAGCTCGAATCGAAGATCAAGTGCTTCGAGCTGGGACGCGGCATGGGCGGTGAAAAGGGCGACAGGGAGCGCGCCAGAGCGCGTGTCAACAATTTATTGCGGGAAGTTGACAAGTGCATCGCGATGCTCGACCGTCCCGACGGCGTTTGATTTCGGAGCAAGACTTAGGCTATGGCAAAAATCAATATAAACCTTTCGATTGCGGGCAAGTCCTATCCGATGTCTATCGAGCAGGAGAAGGAGGAGCTTTATCGCGAGGCGGCACGACGTCTCAACGAAAAGGTAAGAGAGTTCACGCGAGTTCCGTCGCTCGACCAGACCGACCGACTGGCCATGGCGGCACTGCGTTTTTCGATAGTTGCACTGAGCAGCGAGCGCTCGGGTAGGCTCGGCAGCGCCGAAACGGAGGCGCTCGAAGCTCTCTCGCAGCGACTGGACTCATATTTGGGCTGATGCCCGACGACGACAAACCGTCTCACGCAAGAGGTTCCGGCGATGCTCCGGACGGGGATTCGCCCGGCGGATGCGGCAGACGAAGCAGGTCGTAAGCCTGCGACCGTTACCGGCCTCTGCGCAGCGGACAAGTTCTTTAACATAGGATGCAACGGATCTATCCCGCATGGATTCCTTATAGCTTTGCGAACTGTACAATTAAACTACATTGGGACAACTCTCGTATAGAGACAAAATCAGGCCTTGACCGATCCCGGCGATCGGTGTATCCGAGCGATACCATTGGAAGATTGCGTACTTCGGAGCCCCACTTATGACAGATCTGCGGATTCGTCAAACAAGAAAAGGAAGTCGTGCGGGATTTTTATTTGCATCCGGATATATGATACTTTTAATTAATAAATAAATATTTTAACGATATGGATACCGTAATAGTGATTGTTGCTGCCGTTGCAGGCGCCTTCGCGGGTGGTCTGGCGGCCTTTTACGGCGTGAGGGCCCGTTCGAGGTCTATCGTCGAGAAGGCTGCGGCGGACGGCGAAATGATAAAGAAGGAGAAGATACTCCAAGCCAAGGAGAAGTTCATCCAGCTCAAAAGCGAGCACGAGCGTCAGGTCAACGAGCGCAACCAGAAACTCGCACAGAGCGAGCAGCGCGCCAAGCAGATCGAAGCCAACCTCCAACACAAGGAGCGCGACCTGGATAAGAAATGCGCCGAGAACGACCGCATGCGCGAGCAGATGGACGCACAGATCAACACCTTGCAGAGCCGCAAGGAGGAGCTTGCCGGCATCATCAAGGAGCAGAATACTCGTCTGGAACAGATCTCTGGCATGAGCTCGGAGGAGGCCAAGAACATCCTCATCGAGAACATGAAGAGCGAGGCCAAGGCCGACGCCGTGGCCTATATCAACGAGACGATCGAGGAGGCCAAGCTCACAGCCACGAAGGAGGCCAAGCGCATCGTCGTGGCATCGATTCAGCGCGTAGCCACCGAGACGGCCATAGAGAATGCCGTTACGGTATTCAACATCGATTCTGACGAGGTCAAAGGACGCATCATCGGCCGCGAGGGACGCAACATCCGCGCTCTGGAAGCAGCTACGGGCATCGAGATCATCGTCGACGACACGCCCGAGGCGATCATCCTCAGCGGCTTCGACCCCGTGCGCAGAGAGATAGCACGTCTGGCGCTTCACCAGCTCGTGACCGACGGCCGAATCCACCCCGCACGCATCGAGGAGGTCGTGGCCAAGGTCAAGAAGCAGATCGAGGAGGAGATCGTCGAGGTCGGCAAGCGCACTACGATCGATCTGGGCATCCACGGCCTGCACCCCGAGCTGATCCGTCTTATCGGTAAGATGAAGTACCGCTCGTCATACGGCCAGAACCTGTTGCAGCACGCACGCGAGACGGCCAATCTGGCAGGCGTCATGGCTTCGGAGCTGGGTCTCAACCCCAAGGCCGCACGTCGCGCCGGACTGTTGCACGATATAGGCAAGGTGCCCGACGACGAGCCCGAACTGCCGCACGCAATCATCGGTATGAAGCTGGCCGAGAAGTACAAGGAAAAGCCCGACGTATGCAATGCGATAGGCGCTCACCACGACGAGGTGGAGATGACCTCGCTCATAGCGCCGATCATCCAGGTCTGCGACGCGATCTCGGGCGCACGCCCCGGCGCGCGCCGCGAAGTGGTCGAGTCGTACATCAAGCGCTTGAAGGAGATGGAGGACATAGCCCTCTCTTATCCCGGCGTAGTCAAGACATACGCCATTCAGGCAGGCCGCGAGCTGCGCGTCATCGTCGGTGCCGACAAACTCAACGATCAGGAGTCTGAGTCGCTGTCGCACGACATAGCCAAGAAGATACAGGACGAGATGACCTACCCCGGACAGGTCAAGATAACCGTCATTCGCGAGACCCGTTCGGTATCATACGCTAAGTAGCGGTGACGACCTATCCTGCCTGCCGTCCGAAACGGCAGCCATATTCCCTGCATCGGCGACTACGGTCGCCGATCGCTTTTTTACGTAACGGCCGCCTGCCCTCGCGCCCGTGCAATCGTCTTCGAGTCGAATCATTCCGCCTGCTAAAACGTCCCGATCGAATACATACACCGCAACGAATCCGATACTCCGATAACGGATCCGGCAGCTTCCAAGCTCGATCGAATCCCGATTGCAAAAGCGAACAGCCGTGCAGCGACATAAAACGATCCACGCCCGATCCAACGGACGATGGATAGATGCGACAATATATTTTAGATTATTATCGGCTCGACTTAATAGATTGAAAAATAAACTTTTAGCGAATTATTTGAGAAATAGAGGTAACGATTTAGCAACCGTGCAAATTTCAGCGTTTTGAGTTACTATGCTGTCGAATAATTCTTTCTCAGATACATCATTTTAATAATCCACAAAGCAAAGGACTATTTTATTTAGCACCATGTCTTGTGGATTTTCCAACTCCAATAAAGTCAAAATAAGTATAGACTAAAACAACTACATATCAACAAGTTAATTGATTTTTCGGGTAACGAATTACCTCCGTTTCCACCCGAATACGGTGGATAGTTCTATTCTTATGTGGCTCCCATGTAGGGAACCGGCAGGAATACATAAGCCACTAAATTATAGAAAAACAGCCACAGACAACCTTTACGGATCAGATAGAGTTTTTCTGCAACTTTTCCTTCCTCTAAAAGAATTGCTTTGGTAGGAACGGACAATATTCATATTTTATTTGCGATTCAATATGGTTTAAGTAACTATTTTCTGTCATATAGTCAATGTAGAGGTATTCATAAATTTATCATTTTTTTACACAATATACCAAATGGGGCATATCAACTTCACGATAGTGTTTAACAATATAATCAATTGGATTCATACCATTGCGAAGTGCTACTTTTTGTGATGCAACGTTT
This sequence comes from Bacteroidales bacterium, assembly GCA_910574205.1. Lineage (GTDB taxonomy): Bacteria > Bacteroidota > Bacteroidia > Bacteroidales > Rikenellaceae > Alistipes. Next base: position 588,275 of record CAJSYJ010000001.1, read on the forward strand.
GTATCTCTAATAATTGAATATAATTCATCAAATTTCAGTGTATTAAACCCATACTCCCGACAAGCCATTGCGGCTTCAACAGCATAACCTTTATGCCAATATTTATGAGCCAGCAAGTAACCGATTTCGGGAACTTGCGCCGTCTTGTATTCCTGCATAGTAAGACCGCATTGTCCTATCATTTCGTTGGTATCTTTAAGAATTACGCCCCACAATCCGAATCCATAATCTTTATATCGTTGAAGTTGCTTTTGCATCCAAGCAAAAGTTTCTTTATCACTGAAAGCTCCATTATAAGCATACATTACTTTTTCATCTTGTAATATTAAGGATAGTGAGCCCATATCAGAAAGTGTCATTTCCCGCAATAGCAATCTGTTAGTTTCTAAAATTATACGATTCATAAACTTGTTCTATCATTTTCTTTGCAAAATTACAAAAAGTACCGTTCCTTAGTCATTTACAAACGTTACTATTTGTTTTTCATAACAATAAACCCATTACAGGTTCATTCCTCTACCCTTTCTTTGTGGCTGTATGGGCCGGCGTATGTTCTGCCTTAACTTCTCGAATTGTTATTTGAACCACTCGGCAATGGGCTTTCGGTCAATGGCAAGAACCAGTCTCGTCCCGTCCGTAGTGTCTTTCAGCACTTGAAACCCTGCCTTTTCGGTCGTGAATTTCCGTCCGTGTTTCTCTGAATAAAGTTCCCCTGCATACTCCAACAGCTTGCCGCTTACGGCGGTGTTATCCCTTTCCAGCGTCTTGACCTTGTTGCTGCCGAAAAGAGAACCGACACTCTCGGCGATGTTGGCAGCTGCGGTGGTTGCCGCCCATTTCAGCTTCTAGGTCTGTATCTCTTTTTTCGCCCGTCTTAGTTCCTCCCGTGCCGATTCTTTTTGCTGTTGCAAATCCACAACTTCCGCTTTGAGATCGTCGGCGAGTTTCTGTATATCCCGATAATATTACTGCGTGGACTTGTAGCGAGCCTTCGAGCCGTCTATGCCTCTTTGCAGCCCGTATTTCGCCATCGCTTCGGCATAGCCCGAATAAATACGGCTCTGCCCTCTGATTAAAGAAAACGTTACAAGCCGCACGCGAAAAACCCGCCAATGAGTAGTACTGATGTACGTCCCGTTCGGGAGATTGAGTGCGCGGCAGTAGAATGAGATTTTTTACGAAAGCCCAGCCAAGAACCGATACCGAATTTTTCGTCAAAAGGCATTAGTTGCAACGCAACGACCGAGTGAGGCGATGGGCTGTACTTGGCGTACTGCCCATTGCCGAACGACGAGGCGCGGACGCAAATGATGACTTTTCTCGGAAAATTTTTCGTCAAAAGGCGTGAGTAGCGGTGCCGACATGAAATCGGGGCAGACGGGTAGTACTCGATGTACGTCCCGTTTGCCCCGATGATTGAGGTGACGCTAATGGCGCCTTTTCACGAAAAAAAATCAGCGTGTAAATTCTACAACCGATACATCCCCCGCCGCAACCTGCAATGACGCCGGGTCGACGCTGCGGCCTGTAATGACATCGCGGCCGTCGCGGAGTGTCGAGGATATCTCGGAATAACGCGACCACGGAACGGTAACGGGACGGTCGGTGTTGTTGACGAAGACGAATACGGCTTCGGTGTCGTTATAGCGGAAATAGGCGTAGGTGTTGTTGCGGTCGACGAAGTGGAGGGTGCGGCCGTTGTGGATCACATCCTTGGTCTTGCGCCAGTTGAACAGGCGGCGGGTATAGTCGAAAATCTCCTTTGCCGCGCCGGTGCGCTGAGCGGGGTCGAACAGATCCGTAGCGTCGCCCTGCCAGCCGCCGGGGAAATCGACGCGCAGCGCGATATGTCCCTTCGACATGTCGTGCGAGCGGAACATCATCTCGTCGCCCGAGAATATCTGCGGCATGCCGCGCAGCGTAGCCAGAAGCGCCATAGATATCTTCATGCGGCCGACATCGCCGCGCACGACATCGGCGATGCGGTCGGTATCGTGGTTGGCGGCCATAATCATCATGCGGCTCAGATCGTGGTATACGAAGTCGTGCGAGAGGATGTCGTACACGCGCGTCATGCCCTTGCCCCACTCGGGGTTGTCGCCGCCCTCCTGCAATGCGGCGCATATCGCGTCGCGCAGCGGAAAGTCCATGATCGAGGGCAGGTGCGAGTCGAAGCCGTCCTTGTTGGCGTTACCGCCCTGCCAGTAGGCCAGCTGCGGTATCGACGCAGTCCACACCTCGCCGACGATGTTCATGTCGGGATACTCGTCGAGAATGGCGCGGCACCAGCGGCTCATAGGCTCCTTCTCGTTATAGGGGTACGTGTCGACGCGCAGGCCGTCGAGCCCCATAGCCTCGATCCACCATACGCCCCACTGCGTGAAGTAGTTGAGCATGTAGGGATTGTCGAGGTTCATATCGGCCATAGAGCGGTCGAACCACCCGCTCTCCATTTGATAAAGATCGGCGCGCGAGGCGTTGGGGTCCATGTTCGTCGAGAAGGTAAAGTTGGACTGCGTATACTCGTCGAAACGGTGTATCCAGTCCTCGAACGGCTCGTTGCCGTACCACCAGTGCGACGTGGCGCTGTGGTTGGGCACTACGTCCATGATGACTTTCAGATCGCGCTTGTGGCACTCGTCGACATAGCGGCGGAACAGCTCGTTGCTGCCGAAGCGCGGGTCGATGCGGTAGTAGTCGCTGCAAGCATAGCCGTGATAGGAGCTCTGCGCCTCGTCGTCGAGCAGCAGCGGCGTGCACCACACGGCCGTGGCGCCCAGATCGGCGATATAGTCGAGCCGGTCGATGATGCCTTGCAGGTCGCCGCCGTGGCGGCCACCCATGTCGCTGCGGTCGGCCTTCTCGGCCGTGTCGGCCGTCGAGTCGTTCGACGCATCGCCGTTGGCGAAGCGGTCGGGCATGATAAGGTATACCATGTCGGCCGTCGAGAAGCTCTTGCGCGCGGCAGAGCCCTCGCGACGCTCGGCGATAGTATAGGGTATGTCGAAGCGGCGCTTGCCCGAGCTAAGACGCAGCGTATATTCGCCAGCCGAAGCATCGTCGGCTATCGCCACGTCGACGAAAAGATAGTCCGGGTTGTCGGCCTTGTGCACGGCCGTTACACCGACGCCGCTGCCCGCGGGCAGGATCTCGACATCGTATGACGACAGATCGTCGCCGTAGATCATCAGCTGCAAGGGTGTGTTCATGCCGACCCACCACGACAGCGGCTCGACGCGCTGCACGGGCGACGGCGCCTTGCGCGCGGACAGCAGGCCGGGCATCATCGCGACGGCCAGCAGGATAAGGAGTATTCGTCTCATAGATATTTGTAGTTTAAGGTTTTACAAGTATACGATAGTGCCACGGCAGTATGTCGCACTCGAAGTGTTCGGGCAGCACGATACGCTCGCAGGTCATGGCATCGAGGTACTCGCCGGCATAGCCTCCCGTCCGGAAGTCGGCGTGGATAGTCCACGGCGACAGGTTGAGTACGGCCACCACGCGGCTGCGCCCCCTCTCGCGCACGAAGGTCATCATGCAGTCCTTGGCGTTGTTGTCGATCTCCACCATGTCGCCCCCGCGCTCGCCTGCGGCCAGCGCCGGCTGCGTATGTTTGAGCCGTGCAAGGCGCCGGTACACCTCGCTCTGACGCGTAGGCTTATAGTGGGGCAGCGGGTCGCGCTCGAAGAATGCGAACGAGTGGTCGTAACCGACCTCCTGACCGGTATATATGAGCGGTATGGTGCGGGGCATGAGGAACGTCAGTGCCGTCATGACCTCCAATGCGTCGCCGAAGCGCTCGAACTCGGAACCCGACCACGAGTTTTCGTCGTGGTTGGAGGTAAAGCTCATGCGCATGGCCTCGGCCGGATACCGCGCCATATCGGCATATATCGCATCGCGCAGGTCCCACACGCGGCGCGTGCCCTTCGCAACGTCGCACATAAGATGATGTATGCCCCACTGGTAGCTCGCATCGAACGCACCGCCCTCGAAGAGGTTGTCCTCCTCGGCCTCGGCCAGCATGAACAGATCCGATCTGAGGGCTCGCAGCTCGGCCGAGGCCTGCTGCCAGAACTCGATAGGCACGAGCATGGCCATGTCGCAGCGGAAACCGTCGACACAGTGATGCTCGACCCAGAAACGCATGGCGTCGATCTGGCCGCGCCACACGTCGCGGTTGGAGTAGTCGAGCTTGGCCGTATCGGTCCAGTCCCACGGCACGCGCGGCGAACCGTTCTCGTCGCGCTCGTACCAGTCGGCAGGCTTCTGCTCGATCCACCGCGCATCGCGTGCGGTGTGGTTGGCGACCCAGTCCAGAATCACCTTCATGCCCAACGCATGCGCCCGAGCGACGAACGCGTCGAAATCGGCCATGTCGCCCATTTCGGGGTTGACTGCCGTATAGTCCGATATCGAATAGTAAGAGCCGAGGGTGCCTTTGCGCCCCTCGACGCCGATCGGATATATCGGCATCAGCCATATGATGTCGACCCCCAGATCATGCAGGAACTCCAACCTGCGGGCAGCTGCGGCGAGCGTACCCTCGGCCGTAAGCTGACGCACGTTCATCTCGTAAAGCACGGCCGAATAACTCCACTCAGAGTGTATCATAATATAACTTTTTATGCAAAGATACGCTTTTTATCGACACCGGACAAGCGTCCGGTGCCGACTCGGGGGCGTCTCAGCGCGTAAGGATCATCCACTGCCACGGGGCGAGGAGGATGCTGCTGTCAGCGGTCAGGGCGTACTCGCCGCCGGTAAGGGTCTTATAACCGCCTGCAACGGAATCGGTAACGACGACCGTCTGCGGCTCGGCCGACAGGTTGAACAGGCAGAACACCGCCCGGCCGTCCTTTTCGCGCGTAAAGGCCATGACATCCTCGGGCGCACCCTCCATGTAGACCATGGGGGCTATGTCCTCGCCGGCGGACAGTGCCGCATTGGTATGGCGCAGGCGGCAGAGATCGGTGTAGAGCTCGCGCCAGCCGGCACCGCACTGCGGGTCGGTCAGCCCGTCGACCGTATCCTTCTCGAAGAACTCCAAACGGCGGTCGAGGCCTATCTCCTGACCGGTATAGATCAGCGGCTGTCCCTGCGGCAGCACGAACGTGAGCGCTGCGAAAGTCGCGGCGGCATCGCCCATGCGCTCGAACTCCGAACCCGACCACGAGTTTTCGTCGTGGTTGGACGTGAACATAAGGCGCATGGCAGGTGCGGGATAGGCTGCGGCATCGGATTCGACATATGCACGCAGGTCGGCCGCGCTCTTCTCGCCCCGGGCGATAGCGTTCATCAGGTGGTGCAGGTCCCAGCCGTAGGTCGTATCGAAGGCGCTGTCGTGCAGGAACGTCTTTTCGCCCTCGGCCAGAAGATATACATCGGGGGCTGCCTCCCGGATCCGTGCGAATGCCTGCTGCCAGAAGTCGATCGGCACTTCGTAGGCCACGTCGCAGCGGAATCCGTCCACGCCGCGCCCGATCCAGAACAGCATGGCCGAGGTCATGGCCTCGCGCATGTCGGCATTGGCGTAATCGAGCTTGGCTATGTCCGTCCAGTCGTACTGCACGATAGGCAGTCCCGACTCCTCGTCGAGCACGTACCAGTCCTCGTGTCCCTCTTTCCACCACTTCGCATCGCGCGAGGTGTGGTTGGCGACCCAGTCGATAATGACTTTCAGCCCCAGATCATGGGCTGCGGCGACGAACCGGTCGAACGATTCGATATCGCCGAACTCGGGGTTGACCGCCTCGTAGTCCGATATCGAGTAGTAGGAGCCGAGCGAACCCTTGCGTCCGTCGACGCCGATCGGGTGTATAGGCATCAGCCACACTATGTCGACACCCATCTTCTTCAATTCGGGCAGATAACGCTCGGCCGCGGCGAACGTGCCTTCCGGCGTCGCCTGCCGTATGTTGAGCTCGTAAACCACCGAGTTGTACTTGTCCTGCGACACTTCGGCCGCATCGTTCCGCCTGGCCTGGCCGCAGCCGGCAAGCAGTGCGGCGAACATGGCAATCAAAGTTATTTTCTTCATGGGAGCAATTTTATTTTGTATTTGTAATTATGTCGAATCCGTATGGCGGCAGCGAGATACGCATGCTGCGGCCTGCGACCTGGGCGCATGCCCCGTCGCTGCCCGTCTGCGCCGCTTCGGCGGCCGCAGCCGCAAGCGCCGGCAGCGTCACGTCGACCCGGGCAGGCCGAGACGAGACGTTGAGCGCCACGACGGCCCACTGACCCATGTAGTGGCGCATGAACACCCACACGTCGCTGTCGACATGCAGCGTCATCATATCGCCGTACATCAAGGGCATCTGCGAGCGGCGCAGCCGCACCAGACGTCGCGTCATATCGATCTGCCGCTGCTCGCCGCTATCGTAGCCGTCGAAGCGCATCATGCGCCTGTTGTCGGGGTCGTTGCCGCCCGGCACGCCGTATTCGTCGCCCTGATAGATGCACGGCACACCCGGCACGATCATAATCAAGGCTTTGAGCAGCATGAGACGTGCATGTCCGAGTGCCTCGTCACCGATGACCACATCGCGCTTCCACCCCGCGGCCTTCGAGTCCTCATCGAACGACAAGCCGCCGCCAGCAAGCGATATGAAGCGCGGCTTGTCGTGATTGCCCGTGATGTTGCCCATAGTGTGGTGCGAACCGTAGGCGGCCTCGGACTCCTCGACGGTGCGGGCGATGCGCTCGGCCGACAGCTCCCTGCCTATGACGTCGATAGCCGTATGGTAGAGATTGAAGTCGAACTGCGCGTCGATCATGCCGCTCTTGACGTATGATCCTATCAGCTCGACCGAGCCGTAGGTCTCGCCTATCTGCCACAGCCTGCGGTCGGGATAGCGCGTCTTCATCTTGCGCGTCAGCATGCGCCAGTAGTCGAGCGGGATATGTTTGCAGGCGTCGTGGCGGAAGCCGTCGAAGTCGTAATTCTCGATCCAGTAGAGCGCCGAGTCGGTCATCGGCCGGCATATCTCATCGCGTTCGAGATCGAGCGTCGGTATATGCTTGTCGAACCACGTGGTCAGGCGCTGCTCGTCGTAGAGGCCTATGTTCTCGCGGCCGTCGGGCAGTATCAGCTCGGTCGTCCAGTCGGGGTGCTCGCGCAGTACGGGAGAGTCGATGTGCATATGGTTGGCCACGTAGTCCAGTATGACATTCATGCCGTGGGCGTGCGCCGCATCGAGCATCGCGCGCAGCTCGGCGTCGGTGCCGAAACGCTTGTCGATAGCCGTGTTATATATAGGCCAGTAGCCGTGATAGCCCGAGAACTTGGTCGGCGGGTCCTCGTTGAGTCCCCACGCATCGTAGGGGTTCTGCGTAATGGGCGATATCCATATAGTCGTTATGCCCAGATCGTCGAAGAATCCCTCGTCGATCTTTTGCCTTATGCCCTCCATATCGCCGCCGTAGTAGTCCACCTTGTCGAGCACCTCCGGCAGGTCGAGCCTGCGGTCGTTGGCGGGGTTGCCGTTCGAGAAGCGGTCGATCATCAGCGAGTAGAGCACCTGCGAGGGGAAGTCGCGGCGGTCGAGCAACGCGCTGCTCACGACCGCCTCGCCGTACTCCAACGGGATGAGTATATCGTTGAAACGTCCGTCGTCGGAGGCGGCATATACCCTTATCGACGAACGCTCGATCTCGCCCGCCGACTGCGGCAGAGCAATACGCAGCGAGCCGTCGGCCGAGGTGGTTATCTGCCCGTCGGCAAGGCGTATATTGCGCCAGAATGCCGCGACATCGGTCGCAGGCTGCGTCATCGCAACGACGATGCAGCCGTCATCGACACCCGACGAAGTCATGTAGGCATCGGCCGCGCGAGAGCCCGCGAGCACGGCTATCGACCGCGCCTGGCCGCCATACCATACCTCGATCGACGAGGCGAGGGCATCCGCCTCGCAGCCCACATCGAAGCGGGTCCAACCCTCGTCGCCGGCTGTCAGGTGCAGTCGCGGGTCGGTCGTGGTAAGCGAATCGGCGCTCTCCAACTGCGGATAGTAGTCCGTAAGAGCGTGCGACGTGACACCGCGTACGACGGTCATGGGAAAGACCTCGGCCGCCTCGCGGAAATTATGCGCCGCAGGATCGGCCTCGCCGCCGGCGCATGCGGCGGCAAATAGTGCCGGAGCGAGCAGAATACGAGAAATTTTCATCATGTCGTTCGGTTAATGTACAGGTAGTTAACAGGTCGTCACTCCACGTCGAGCATCCAGTCGATGCCCTCGTGCAGGTTGTTGTCGTCGGTAAAGTCCCAGTAGGAGTTGTTCTCCCATGTCGAGCCGTAGCCCCATGCGGCCGGGTATGTATACAGCCCCGTGCCGTGTCCCTCGGCCAGGCCCGTCATCCGGTCGGGCAGCGACTCGGTGCCCCATGTGACCAGCCCCACGCCGCCGGCAGCCTTGATCTGCGAGGCCAGCGCCCCGAGCCACTCGCGCTGGCGGCGTGGGGTGTAGTTGGCGTCGTTGGCTGTATCGTTCCAGTCGGGATAGTTGTAGGCGTTGTCGCACCAGTCGCCCATGTATCGTCCCTCTTTCAAGCCGTCGGTAAACGAATAGGACGTTTCGAGAATCATCATGCGCTTGCCGTAACGCTTCACGATATCCGCCGCCATGGCGGCCATACTGCCGTAAGAGCCCATGGTATGGCCGATATCCTTGCCGGGATAATACGACACGGCGACTATATCGTAGTCGGTCGTGCCGGCAGCGGCGAGCGAGGCGAGAAACGATTCGCTCTTCGACGGATCGGCCGTATGCACGGCCACCAGTACATCCTCGTTGTAGCGTGCGCCGTAGTCGCGCACGGCACGGTGGCCGCAAGCCAGCAGCGCCGCCGTCCGCGCAGCGTCGTAACGTCCGTCCGGCGAGAGGAACCCGAGGTTGACCTCGTTGCCGACGGCCACCACGGCCGGCAGGATGTTCTCGCCGGCAAGGCGCTCCAAAACATCGTATACCCACCGGTATAGCGCATCGCCCACCTGCCGATCGCTCATGCCGCTCCACTGCTCGGGCAGCATGTTGTGGCGTGCCGAGACGTCCGAGAAGATGTCGCGGTCGGGTTTGAGCGTAAGTATTATATCCAGCCCTGCGTCGCGCGCACATGCGGCGTCGGCCGCGACACGCTCGTAACGCTGCCAGTCGATGCGGCATCCGTCGTAGTCGTCGAAAGGAACCATATCGAGTTGCAGCCGCACGACGTTGGCGCCGTGGCGCCTGACCGATTCGTAGGGATCGGTCTCGACACCCGCTTCGCGATAGACCAGCCCCAGATCGCGCATATAGTTGGCGAACGACATGGTCGTACCCTTCATGAAGGGTATATCTACGGGCGCAGGCGGGGGCGTCGGCGGTGTCGGCGGCGCGGGCTTCCGGTCATCCTGCGACGAGCATGCCGCCGCAAGCAGCATGCCCGCAATAATTATCGCATGGCTCGGTCTCATCCTCGGCAAGATTACTTCAACATGAATACCGCCGACGAGTAACCGCCCAGCCGCAGCGTAGTGGTCGAGTCCGAGAGCTTCGACGAGACGCTGCCCAGCACGGCGACCGCCTTCTCGATATCATCGTCGAGAGTCAGCGTCGTCGGGGCATTGGAGAAGTTGTGCAACACGAGCATGCGCTGCGCGCCTTCGGTGCGGTACCATGCCGCTATCTGCTTGTAACGCGTATTGTCGGAGTTGTATGTCGGGTGGAGAGTCATCTCGCCCGTAGCGAGCGCCGGATAGGTGTTGCGCAGCTGCGAGAAGGTGCGGTAGACATTCAGTATCGACTCCTCGTCGGCCGACTGAGCCGCGACATCCCCGATCTGGTCCATGCCGGCGTATATCTTATCGATGAACGTGGTGGTCGAGGCGTCGCCCCACTTCATCGGCGGGCGGACATACTCGTCGCCGTTATCCTTGCGGCCTACGTAGCCCAACTCCTCGCCGTAATATACATACGGCGAACCGCACGAGGTAAGCAGGACGGCACCTGCCGTCTTGGCGCGCTCGATAGAGCCGCCCAACAGCGAGCGGGCGCGGCTCTCGTCGTGGTTCGTCAGCTTGGTGGCCTCGATATAGTCCGCTCGCACGGTCGCATAGAGCTCGCGATACGACAATATGTCCTTGGCGAAGTGGCAGCCCGTAGCGTTGTTCAACGCCCATTCGAGCCGGTACCAGTACGAGAACTCGAACAGTGACGGCAGGCCGAAGTAGTACGGTGCCACCTCGTTATAGTCGGAGTATACCTCTCCGACCATATATATGTCGTCGGAGTGCGTCCGGCGGAAATATTCGTTTACGTCGTTGTAGAACTTGTTCCAGAACAGCGGATTCTCGTTCGACGCAGCGTTGTGGTAGACATGCTTCGCACCGTCCAGACGCAGGCCGTCGATGCCCATGTCGATCCACTTGTGCGTCGAGGCGCTTACGGCCTTGAACGCATCGGACTGCTCGCACTCCTCGGCCGAACCGTAGTCGAGATCCGCGAACCAGTCTGTCCAGAAGTGCGAATGGTACATCACGGACTCCATGCCCGGCAGCAGGATGTCTTTGGGCTCGGTGCTGCTGTTCGACATGAGCGTCAGCGGCTCGCCCCATGCCAGCTTGTCGGCGCCGCTCTTGGCGCCGTACTTGGTGCCGGCAGCCCACGACGTAGACGAGGTGCGCACCAGACAGCCCCAAGGCGATGAAAATTCGAGCGACAGAGCCAGCGTACCGTCCTCCTGCTCGAAGAACTCGGCACACTTGCCGGGGTTGCCGTAATAGAGATACTTGCCCGCAGGCGTGCCGCTGTTCTCGATATCGTCGACCTTGTCGACCGTAAGGGTCGGCGCAGCCGACCAGCGCAGCGTGAAACGCAGCTTCTGAGGCTCGGCAGAGGCCGACGTAACGGCCGCGAACCACTGTCCGGCATCGTAGCCCGACGCGCCCTCGGTGGCGATCATCGGGATACGCCCGGCGGCGATATCGGCCGCAGGGTCGTTAGAGAGTACGTAGTAGCCGCGATAGGGATTATCCTCGCCCGAAAGCGCCTCGACGAACCACGGATGCTCCTTGCTCGTATGGTTGATGACATAGTCCATGTAGACCTTGATGTCGTGCTCGTGCGCGGCGTCGATCAACGCCTTGAAGTCCTCCTCGGTACCGTATGCGGGGTTCAGCGCCTCGTAGTCCTTGACGTCGTAGCCGTGGTACGAAGCGGCGGGGTGCGCAGGCGAGAGCCATATGGCCGACACGCCCAGACGGTCGAGATAGTCGAGTTTGGAGATGATGCCGCGGAAGTCGCCCATGCCGTCGCCGTCGGAGTCGGCGAACGAATATATCAACAGCTGGTAAGTGATGTCGGCACGCTTCACGCCGTCCCACGGGTCGGGCTCGACGACGATGCCCTCCTCGCCCGGCGCACTCTGGCGCACCGTGACCACTACATCGTCGGCGCCCGTCATGCGCAGTGTCAGCCGCGTCGAGCGTTCGCTCTGTTCGGGGTTGGCCGAGACCGAAACATTTACCGTACCGTTGCCGCTGCCCGACGTTACGTCGGTCTGGCACCAGCCGTCGGCCGACGAAACGAGCCAGCGCCCGCCCGACGACTCGACCGATATGGTCTGCGAATAGCTGTCGGCCGTAAAGTCGAGAGACTGCGGCGTCGCTCTCAGCGCAGCCGTCTGCGGCGTAGAGGGCGTATCGTCGCCGCCGCAACCCGTCGCTACGACTGCGGCACAGGCCGCAAGCAATATTGTCACGGCATGCAGAATAGATCGTTTCATGATATGTTGCGTTTTAATCGTTTATACCTTTATTCGTCCGAAAACCGCCGCAAAGGGCATCAATGCGCCCGGCGTCGGTTTTCGCTTAGGAGTCGGAGGGTCGGTCAAAACCCTCCGACTTTGAGCTCCCTGCCCCGAGGGGCGGAGCGGTTATTTATATTCGCTGACGGTAATAGTCTCGGCCGCAGGATCGTAGACAAGAGTAAAGAACTTGCCAGCAGCATCCTCGCCCAGCGAGATGTTCTTGCCGCCCTGAGCTGCGGCGAAAGCGGTGTCGAAAGCGGCGAACTCGCCTCCGCGATCTACATCCCAAGCACCGTCCTTACGGATCTTGAACTCGCCGTCGGCACGGAACGGGGCGCTCTTCCACACCTCGCCCGACTGCCACATCAGCACGTCGCCGTTCCACGTCATGCCGTTCACGGCACCGACCACACCCCAGCGGCCGTCGAACAGACGGTCGATCGTGACAGTGCCGGCATTGGTATCGAGAGTGACGATGACCTGCACGCCGACATTCTCCTCGCCCAGAGTGATGTTGTCGGCACCGGCGCCTGCGGCGAACGGCGTACCGAACTCGACGAACGTACCGGTGTACTCCTCGCCCCACGTGTTGTTCTTGCGCAGCTTGAAGTTGCCGGCGCCGACGGTCACGGGCGACGAGACGAATACGCCCGCCTCGGCCTCGGTCAGCTTATAGGTATCGTTGTCCCAGGCGTTGGTCAGCGCGTCGCCGATAAGACCCCAGCCCGGTGCGGCGTCGGTTATGGCAAGCGTCTCGTTGACCGAATCGTAGGTAATGACATAGAGACCCTCCTCGACGGCGATATTGCCGCCGCCCTGAGCCACGGCGAAGGGCTCGCCGACGACAGCAGTTGCTGCCGCACCGCGGTCGATCTTGCTATCCCACGAAGCGTTGTAACGCAGTTTGAACTCGCTCGTGACGGCCACCACGTCGCTTATCCACAGGCCGTTGTCGGCCGCGGTCATATATATGTCGGTGTTCCAGTCGCCGTCGTTGCCGATGATCGACCACAGACCGGCCTTTACCTCCGGTTCCGGATCGGGATCGGGGTCGGGCTCGGTGCTGCCGCCGACGGGTTCATCCTTGCCGTACATGCTCGACGAGAACTCGATCGTGCCCTGTCCCGGGTCGAAGTATACGCGCCACTGTCCGGCCTCGACGGGGATGTTGTCGCCGCCCTTGACCGCGCCTGCGCCCCAGTTGAGATCCCAGCCCGCATCGGCGCGCAGCTTCATTTCGGTAGCCGCCGGTGCGTCGATATCGGCATAGAAACGTGTCCAATATGCGTTGTACTCCATAACGATGTCGTTGTCCCAGTCGCCGTTGAGACCGATGATACCGATCTGGTCGGCGCTCCAATCCTTGGCGAGTTTGAGAGTCGAGCTGTCGAACGAGAAGAAATAGAAACGCTTCGCGTAGCACTTGAGATCCTTGCTGCCGCCCGAAGTGATGAGCGTGAGCTCGGCCGCCTCGGCCTCGACCTCGCTGCCGTCGTCGGGCAGACCCCAGTTGCACGAATCGTCCCAGCCGGCGATACCGGTCAGCTTGAAGCCGTTGGCCGCCTTCTCGCCGAAGTCGACGAGGCCGGTGTACTTCGAGCCCGAAGCCGCATAGTCGTAGAGATACTGCGACGCCGCATGGTCCCAGCCGCAATAGTCGCCGATGACCCATACGTGGGCGAACTTGTCGAAGGGACGTATCTCGGCGTTGTAGGTACGGAAGGTCGCCTCGACGAGATTCGACACGGCTGCCGTAGCCTCGTTGGCCGCACCCTTGTTGTTGAGCATGTTGGCAACGAGCTGGAACTCGGCCGCTGCCTCGGCCTCCTTGTCGGCGCCTGCGTTGAGCAGTGCGACATTGAGATTCTTGGCCGACACGACGATCTTGCCGCCGCCGATGTTGGCCGTGACTTTCTGCTTAGAGGCCATGTCGTTGCCCGCCATATCGACATAGAGCGTGTAGCCCACGGCCGCCTTGATGCCGTAATCGGCTGCGACGTACTCGAATGTCAGATCGGCACCGTCGGCCGCCAGAGCGCAGCCCTCGATATCGTTCAGCACGGGAGCCGTGACGTTCCCGGGGATGTACTGAGCGTCGATGTGCTCCTGCTCGCACGAAGCGAACATCGCGCCTGCAAGAGCCAGAACCGCTATATTGAATATTTTTTTCATTTTACAGTTTTATTAGTCGTTATACGGATAACATTAATAGCCCTCGTTCTGCGTCAGGTTGCCGTTGGCGTTGATATCTGCCGGCGGGATAGGCATCATGTCGAAATGCGAGTCGACCGCAACACCATCCTTGACGCCGCCCTTCCACTGCCAGAGGTATGCCTCCGAGGTAAACTTGCCGAAGCGAACAAGATCCTGACGACGCGTGAACTCCCAGTAGAGCTCGCGGGCGCGCTCGTCGAGAACGGCATCGAGCGTATAGTCGCCTGCCGACAGGCCGGCCAGACCCGAACGCTGACGCACGTCGTTGATAGCATTCAAGCCGTCCGCCTCGGCGGCACCGCCTCTCTTGGCGCACTCGGCCAGCATGAGGTAGGCATCGGCCGAACGGAACACCGGAACGTCGGTATCGACGAAGGCGACTGCGCTGGCGGCCGAACCGTCGTGGTTGACGTTGGTGTATTTGAGCGACTTGTAACCGCCCTCGCCCTCAGAGGGGTCGAAGACCGAGTAGTTGTCGACGCTCTTGCCGTAAGCCGTATAGAAGAGTGCGCGCGCATCCTTCGTCTCGTCGAACTTGTCGACGAAGGTCTTGGTCAGCGATATGCCGCCCCAGCCCGACGATATGCCCAGCGATGCGGCATCCATGCTTCCGCCCACGGCCGCGAAGACGAGGAACGTCGTGGCACCGTAAGACTGCGTGTTCTCGCCGTCCTGAGGTACGGTAAAGATGATCTCGTCGCCGTTGTAGGTCTGGTTCTTGGTCCAGAGATGGTTGTCGGCCATGAACAGCTCGGCGTACTTGTCGTGCAGCGGGTAGTCGCGCATGATCTCACGGCACAAGTCGGCGCACTCGGTGTACATCTGCTTGCCTGCCCATACCTCGGCATTGAGGTAGAGCTTGGCCAGAATCATCTTCACGAAGCCCTTGTCGCAGCGGCCGTAGATGTTCTTGCCCGGATCGGCCAGAGCTGAGTCGGCCGCCAGCAGAGCCGTGCACTCGCCCGCCAGCCACTCGAAGAGCGCCTCGCGCGAGATGCGGTCGGGACCGGTCGAGCCTACCGAACCGGCCTCGGTCTGAAACGGCACGTTGCCGAACAGGTCGATAGCGTGGTAGTAGCTCAAAGCACGCAGCGCACGCGCCTCGGCGATGAACTCGGCCTTCTTTGGGAACTCCTCGTCGCTAAGACCCGAGACGTTGGCATTGGCCTGACGGATGAACTCGTTGCACAGACCGATCTGGTAGAATATACGGTAGTACATGGCGACGATGAACTGGTTGGACGTGGTCCAGCACATGTTGTGGATATCGGGCAGACCCGTATCGTTCCAGCAGCATGTGGCCTCGTCGGTGGTAAGGCACTGCATGTTCCACAATGCACGCATGTACTGGCCGAAACCGCCGTCGACGCCCGAGATGTCGGGATCGCCGTTGGGGCCGTAAGACGACGAACATGCCAGACCCTGATAGCACTTGGCAAGCAGCTGCTGATAGGCGTCCTGCGAGCCGAGCACCTCTGCGGGGAGCTGGATGTTGGGATCGATCGGCGTGACGTCCAGATCGTTCACGCACGAGCTTGCGCCGAGCGTGAGGGCCGCAGCGAAAGTCATCAACAAAACTTTATATCTTTTCATAATTTCAATGCGGTTTAACTGTTAGAAATTGAACTTCACACCGAGAATGTAGGTACGCGGACGCGGGTAGAGGTTGTTGTCGATACCCGAGAATATTTCGGGGTCGATGCCCTTGTAACCGGTAATCGTACATACGTTCTGAACCGTACCGAACAGGCTGAGGCTCATCTGACGACCGGCCGGCTTGCCCAGATCGAAGCGGTAGCTGAGGGTGATGTTGTCTAATTTGAGGAACGACGCGTTGCGCACGTAGTAGTCCGAGAGATACTGTGCGTCGGTGCGGAAGTTGGTATCGACGGCCGACACCACGCGGTTGTTCACGAAGTTGTTGGTCCAAAGGTCGGTCAGCAGCTCTCCGTTAGACGAGATGTTGTCGTAGACGTAGTTGCCGAAATTGGCGTGTGCCGATACGGCCAGCGTCAGAGCCTTCCACGAGAGCTGGGTATTGAAGCCGAGCGTCACGTCGGGAGCGGCCTTCTTGTAGCAGTACTTGTCCTTGGCATCGACAACGCCGTCGCCGTTGCGGTCGACGTACATGCCCTCCATAGGACGGCCGTTCTCGTCGTAGATCTGCTGGTATACGTAGAACGAGTTGGTCGGCTGGCCGGTCTGGTGCACCTGAACGGTCGTGCCGACGGCACCCGATATTCCGCCCGTGTCGACGCCGTAGTAGTCCTCGCGCTCGTCATCGGTGGTAAGACGCGTGATCTCGTTGCGGTTCCATGCGGCGTTGAGGCCGATGTTCCAGTACCAGTCGCGGTTCTGTATAGCCACGGCGTTGATCTCGAACTCGACACCGACATTCTTCAAGTCGCCGATGTTGGCGTTGAGGTAGTTCGTAAAGTTGGCGCCTGCGGCCACGGGGGTCCAGTTGAGCAGGTCCTCCGTCTTACGGTAGTAGAAGTCGGCGCTACCGTAGATGCGGCCGTCGAGGAAGCCGTAGTCGACACCCACGTTATAGGTGGTCGTGGTCTCCCATTTCAGATCGGCGTTGTAGCCTGAGGGCGTGATCGGCGCGATCCAGTTGGTGCCGAAGGGATAGTAGCTGCCCACCGTGTTGAAGATGTAGGTAGCCAGCGTAGGATAGTTACCGGCGTTGAGGTCCTGCTGGCCCGTCTGGCCCCAGCTCAGGCGCAGCTTCAGAGCCGACAGCACGTCGCTGTCGCGCAGGAACGCCTCGTTGCGGATGTTCCAGCCAAGTGCGACCGACGGGAACAGGCCCCACTTGTTGTTCGAGAAGCGCGAGGTACCGTCGTTACGCAGGGTGGCGGTAATCATGTAGCGGTTGTCGAACGAGTAATTGAGACGGCCGAAGAACGACACGAGGAAGTACTCCGACTTTGAGGTCTTGGGCTCGTTCAGATAGCTCTCGCCGGGCTGGAACGTATTGCCGGTCATGATGTCGAGCAGACGATACTGCTCGTTGAACGACGACACGTAGAAGTGCTGCCAAGAGTAACCTGCCATGACGCTGAACGAGTGCTTGCCGAGGGTCTTGTTGTAGTCGGCGTAGAACTCCAACGTCTGGTCGCGTTTGAGCTGCGAGTAGTTGGTGTGGTATCCCGAGCCCGACTGCAACTTGTCGTGCAGGGTCTGCTCGGTACCGGCGGCCACGTCGACCGTACCGTCCGACTTCGAAACGTCGACACCGAGGTTGAGGTTGAGACGCAGATCCTCCAAGCCGTGGATCTTGTAGTCGATCTGTGCGTTACCGATGAAGCGCTTGGCGTTGGACTCGTCGCGCTTGTCGTTGAGCAGAGCCACCGGATTCTGGTTGGCCATGGTGTTGTAGTTGTCGATCGTGTAGATAGGCTTGCCGTCAGCATCGGTCTTGCCGTAGTTCCACCACGAATAGCCGTTCAGTCCCTCGGGATCGTAAACGGGCTTGGTCGGGTCGTACTGTATGGCCTGACCTACGGCCTCGGTGTTGGCGAAGCGGTTGTCCATATTCATGCCCTTGGCATTGAGGCTGATCGTCAGGTGGTTGTCCAGCAGCGAGGGGCTGAGGTTGACCGAGAGCGTCTCGCGGGTCATGTTACCAGTTTTCAGCGTACCGTCCTGATTCAGATAACCGAACGAAATGCGATAAGGCAGGTTGTTCTTCTGCCCCATCTTGATGTTGCCCGTCAGACCGATGTTACCCTCGTAAGACTGTGCCAGCTGGTAGATCTCCTTCTGCCAGTTGGTGTTGGCCTGACCCAGAGCGCGGTAGGCATCGTTGTCGGTGCCGCCCATGTACCACGCCATGGCCTCGCGCATCTGGTCGCCGGTCATCACGTCGACATACTTCGAGTTGTCGCTCAGTGATGCGGTAAAGTCGAGCGAGACGTGAGGAATGGCCGAGTCGTAGCGCGAACCCTTCTTGGTAGTGATGATGATGACGCCGTTCGAAGCGCGCGAACCGTAGATCGCGGTAGCCGAAGCATCCTTCAACACCGTGAACGACTCGATATCGCTCGGGTTGACCGACGAGAGCGCATTGGCCACGCCCGAGATGGCGTCGTTAGAGACGGGCAGACCGTCGATGACGATCAGCGGGTCGTTGGTTGCTTTGAGCGACGAACCGCCGCGGATACGTATGGTCGAGGCCGAACCCGGGGCACCGTCGCCCGAGGTAATTACCACACCGGCGCTCTTGCCGCGCAGCAGGTCGGTCGGCGAGGTCGACAGACCCTTGTTGGTCTGGTCGGCCTTTACCGTCGAGATCGAACCGGTAAGGTCGTTCTTCTTGACGACGCCGTAACCGATCACGACAACGTCGTCGAGCATCGTATTGTCCTCTTCGAGAACGACACGCTGCAATGCCGTCGACGAGGCCAGCAGCTCCTGCGGCTTATAGCCGATGAAGCTCACTACAACCACCGATTCGGCACTCTTAACGTTCAGACGGTATTGGCCGTTGATGTCGGTCGTCACGCCGTTGGTCGTGCCCTGCTCAAATACAGAGGCTCCGATAACCGGCGTTCCGGTAGCATCAACTACCACACCTTGAACCGCGTATCCGGCCTGCTGGCCGAACACCCGTTGGGGGGGGGTAGCGACAGCAAGCAGCGCGAGCCCCAAACACATAGTCAAGAATTTTCTCATAGTGTTTTTTTTAGTGTTAGTTAGTTAGATAGTTAAAAATAATAGTTGTCATTATTCCGGCATTCTCCCCGCCTCGGCATATCCCTTACATGTTCGGCTCTGCGCCCGGCTCGACTCGATAGCAGGTCGATGCCGTCTTTGGCGGCGGGTCGGATATCTATTCGTCCGCAGGTCTCTTCTCGTCGATAAGGCGCACCGCCGCGGCCGCGCACACAAGCGACAGACCGGCGATGCCGAGCATCATTATCTGCTCGCCGCCCACGGCTCTGAGAAGGAAGCCGCCCACCAGCGCCGCCACGATCTGCGGCAGGCATATCGTGCAGTTGAACAGACCGAGATAGGTGCCCATCGACCCGCCCGAGAGCGAGTTGGTCAGCAGGGCGAAGGGCATCGACAGCATAGCCGCCCAGCCGCAGCCGATCAGCGCGAACGAGACGAACAGCAGATACGGCGTATGTACGAACAGCGTCGAGACGAATCCCGCACCGCCTAACAGCAGGCTCACGGCGTATGCCGCCTTGGGTCTGCGGAACGACGGCAGCAGCATGGCCCAGAGTATCGAGCCGACGGCCTGCACGGCGAACAGCACGCCGACCCAGTTGCCGGCAGCCTGATAGGCGTCGGACTTCACGTCGGTCGTACCCCACACGTTCTCGGCGATGCCTCCCGTCGTGTAATTCCACATATACAGGAATGCGAACCACGAGAAGAACTGCACCAGACCGATCTGCCAGAATATCTTGGGTGCATGCACTATAAGATGCGCCAAGCTCTTGCGCTCGCGCTTCTGCTGCGTGTCGATATTGTGGAACTTGGCGAACTCCTCGGGCGGCATCTCCCTCACGGTCATGCCCGTATAGAGCACGCAGAGGATCAGAATGGCCGCACCTATATAAAATGAATATATTACCGAGTCGGGGATCATGCCCTCGGGAGCGACGTTGCTGATGCCGATCCATGTAAAAATATATGGGAACAGATAGCCCACCAGCGAGCCGGCGTTGCACAAAAGGCTCTGTATGGCATATGCCGTCGACTTCTGACGCTCGTTTACCATGTCGCCCACCATCATCTTGAAGGGCTGCATGGCCATGTTGATCGATGTATCGAGCAGCATGAGCATCACAAGACCGAATGCCATGGCGGCCTTGATCGTCAAACCGAGGCTGCCCGAGTTGGGCAGAAAGGCCATGACGGCGACGGCAACCAGCGCTCCCAGATAGAGATAGGGCTTGCGGCGTCCCAGACGGCACCACGTCTTATCGCTCATTACCCCGACCACGGGCTGCACGAGCATGCCCATCAGCGGCGGCAATATCCAGAAATAACTGAGCGTATGCGGATCGGCGCCGAGCGTTGCGAAGATGCGGCTGATGTTGGCACTCTGCAACGCGTATGCGATCTGTACTCCGAAAAAACCGAAGCTCAGATTCCACATCTGCATAAACGACAAATCAGGTTTTTTCATTTAGGTTTATTAAATTTTTTAGTAATGCGACAAAATGTCAACACAAATTTTAATATAATCCGCCTAATAAACAAATCAAATATTACCAGCTGCCGTATAATCTGGACGAACCGGCAGAAACTAACGCCGAACGGTCGGGCGTTCCGCACATCGCAACAAGGCGGGCGCATTTGCAATTCAGAGGAATTGTGTATATATTTGTGTATGATTAAGTCGTTGCATAGCGAAGGCCGTGGCATAGCGGCCGGATCGTGGGCGATAATTTTCGTCTTCGCACTGCTGCATGCCGCCGTCGCGCTGGTAAGCCGCATGATCGATTATTACGACGACGTGCCGCTCACGGTGCTGACCATAACAATGGTCATCGTCGTGGCCATGCGCCAAAACGTCCGCATAGAGATCATAGCCGTGATGACGCTGGTGGCCACGCTGCTGGGCTTCATCGTGGGAGAGCTGTTGTGGCAGCCGGTAGCCTCGCTGGTAGGCAGCGCTTTCGTCGCACCGGCCATAACGACATTCCTCATAACGACGATGCTGGGCTGGTGCACCCTCGCCGTATCGCGCAACGGCCACCGCTTCAAGAGCTACCGCTCGACGTGGCGGCTGTCGGTGGTCAACATCCTCGCGACGGCCATGTCGATACTGCTGCTCAGAGTGGCCTACGTCGTGATGTTCCGCACGCAGTTCTTTACCGACAGCACTATGGCCGACGCCATAAGACTCACATTCGGCAACGTGCTGGCACTGGCCGTGCTGCTCTGCGGCAATACGCTGCTGGCCATAAAGAGCTATGCGCATTACAACGCCAAGCCGCGCGAGGAGCGCAGCCGCCTATACGGCGTGACGTTCGCCGCCGCGGCGCTGGGCATACCTCTGCTCACGACGGCCGTCGTATATTACGACATACCGATGATGCGCCACAGCCAGACCGACCCGATGCAGTTCGCGCGTCTGTTCGCCGTGGTATTTCTCATCAACATAATAATATACACGCTCTCCTATCTGTTGCAGCACACGATAGCCTCGAAACGGGAGCTGCGCTCGGAGCGCGAACGCAGACACAAGGCGCAATACCAGTATCAGAGGCTCAAACAGCAGATCAACCCCCACTTCCTGTTCAACTCGCTCAACATACTCGACTATCTGGTGCAGGAGCGGCACACCGAGCGTGCGAGCAGCTTCATACGCAAGCTGGCCGAGATATACCGCTACATGCTGCGCACCGAGCAGCAGCCGCTGGTAAGGCTCGAAGAGGAGCTCGACTTCGCCGGGATGTATATCGACCTGCTGAAAGAGCGCTTCGTCGACGGGCTGGCGGTAGACAACCGCATCGACCCCTCGCTGCTAAGCGCATACATCGTCCCCTGCTCGCTGCAACTGCTCATCGAGAATGCGACCAAGCACAATATCGTCAGCGCCGAAGAGCCGCTGCGCATAGAGCTCTCGACAACCGGCCGCACGCTCAGCGTGGTCAACAACCTGCAACCGCGCACCAGCATACACCCCTCGACGGGGCTGGGGCTGGCCAACATCCGCCAGCAGTACGCCGACATTACATCGCGCGAGATCGAGATAACCAAAACCGACTCGCAATTCATCGTAAAACTACCGCTCGTATGACGCTCAGAACAATTATCGTCGAGGACGAGATCCCGGCGCAGATCACACTCAAAAAGATGCTCGACAGATGCTGCGACGACTGCCAGATCGTAGCCACGTTCACGTCGGTCAGAGCCACGGTCAAATGGCTCGAAGAGAACCCGTCGGGCGTCGACGTCATATTCATGGATGTCGAGCTGTCGGACGGCGTATGCTTCGACATATTCAAGCAGACGGCGATCGAGGCCAACGTCATCATAACCACCGCATACGAGAGCTATGCCGTCAACGCATTCAAGATCAACAGCGTCGACTACCTGTTGAAGCCTATCGCCGAGCAGGACCTCAAACGCGCATGGGAGCGCTGCCGAAAGTCGGCCGAGGCGCGCAACCCGGCCAGCCTCGAAGCGCTGCTCGACTACTTCACGCAGGCGGCACGCAAGGGGTTCAAGAAACGGTTCATCGTGAAGGTGGGAGAAAAGATCGTCATCATACCCGTCGACCAGATCGCATACTGCTACTCGGAGGACAAGAACACCTATGCCGTGACGCGCAACGCGACGCGACGTCTGCTCGACTACTCGCTCGACACGGTGCAGGAGATGCTCGACCCGTCGCTCTTTTTCCGCATATCGCGCAGCTACATAGTCTCGATCGATGCCATAGACAACATATCGCGCCACATGGGCACGCGCCTCAAACTGCAACTCACCCCCCGCACCGACGACGAAGTGGTCGTCAGCCGCAGCCGGACCTCCGACTTCTTGGAGTGGCTCGACAACAACTGAGTCGCCGCCCGGGCAGCGTAGCCGGGAGGCTCGGTCGGGGCGGAGTCGGAGAGTGCGGAACCGTGAATCGGGTTGCGGAGCGGATCGGCGGAACCTGAGTGCGGAACCGGGAACCGTGAATCGGGTTGCGGAGCGGATAGCCGGAGCCGGAGTGGACGGGCGCCCAGGCGTCCGCAGCAGGCAGACACGGCCATGCGCGCCGGCTCGCCTGCCGGGTGTGCGCCTGTGCATAAACGCGTAAGCATCATGAATTATTCCTAAAAATAGTGTCGCGGGCAGGTTTCTTTTGGACGATTTTTGTATTTTTCTCAAAATACGACTATCTTTGCCCGCACTATGTCGGCATGTAAACGGATATAAACCATAAATTTCAGATACCGCAAATGAAAAATTTCAGATTCCTCATCCTCGGCATCGCCGCTCTGTTATGCTCGTGCAACGCACAGCGACGCGTCTTGTATCTGCAAGACGTGAAGGACGGAGCCGTCGTAGAAGTGCCTGATAACTATCAGATCCGTATCAAACCCCTCGACCAGCTCACGGTAGTGGTCAACAGCAAGAACCCCGAGCTGGCCGTTCCGTTCAACTCGTCGTCGAGTTACAGCGCGCTGTCGGGCATACCGAGCAGCAGCAGCCTTACCAACAACTCGTTGCAGGTTCTGACAGTCAACGAAGAGGGCATGCTGAACCTGCCGATCATCGGCGCAATAAAGTGCGACGGAATGACTCGCGCCGAGCTTTCGAGAGCCATAGAGCGCAAGATCATCGAAGGGGGATATATCGCAGACCCCAATGTCAACGTGCGCTTCGCCAACCTCACGGTATCGGTTCTGGGCGAAGTGAACCGCCCGGGACGCTACGAGCTCACGCGCGACAAGCTGACGCTGCTCGACGCGCTGGCCTTGGCGGGCGACATGACCATATACGGTAACCGCGAAAACGTGGCCGTGATACGCGAGTGCGACGGCAAGAACATCGTAACGCTGCTCGACATGCGCTCGAAAGATATCTTCGAGTCGCCATGCTTCTACCTGCAACAGAACGACATAGTAATGATAAGCCCCAACCGCTACAAGGCCGCCACGGCAGAGATCAACCAGAACCGCACATTCTGGCTCTCGATAACCAGCACGGTCATCTCGCTGGCAACGCTCATCGTCACCATAACAAGATAACAGCACAACCGAAACAATGAAAGAGAATAACGTACATAACGAGGAGGAGACGCTGAAAATACGTAAATTCACCTTCCAGGATTTCGTTCAGCTCGTACTTTCGAACTGGTACTGGTTCGCACTGTCGATATTGATATGCTGGCTCTGCGCCGCATTCTACATCCGCCGCACCTCGCCCGTATACCAGCGGTCGGCATCGGTTCTCGTGAAGGACTCGCGCAAGGGTTCGAGCAGCGAAATGACGGCGTTCAGCGATCTTGTGGGCGGCGGCATGCTGCGCCACAGCGTCGACAACGAGCTCTACATATTCAAGTCGCGCCGCCTTATGGAGGAGGTCATCGGCAAGCTCGACCTGACGACGGTATACCAGCAGAAGGGACGCATACAGACAGCCGATCTCTACGGACGCTCGCCGATT
Source organism: Bacteroidales bacterium (assembly GCA_910574205.1). Taxonomy (GTDB): domain Bacteria; phylum Bacteroidota; class Bacteroidia; order Bacteroidales; family Rikenellaceae; genus Alistipes. Next base: position 612,407 of record CAJSYJ010000001.1, read on the forward strand.
CTGGTCAAGTTCATCGATACGGCAAACGACGATCCCATTCGCTTCAAGATCGACATCGTAGACGAGAACCGCGTCGAGCTGTCGGACTTTACCGATAACGAGGACTTCCGCATGACGGCCGCGCCGGGCGATACGGTAGCCACGCCGCTGGGCTCGATCGTCCTGCGCCAGACGCCATACATCTCCAAATTCGTCGGCAAGGATATCTACGTATCTAAGCTGCCGCTCAACGAGACTATCGAAGCGTATCGCAGCAAGCTCAGATGCGAAATCGCCGACAAGCAGGCTTCTGTCATCAACATCTCGATGACCGACGTGGTGCCCAAGCGTGCCGAGGATGTCATCAACGGCATCATCGAGGCCTACAACGTCGATGCGATCAACGACAAGCGCGCCATATCGGACATTACCGAGAAGTTCATCGACGACCGTCTCACGATTCTCGGCCGTGAGCTGAACGAGGCCGACGACAATGTGGCGTCGTTCAAGCAGCACAACAAGATTTACAGCCCCGAGGACGAGGCTTCGATGAGCGCCAACGAGCTGAGCAAGTTCAAGGAGGAGTCGCTCTCGCTCGAAGGCAGCCTCGAAATAGCCAGATACATCCGCGACTTCATCCTCGGCGACTCGTCGCAGCACAGCCTGATCCCGGCCGCAACGGTAGCGTTCAGCGGTGCGACGACCACGCTCGCAACACAGATCGAGGCATACAACGAGCGCGTGCTGACGCGTCAGCGCCTGCTGGCCAACGCCTCGCCCAACAGCCCCGTAATACTCGAACTCGACCATGAGATCGCCGCCATGCGCAGCGCCGTCATGCAGTCGCTCGACCAGCATATAAAGAGCCTGACGCTCAAACTCGACAACATACGCCGCGAGCAGAACATAGCCGACAGGCGCATATCGAACTCTCCGGTCAAGGAGAAGGAACTGCTGTCGATGACGCGCCAGCAGAAGGTCAAGGAGGAGCTCTATATCTACCTTCTGACCAAGCGCGAGGAGAACTCGCTGACGGGTGCCACGGCCGAGAGCAACGCCCGCATCATAGACGTCGCCTACGGCAGCGACCTGCCTATCAGCCCCAATAAGTCGCTGATATATATGATGGCTCTGGTGCTGGGTGTGGCCATTCCGTTCATCGTGCTCTACCTCATGGAGCTGCTCAATACGACGGTGCGCGGCCGCAAGGAGCTGGAAGATACGCTCAGCATACCCTTCCTGGGCGATATCCCGACCTACCACGGCAAGTCGGAGCACGGCATCGCCGTGCGCGCCACGGGTCGCGACGTGCTGTCGGAGTCGTTCCGCATACTGCGCACGAACATGAGCTTCATGAGCATCGACAACGAGCTTAAAGTCATACTCGTGACGTCGTCTACGCCCCACAGCGGCAAGACCTTCGTCTCGACCAACCTCGCCATGACGCTCGCGCATACGGGCAAGAAGGTGCTGCTTATGGACTTCGACCTCAGACGCCGTACCCTCTCCAAGCAGATGGGACACCGCCACGACAAGCGCGGCATAACCGGCTATCTGTCGGGCGCGATCGCCAACCTCGACGATGCGATCTCTAAGACGTCGGTAGACGAGAATTTCGACATGATGTACGCCGGCATCCAGCCGCCCAACCCTGCCGAGATGCTTATGTCGCACCGCGTCGACGCGATGATGAACGAGCTGCGCGCCAAGTACGACTATATCATCCTCGACTCGGTGCCGGCAATGGCTATCGCCGATGCGATGATAATCGACCGTCTGGCCGACCTTACGATATATGTCGTGCGTCAGGGATATCTCGACCGCCGTCAGCTGCCCGACATCGAAGACCTCTACCGTCATAAGAAGTTCCACAATATGTGCATCGTGCTCAACGGCGTAGTACAGGGCAAGCGTACATACGGTTACGGCTACGGATATGGCTATGGATACGGTTACGGCTACGGATATTACTGCGACGACGACTCGCAGCCCAAGTGGAAGAAGCGCTGGAAGAAGTTCAAGCGTCTTTTCAAGAATCGTAAATAACGCAGAGTCATGGCAAGCAAAGGATTGACCATAGCCGTCGACTTCGACGGCACGTGCGTCGAGCACGAGTATCCCCACACGGGTAACGACGCCGAGGGTGCGGTCGAGGTGTTGCGCGAGCTGGTCGGCAACGACTGCCGCCTGATCCTCTATACGATGCGCTCGGGAGCACTGCTGGCCAAGGCCGAACAGTGGTTCAAGGATCGCAAGATACCGCTCTTCGCCGTCAACGCCAACCCCGAGCAGCGCTCGTGGACCGAATCGCCGAAGGTCAACGCCGACCTCTATATCGACGACTCGGCTTTGGGATGCCCCCTGCGCTTCGTCGACGGCGTGAGACGTCCCGTGGTCGACTGGGCGCGCGTCCGACGTCAGCTCGTTCTCGACGGCATACTCGACTGATGCGGCGGCAGCGCGGCGGCGTCTGCCCGGCAATCCCGGCCGACGACAGCGCCACGACCCGCATCTACGACAGACAAGACCGATCTACCCCACTCCGCTCCGGCACCGCGCCGAAGCGGAGTTTTCGTTTCGGAGCAGACGGCAGCTCCCCTCTTTCCTGCGGCAATACGACCGCACCCGTCAGCCACAACGCGCCTGCAAACGATCGATGTCCCGAAACGACTCAGCAGAAGAAAACGCCTCCCGCTATATGAACCGTCCGCGCCCTGCCCGAATAGGCCGCCGCGCGTTGAAAGAACCGGTATCCATACTCCGGCAACCGACCCGCCGACAATCCGATAACGAGCTGCACCCCGATACGCGAACAAGCCGCCGCGCGTTGAAACAACCGGTCTCTCCGACTGCGGAGATAATATCCTCCCGATGCGGGAAAGGCCGCAAGCCGCTCCGAATACGAACCACTATCCTAAATCGAGCCGCTCCCCGCTCCGAAAACACCCCGTCCCACGCACTGCGACAGTCTATCCACACCCGCGAACACTAACTCTGACATTCAGCATACAATCCGCACACGCACGCAGCACGCAATTTTACGGCTGAATTATGATTATTGGAGTAAAAAAGCTACCTTTGCAAGGTATATGCCCGCAAGTTTCTGGGCGTATGATTTACGATGCTTGAAAAGTTAGCAAAACAGACTGCAATATACGGCATAAGCACGATCGTGGTCAGGTTTCTGAACTACCTGCTTACGCCATACTACACGCGCATATTCGACGAGGGTACATACGGTATCGTCACGGATGTCTATGCGTTGATACCCTTCGCCCTCGTGTTGTTGTCGATGGGCATGGAGTCGAGCTATTTCCGCTTCACGACGCGTGCCGAGGAGGCCGGCGGCGATGTCGCACGCAACAAGCGCAAGGTATTCGCCACTACGTGGGGCGTAACGTCGCTCGCGGCCGTCGTATTCTGCATGGGCGTAGTCGCTTTCCGCGTGCCTCTGTCGGCAGCCATGGGTGCGGCATACGAGGCACACACCGAGTACATATCTCTGGTTGCCTTGATCGTGCTCTTGGACGTATGGTCGATAATACCGTTCTCGCGCCTCAGGGAGCAGGGTCGCGCCATGACCTTCGTCGCGTTCAAGGCGGTCAACGTCTTTCTGAACGTCGCGCTGGCCATAGCCTTCGGTCTGGCAGGGCTCTACTCGACCGACTTCGGCGTAGGCTGGGTCTTCGTGGCCAACCTCGCGGCGAGCGCCGCCACGCTGCTGCTGGTGCTGACGACCACCGACCGCACGCTGCCGATAATCGACCGACGGCTGCTGGCCAAGATCCTCGTATACTCGCTGCCGCTACTAATAAGCGGTCTGGCCGGTACGGCCAACGAGTTCATCGACCGGCAGATGATAAAATATCTCGCCCCGGGCGGCGAGGCTGCCGCCATGGCCGAGTTAGGCGTCTACGGTGCTATCGTAAAGATAGCCGTCGTGATGACCCTCTTCACGCAGATGTACCGTCTGGCGGCCGAACCATTCTTTCTGTCGAGCTTCAAGAAGAGCGACTTCGTCGAGGCCAATGCCGCGGCAATGAAATACTTCGTCATGGCCTCGGCCGTTATATTCACGGGCATAGTGCTGTTCAAGGATATGTTCGCGCTGATCGTGGGCGAGCGGTTCCGTCAGGGCATCGGCATACTTCCGTTGGTGCTGGCGGCCAACGTGCTGAGCGGAATATGGCTCAACCTGTCGTTCTGGTACAAGCGCGAGGAGAAGACGCGCTACGCCGCCTACATAACCTTTCTTGGGCTGGGCATAACGCTGGCGCTCAGCTTTCTGCTGGTACCGCGCTGGGGTTATCGCGGTGCAGCGTGGGTACGCCTCGCGGCCGAGGCGGCTATGGTCGTTTGGAGCTACATCCTCTGCCGCCGCCACTACCCCATACCGTACGATCTCGGACGCATGGGCGAGTATGCGCTCATCACGGCGGCGATCTACGGCATCGGCCACGCGGCCGGCATGCGGCTCGTACCGGCTGCGGCGATCGGGGTCAACTGTCTGTTGTTCGCAGCGATGCTGGCTTATATGGTGCGTCGCGAAAAGATAGATGTCAAAGGGCTTTTGAGAGCCGTAATACACAGAGGCAGAGTATGAGATTCGCCGACATAGCTGGACAGGAGGAGTTGAAGCGGCATCTTACGGGCAGCGTCGACCGCGGCCGCATAAGCCATGCGCAGCTCTTTTCGGGCGAGGCGGGCTACGGCACACTGCCGCTGGCGGTGGCCTACGCACAGTATGTCTGCTGCCCCAATCGTGCGGGCGGCGATTCGTGCGGCGTATGTCCGTCGTGCCGTCAGATAGAGGATATGGCGCACCCCGACGTGCACATGGTATTTCCCGTCAACAAGCGCGACAAGAAGGCGGGCGAGGCTGTGCTGAGCGACTCGTGTCTGGGCAAGTGGCGCGAGCTGTGGCACGAGAGCGGCGGTTACTTCTCGCCGCAGCAGTGGTTCGACAGGCTCGATCTGGGCAAGACGATGAAGGGTCTGATAACGGCCAAGGAGTCGGACGAGATCATCCGCAAGCTGTCGTTCAAGAGCTTTTCGTCGGAGTACAAGATCATGATAATATGGCTGCCTGAGCTGATGAACGGCGACGCGGCCAACAAGATATTGAAGATATTGGAGGAGCCGTGGGACAAGACGCTCTTCCTGCTGGTTGCCGAGCGGGCAGACCTGCTTCTGCCGACGATCATATCGCGCACGCAGCAGGTCACGGTAGGCCGCATCGCCACCGAAAGGCTCGAACGCGCCGCCGTCGAGGGCGGCATCGCGGATGTCGCGGCCGCGCACAACATGGCGCGTCTTGCGGGCGGCGATCTGTTGGAGCTGCGAAATCTCATGCGCGGCGAGACGGATGCGCTGCGCCGGGAGTGCTTCGAGCTCTTCTGCCGGCTGATGCGCCTGAGCTACAACGACAAGCATCTCGATCTGATGTCGTGGGCCGACGACGTGTCGGAGCTTACGCGCGAGGGGCAGCGGGCATTCCTGAACAATGCCGCACGGCTTTTGAGAGAGAGTTACATGATCCACGCCGGTGCCGCGAGCATCAGCTATCTGTGGGGCGAGGAGGCCGAGTTCTGCCGGAAATTCGCACCCTACATAGGCAATTCCAACATAGAGTTCCTCGTTGGCGAGATAGAACGTGCTCTGGCACAGATCACGCAGAACGGATCGCCGCGCATCGTGTTCACGCACTTCGCGCTGGCGGTCAGCAAGACGATAAACAGATTGTAGATGACCCGAAGCGAAGGACATACCGTTGCCGTGCTGATGTTCGGCTCCGATGCTCCCGAGGCCGAGAGCCTCGTGGACCGCGCCGTTGCTGCCGTGGGATTGTTCGTCGGCTCCGTCGAGCGCATATCGGCGGCCTACCGCAGCGCCGCCTACGGTTTCAGCTCGGAGCGCGAGTTCGTCAACCGCACGGCCGTGATACAGACGAGGCTTGCGGCCGAAACGCTCCTGCGCCGCATCAACCTCATAGAGGAGCTCATGGGGCGCGACAGGGATGTCGAGCGGCGGCAGCAGCTCGCCACGGGCGAGAGATACGCCTCGCGGCCTATCGACATAGACATAATATTCTTTGGCGACGAGACGATCTCGACCGAACGTCTTACCGTGCCGTATCACTATCTCGACCGGCGCGAGTATGCCCTGCGCCCTCTGGCCGAGGTCGCCGGCGACTACCGCCACCCCGCGCTGGGGCTTACCCCGAGGGAAATGCTCGCCGCACTGACTGGCGAAGAAAAGGTGTATGAATAGACTGAAAATGAACGCATACAGATACATATCGTGCATGACGGCCGCAGCGGCGGCCATAGCGCTGCTCTCGACCTCGTGTTTCAAGAAGGAGTCGTACGACACCCTCTTCCGCATCGCCGTATATAACCAGAACGTATCGGGCGAGCCGCTTACGCGAGCCACCGACTTGGAGTCGTATGCCTTCTACGTCGACACCAACTTGTGGCGCATCGCCTCGTGGGAGGATGCGCTGGCGCATGTCATAACCGACAAGCGCAACCCCTCGGTCAGGCTGTCGGTGCCCGATGTCGTCGGGGTGTTCGACGCCGAAGCGGACTTTCAGGTCGCACTGCCGCTCACGGCGCCCTTGTCGATGCTGGTAGTGGTCGACAAGGCCAATTCGATGTATGCCTACCGCAAGTACGAGTCGCCGATCAATCTGCCCGAGATATTCGCGCAGCTGCACATGTACGCATGGCGCAAGACATATAACGCAAACGGCTGGCGCATAGTCAACCCGCTGCCCGACGTCGAGCGTCCGCCGCTGGCGCCCGCAGAGCCCGACCAGCCGGAAACGCCCGAGGAGCCTGGCGACCCCGAAACGCCCGAGACACCCGACAAGCCGGAAACGCCCGAGATACCGGACGAACCTGAAACGCCCGCGGGCATTTAATCCGAAAGAGCAATGAAACGAAGCATAGCAGATCATATAACCGCATCGCTCACGGCACTCCTCGTGCTGCTGTTCGCGGGGAGCCTGTTTACCAAGTGCGCCTCGACGATGACGCCCACAGGCGGCCCTAAGGATACGCTGCCGCCCGTGATCGTGGCCATGGAGCCCGACAACTTTTCCACGGGGTTCCGCACGCTGAATCCGCCGAAAATCTATATCGAGTTCGACGAATACGTCCAGATCAAGGACCAGCAGAAGGAGTTCTACACCTCGCCGGCGATGAAGAAGAAGCCCACGCTGACGCGTCGCGGCCGCGGCATCGTCGTCACGATCAAGGACACGCTGCTCGAAAACACGACCTACGCCCTCAACTTCGGCTCGGCCATACAGGACAACAACGAGTCCAACCCGCTGCACTCGATGCGCTATGTCTTCTCGACGGGCGATGAGATCGACTCGATGTACATGTCGGGCTATACGGCCGACTCGTACAAGGCCGACTCGGTGGGCAAGACCTTCATCTGGTTCTTCCCGGCCGACTCGGTGCCCCGTCCCGTCGAATACGACTCGACCATGTTCAATCACAAGCCGGCCGTCATAGCCCGAGCCGAGAACAACGGCATATTCATCGCCCAGAACCTCAAACCGATACCTTATCGCGTCTACGCATTCGAGGATACCAACAACAACATGGAGTACGAGCCCTCGGTCGACCGCATAGGCTTCATCGACAGCGTGTACAACCCTGCCCACATGCCCGAGTTCTCGATATGGTTCGACTCGCTGAGGCAATACCCCTCGGCCGACCCGCAGCTCTATTTCCGCATGTTTACCGACCGTCGGTTCACGCGGCAGACGCTGTCGCAGTCCGAGCGCCCGAAGCAGCATATGGCCATGCTCTACTTCGGCTCGCCCGACCCCGAGATCGTATCGATCGACTTCGACTCGATACCCTCCGAGCGCGTCATCGTAGAGCCGCAGACACGCGGCCGCGATACGCTGGCGCTGTGGTTCGACATGCCTGCCGACCAGCTGCCCGACACGATCAAGGGTTCGATCACATATTTCAAGCACGACTCGATCAACAATCTGGTCGAGACGAAGGATCCGTTGAAGCTGTTCTGGAAGAAGATCGAGACCAAAGAGGAGGAGAAGGAGCGCGAACGCCTCGAAAAGGAGCGCGAGAAGGCTTTGAAGAACGGCGAGGAGTGGGTCGAGCCCGAGAAGCCCAACCCCTTCGCCCACAAGCTCGCGGCCAAGGCCGAGATCAACCCCGAACGGCATCTCGACATGACGCTCGACTATCCGCTGGTCGCATTCGACACGCTGTCGGTGGAGCTGACATCGAAAAGCGCGAACGCACCCCAGCCCCGCACGCGCCGCGTGGGCTTCGTGCGCGACACGCTCGACAGCAGGCGGTGGAGCATCCGCTCCGACTGGACGCTGGGCGACGAGTATACGCTGACGATCCCCGCCGGAGCCATGCGCAACGTGGCCGGCGAGAGCAACGACACCATAGTCGGTCATTACACGGTGGCCGATCCCGACAAGTTCGCCACGATCAAACTGCACGTGCGCGCCTCTAATCCCGACATGCGCTACATAATCCAGCTGACCAACTCGGCGGGCAAGGTGCAGCAGGAGCTGCGCGACGTGGTCACGGGCGAGTATCTGTTCCGCTTCGTCGAGGTGGGCGATGTCATGGTGCGCATCGTCGAGGATGCCAACGGCAACGGAGAGTGGGATACGGGCGACATGGTGGCCATGCGTCAGCCCGAGCGCACCGAGATATACAAGAACGGCAACGGCGAGGAGCTCTTCACGACCAAGGCCAACTGGGAGTTCGAGCTGGATATAGACATGGACGAGGTGTTCCGCCCCGTGACCATGCAGTCTATAATGCAAATGCTCGAAGACCGCGAGACGGCGCGGCTGAAAAAACTCGCCGAGGAGCAGGCCAAGAAGCGCAAGGAGCAGGAGCAGTCGGGCAATCACGGAGACGACAGCCAGCAGTCGACCGGCCTGGGCTTCGGAGGCATGGGAGGCCTCGGCGGCAACGTGCGCACCGGCATTCAGAATATGGGACGATAAACAGAGCGATGATGAGACTCAGAAACATATTGATCTGCCTGACCGCGGCACTCGGCTCAGGGCTCTTCGACGCCGGAGCGCAGCACACGCTGACGGCGGTGGCCGGCACGGGCATATCGACGGCGCGCTTCTACCCCGACGAGGAGACACGCACGCTGTGGGGCGCGCACGACATAGGCGTATCGTGGCGCTATTACAGCCCCACGCCGCGCTTCGTAGGCGCTATGGGCGCCGATCTGGAATACATACGCCGCGGGTTCTCGCTGGGCTATACCTACACCACCGAGATCGTCGACGACAAGGAGATCCGCAACTACGAATACTATACGCGCCGCATCAATACGCTCATGCTGCCCCTTGTCTGGCAGCCGCACTTCTACATGGCGCGCAACCACCTGCGCTTCTATATCGAAGCCGCCGTATTCTTCTCCTACAACATGTCGTCGACATACGTCTACGACGACAACCCCTCGAAGGGCGGCGGCGACTACCCCTACAAGAGCGTGCGCGACAACCGCCTGGGCTACGGTCTGGCGGGCGGCGCAGGCTTCTCGCTGCTGTTCGGGCAGGTGGAGTTCGGCCTGAGGGCGCGTTACTGGTTCGGATACTCCGACCTGCTGAAAAACCGCAACAAGTATTACGACTCTGCCACCGACGGGCAGGAGAACCCGTTCTACTACTCGCCGCTGCGCTCGCCGCTCGACAACATCACGCTGTCGATAACGCTCGGCTGGCGCTTCAACAAGGGCGGCTTCGACTCATGGAACGTCAAACGCGAGAAGCGCAGCCGCTCCCGCGAGGTATTCAAATACAGCCTTGACTGATAAAATTTAAGAAATATGGATAATACGAGACAACAGAAGATAGCCCGCCAGATCCAGCGCGACGTGGCCGAGATACTGCAAAAGGATGCGGCCGATCTGGTGCGCGGCTCGCTCGTCACGGTCACTGCGGTGCGCATATCGCCCGATCTGGCCTACTCGAAGATATATGTCAGCGTCTTTCCCTTCGACAGAAAGGATCAGGTGCTCGCCGCTCTGGGCGACAAGACATGGATGATTCGCAAGCTGCTGGGGGCGCGCATACGCAACCAGTTGAAGATAGTCCCCGAGATCGAGTTTTTCCTCGACGACTCGTTGGAGTACATCGACAACATCGACCAGCTTCTGCACGGGCAGAAGCGTGATTGAAACGGTCGCACACTGCCTTTGGAGCCATGTTGTGGTCGAAGTTCGCAAGGCGTTACCTGCTGTCGCCCAAGTCGCATTCGGTAATTAACATCATCGCCTCGATAAGCGTACTGTCCGTCGCTGCGCCCGTCGCAGCCATGATAGTGCTGCTGTCGATCTTCAACGGGCTGGAACAGACCGTCGAGCGGATGTATTCGTCGTTCGACGCCGATATCGTGATAACGCCCTCGCGCGGGCAGACCTTCGCCATGCCGCACGACGCCGTCACGCGGCTCGAGGCCGTCGAGGGCGTCGAAGCCGCAGCGCCGTACCTCGAACAGATGGTCGTCGTCTCGGCATCAGGACGCCGCACGACGGTCACGCTGCGCGGAGTCGACTCGACCTACATATCGGTCGCGCCGCTGGACGAGTATATGGTACGCGGCGAGTATCGCCTGCTCGGGGAGCGCGACACGGCCACCATGCGCCGGCGCGACGTGCTGGTCGCCGGCTACGGCGTTGCGGCCGAGCTGGGCATGCCGCGTCTGGACGGCGACGTGGAGCTGTATGCAGTCAACCGCCGCCAGTTCTCGTCGCTGCTGCCGGCTGCCGGCATATCGCGCCTGCGGGCCGCGCTCGGCGGTGTATTCATGGTCAACGCCGACATCGACCGCCGATACGTGCTGTGCGACCTCGACGCCGCACGCCGCCTGCTCAACTACCCCGGCCGCATCTCGCACATGGCGCTGCGTCTTGGCGCGGGAGCCGACCGGGAGCGTGTCCGCAGCCGGGTCGAGACGATCTTCGGCGAGGGATACGACATCAGAACGCGCGACCAGAAGAACGACTCGCTCCTGAGGATCATGGCCTACGAGAAGCGGTCGATCTTCATCATAGCCTTCATGGTCACACTCGTGGCGGCCTTCTCGCTCGTAGGGGCCGTCGTGATGCTGCTGACCGACAAACGGCGCGATATGGCCACGCTGCGTGCACTGGGCATGACCCGCCGCTACGTAAGCCGCATATTCGTGGGCGAGGGCATGCTCATAACGCTCGCGGGCGGCGGCGCAGGCATCCTCGCAGGGCTGGCGCTGTGCTGGGCGCAACGGCGTTACGATCTTGTGGCGATCCCCGGCGCCACGACCGTGGGCAGCTATCCGGTCAGCATCGAATGGGCGGACGTGGCAGCTACTGCCGCCGCCGTGGTTGTCGTCGGATATGTCGTCTCGCGACTTACGGTCGCGAGCGTAATGAAACGAAAGAGCCGATTATGAAACGATTTTTACGAAATATCTGCCTCGCGTGCCTCGTCCTTGCGGCCGCGACGGCATGCGACAGGCCGAAGGATATCCCCAACAGCCGCCTTATGAACATCTTCCACGACGCATTTCTGGCGAATGCCTATCTGCGCGAGATGCGCATCGATGCCGATTCGTTGGAGCTGTACGAACCTATCTTCCGACGTTACGGCTATACGATCGACGATGTACGCTACACGTTGGAGCGCTACTCCGAGCGCAAGAGTTCGCGTCTGAGCAACCTGATCGCCGTGGTGGGCGACCGTCTCGCGGCCGAGGCCTCGGCCGAGGCGTATAAGGTCATGATCCTCGATACGATCGACAACGTGGCTCAGCGCGCCTTTACGCGCACCATATACGCCGATTCGCTTATACGTGCCACACGCATGCGCGACACGACGCTGTTGCAGATTACCGTCGAAGACATCCTGCCGGGCGAGTATACCGTATCGTTCGACTACATGATCGACTCTCTGGACAAGAACCGCATATCGCGCGCCGAGCTGTGGCTCGAACGCGACGACTCGATCCAGACGTCGCGCTACACGACAGTGCTCTACCGCTATCGCAACGAGAGCTTCACGCGCAAGATGACGGTCGATTCGACGCACCGCCGGCTGCGTCTGAACCTATACCACCACATGCGCTACGACAAGCGCGACGTACCCCACATCACGGTGCGCGACTTGAAGGTAGTGCGCGTGCTGCCCAAGGCCGAGGCGGTCGACAGCCTCTACCGCGAGCAGTTGGGCATACGCATTTTCAATCCACGATTCATGATCGATAAGTATGACGCGCAAGATAGCATCGCATTATCTGTCGAGCCGCAAGGGGCTGATTAGAAACGCTCTGGTCGAGGTCGCCGACGACGGCAAGATACTGTCCCTCGGCACGGCTGAAAATATCGATTCGCTCTGCGGAGTAGAGTTCTACTCGGGCATATTGTGCCCGGGGTGGGTCAACGCCCACTGCCACCTCGAACTGTCGTATCTTCGCGGCGCGATAGCCGAGGGCACGGGCTTCGCAGGCTTCGCTCGCGAGATAGGCCGCACGCGCGGCGGCTTTACCCCCTCGCAGCGCCTCGCAGCGGCCGAGGTTGCCGATGCCGCCATGCGGGCGGAGGGTGTCGCAGCCGTGGGCGATGTGGCCAACGACGCTCTTATAATGCCCGTCAAGGCACGATCGGCGATACGCTACCGCACCTTTGCCGAGGCGTTCGGCCTTACGACCGACTCCACGGATTCGCTCGGCGAGCTGCTGCGCTATCCGTCGGCCTCGCCCACGCCACACTCGACATATTCGTTGCAGGATGCGCTCTTTCGCCGGATATGCTCCGCGGGCGATGCTCCGCTGTCGATACACTTCTTGGAATCGGCCGACGAAAAGGCGCTCTACTCGGGATGCGGCTCTCTGGCCGAGTGGTACGGGCGCATGGGCTGGCAGTGCGACTTTCTCGGCTACGGCAGCCCTGCGGCGCGCATAGCCGCCTGCGTACCGCCGCAGCGGCAGGTGCTGCTGGTGCACGGCTGCTTTGCGCAAAGAGAGGACATAGAGATGCTCGACCGCCACTTCGACCGGCCGCCCTTCTGGGTGTTGTGCCCCGAATCCAACCGATACATATCGCGTCTCATGCCGCCCGTCGATCTGCTGCGCGAGGCCGGCTGCCGAATATGTCTGGGCACCGACTCTCCGGCTTCGGCCACGACGCTGTCTATGGTCGAACAGATGCGCCTTCTGGGCGACGTGCCGCTCGAAGAGATGCTTCTGTGGGCTACGTGGAACGGCGCCTGCGCTCTGGGCATGGAGGATGATCTGGGCTCGATCGAGCCGGGCAAGCATCCGGGAATCGTGCTTTTGGAGGGCGTCGACATGAATGCCATGAAGATCGGCGGCGACACGCGCGCGCGCCGGCTGGTGTAGTCCTGCCCGACCGGTGTCTCACGATCCGCGCCCGCAGGAGAGACATAGGCCCGCCGCGGCTAAAACACCTCCTGCAAGACCCTTATCGACTCTACCGCCCGAATGGCTTCGAGGTGGTAGGCGTAATATGCTATCATCGATTCGAGAAAGGCTACGCGACGGGTGCGGTTGAGTCCGATCTCGCCCAAGTACCTTACGTCGCACTCCAACATGTCGTGCAGTATCGAGGCGTTCTCGGGCGACATCGATAACTCGCGCGGCGGCTCGGCGCCGACGAAGCGGCCGTCGCGTATGTCGAGCCATGCCCCGGTCGAGTAGTCGTTGTCGGGCGAGAAGCCCAAAGGGCGGCTCAGATTGGCCAGAAACCATAGGTGGAAGTTGGCCACACCCTCCTCCACGGCATCGAGCGCCGCGACCGACCCCCATACGAAATCGAACAGCGAGCCGTTAGGCTCCGACTCCTTGACAAGGCGGTACAGCGTCTCGGCCATGAACAGCGCCATGGTCGACTTGCGCACGTCGAAAGGTATCGACTGCAACACGATGCCGCTGTGTACATCCTTCATGCGGTGCATCGACATCCGCGACGAGACGAACCCTTCGAACTCCAATGCGAACATGGGCTGCATGAGCGCCATGCGCGAGCCTCGCGATGCCGTCCGCACCCCCTGAACCATATAGCTCTGACGGCCGCCCGTGTCGGTAAGCATGTGCACTATAAGCCCCTTTTCGCCGTATTTGAGCGTATTGAGCACGATGCCGCGCGCCTTGTAGCTCTTCATCGGCATGCCGGCGCGGCGTTGTCCGCAGCGGGCTCGCGCCAGCGGCCGTCGGCCTTTATCAGCTCTATGAGCCGGTCGATAGCCTCCGTTTGCGGTATATTGCGCTCGACGATCGCGCCGGAGCGGTATAGCGTTATGTGGTCGGGCGCCGCACCGACATATCCGTAGTCGGCGTCGGCCATCTCGCCCGGACCGTTTACGATGCAGCCCATGACGCCTATCTTCACATCGGGCAGGTGCGAGGTGCGCCGTTTTATCTGCGCCAGCGTCGACTGTATGTCGTAGAGCGTGCGGCCGCAGCTGGGACAGGCTATGTACTCCGTGCGCGAGAAGCGCACACGCGCCGCCTGCAATATCATAAGCTCGATATCGCGCACCGTCGCAGGATCGAGTTGCGGTGAGTCGATCCAGACTCCGTCGGCCAGACCGTCGAGCAGCGGCAGACCCATGTCGGCCGCGGCGCACAGAGCCACCTGGGCGGCATCCGCCTGCATATATCGGCGGCGTATTACGGCCGGCTGCGAGGGGTCGAGGTCGAGCAGCGCGGCGCGCCATTCGGCCGTGGGGTTGCCGCTCACGGCCTCGACCACGGCATAACGGTCGTCTATCTGCTCGTGCGTTATCGGTATGCCCGCCTCGCACCGGCGGCGGTATCGCGTAGGCGAGTAACGCTCGGGGTGCCGCACCTCGAAATGTCCATCGCGCGCGGCGAAGTATCCGACCAGATCACGCGCCACCGGCACCTCGCACTCGGGGTCCTCCGTCAGCGACACGCGCACCGTATCGCCTATGCCGTCGGCCAGCAGCGCGCCTATTCCCACTGCGCTCTTTATGCGACCCTCGATGCCGTCGCCTGCCTCCGTCACACCCAGATGCAGCGGGTATGTCATGCCCTCGCGCTCCATAGCCTCGACCAGAAGCCTGTACGCATGCACCATGACGCGGGTGTTGCTCGACTTCATCGAGACCACCACGCTGTCGAAGTCCAACTCGCGGCACTGCCTGAGAAACTCCATTGCCGATTCGACCATGCCCTCGGGCGTATCGCCGTAGCGGTCGACCATGCGCCGCGAGAGCGAGCCGTGGTTGACGCCTATGCGCAGCGCCGTGCCGCGGCGCCTGCATATCTCCACCAGACGCTCCAACTGTCCCGAGTCGTTGCGGAAATTACCCGGGTTGATACGCACCTTGTCGACCGACTCGGCCGCTATCATCGCCACGTCGGGCGTGAAGTGTATGTCGGCCACTATGGCCGTCGGATAGCCGTGGGCGCGCACCGCCGCGGTTATGTCGGCCAGCGCCCGCCCCTCGCGCGCGCCCTGAGCCGTGAGACGCACTATCGGCGCGCCGGCATCGGCTATGCGCTCGATCTGCGCCACGGAGGCCGCGACATCGGCCGTCGGCGTGTTGGTCATCGACTGTACGGCGATCGGATGATCCGAGCCGATCGTGCAGCATCCTATCGCGACACTGTGGGCGCGCCGCCTGCGAAAGCCGTCGAGATTTATCATATCGTTCAAAGTTTTATGAATATACGTTTTTTATACAGCGGCCACGTAACCGCCCAGCAGAGCGCGACGAGCGACAGTGCGGCCAACAGCGACCCGATCCGGGGAGTGGTCGCCGCGGCGAGCATCTCCCACCAGCGCGAATAGGGCGAAACGAGCGCGTCGTGCGCCCCGTTCCATACGCGCATCTGTGCCACGATCTTCACGATAAGTGTCGAGAGCACGTATGCGAAGAGGGCATTGGAGCCGAATACACGGAAGATGTTTCCGACTCTGCCCGCGCCTTCGTCGCGGTCGGTCAGCCGGGATACCCAATACCACAACACCACCGCTATGCCGCAGGTGTAGAGCGCATATGATGCCGACCATATGGGTTTGTTTATCGGAATCGCGCCGTTGAGCGCCAGCGCCGCGACTATCGCCGTACCTCCCCACGCGGCCATGCGCAGGCGGCCGTCGCTGCCGCCGGCCATACACATCGCAGCAAGATATCCGAGCATTACGTTTACCGTGGCGGTCATCGTGCCCGCCAGACCTTCGGGGTCGAATGCCACCCTCGCACCCGCGGCATCGCGGTAGCCGTGATATAGGTGGCTTTCGCCCAATAGGGCATTGTCGAGCGCAGAGCCGAAGTAACCCTCCAACGTCGCATCGCCCAGCGCATAGACCAGGGTCTGGTATGCCGCGGCGAGCAGCAGTGCGGCCAGAGCTATGCGGCGCCCTGAGCGCAGGCCGAGACACAGCAGAGCCCCTATCGAGTAGCAGAGCGCTATACGCGGCAGAACGCCCATTATGCGCACGTCGTGCCACGACGACCACTCGCCGGCAATGAAGTCGTAGTATGGGAACTTGGAGATTGCGATGCCGACGATCCATATCGCCGCACCGCGCCGCAGGATCCTGGCCGCCGTCCGGCGCGTCAGCCGCCAGTCGTAACGGCGAAAGGCGAAGCGTATCGAGGCGCCGACTATGAACAGGAAGAAGGGAAATACCAGATCGGTCGGCGTGCACCCGTCCCACGCGCTGTGCGACAGACAACCGAACACGCTGCTCCAACTGCCGGGGTTGTTGACCAGAATCATCATGGCGACGGTGGCACCGCGCAGTATATCGAGCGAGGGCAGGCGGCCGAAGTGTGTCGTGGTTGCGTCGGGCATGGTCTCTGAATTTATCCGTTACGAGTGCAAAGATAGCTTTTTTGCTCCAATCGCAGAGGATTCGCCGGCACTAAAAAGCCCGCCGGGCGATTCCCGGCGGGCTTTTTCGGCGCATGTCGCCGCGAGGGCTATTTGCGCTTTTTATCCAGCGCCTCCTCGACCTTATCCTTCGCCAGAGGCTTGACGCAGAAGAACCAGTCGTAGCACTGCATGCCCGACTCGGTATCGCGCATGGCCTCGTCGGCGCCTGCGGCCGTCTTCGAGGCCGGCACGATGATATCGTCGCCCGGACGCCAGTCGGCCGGCAGCGCGATATCGAAGTTGTCGATCGTCTGCAAGGCTATCAGCACGCGGCGTATCTCGTCGAAGTTGCGGCCGAGAGCCAGCGGATAGTAGATTATAGCACGTATGGTATCCTCGGGATCGATGAAAAAGACCGCCCTGACGGCCGCCGTCGTGCTCTCGCCGGGCTGCACCATGCCGTAGAGACGCGCCGTCTGCATCGTCGAGTCGGCGATCAGCGGGAAGCGGATGTCGACATTCTTGAATCCCTTGAATTGGATCTTGTCGCGTATGGTGCGCAACCACGCTATATGGCTGTTGAGGCTGCCGATCGAGAGTCCTACCAGACGGCAGTTCAGGCGGCGGAACTCCTCGTCCATGCGGCCGAAGAGGACAAATTCCGACGTGCATATCGGCGTGAAGTCCGAAGGGTGGCTGAACAGTATCTTCCACTGTCCCTTGAAGTCGTGCGGGAAATCAATTTCGCCCTGAGTCGATACGGCCTTGAAAGCCGGCGCCTTGTCGCCTATGCGCGGCATCGAATAAGTTGTTTCGGTATCCATGATTCGTAAGTTTATGTGATACCCTCAACGATGCAAAAGTGATGCAGCGGAGAGGCTGCCGCGGTTTTATTTTAGTGGAGCCCGGAAGAAAAGGCCGTCAGCCGCGCGACAGAATGCCGCGCGTTATCCGGTATCGCATGCCGATAAGACGGCGCGACTGCGAGGGACGGTGCACCAGACATAGCAGCAGCGTGGCCGCCCACTTGACCGCCTCGCCCGCGAACAGCCCCGCCACACGACCGTGGAGCTCGGCGCGGCGGCGCTGGCTGCGGCCGGTGTTGTAGCACAGACGGTCGAAATACTCCGCCGTCAGCTTCTCGGGCGGTATTATATGGTACATGACGGCACGCGGAGTGTAGTAGCAGCGCTGGCCTGCGGCCGACAGCCGCTCGAACAGGTCGCTCTCCTCGCCGCCCGTGAGCGCAGCGCCCTTGCGGCCGAGCGAGGTGTCGAACATGCCGTAACGCTCGACCGTCTGCCGTCTGAGCGCCATATTGCCGCCGCCGGGTATGCGGCCGCGGGGGAACAGACGCACCCGATCGCCGAAGTACATGGGGTTGGCTATGGGGCGCTCGGTAAGCCGCGACATCCAGCGCGGCCGGCCGGTCTCGTACTCGGCGATGATGACTCCGCCGGCCGAGGCGGCGTCGGGTCGTGAGTCGAACAGATCGATATAGGCCGCGACGAAATCCTCGCATATGCGTTCGTCGTCGTCGATAATGGCGATGTACTCCCCTCGCGACGAGGCTATTCCGCAGTTGCGCGCATAGGAAAGCCCCTGCTGCGGCTCGTGTACCAGCCGAAGCGATATTTCGGGGTGGCCGGCGGCGAACGCCTCGACGGCCTCGGAGGTGTCGTCCGAGGAGTTGTTGTCGACGACCACGCACTCCCATGACGATGCCGGAGCGCTCTGCGCCGCGACCGATCCGAGCGTAGTCATCAGACGACGGCTGCGGTTATAAGTAGCGATTATCAACGAAAGACGAATCATAATGCAAAGTTATGATTTTATTCGATCTTCGAGCACCGGATAGGATATAATTATCGAAAAAGACAAATCTATCTACCGATGTTATAACGAGACCTTTCCCGAAAAATTTGGCTTTGCATGCGTCTTGCGTTATCTTTGCCGCATGAATACACGACTCGTAATATTCGATCTCGACGGAACGCTGCTCGACACGATCGACGATCTGGCCTCGGCCGTCGACCATGTGCTTGCCGTCGAATCTCTGCCGCGCCACACCCGCGAGGAGTATCGCATGATGGTGGGCGGCGGCATCCGCAAACTTATCTTCCGCGCGCTGCCCGAGACCATGCGCAGCGACGCCTTCATAGACAAGTGCCTCAGCCGATTCGTCGACTACTACTCGGACAATATCGACCGTCTGACGCATCCCTACCCGGGCATCGGACGCGTTCTGTCCCAGCTCGAATCGCACGGCATCGCCATGGCCGTGGCCTCTAACAAGTTCCAGCTCGGCACCGAACGGCTCGTCGGGAGATTCTTTCCGAACGTGCGCTTCGTCGCGGTGGCCGGCAACTGCGACGGGCTGCCACTGAAACCCGATCCGGCCGTGGTCGATCGGATAATCGCTGCGGCCGGCGTTGAGCGCTGCCAGACGGTCATGGTGGGCGACTCGGGCGTCGACATGTCGACGGCGCGCAACGCTTCGATCCGTGCGATAGGCGTCACGTGGGGATTCCGCTCGCGCGAGGAGCTTGCCTCGGCCGGAGCCGACAGCATCGTATCGACGGCCGACGAGCTGCTCGACGCCATTATCAGCCCTCACTCGCAGCAGTAGGCGTGCACGTCATCGACCGTAATGCAGTCGTTGCATAATATCGTAAGGCGCTCGATGACGTTGTGCAGCTCGCGTATGTTGCCCGTCCACGACATGGCCGACAGCTCCTCCATAGCCTTGGGATCGATGCTTATGGGGCTGCGTCTCTTCTGACGGCATATCTGGTCGATGAAGTAGTCGACAAGCAGTTTTATGTCTCCCTTGCGCTCCCTGAGCGGCGGCACGTGTATCACGATGACACTCAGCCGGTGGTAGAGGTCCTCGCGGAAATTGCCCAGCTCGATCTCCTTGCGGATGTTCTTGTTGGTGGCAGCCACTACGCGCACGTCGACCGGAATGTCGCGATCGCCGCCCACGCGCGTGATCTTGTTCTCCTGCAACGCGCGCAGCACCTTGGCCTGTGCCGAAAGCGACATGTCGCCGATCTCGTCCATGAACAGAGTGCCTCCGTCGGCAAGCTCGAACTTGCCCTTGCGCTGACGCACGGCCGACGTGAACGAACCTTTCTCATGGCCGAACAGCTCGCTCTCGATCAGCTCGGCGGGTATAGCCGCGCAGTTGACCTCGACGAAGGGGCCGTTGCAGCGCTCGCTGCGGTTGTGCATCATGCGTGCGACCAGCTCCTTGCCCGTGCCGTTCTCGCCCATAATCAGCACCCGTGCATCGGAGGGCGCGACGCGCTCGATCATGCTACGTACATGCTCTATGGCCTCGGAGCGGCCGATGATAGTATCCTCCGTGCGCTCGACGCGGCGGTGGCGGTGGCGGGACGGTGCGGCGGCAGGCTCGGGACGCTCGGCCGAATCCTCCTGCGGCAGCGAGCGCAGCGTGGTCAGCAGCAGATTCATATCCAGAGGCAGGGTCATATAGTCTATGGCACCGTGCTTGAACGCTTCGACGGCCGACGTTATGGTCGGCCGGGAATCGATGATGATAGTGGGGATGCTCCTATCGGGCAGCGTCATGCCGCTGCCTGCTATCAGAACATCGAACGCGATACGATTGCAGAGCTCGGCCGCAGCCTCGGTACTGTCGACGGCTTCGGTCGAATAATTCTCAAAATCCAATCTCTCGCGCAGAGAGTTACGCATGCTCTTAGATTGTTCAAGAATTAAAATTTTTGTCATATCTTGTATTTATGAATATTTTGCATTTACTTTGTAGTATCGAATCGCAGCGGTTAGGATTATCTATAAATAATGTGTGAATCTGCAAAAAATCGCTCGATCCTGCAAGTGCTGCGACAACATTGAACCTTTTGGAGTCGACATAGACATAAAAGCGTTATTTCGAGTCAGTTAATGTTCTAACAATTCATAATGAAAAAAAATTACAACTATACGCGACGCAAGCTCTTTCTGCCGGAGTACGGCCGCCACATACACGAAATGGTCGATTCGCTTCTGGCGATCGACGACCGTGCGGAGCGCACGCGTCAGGCCAAGGCGGTAATAGCCGTAATGGGCAATCTGAATCCGCTGCTGCGCGATACGGCCGATTTTACTCATAAACTCTGGGATCATCTGTTTATCATGTCTGATTTCAAGCTCGACGTCGACTCGCCGTACCCGCAACCTTCACGCCAAGAGTTGACCATAACACCCAGAAAAATGAAATATTCGCAGTCGCGAATCACTTTCAAACATTACGGCAAGTATACCCAGCAGTTCATACGCTCGCTGGCACACGACTCGGGCACGTCCCGCGTCGACGGCGAAATGGTCAACATAGCCCGTTACATGCGTACCAAGAGCTACGAGTATAACAACGAGCACCCCAACAATGAGGTCATCATAAAGGACATACGCATAATGGCCGGCGGAGCCATAGCGCTCGACGAAGCCTCGATAGGCAGTATCCGCAGCGAATACCGGTCGGTCATCCCGCAGCGCATGATGCGCAACTCGCAGCGCAACGGCAAGAATCAGGGGCAGAAGAACGGCCGCATGCGCCAGCAGAAAAACAACAACAAAAACCAGACGCGGCACAATTCGTACAAATAATTAAGCGTTTTAACGTAGAAATGTGTTAAATTTGCGTGTTTTACAAACACGTCGTTTCTTATGCGTTTACTGAAAATGAAGAAATATCTGCTCGCGGCAGTCGCGCTTGCCGCACTTATCGTTTCGTGTTCATCGCCCGTAAAGGAGCCGTCGGCCGTCGTATCGGGACGAATGATCGGCAACGACGTCGAGACGCTCTACCTCGTGAAGGCTACCGACGGACTGGACAACTCGGAAATGGTGGACTCGGTGCGCCTCGACGAAAACGGATGCTTCCGCTTCGAGCTGTCGCAGACCGACTCCTCGCCGCGCTTCTACAAGCTCGTCTATGCCGGCGGGCGTCCGGTAACGCTTCTGATAGGCGACGGCGACCGCATCACGGTCGACTCGGCGGGCGACATATTCCACAACTACACGATCGAGGGCTCCGACGAATCGGAGCTTATCCGACAGTTCAACCGCGAGTATTACGGCGGCTACGACCGTCTGTTGTCGCTGGCCGACATGGCCTCTCACGCCTCGTCGTCGGAGGCTGCGGCATTGAACAAACAGATATACCGCACCATAGTGGAGACGATACAGGCGCAGGTGCGCTTCGTGGGCGCACACGCCGACCGGCTGGCATCGGTATATGCCATGCGCCAGACGCTGCCGGCACCCTTCGCCGAAGCATTCGCCGGCGAGGGCATTACCAACGCCCACCGCAATACGGTGGTCGAGGCGGTCGGCCGCAGCTACCCCACCTCGCCCTATATCGACGTGCTGCGCGCAGACATGGCGGCCGAGCAGGCCGTGGCCGAGTTGTCGGACAAGATCACTTACCAAGACTTTCCTGAGATCGAGCTGCCCGACATCTACGGCACCAGGCACAAGCTCTCGCAGATGCGCGGCAAGGTCATACTGCTCTACTTCTGGGCTGCCGGGCTGGGCAACTCCAACACGATGAACGCCGATCTGCGCACCGTATACGACAAGTATCACGACCGCGGATTGGAGATATATCAGGTATCGGCCGATACCGACAGCGTAACGTGGATCGAGGCCGTGCGCGGACAGAAGCTGCCGTGGGTCTCGGTATGCGACTATCAGGGTCCCTACTCGCTGCCGTTCCGCGTATATAACGTGACCTCGCTGCCGACGGTCTATCTGATCGACCGCGAAGGCGACATCGTAGCCACCGGCTCGACGCTCGCCGAGCTGGACCGCCGCATAGCGGCACTGTTGTAGTGTGAAGGCAATCGGTCGCGCAATGTACTATTTCGCATCGGACATACATCTCGGTGCAGGCGGCAGAGACAAGTCCCGCTCGACCGAGCGTGCGTTCTGCCGCTGGCTCGATACGGTCGGAGGCGACGCGCGGGCGATATATCTCGTGGGCGACATCTTCGACTTCTGGTTCGAGTATCGCAGAGTGATCCCGAAAGGGTTCGTCCGGACACTGGGCAAACTGGCCGAGATGACCGACCGCGGCGTGGAGATACACATGTTTACGGGCAACCACGACATGTGGTGCCGCGACTACCTGACCGCGGAGTGCGGCATACGCCTGCACTTTGCGCCCGAGACGCTCGACATCGGCGCGCGCAAGCTCTTCATCGCGCACGGCGACAACATGAACATCGACGGCCAGCCGCTTCTGAAAGCTATGAACGCGACATTCCGCTCGCGTGTGGCAAGAGTGTTGTTCTCATGGCTGGTACACCCCGATCTGGCATTGAAGTTCGGACAGTGGTGGAGCGGCAAGTCGCGCAAGTCGCACGGTGCGGAGCCCGTAACGCGCGAGGCGCTGGGCTTCCTTACCGACTATGCGCGGCAGTACAAGGCGTCGCACGACGAGGTGGATGCGTTCGTATTCGGCCACATGCACCTGCCTCTCGACCACGACAGCGAAGGGCTGAGGGTGCTCTTCCTGAGCGACTGGTCGGGCGAGGTGGCGACCTATGCCGCAATGGACGACATGGGCGATATTTCTTTGAAAACATTCGATTTGAAATGAAACAATATCTCGATCTGCTGCGCACGATACGGCGCGACGGCGTGGTACGCGACGACCGCACGGGCACGGGCACGAAGGGTATATTCGGCTACCAGATGCGCTTCGATCTGAGCGAGGGATTTCCGCTGCTGACCACCAAGAAGATGTTCGTCAAAGGCATCATTCACGAGCTGCTGTGGTTTCTCAGGGGCGATACCAACATCCGCTATCTGGTAGAGAACGGGGTCCATATCTGGGACGGCGACGCATACCGCCACTATAACGAGCTCTGCATACGTCACGGCGTTTTGCCGCTCGACATGCCCACGTTCGTCGAGGCCGCGCGCGACGGAGCCGAGTCGCCTATCGACGGATACCGCTTCGGCGACCTCGACCACGTATACGGCTACCAGTGGCGCAGCTGGCCTGCGGCCGACGGCGGAGCGATAGACCAGATAAGAAACGTCATCGAGACCATAAAGCGCAACCCCACTTCGCGGCGAATGATAGTCTCGGCATGGAACGTCGCCGAGATCGACCGCATGGCGCTGCCGCCGTGCCACGTGCTGTTTCAGTTCCATGTGGCCGAGGGACGCCTGTCGTGCCAGCTATACCAGCGCAGTGCCGATACGTTCCTCGGCGTGCCGTTCAACATAGCGTCGTATGCTCTGCTGACGATGATGATAGCCCGCGAGTGCGACCTTACGCCGGGCGACTTCATACATACGCTCGGCGATACGCATATATATCTCAATCATCTCGAACAGGTCGACGAGCAGCTCTCGCGCACGCCGCGTCAGCTGCCGCGCATGCGTCTCAACGAGGAGGTCGGGTCGGTATTCGATTTCCGCTACGAGGACTTCTCGCTCGAAGGCTACGATCCGTGGCCGGCTATAAAGGCAGAATTGTCGTTCTAACACCTAATATCATATGGTAAGCATCATAGTGGCCGTAGCGCAAAACGGCATCATAGGCGACCGCAACTCGCTTTTGTGGCATATATCCGAGGATATGCGTTTTTTCCGCCGCACGACGTCGGGGCATCCCGTCATCATGGGACGCAAGACATTCGAGTCGCTCGGATGCCGGCCGCTGCCTGGGCGCGACAATATAGTCATCACGCGCAGCGATGCCGCCTACGAAGGGGTCGTCGTAGCGCACTCGCTCGACGAGGCATTCGCCGCGGTCGACAGCTCGGACGAGGCATTCATCATCGGCGGAGCTCAGATATACGCCGAAGCGATGCCGTATGCCGACAGACTATACATAACACGGATAGAACACGACTTCGAGGGCGACACCAGCTTTCCCGATTACGATGAATCGCAGTGGCGGCTCATATCGGGCGAGCGTCACGACCGCGGCGAGACGTTCGAATACCCGTTCGTATTCGAGCTGTACGAGCGCATCTAACGGCCGGCACGACAGACAAGCCGTATCGCCCGGGCGGAGCAACTCCGTCCGGGCGTTTATTTATGGCCGATGTATCGCATGGCATTGCCGCAAGCGGAAAGCATTCTCCGCCGCACCCACCGCTTTTCCGCTCCGGATGCTTACTGCGAAACTCCCCGAAACGCTCGAACATCTACAATGGCCTGCCCTCAGAAAGCAGATACCCCCTCCCGGCCGGAGCAGGCTGAGCATCATTTCGGAAAGACAGGCGGGAGGTCAACCGTGCAAGCCGCCCCACGGACGATACCTGAATACTTTGAAATTCTTTCGATAATTTTCTGCGCCTCGGCATTGTCCAGACTGCGTTCGGCTCTGCGCTCGGCTTAACCCAAACGTGCAGACAACGCATGCACGCCGCCCGAACATAGGATATTCGGGCGTCGGCATCCGGATCGACGTAAACGCAAAAAGCGCGATTCCCCACTTCTCCGGCTGCGGACAGCAGGTCGGATATCGCGTCGCATGCGGCCGGCTATCCGCACCGATACGAAAGAATCGGGGAGAGGAAATGGGACAAAAGATAAAAATCGAAAATAATTTTTCGTTTTACGTATTTTTCGTTCGAAATAATTTTGCGTTTCGATCTTTTTATCTATATTTGCAAAGGAAATAAAACAAAATAATAAAGGATCCGAAACGAAAACCGCGACGGGTATCGGCCGCAAGGCGATTACGGAGTTTCGGATGACAGAAGAATAAAGTCATAGGTTTATTCGGTACAGTATAGTTGGCAACGGCTATATTTGTTTAGTAAAAGGTTAGGTAATATTTGTCAGTATCGGCATCTTCATGGAAGATGCCGATCTGATTTATACGGGTGCGCCATATATCTTTTCCAAACGGAACATCCGACATACGAATCCCGAGTACGATGCCTCGGGCGACATGCGGATCGGAGCTACGAGACCGCTGCTGAGATAGGACTAAGAACTATCTCCGATAAATCAAGCACGATAAAAGGTAATATCGATCAAGACGTATAATCGCAAAAACGAAACGTACAACTTTCTAAAACGAAACGTACAATTTTCACTGTTTTTCACCCCATCAAAGCAAAGGCATTTAATCACCATTTAAGCGGTAATTAAATGCCTTTTGAACATCTGCAAAAAGCGTGGAAAATGTTGCTTTTCAGCTGCATTTTGTCTGCACTTTATTTGCTCAATTCGTAGAAAATCACTATCTTTACATAGTAATTAAGAGGTTCTTTTGCGTCGGTTTATCCCGTTCGCAAACCTTTCATGCAACCAGCTTGTCAAGCAGGCTAATGATATTTGCCTTTATCTTGCGCCTGTCTCTTTCCCACTCTATTTGTTCCATCCCTTTGTCATATTCAGGATAAGGCTTTTCTTTCGTCTTAAACTGAAAATGCTTGCACAAAGGATAAATGTAACGATAGGTTTTCACCACGAACACCTCCAAATCACCAAGTAGAAAAGCAACATTCGAGCGAACATAACCAGATGGAGATGTCGTGTTTGTGAGTATCTGTTCGTGGGTAAACTCACCTGTTCGCCTGTTGCGAAGAAAGCGCGTGTAATGAAAGCCGTAATACTTGAAATTGGCTGCTTTGTAGATTGTTCCGCAACCCAAACGACCGTCGGCAAAACTTTGTATCGCCACGACGTTCTCGTCCATCTTTCGGATCAACTTAATGCTGGCAGCAATTAACACCGTTTCTGCGTTCTTTCCGAGGCAATCATCAATCCACAGACGATTTAATTCACACATCCACGCTTTCGGGTTCGGATGGGTAAACAGCTTTGCGTTCATGTTCTTCATGTACCCGTAAACTGCAACACCGAGGCATCTGTCTGGCTCATCAGCGCGGAAGATACCGAAATTAAACACCCCAAAGCCGCCAAAGTTCCATTTATGGGAATAGTGGTGTTCTATCACCATTTGGCGGGCAAGTTCCTTTTCCACGGGTTTGATAAGCAGGTCGCCGAGCGACGAGGTTTGTTTCAGGACAAACAGATTTTCTTTAATCATTCAGCATACTAACAATGTTTTAATGGTTTATAAATATGGTTTGAGTTATTTTTCGTACTTTTGCAGTCCTACCACATACGAGCGGGCTTTCCGCATACACAAAAAAAGCGTCACAACGCGGTCAAAAGGCATATTAAGCCCCTGACTGTGCGTTGTGGCGCATCTTTGTGTTAGTATGTGGTAGGATACTACTAACAGGTCGGGGGCTTTTTCTTTCCCCCTCTTTCAGGTGTCTATCGGTTCAGCAGTTCGTCCACCTGCCGCTTGCATTCGGCGCGGTAGGCTTCAAACGTGCGCAGTTCCTCGGCGTGTTCGGCCGTGTTATCGCTGTTTGCCAGAATGGCAATCTGGTCGTCGATACTGTAACGCCTGCCGATAAGCCCTGCCACGAACTTGCCGCGGCGGTTTTCGTCGGTGACGGTGCGGGCATCGACGGAAATGCGGGTAGAACCGTCGGTTTCCTCACCTGTGTAGGAGTAGCCGCGGGCGGTTTCGCCGCTTTCCTCGTCCACCACCACATCGGCGGGGGCTTCGTTCAGATAAAGCAGGTAGCTGTCCGCGTCATACCTTACATACTTCTTTCTTTCAATGTAACTTACTGTGTTCATTACTCTTTTTTATTGGTCGGGATCGACTATGCTGTAAAAGCAGCGTTTGCCGTCTGTCCCGATGGGTTGCTTGATTATTTTCGCTGCAACGGGTTCGGTCAGTTCCACGCCGTCAAGCTGGCGGATAAGGGCTTTTGACCCCGTGAAAGTGATGTGCTTTATCCAAGCCATGACGGGGTTGCCCTCGTCGTCTATCACTTTGCCCTGCTCGTCCTCCATCTGCTCGTAAATCTCATATTGCAACGTCAGCATTTCACCATCGTATTTCGATTGCGAAACGTCGAAAGCCGTTATATGGATTTCACGGTTCAGGATGGTGTCGATGTGGTATTTACCACCCGTTAATTTGCCCTGTTTGGGCTTAATGTCACTAAATTTTTTCATACCGAGTATTTTTAATAAATGATTGCTGTCGCAGTGTTTCATAAAGCCCATGCGTGAAGCCACGCGAAGCCTTATTTCTTCGTCAGGTAGTCCCTTTTTACGCAAAGCGGCCAGTTCCCTGCACAACCCCTGTTTGTTGCGTTTGCGGGCAAGGCAGTGGGTGTGGTAGGTCACGTAACCGACGAAATCGATGCCCCGACTTTCCACGGGATAGATTTGGAAGTTGCTTTTCAGCGTGAGCAGGCGGCTTTCATTCAGGTAATGGTTGATATATACCAGAACGCCGCTTAAATACTCCTTGCTGTCGGAAAGCAGCACTATATCGTCGGCGTAACGGTAATAGTACCGCACCCCGACGTCTTCCTTTAACAGGTGGTCGAGTTCCGAAAGGTACAGGTTGGCGAAATATTGGGAAATGTAGTTGCCGATAGGCACGCCGCTGGCCGAATCTATGATGCCGTCCAGAAGCCAAAGCACATCGGGGTCTTTCAGCTTGCGCCGAATGACCTGTTTAAGTATGCCGTGGTCGATGGAGGGATAGAACTTGCGCACGTCGATTTTAAGACAGTACCGCGTCCCGTCAGGGTCACGGCGCAGGTCGGTGCGCAACTGCCGAAGCAGCGAGTGAATACCACGCCCACGGATGCAGGCATGGGTGTTAGAGGTGAACTGTGGCGTCCAGACGGGTTCAAGCACTTGCATGATTGCCCATTGGACAACACGGTCACGAAAAGGCAGTTTATAGATTTCGCGACGTTTAGGTTCGTATTTGATAAACACCTCGTAAGAGGAGGTCGTATAGGTTCGGGTCGTCAGTTCCGCCTGCAACTGCCGCAGGTTAGCGTCTAAATCGGCCTCGAACCGTTTAACCTCGTCACGTTTCCTTTTGCCGTTGCTCGCATTGTGGAACGCCTGCAAAAGGTTTTCCATCGAGCGGATTTGCTCGAACAAGTAACCTTTTCGTTTCATCGGGTCTTCGGGTCATGGGGTCTATGGGTCTTAAAATCTGCTTTGCATAATCGGGAGCGGTCGAGGCTTGCGCCCTACTGACACCCTTTTTGGCCTGTCATCTTTTGCCGAGGGGCAAGGTTCATTTCCCTGTCGCTTTTATTTCTTTTCCAAAGTATAGGGGCGACGAGTAGTTCGCATTCGTAGTCGAAGCTGCGTTGTTCGCAGTCGAGTTGGACGCACCTGCGTTCGTGCCATTGTTCACGTTACCGCCAGCAGCCTGAACGCGCAAACTAACCACCCACGGGAAATGCAACCTGCCTTTCACTTGAAAGACAGCGCAAATTTAACACTTTCGCACCAGACACCCAAAATTCCCAAAAAATTTCGCCCGCCTGACGGCGGGATTAAAGAAAACCCCGCCGCCATTATCAGCTACATTATTTCTCGGTATGAAAAAATTTCAAAGAACGATGTTTGTTTTCGGGGGCTTCGCCCCGTGTTCGTTTTTTTTCGTCTTACTCGATTTGCGGGTCTTCCTCGAAAAAGCAGAGGGGCGACGAGCAGTACGCAGTCGTAGTCGAAGCCGCGTAGTCCGCAGGCGAGTAGGACGCACCCGCGTACGTGCCACCGTTCACGCGACCGCCAGCAGCCCGAACGCGCAAACTAGTCTGTGTGGCGGCGTTTGTCCAGAAATAGTCGCAGTAATACGTTGCGGTAGAACCGCCCACGGACGTAGGCATACAACAAAGTCCCTCATAGGATTTCTTTATGATATACCCCTCACGCTGCGGGCATTCGCACGTCTTACGCATACCCTCGCCGATATTTGCAGGGTCAAAAGCAGCATACATGGACTTTGCCACGAACACCTCCGTCTTTTCGCCTGCTGTCTGCGAAACGGTCAGACCGCGCACCCAACGCCAAAGGTTGCCAAAGCCAGCGTTTACAAGGCCGAAGAAAACGGGGACTTTACATTGGTACACGGCCACGCCGTCGGCGTTCGTCACGGAATAATCCACAAGTCCTACACCGTCGCCCAGTTCAAGCCCCACGCTGGTGGGAATGACGGGGTAATAACCGTTATACGTGCCCCAGTTCGGCATATTCGTAGCACCCGCGCCAAAGCCGCCCTGACGCAGGCCGTTAGCGTCAAGTTCTGCGTTGAAAGCGGCCTGCGAATTGCGCGTGCCCATGATTATCTCGAAAAGGTATTCCACAACCGCACGGGCGACAAACCAGTTAGCCTCCCACCCCTCGCCGCGTTTGCGGGCATACGTTCCGAAAGCCGTTGTACTTAATGCCGTGGCGGGCATTCCCAGCATCGTTTTTTGCGGGGCATCGGCCGCCAGCGGGTAATTATCACCCAGTGCGTTGCCGTTGCCGCCACGATAACGGGGGTCGGTGGATATGACGGAACACAGTTTTTGTTCGGTTCTGTCCATCACACCCGCATCAATCCACGAAATGCCGCCTGCGGGAACGTAGATGCTGTTCTTTCCTTTGATGGGCTGGAACGTGACGGTCTGGATGCGGCGGTTGCCCTCCGTCCAAGTGGTGAAGTAGTGGGCGTTCCAGCACCACATGCACTGCCCCATAGTGCCGTCCAGCTTCGCGGGGCTGCCGTCGTCGAAACGGGTGCTGTCCGCGGCATCCAACTTGCGACGCTTGCGGTCGTCAGTAACCAGATAGCGGCCAAGTCCCAATTTGGCGGGAAGTTCCTTTAAGGCCTGCAAAGAGCCGTAATACCCTGCGGCGGTGGGAGTAGCGGCCGTTTCGTCCCACCAGCGGCCTGCAATGGGATTGCCTGCCGTCTGGACGGCCTCCTGCAAGTTCATGCGGCGCGTTTCGCCGCTCTCATCAACCACGGCAACCTGCATGTCCGACATGCTGCCCGTGGCGGCGTCAAGCTCGTTAATGCGCTTGCCGCTCTCAAAAGCCGTCAGAAGCTGGCGGACTTTTTCTTCTTCGTTTGCGTTTAATGCCATTTGAATGATAGTTTTAAGTGAATAATATGTTTGCACCAGCCAGCAAAAGCGAGGCATGGCCTGATTTTATCAAAGACGGCCTGACGACCTCGACCGTGACGGTCTGGTGCAACGCCGTGTTTTCGGTGGGGATAACGTGGACGCGGCTTTTGCCAAGACCCAGCACCACCACCTCCCCATCAGGTTCGACGTCCACGGCTTTGCCGTCGGAAAGCCAGAGCACGTTTTGAACGGCGAACTGCGGCAGCAGGCTGGCTTTGATGTACTGTTTCACGGGGTTGCCATAGGTGATACGGCGCGGAGGTTCCACGGTCATGACAAGGGGAATGACGCGCCCCGCGCTGTCGGCCTGTATGGCAAAGATGGTCTGACGCACGGCCGCGATGTCCTGACGTATTTCCGCGTCGGACTGTTGCAATCCCGTTTTCGTGTCGGTGATACGTTTGCCGAGTGCCGTTTCGGCCGCTTCCGCGCGCTGGCGTTCCCCGTCGATGTTCATTTGCAGTGTGGCTTCCGCGCCCTTTGCCCTGTCGCTTTCCACCTTGACAGCGGCCGCAATGGCTCTGTCATAAGCAGCGGTGATGTCCTTTTCAAGCTGTTCAAGCAGTCCAGAAA
This sequence comes from Bacteroidales bacterium, assembly GCA_910574205.1. GTDB lineage: Bacteria > Bacteroidota > Bacteroidia > Bacteroidales > Rikenellaceae > Alistipes. Next base: position 643,848 of record CAJSYJ010000001.1, read on the forward strand.
GGGTTTCGGTGTCGGTGATGCCTTGCAAAAAGGTTTCGATTTCCTGCCAGCGGTTTATCGTGCTGTCCGCCGTGTCCTTTGCTTCCAGAAAGGTTTTAAGCGTGTTCGCCAACGCCCAAAAAGTGCTGTAATTCGCGCCCAGCGCGGAAAACGTGCTTTCCAGAGAGCCGAAAACGGCCGTCGGGTGCAGACGCTTCCGCAGCTGTTCCAAATTGGCGTTGGCCGTGTCGATTTCCGCCTGCTGGTCGCTGTCCGTCTTATGCAGCGCGGTGATTTCCTTGTCCTGTTCCGCGTCTTTCTTATGGATGTTCTCCACCTCGACCTCCAGAGCGTCGATTTCTTCCTGCTGCCGTTCGTCAGTGGCTTCCAGTTCCTCGATATTCTCGGCGATGTTGTTGAACTGTTCGGCCGAAGACTGCTTGTGCGCGTCATAGTCGCTTTTCAATTCACGGTGCTGCCGTTCCAACTCCTGCCCCGCGGTGGCGGCATACTTGCCGTTCAACTGTTCGGGCAGTTCCTCTACCTGCGCGATGGGGATTTTGCTTTCCTCCTTATGGACGTAGCTGTCGAGCCAGTCGGCAAACTGTTCCTCCGTCGGGTACTTGCCGCGACGGAACCACGCCTTTAACTGTGCGATGCTTCTTATTGGCATTATAGTGTTATTTTATCGGGTTATCGTACTTTCATGATATAGGCAAGGGTATAATACGGCGGGCGGTTCTCATGCTGCGCGCCACCGCCCGTGGCGTTCGTGTTTCCGAACTGTGTCGTCCTGTCATGTTTCGATGTTGAATTGGGCGAGGAATTGCGACCGCCGCCTTTCCATGTGCCGCTGTCCTCCTGCCAAAGGTTCTGCGGGTGGGTGTGGCTCGGCATTTCGTTGATGGTGAGGGCGTGTTTCTTCTCGCCGCCCGTGTTGCCGTATTTCTTGTATTCGTCATCGAGGTCGTTATAACCCACGATGAAACGACCGCGCAGGTCGGGAAGACGGAAGAAGCCGCTTTGCGTGGTGTAGCGCGTGCCGTTGTAGTTCACACCAGCATTGAAAGCGGTGCCAAGGGCTTTGTAAAGTTCAGGGTATTCGCTGGTCTTCAACATCGCGCCGTCGCACAGGGCGTAATTTTCGGGGACTTTCACACCCGCCCACATCTTGACGATGCCCAGCGGCTCGCTGACGGATTTTGCCGCGGTGTCAGACTGTTGTTTGGCAAGGTCGGCAATCAGCTTTTCAAGTTCGGCAGACGTCTTCGGTTTCTGGAAGTCCTCCCACTTGAAATTTTCACTGCCCACGCCTGCGGCAAGCGTCCGACGCGTGTAGGCTTTCGGGTATTCAAAACCCTGCGCGTTTACTGAAACGTCCTCCAGCTTCACGTACATGCCCCCTGAAATGTTGCCGCCCTCCCAGCGCAGAACCTCGCCGTGCGGATAGTCACGCGTCTTGACGAACACATAGCCCGCGGCACGTTGCGTGTCGTTGTTCGTCAGCTCGCAGCCTGTAAGAATAAGTTTGTCGCCTGCGATATTGCCCAGTGCGGCCACAAGTGCCGTGCCCGCCTGCAACATGTCGAGCGTGTCGCAGTCAAGCGGAAAATCCTTGTTCGGCTGGGTCAGGAAATTACCTATCGTTTCCATTCTAAAAGTCTTTTATCAGTGTTTAATTATAATTTATCGTCCAACGTTTGGAGGCAAGTTTATAGGTGCTTACCACCGCGGCAAGGCGTGTCTCGTCGATTTTCCCCATAAGGGCATACGGCACGGACACCCAGAAGTCGAAGCCGCTCACACCGCCGTAGCCGCGGCGGTTGATGATGAAAGCCTTGCCGCCGCCACGCACGGGCAAAAGGATATGCCTGTCCATGTCCCGCGTAAAGAGGCGTGCGCCGCGCAGCCCGCCGCTGTCCTCGTCGTCCACGGTGATACGACGCTCCGTCTGGTCGAAAGTGTCGTTCAGAACCGCGCGCAAGTGGCAGACCTGACCGTTGTGCCAGAGCCTGTAATCCTTATCGTCGCGCCACCGCATGAACTCGCCGTGCAGCACGCTGCAACCCTGTACCGCGCTTTGCATGAAAGCCGCCACAAGGGGCTTGCGCAGGGCTGTGGGAAGCAGCAGGAGCGCAAGGCGTTTTATCTTGACATCGTACACACTCATTTGTAAGATTTCATATTGACTGTTATGTTGCCCGCGGAAAAATAGCCAGCCGCGGGGGTAAAACGGGCGTCTATGTCGGTAGGGGTACTTTCACCGTCCACCTCCGTGGTCGCACCGCTCATCTCAACGATGCGCACGCCCTCGATTTTCTGGAGTTCGTCCACAAGTGCCATGTTGCTGTACTCACCGTTGAAAGGCAGGTTTTCGATATAGTTACGTATCGTTTCCCTGCATTGCGTCTCGACGGTTTCAGGCAGCAGCATGGCGTCATAGTACACATCGACCTCGCAATGGAACACGTCGGCGGTCTGGTTCACGAGGTTCACGCGGACGCCCGCGTCTTTGATTTCACCGATATAGGCAAGAAGCTGGATTTCCGTGTCGGCATCAAGAGGCTGCCGAACACCGCCGACCTCCCCCGCCACCTTGATGGTAAGGATGGAGGCGTCCGCGTTCTCGCTGGCCGCGGCGTATTTCACCACGCGTGCGGCCTCGATGTCGCCGTCGCTCATACCCTCCGTGTCGTAGTGATCCGTGTCGGTAACGAGGGGCTTGTCTTTCATGAAGCCCAGAACCTTGTCCCTGTACCATTTCGGACGGTGCGGGATGATGGCCTCGATGCGCTGCTCCACATCGCGCCTGTGCTGGTCGAACAGGTTTTCAAGAACCCACATCGCACAGGCGACGATATAGAAAAGCAGGCTTTCGACGCTTACCTTGCTGAAATGCGAGGAAAAGGCCGCACCAGCTTCAAACCCGTAGGCGCGGGCCACGTCGGGATTGCGCATGAGGTCGGCCGTCATGCTGTCTTTGATTTCTGCGATTGTACGTGCCATTGTCTTATTTTTAACTTACTACAAAATCTATTTCAATACCCATGAAGTTGATGCCCTCCTGCGCAAGCGCGGCCATTTCCTCCTCGCTCAATGCCGTGGCGGGCTGGATGCCCTGAACGCTGTAACGGCGCACCGTGTCGGCATTCTCGGCAACCACCGTGTCAAGCACCTGCCCGTCCGCAAGAGTGTCCGTAAGGCTCACGCCATTGGCGGCTGCAAGGCCGAAAGCGGCCTCCATGCTGCCAGCCGTCTGGACGGCCATGTCGAGCAGGCTCTGCCTGTCCTTTACTTTTACCTCCATCACTCCACTGTTATAATGTTGTCTTCCGTTATGCTCACTTTCTGGACGTCAAGCCCGCAGGCCTCCAGCATCTTTTTGACCTGACCGCGCCACATGACGTCCACCTCGCCGCCAAGCATCTTTTTCACCTCGCCGCCGATAAGCGGCCATTCTTTCCACTCGCCGCGCATGGCAACAAGGACACCCTCGGCAATCTGGCTGTCGGTGTCACCGATTACGACACTGCCGCGTTCTATCAGCAGGTCGCCACTTTCCGCGTCTATCAGTATGCCGTTCATCCGTGTTTCACTTTTTCGTTTTCATAATCACCCCGCTGTGTCAGTTCAAGCGGGGTCGCGCTCCATGCGGCAGCGGCGGCGGACAAGGCCGCGCCACCGTCCTGCGGAACGGCCACCCACCCAGAAAACACGCTTTTCAGGTCGTTGATGTCCTGCTCTATAGCGTTGATTCGTTCGGTCAGCTGCCCGACCTTGACCGTGCCGCCGAAGCCGCCGCCATTCAGCGTGATGCCCTCTTTCGTCAGTTCCGCGCTGGTGTCATCGCCCATCAGAACGCGCACGCCGTCCTTGTCGGCCGAAATTCGGGCGGTGTCGCCGCTGATTGCCACCTCGACGCTTTCCACTTCGTCGGTAAGCAGCACCACGCCCGCAGCACCGTCGGCCACAAAGCCAACCACCACGTAACTGCCCACTTTCGGGAATGCCACCACGCCGAACGTGCTTTCCTGATTGGCTTGCAGGTTCACGCCCAGAAGCGGCGCGCTTTCGTCCAACGGCGTGCAGTCCACCGTGCGCGCCGTCTTGTCCACGGCGTCCACAGTACAAACAAGGCTCACGCTCTGGCGGCCGCCCTGTGCCAACTGCCTGATGGTTTCTTTTATATTGTTCATTCTCCTATACGCTGGCCGAGCGTGATTTCCTGACGGAAGCCGCCCGTGCCGTATTTGATTATATTTTTCTTTACCTGATAGACGCCTTTTTTCTCACCGTCTATCTTGATGCCGATGGCGTCCAGCTTGTCCGCCAGCCTGTAACCGAATGTCTTGAAACTGCCCGTGAGGCCGTCCCGTTTAAGACGTTTGATTTCCTGCTGCGCCCACGCTTTGAGTTCGGCTTCCTGCTTGTTGTAGGTATGGAGCGTGCGGTGTTCGCCGTCGGCGTCGCCCACTTCAACCCTGATTTTTTTATTGTTCGGCATAAGGCTGACCGCCTTGATGCGCAGGCGCATGTTTTCGGCCTTTTGCTGTTCGAGGCTCTGGTCGTCGATGATGTTCACCCCCGTGGCGAAGACCTGCGACGGGCAGCTGTCCCTCTCGAACAGGACACCGCAATAAAGCACGGGGCTGCCGTCCTCGTAACGGAAGAACGAGCGGACGCCGTTTTCCTGCAAATGGCCGAGAAGCGATGCCACGGTGTCCGCCGTGACACGGTACTGCCCGAGGTTCTGTTCACCCATCACGCGCAGCGGGTAGTTCAGGCCTTGTTCTTTCAGCAGGGTTTCAAGGTTCACGCTCTTGTAGGCTTTCTTCTTCGCTTCAATCTGCTTCAATTTGAACATTTCGTCCTCGCAGGTAATGACGACGGGCGTCTTAAAACCCACATCACGCACGTACCCCACAAAGGCAAGCTGCAAGTCACCGTCGTAGCCCAGCCACACTTTCACCCCGTCGCCGCGCTGGACGGGTATCTCGGCCGCGCCGTCCCACTTGATTTTTTTTGGCAGCGTCAGGCGGCATTCGTCCGTCAGCTTTTCGGTGTCACGGGTGATTTCCACCTCCGTGACCTTTTCAAGCCGCCAAGACTTCGCGCCTGTGATTTCTATTTTTGCCGTCAGCCTGTACATCGTTTGAATGCCGTTTAACTACTGTTTAATACTCCGTGCTGTACACGTTATAATCTCCGTCGCTCATGGCCGAAATGCTCACGCTCTGGTAATTGCTGGCCGTGTCCTGCGATACGGAAAAGTTCTTTATCACGATACTGCCGATGTCGAATATCTCCAGAAAGACACTATGCACGTCGATAGCCGCCTTTTCGTCGAAAAAGGCGCGAAGCTCGCGCAGCCCGTCTTCGGGGTATTCGTCCACGATGACACCGTTACGGACGGCGGCCACACCGACAACGATGTTTATCTGGTAGTCGCCCTCGTTGATGTATTCTTTCACCGTGCCGTCCATGCCGACCATCTGCGTGGTGACTATGTTTTTCGCACGGCTGATGGCGCACACGGCGTCATTGATTACAAGCGTCTGGCCGTCCTGCTTGCGCAGCGTCAGTTCGCAAAGCACATAACGTCCCTCCCAATAGCTTTTATCGGTTATCGGGCTGCTGACCTCGTGCGGGGTGATACCGCCGCCGTGCCCGTCCCAGTTCGGGGCTTGCCCCGTGCGTGAGGGCTGCATCCTGTACAGCAGCCCTTTCGCCTGTGTGGCCGCGCCTGCGGCTATGAACATGAAACTTATCGGTGTCATACTACATTGCCAGATTTACGTCGTTAAGGGCGGACAGCAGGGCTTCGCCCACCATGTCCTTGACCTTTCCCAAGTCTTCGGACAGGTTGGTGGTATGTATCTCGAAACGCTCCACCAGTTTGTCCACATTGACCGTTATATTCCTGATTTTACCGCCGCCGTCGCTTTTGCCGCCGACAGTTCCGAGGCTGCCGCCTGTCGGGTCGGGCGGCGTGACGGTCGGCACGTCCACCGTAGGGACTTCACCGCCCGCTGCGTTCGGGTCGGGCTTGCCTTTCTTTTTGGCCTCCTCCGCTTTCTTGCTGGCGGCCATTTCGGCGTTGTAGGCGTCATTGAACGCCTTGCCGACGTTCGTGCCGAACTCCGAAAAGCCGCCTTTAAGTCTGTTTATGGCGTCTTTGATGCCTTGACCGTCAAGGGAGAAAGCGGCTTTTATAAGGTCGCCAATACTGCCGAAGACGTTTTTAGCCAAATCCCAGATGCCCTTAAATACAGCGACAAAGGACGCGCCCAGACCTTTCAGGGTGGCGCGGAACTTCGCCGAAGTGTTCCAAAAATAGACGCCCAGTGCGATAAGCCCCGCAATTGCCGCGGCTATCCACCCGATAATCGGGATGCTCATAATGGCCACGCTGACCGCACGGCAGGCGGCAGTGGCAGCCAGCTTGAAAGCGCCAAAGGAAGCAGAAGCGACACCCGCGAAAGTGGCCGAGGCTGTCCCGCCCGTGACAAACGACAGAACCAGCGCGCCCAGACCTTTCAGGGCTTGGAATATCCCCACTGTGGCAAACCGAAGCACCGCCAGCGTCGCGCGGGTGATATTGACAAAAAAGCCGTTGGAGGCGAACTGCCCCGTAATAAGCTCTCGGTTCATGAACGCCATTTGCAGTCGGGCAGCATAGATGAAGCCCTGAACGCGCGACCACATGGCAGCCCACTGCAAGCCCTTTATCCATGCCATAAGGTTGCCCATGCCGATAAGTAGCGGCATAAGCTGCGAAAGCGGAACGAGCGCGCCCATAAGCGTGGAAAGCCAGATGCCGAGGTCGCCCGTAGCCTGAAAAATAGTTATCTTGAAGTCCTCAAACTGCTGGTTTATACGTGCCTGACGCTCGGCGTAGCTGTCCATGATGATGGCCGCCTGTTCTTCCGCCGAGGCCGTGCCTGTGACGGCCTCGGTGAAGTCCTGCAAACTTTCAGTGCCGTTTATCAGGGCAAGGGCGGCGTTCGCGTTCTCACGGCCGAACAGGGCGGACAGCAGCGCGTCGTCTTTCAGCAGCGGTTTGAGCGTTTCCAGACGTTCTTTCAGCGGCTTCGTCTTATCGGTTAGCGAGGACACGTTGATGCCCGCCTTTTGCAGTTCCTCCTGTGTCTTTTCAGGCAGGAAACGGCCTGCGGCAAGGGTGGAAAGCACGTTGCGCAGGGCGACACCGCCCTCCGAACCTTTTTTGCCCGCCTTGTCGAGCACCTGAATGGCGGCGTTCGTTTCCTCAAAGCTGACGTTGGCGGCTTTCGCGGCCATACCGCACTGCTGCAACGCCACTTTGATGGCGGGGAGTTCCGCAGAACCCGCCTGACCCGCCGCAGCCATGACGTTCATCATGCGCGCCATTTCCGCGCTGGCTTTCATCGGGTCGTCAAGGCTGATGCCGTACTGGTTCATGGCGGTGGTCAGAACCTCGGCCGCCGCCACACCGTCACCACCCATCAGTTTGCTGGTGGTGGCGATACAGTTGCCCATCGCCTGCAAAGCCTCGGGGTATTTGCCGAGTTCGGGCGACAGCTGCGAAAGCAGCAGCTTGTAACCCTCGACAGCCTGCGAGGCGTCGATACCGAAAGCCTTTGCACTGCTGCGGGCGTAGCCCTCAATCTGTTTCAGGCCGTCACCCACGACACCCGCGACGGCACTCAAATCGTGCATCTGGCTGTCAAGCGATATGCCCGAAGACGAAAGGCCGCCCAGCGTGTCGTTGAACTTGCTTACATAGTTACTTGCCAAATCCCAGACTGCAAGCGTCTGACCCAATTTACCGAGCCAGCTGTGCGTACCCTCCACGGCGGCATTGAAACGGCCTGTACTCTCGGCCATTCCCTCCATCGTGGCGGTAAAATTGCCGCCGACATTAAATTGGTAGTCGAAATTTTGCATAATCGGGTTGTTTTTACTATTTTAGCAACGTGTTACTTTTACACTGTTTTGAATATGGAAAGCATCTTGATTTTTATCGGTAAATGGTTCGTAATGCTGCCTATCTGCATAGGTATCGTTATCATGCCATTTTATCTGCTCGGTGCTTTCGCCCGTGCCGCGTTCAAAGATTTCAGGCGGGCGTCAAGGGCTGGCATTACCCCCAAACATTCCCGATAGCATTTCTGCAAGGTTTCTGTTTCGGAACTTCTCCAGCCATAACGCCTCGGCGTAATGCGCCGCCCATTCTTCATAACTGCCGACCGTCGGGTCAAGACCGAGGTTCGCGCGGATTAAGGCACACCCCTTTTGAAAACCGTCCTTATCGTCGTCATCAGAAAGCTGGTGCGCCTCTACAAGTTTTTTAGGCTGCCGAGGCACGAGTTGAACATATTACCCAGCTGCGCGGTCGCCGCCATGAACAACAGCGCATCTTCACGCATTTCCGTGTCACCGCCCAGAAAACAATTGTCATAAAGCACGGAGGCACTTTTCACCTCGTCGCTTTTGCCGACCTTTGTAACGGCCGACATGGTTTCCAACGAGGGGCGTTTGAAGTAGGCCACATGCAGGTCTTCACCTTCCGTCACGTCAATGCGGATAACACGCTTGTGTACTGCTTTCCATTTGTTGATTTGTTCCTCGGTCACACCGCCATCGTAGGTCTTGCCCTGCGGCTGTTTTGTTTCGTTATTTTCCATGTTCTTTTACTGTCTAATGATTGGTTACTATTTTGCCCATTCGATATGCGACGGCACAAGTTCAAGTTCCACCTCCTGCCCCGTGTCGCCCTCTTTCCACTTGCGGCTGTTACCCGAAAACTGCACGTTGCGGATTTTATCCGTCTTAATGATACCGCTGTCGGGCAGATAGGTGACAGTAATGTCAAAGGGTGCAAGGTCTTGGATGCGGCCGTTCGGGGATTGCGCCTGTATGGCTTCCACTTCCTCCTGATACAGGATGATTTTTGCCGTCGGGGTAATGCGTCCCTTTGCTCGACCGACGGGGTGACGGCCTGCGCCGTACTTGTTTACCACGTCTTGACTGTCGCCATATTCGATACCCGTAATACCTGTAAGGGGCACGCCGCTGATGGCTGCCACGATGTCAGCCCACGAGTAAAGCATTCCGTTGATAAGGGGGATGCCGTTGTTGATTACACTTGCCATTAGTTCCTGAATTTACGCTGCGCTCGGCAACACTCAAATAAATTTGGTGTTGCTCTCACTGGCAGCAAATTTGTTATACTGTTTTAGCAAATCCGATTTTTACTTTGATTTTACGCATGACGCCAACGGCCACCTGTCGGATAACGATTTCCACCTCGCTGGTGCTTAACACATCCTGTTCGGGGTCGATTTCCACCTTGTAGCCCGACAGTTCGCCCGCCTTTTCCATGTCTTCGAGGGCTTTGTTGGCCGTCGTTTCCAGATGGCTGACGCTGTACGCCTGCATTTTGCCCGTGTCAGCGTCGATGTAGATGTTGCCGCCCAATTCGGGGATAAGGTAGGTGCGCACACCGCGCACGGCCTTGTCCATCGTGCGGACGCTTTCTATCATCGCGTAGTCGCTTATGGCACTGTCCATCGTATGGCTGTCGTTCACGTAGCTGCCCGCCTGTCCCACATGGGTGACGAAGAACAGGTAACGCCCGCCGTCCAACTGCTCGACAAGTGCCTTGTCAAGGTCGCGGTAAAGCGTGCCGTCACCAAAGGCGGGTACATTCACGCCCGTGGGGAAATTCTTGACCCAGCCGATGGACTGATGCACGGCGGCCAAAGAGAGAAGCCCCAGCACCACGCCGATGGCCGACACGGTGTTTTTGGCCGTCTTGTTGGCCTCGGCCGCGTAGAGTTCCGCGCCCGTTCCGCTGCCTGCCTGTGCAATTACGACACTGACGCGGCACTGGTTCGCACCCGCAACGTCCGCGGGCATGTTACCCACGGCGGACACTTTCGGGGCATACAGCACGGAAAGCGGTGCGTTCTGGGTATCGAGCGCGTCGGCGACGCCCTGAATGGCGGTAACGTCGTCCGCGCTGAAAGCCTTGTCGCCGCACCAGATGGCTATCTGGCGGATGCGGCCGCTGGCGAAGTTCTGCACCGTCTTGATTTCGGTAAACTTGTAGCTGGTCGGTTTCGTGAAGATGCCCACGTAAAGCGAAATGCTCGGATTGACGCGGAAAATCTCCGAAAGCTGGTAATGCAACACTTTCACGCTCCAGCTGGCGGACTTGTCGGTGATGCCCAACGCCTCGGCGGCGTCAATGGTCGAAACGGCCTGCACGTGCGCCGTCTTGAAGCCGTCGGGGATTTCCGCGGCAGCCAGATAGGCGATGAAGCCGGACACATGGTCTTCACCAGCCACGCTTTTGGGCACATTGCCGTTTTGTCTTTCTATTTTTAAAGTGTTCATTACTCCGTCACTTTGATGATTTCCTTACCTGCCAGATCGGCGGCGTGGTGCTGCGCGTCGGAGCGCAACGGGAACGCCTGACCGTCGGACGTTACGAATACTTCTTTGAAGCCGTGCCGCGCGATGGCGGCCTTGCCCGCTTTTTCCAGAACGCTGGCCGCGGGTTTCGGCTTCTTTTCCTCTTTGGCCGCCGCAGCCTTTTTGTCGGCCTTTTCAGTTTCAGGCGCGGGCACAACCGCGGCGGTCTTTTCCTCGGCGGGGGCTTCGGTGACGGGCGCGGGGGCGGCCTGTGCCGTCGGTGTTTCGGGGGTCGGGGCTACCTGTGCGGCGGCCGCTTCTTTTTCCTTGTTCTTGTTCGTTGCCATAATTTTAGCGTTTAATTCGTTTGTAAAATATCCAGATTGCAAAGACAGACACCGCCAGCAGGAACATGCCCGTACCAAGCCGCAGGATGCCTGTGCCCGCGCTCGGTTTCTGTTCGGAGGTCTGGACGCTGTCGGACTGCTGCGTGCTCTCCTCGACCGTGTCGGCCGTTACCTGCGCTTCCGTCTGGACGTCGGTCTGCGCCGTCTCGCGGGTCTGCTGTTTCTGCCGATGTTCCTTGTGCAGCACCGCTTTCACGGGTGGCAGCCCTGTGCTGTCGGCGGGCGGCTTGTCGGTGTCGTAAACCACCAAGTCCGTGACCGTTTCGCCCTCGCTGACGGTCAGACGTTCCAGCATCATGGCAACCTGTGCGCGCACAAGGCTATCAAAATGCGCCTGCGCGCTCTCATCTATCCGCGTCTGCACCTCGGCGCGCGTCAGCCGCTTCTGCGGCGAGCAGCTCACGAGAAACAGGGCAGTTGTCAGCCATAGGGCATGACGGTATTTTCTCGACGGCTTTTCGGAATTTGTCCACATCCTTGCGTAATGATTTGATTTCTTTTTCGAGCGGCTTCACTATATTTTCCATAAGTATGCCGCTCGCCTTGCGCACATTCTCCAGCTCGCTGTTCTCCACGTTCGTAAGCGTCTGTTTCATTTCAGCACGCAGTTTGTCGAGTTCAAGCTGGTATTTCTGCCGCAGTACCCTGCTGTTCACCCACGCGCCCAGCGGGGCGGATACGGCCGCCACAAGGGACGACACAATTATGGTTGTAAGTTCTGCGCTCATTGTTTTACTGTTTGATACCTATTTCCAGAAGCCACGCCGCCACATCGAACGACGGGCAGGCTTTCGATGCGAGCTGGTTGTGCCCCACGATTTTAACGGAGGGGTGGCGCGCGTGGAAGTCAAGCACGTATTTCCTCAACGCCTCTTTCTGCCCCGCCGTGCGGGTGTCTTTCGGCTTCATGCCAGCATCGCAGCCGCCAGCGTAAACGATATGGCGGCTTATGCTGTTATAGCCCGCCGCACCGTTGGTAATTTCCCACGGATCGACATTCGCGTCCTCGTTGTTCGCAACCAGACGCTCCACACGGCCGTCGAGGTGGAACAGGTCGGTATAGCCTACCTGCTTCCAGCCGCGACCCGCAGGGGCGGGCGAAGTGTGCCAGCGACGGATGTCGGCCGCACTCACTTCGCGCCCCTCGGGGGTGGCCGTGCAATGGATAACCAGATATTTAAGTTTAGCCATTACGTCGGGTTAGTTCGCGGTCTTCGCGCTGATGACGGCTGCCGTGCAGTTCTTGTCGGAAAGCGGCAGGCAGATGCCCCATTTGCGGAAGTTCACGAGGTTGCGGTGATAAAGCGGGTCTTTCGATGCCTCGCTGTGGTAGAACTGTACCGAGCCGTTGGCTTTCATCATGCGGCCGACATAGAATGCCACGGACGCCTGCATGTCGGTGTCGGCAGTAGCCGCGCCCCATGCGAGCTTTTTCTTTGTGGTGGCGTTGTAGTACGGCGTGCCGTCATACTCGTAGATGTCGAAGCCGTACAGGCGGCAGATTTTGCCCTCGGTCTGGTTGATGTTGTAGTGTTCCTTGAACTTCTGGTCGGTTTCCAGCAGGTCGTTCACATGGTCGCTGCACATCACCAGCACACGGTCTTTCTTCGGTATTCCCATACCGTCAAACTTGCGTTTCAGCGCGAGCAGGTCGGCCGTGGTGAAATTCTTGCGCGTGCCGTCGGAGGCTCCCGTAGTCACCAGCACGGGCGAAGTCGTCTTATTGTCGGCGGGCGCGATGGCATGGATGGCTTTCTGCATACACTTCTCTTTCAGTGCCTCGCGGTGGCGTTCCTGAACGCTCGCCATCTTGTCATAGCTGCAAGCGTGCAGTTCGTCGTCAGTTACAGGCGTGGCCGTAGTGTCGAAGTAGTCCAGCGAAATGGGTTTGTCCGCGTCTTTGAGTTCCTGAATGTTCAGCGGATAGGTGGTGTTGTTCACCAGCACATCGGGGTCGCCACCCAATTCGGTAAAGTGGATAACGTCGTTATCGACGTACTGGTCGTAACTCTTGATGCGGTCATACCATCCGAGGCTTTCGGCGGCCGTGCGGAACGCCTTAATCATTTCACCCGTCCAGATTTCGGTAAACACGGTGGCGCAGGCGCACCCCTGTGGCAGGACGGCACTTGCAAGCAAGCCCGCCACGTTACCCGCCACCGCACCAGCGGCAGGGGAAAAACCCGCCACACAGGCGAGCGTCGCACCCGCCGCACTATTCAGGGCGACGGATGCAATCAAGGCCAGAACGGCCGTAAACAGATACTTAAAAAATTTCATTGCTTTGGGTTGTTAATTGGTTATTTCTTGGGGATGTCATGCCCGTACTCGGCTTTGTACAGGCGTTCGTAATCCTGCGGCCGTTCCTCGCGCAGTTTCTCCAACTGGTTTGCGGGGACGTCCGACAGTTTGGCGTAGGTCTTCGGCTCGTCGTCACGCGGCGCGTCGGTCTGGTGGATTACCTCCGTGGGCTTCCTGACGGGCTGCATAAGCGAAAGGGTCGTGCGCAGGCTGTCGATACCTGCGGCCTTGCCGATGTTCACGAAATGCTCCTTTTTGTCGGCCGTGATGCGCTTCTCGGCGATTGCACCGTCCACGACGGCCGTAATGCTGGCAAGCTGGAGCGTTTCCACCTTGTCGGCCTTTTCTTTCAGCAGGCGGAGCGCGCCCACTGCCTCCTGCTCGGTAGCCGTTTCCGACAGGCCGAGCAACTGCAAAATTTCTTTGTTCATGCTTTGAGTTAATTTATTTGTTTGATTATCTGCTTTGCCATCGGGGGCAGTTCCCGACGGGTCGTCTTTCTTTTCGGGTGCAAGCAGGGGCAGCGCGTCGTTGTCCTCGCCTGCGGCAAGTTTCAGCACTTTGCCGCTGCGGTCATACAGTTGCAGGGCTTCGTCATTGCCGCCCATGTCCACGATGCTGACCTCTTCCAGCCTGCAACGGGTGATGGTGCGCCGCGTCTGGCCTTGCAGCAGATGTTCGGGCGCGTCGCTGGTCTCGATGATTTCGATACCCGCAGAGGCCATGCGCAGAAAACCGTTCTCCCACTTGCTTTCTATCTTTTTGGCGAACTCGTCGTTCTGGTCGAAAACGGGCGTGCCGATAAGGCGGTCGCCGTCCGTGCGCAGGTTGTCGATGCGCCCGATGGGCATGGCGTCGCGGTCGAAGCTGCGGCGGTGCATCCACAACAGCAGCGGGTTTTTCTGAAACTGTGTCAGGTCGATGCCCGACGTCAGCACGCGGCCGCCGTAGCAGTTCAGGCCGCTGGTGCTTATGATTACTTCTTTTGCCATTTGTCTGTCTTAAAAAGCGGGCGGCCTGCGTCGTTCATCACATCACCGCCGCCCGCAACTGAAACAATCGTCTTACCTTAAAAATACCATTGTAGCGGGGGCGGGACTCGAACCCGCGACTTTGAGGGAATGAACCTCACGAGCTGGCCGTCTGCTCTACCCCGCGATGTTTGATGCTGCAAATTTTCATCTTTCCTACTGCACGGGCAAAAAGAGTGTAAAACTTTGCATATCTTTTTCTTGCAGTCGCCCGATAGTACCACTTTTGCAGAAGCAAAAGCCCCGATACGGGGGAATGTTTAATACTTTATTTATGAATGGCAACGAAAAAGGAACTCGAAGAAAAGAAAGAGTATGCACGCCTGCTTTTCATGCAGGGGGAAACACAAAAGGTTATCGCGGAAAAGGTCGGGGTATCGGCCGTAACGATTAACAAGTGGGTGGCCGAAAACGGCTGGCAAGAACAACGCGCGGCGTCCAACATCACACGCCCCGAACTGGTGAACAAGCTGCTGCACACCATTGATAAACTCATCGAACAGGTAAACGAAAGTGACGACCCCGAAGCAATGGCGGGGCTGGGCGACAAGCTGGCGAAACTTTCAACGACCATCGAACGCCTCGACAAAAAGGCGTCCATCGTGGACGTGATAGAGGTATTCATGGCGTTCAGCAAGTGGATGCAGTTCCGCATGTCGTTCGACGACGGGATTACGCCCGAACTGCTCAAAACCATCAACAAGTATCACGACCTGTATATCAGCGAACTGTTACAGAACAAATTCAACCAGTAGCCTATGGCTTCAAAAGCGGAATTAAGGGAAGCGGTCGAAAGGTGGCAGAAGCACTGCGAGACTGTGCAGCAGGCCACCGTGGTGAATACCGCGGAAACGGAAAGGGAGAAACTGGCACGTATCAGGCGCGTGCGTTCCGACTATGCCGCTTTCGTGGATTATTATTTCCCGCACTACACCGTGAACCCAGAAACGGGAAAACAGACGTCTTGCGCGCCGTTCCATATCAAGGCGGCGAACAAGGTGCTGAAAGAACGCAACCTGAAAGCGGCGTTCAAATGGCATCGCGGCGCGGCAAAGTCCACACATCTGGATATTTTCATACCCATGTGGCTGAAATGTCAGGAAACGCGCCAGATTAACGTCATGGTGCTGGTGGGCAAAAGCGAGGACAACGCGAACACGCTGCTGGCCGACATACAGGCGGAATTACAGTTCAACCAGCGGTATATCCACGATTTCGGGCAGCAGTACAATAACGGTTCATGGGAGGAGGGCGAGTTCGTGACAAAGGACGGCACGGCATTCTTCGCACGTGGACGCGGACAGTCACCGCGCGGTCTGCGTTACCGTAGCCACCGACCCGACTACATCGTCATAGACGACCTCGACGACGACGAACTATGCGAAAGCCCCGCACGCGTCACCCGTCTTACAAATTGGGTGAAAGAGGCTCTGTTCGGCGCGCTGGACGGCGGACGCGGACGCTTTATCATGGTGGGCAACCTCATTTCAAAGAACAGCGTGCTGGCCAACTTCTGCGCCATCGACGGGGTGCATGTGTCACAGGTGAACATCTGGGACAAGGACGGGGGCGTGTCATGGGCGGCCAAATGGACGCCCGAAGAAGTGAAAGCCATCGAGAGGTTTCAGGGGTATCGCTCGTTTCAAAAAGAGTACATGAACAACCCCATCACCGAGGGCGCGGTGTTCCGTCAGGACTGGATTAAATGGGCGACACGTCCCAAATGGAAAGAATTTGAAGAACTTATCCTGTACATCGACCCCGCATGGAAAAGCAGCGTTAAGAACGACTACAAGGCGGCAAAACTGTGGGGAAAACGCAAAACGCAGCTGTGGCAGCTGCGCGCGTTCGTCAGGCAGGCCACCATTCCCGAAATGGTAAGGTGGTGTTATGACCTGTTCGAGTGGGCGCAGGAAACGGGTATCGCGATAAAGTTCTACATGGAGGCCAATTTCATGCAGGAGGAAATTCTAAAAGATTTCAAGACGGAGGGCGATTTGCGCGGCTACCAGCTGCCCATTCTGGGAGACAAGCGCAAGAAGCCCGACAAGTTCCTGCGTATCGAAAGTAGCGCGGCAAACTGGGAACGCGGCTTTGTATATTACGACGAAAGCCAGAAACAAGACCCCGACATGCTCGCGGGGCTGGAACAGACCCTCGCGTTCCAGAAAGGGATGCGGGGACACGATGATGCGCCCGACGCCGACGAGGGCGCAATATCACTGCTTCAAAAGCACTCACGGATCAGTAGTTTCACTCCGTCGTTCGGCAGGCGGAACAATGCAAAAAATGTATCATGGTAAGAAAGTATTTCAAAGCACTTGTGTTTGAATGGCGGCTGAAACGCGCCAAGAAAAAAGCGGACAGCGACGCCGCACTGTACGGGAAAAAGTTTCTGGTGATTGTATTCGGCGGAAAGCCCGTTGTGGTTTCCATGCAGGGCATTAAAAAGCTGATACGGCAGCACCGTTTCGCAAAGGGGTTCACGGCCGAGAAAGCCGAAAAATGCGCGCTGTATGTCGCCATCCCTGACAACTCAAAAAAACAGACGCCATGTTCCTGACGATTGAAGACTACCAGAGCGTGTGCGACAGTTTCGAGTTCGAGCAGGTGACGGCCAGCGAAGCGGAACGTCTCAAGGCGGAACGGGCGGCAATGGAGAAGATTTGCAGCTACACCCGACACCGTTACGACATGCGGCAGGCATTTGCCGCCGAGGGTGAGCAGCGCAACGCCATGCTGGTGCAGTGCATGGTGAACATCACCCTTTGGCTGATGATCCACCGATTGCCGCAGAACATGGGGCACGAAAGGCGCGAATGCCTGTACAATGATTCGGTGAAATGGCTGCGCGACGTCCAGAACTCCAAAGCGTCGCCAGACCTGCCGACATATACAGGCACGGACGGGGAAACGGATGCACACAACCCCGTCCGTTACGGCTCTATGCCCCCGAACAGATACGATTATTAAACGGTATTTAATCACTAATTAAATGGACTTAATCAGTAGCATTAAACAGGCTTTCACGCGGCGCACATACACCGAGGCGGACATGGACAGGCTGATACGGTTTGCCAAAAGCAAACAGGGGCTTAAACTGACCGCGCAGCTGATGCAGCAGACCGACAGCCTGACAAAGAAAGACGTTGCGACATGGCGGCAGGCATGGCAGGCCGCCATAAGCATAGACACGCCGAACCGCGCGCGGCTGTACGACATCTATACCGACTGCCTCGTGGATCTTCACCTGACGGGATGTATCGGACAGCGGAAAGGAAAGACGCTGCAAAAGGATTTCCGACTGGTGGGAAAGGACGGAAAGGAAAAGGCGGACGCCACCAAACTGCTGCAAAGGGAGTGGTTCAACGATTTCTGCGACCTCGCGCTGGACAGCCGTTTCTGGGGGCACAGCCTTATACAGCTGGGCGACATCGTGTCGGACGAGAACGGGATGCGCTTCGAGGGCGTGGAAATTGTGCCGCGCAAGCATGTATGCCCCGAATACGGGGTAATTACGCCAGAACCCGCCGCCGACTGGCGCACGGGCATACCGTACCGCGACGGGGATTTGTCCCTGTGGTGCGTGGAGGTGGGAAAGCCCAAAGACTTGGGGCTGCTCCTCAAATGCGCACCCTCCTGCATAAGCAAGAAAAACATGCTGGCGTTCTGGGACATGTTCGGCGAGATATTCGGCGCGCCCATGCGCGTGGCACGTACCAACACCACCGACGAGGCCGAACGCCGACGCATTGAGGGGTCGCTGGACAGGATGGGCGCGGCGTTCTGGGCATTGTTCCCCGAGGGCACGGACATCGAAATTAAGGAAAGCAGCCGCGGGGATGCCTACAACGTCTATGACAAGCGCGTGGACAGGTGCAACAGCGAACTGTCCAAAGGCACGCTGATGCAGACAATGACCATCGACAGCGGTTCGTCCCTGTCGCAGTCGGAAACGCACCTTGAAATTTTCGAGGACGTGGTAAAGGCCGACGCAAAGATGGTGGCGAACGTCGTAAACGACAAGCTGCTGCCACTTATGGCGCGGCACGGTTTCCCCGTGCAGGGGCTGACGTTCCAATGGGACGACGCGGCATCGTTCAGCCCCGCCGAAAGGCGCGAGGAGGAACGCCTGCTGCTGGAATATTACGAGATTGACCCGCAGTATTTCGTCGATAACTACAACATACCCATCACGGGCGTGCGGCAAGCAAAAACACAGCCTGACGCTTTTTTCGGGTAAGCCCCACGGGTGTGGGGCTGCGCAGGGGGTACAAGGCTTTCAACGCGGCGTTGCGTTCGCTTTACGGGCGTGAACTGCTGACGCTGGCCGAGGGCGGACGGCCGTTTGACTTCGACGACGCGCTGTTTGACGAGGCGGCAAAGACGGTGTACCAGAACGGGGGATTTGATGTTTCATGCCTGACAGAACCGCAGGCGCAGGCTCTCATTAACGAGACGCTGCGCGTGATTGATACGGCCGTCGGCAGCGCGCTGCCCCATGAAGTGCCTGACACTATACGTTATGCCCTCGAAAACAACGCTTTTGTGTTTTCGGGATTTAAGACATTCCACGCGCTGCGTGAAGTGGGGCTGTCCATGCTCACGGAAAAGGGCGACATCAAACCGTTCGGGGAGTTCCTGACGGACGTAAAGCGGATAAACGCGCAGTACAACCACAATTACCTGTACGCGGAATACAACCACGCGCTCGGGGCGGCGCAGATGGCGGCCAAATGGCACGACTTCGAGCAGGACGGCGACCGTTACAACTTGCAGTACCGCACGGCGGGCGACGACAAGGTGCGCGAGGAACACGCCATACTCAACGGCACGACACTGCCGCCGTCCGACCCGTTCTGGGACATGTTCCTGCCGCCAAACGGCTGGAACTGCCGATGCACGGCCGTACAGGTGCGAAAGAACAAATATCCCGCATCCGACCCAGAACTGGCCATGAAGCGCGGGCAGAACTGCACGGAGGGGGCGAAAAAGGCCATTTTCAGGTATAACGCTGGAAAGTCGCTGCAACTGTTCCCGCCAAAGCACCCGTATTTCAAAGCACCCGCAGAGGCAAAGCAGGTCATCGAACAGGTGACGCAGGAAGCCATCAGGGAGAAACGCATCCGCGACATGGTCGAGGAACTGCCCGACAACCTGACGCCTGAAGAAAAGCAGGCCATTGCCGCGCACAACCTTGAAATAGAAGAAGCCCTGAAAATAACAAAGGGAAAACCTATGACCGTCGAGCAGGCAGACCAGCAGCACGCCAATCCGAACTATGGCAAAAAATACGAATACAGCATCAACTGCCAGACCTGCGCCCCCGCTTATGTATTGCGGCTGATGGGCTTTAACGTGACCGCAAAGGCAAACACCAAAAACTCGTTGTCGGAATACCTGTCACGCCAGCGTTCGTTCGAGGCATGGAAGAACACGGACGGGTCGCCAGCCGTGCCGACGCTGACATACGACTGGATGATAGCAAAGGGATATAAACAGATGTCGAAAAAAAGATATGCTGAATATTTCGAGGAATGCTGCAAGGAGACGGGCGTATATATACTGACTATCGGCTGGAAAGGCGGAGGGGGACACGCAACTGTCCTGCAACGTTTTGAAGACGGTACATTGAAGTATATAGAACCGCAGGTTTACAGTGAGAGAAGCGGGGCGAAAAGGAGCATTGACGAACTGTGCGAAAGCGGGGCGACAAAACCCTACCCCAAAAGAGGCGTGCTGCGTGTTGATAACAAACTGTTCGACACTAAATTTGCATCAATCTTTGACAAGTAAACGGATAATGCCCAATGCTTCAAAGCCCGTTACTTCGGTGGCTTTGCCGTCTTTGAAAAGGTAGATGTAAGGGAAGCCCGTATCGGTGTCCTCTGGGAAACGGAACAAAAAAGCGTCTTTGCCCTTGTACTTACCGAGGTAGTCAAAGGCATCGCCGTAAAGGTCGATAAGACTTTTTGCGGCACTCTTTATTTGTTCGGGCACTTTCATATCGGCAAAAATACGAATTATTTTTTGTTTAATTATAAAAATAACACCCAAAATGATAGACGGGGAACAACTTAAAAGAAACATATTGGACGATATGCGCGTGGAACTCTCCGACGAGTTCGACAAGAACTTCGACCGAAAGGCGTTTTTTACAAAGAAATGGAAACGCCGAGCCAACCCCAACGCGAAAGGATCGCTGCTGATGGTTACGGGAACAATGCGCCGAAGCATCAAGGCGGAAGTAAGAGGAAACGGTGTGCGGTTCACGTCCGCCGTGCCATACGCAGCCATACACAACGAGGGCGGAACTGGAACAAAGCCTGTGCGGCAACATACCCGAACCAGCAGAAAGGGAAAACAATACACGGTAAAGGCGCACACGCGGAAATTTACCATGCCGAAGCGTCAGTTTGTGGGCGACGGCAAACGGACGCAGGAAATAATAAAGGGCGTCATTGCCGATAACGTCGCGGATTTCAACATGCAACTGTCTAAATTCATAAGGAAATGAGAAAACAGATTTTTCAGGCAATCTGCACACGTCTTACCGAGCGCGTGCCAGATATTCAGTTTATAGACCTGTGGAACAACAACGTCCAGACGCTTAGCGGCGGCGCGGTATGGCCTTTGCCTGCCGTGTTCGTGGAGTTCGAGCCGATAGAGTGGCGGCAGCAGAACAACGGCGCACGGCGCGGCGACGTGGCAGTGCGCCTGCATCTGGTGACGCGAGCCGTCAGCACACACGGGGCGAAAGACCCGAAAATGTCCGACGCGCTGGGGTTTCTTGATTTGATAGACCAGATAAATGCCGCCATGCAGGGATTGCGGGGGGATAACTTTTCAGGCTTCCAGCTGACTACCTCGGCGACCAACCACGACCACGCGGAACTGATGGAGAGCGTCGAGCGGTACACCACCAGCGCGCAGGACATCACAGCAGTACCGAAAGCCGCGAAAGTGACGGGGATTGCCCCGACGCTGCGGAAAGGGTAAGAAAAAGCCCCGCGTTCAGGTCGCGGGGCTTTCATTGAGTGCATCCCATAAAGTGAGTTGCTGCGGCTGCTGCACGGGCGGAGGCGTCGGTATGCCTAAATAATTCAGGTAGGTGCGATAGCAGATTTTGAACTTTGGAAAAATATGCTGCCGCCATACGGCCTTGTAACACCGCGCCTGATTGCCGCTTTCATAGTGCTGCTCGGTAATGGCGCGAACCATCCTTACACGCTCTATGGTACTTTCGTGGTGTTTTCGTTTCTCCATCTGCTTACTTTTTACTACCTTTGCAAACGTCCTTTTACAAAGGCTTTGCGCTGGCTCGCTGTTGGTTAAGTTTGGCAGATGGAGCTGGCGCGGCTTTTTATTCCACGTCGGTCATGCCGAGCGGAATATTCACCCAAGCACCCTTTTCGTTTTTGTATTCAGCACGAATGTATTTCTTTGTCGCGGTGGGCTGGTAGCTTTCCTCGATGATTTGCACACCCTCGATAAAACGCTCGTTGCCCGTTTCCTCGGCCATCTTACGAAGCTGGAGCACACGGCTGGCCTTGATGTTCCCGCTCTGGTCACGGGAAAGCAGACGCAGCACGGCATTCACAAGGGCTTTGCTCGTTTCGTCTTTGGCAAGGCTTTCAATGTATGCCTTGACCATTGCGATGCCGTCCTCCACCGTGTCACGGTAGCCGTCGATGGTGTTCACGCCGAGGGTAAGACGCAGTTTGCTGTCGCTGGTGGTAAACGTGTGGCTGCGCTGGTCGTCTTTCGTAAGTCCCAGCACCTCCGACTTCATTTTCAGAATGGCGTCAAAGTTGCCGAAAACGGTATTTTTAACCGTCTTGATTTGTTCGCTCAACTCTTGGAGGACAGGTAGTGTGGCACGCAATTCATCGTCCACCATTGAGGCGTAGTTCTCACGCTGCTGCTTGCGCTGTGCCGCAGCTTCTTTCTTTTGCTTTTCTGCGCGGTACGCCTCGAACTCTTGGCGTTCTTCCGCGGTCATTGTTACATTTTCCATATTAAACGGATTTTGAAGTTATTAAAAAGGGATTAAATACTGTTTAATCGTTGTCATAGTGCTGGTAAATATCATCGGCATATTCGGCCATGTCGGCCTGCGTTTGTGCCCATTCGGCAAGTTCCTGCATGAATGCCGCGTATTCCTCGCTTCCCATTTCGACGGTGCGCTCCCTGATGGCACGCTGCACGTCTTTCATTACTGCATTGCTCATATCTTAAAATTTTTTCCAAGTGTTGCCAAACGCGACAAAGCAATCATTTCCTCCTTTTTCTTCTCCTGTTTGGGCTTACGTTCCCAACAGTCAGGGCAATAGATGCCACTCGGTGCATTATAAGCACCGCCTTTTATCTCTTTACCGCAAAGGCAACACGTTATTGATTTCTTTTCCATACTATTGTTTTGATGGTTTCCACTCTATTGTTATAACTGCATCGAGTTGGCCGCTACCATTACACACAGGACAGTCTTTCTTCACATGTTCTCGATACTGCCCGCTCCAAAAGAAGCCATTGCCATGACAATACCCACACAAATGGCCGTTGCTGGTAATGGTTTCTTTCATGTTGCCAACCCCGATAAATTCAGACGGTGTTACTTTGATTATATCACTTTTTGCACTCATACTTTTCTTATTTTGAGAACTATTTTATCACATTTGTTAATTGGTGTTCTTACTTCTTTCCCATACCATGAACACCAATAGTATGGCTGAAACAAATTCGGTGAATGTGTACAATATTCACATGTTTCACATATATGGACTTTATTCATTTCTATATTGTTTGAAACATATTGTACTGAAATTCATACCCCAATATCCGCAGCCGCTTCTCCTGTACCGCACTGCGGTTCTTGCTGTCCTCTGGGAGCACGGCCACACGTTGCTCACGGTTGAACCGGTAGCCTTTCTTCCGCATCTGGTAACGCAGATTGCGTTCCTTACGCATTTGCTTGTCTTCCTTTCCCATGACCTAACAGTGTTTGCATAAGCAAGGCATCGGCTATATCATTCACCGCCTGCGCGTCTTTTACTTTATTGTTGAACGCGGCCACCAGATTGCGCAACCTTTCACGCGGGATTTTATTAAAATCAGTGTGACCCGTGGCACGGCAGGCAATACCTTTAATCACCGTGGCGTTGCTCTCTTTGCCCGTGGCTTTGAGGTAGCCACCAATGGCGGCCATTACACGCTTGCGCAGTTTGTCCATTTCACCCGCGCCCGTCTTTTCGTTCACCTGTGCCGAAAGTTTGCCGCACACGTTTATCAAATCGTGGGTGTCCATGTCGCGACTACTTTCAACCCCGCAACTTTCCACGATGGCGCGTTTCTCGGCGTCGGTCAGTCCCAACACGCTGCAAAGGGTGTGGAACTTCTTCAAAATATCCCTATGGATTTTATCCATTGTCTTGTTTTCTGCCATATCCTTTTACATTTTATCAACCCAATACTCCTGTGCGCCTGCCTCCCATATCACGAAGTCTGCGCCGCCCTCTCCGAGGTCGGCAACCTCGTAACGGGTAGTGACGAATGCCTTGTAACCCTCCACACGTATTTTTATCTCACTGTCATAGCGGATATTCTGTGCCATCATACCTTTGGGCTGGCCTGCCTTTTCATGACTGATGAAAATAAACAGCTTATCGGGGAACTCGTCGCGCAAAGTCTGGTACTGATCCATATTAAAACGCCTTAAATAATGCACGCTGTCAATCACAATCACGTCAGGACTTTGTTTCTTCTTCAAACGGGTACGCAGTTCTTTCAACTGTTCTTTATTCAGCAGGATAATACGGTTGCCGACTTCCGCCATGCCCACACGTTCCCATGCCTTTTGCAATGACAGACTTAAACCCTGTTCCAGACTGTTGTATGCCACGCGGCGAAAGCGGGTAAGGTACTTGCAGACCTGCATCACAAAGGTGGTTTTACCGCAACCGCTGCCGCCGTAGATTATCCACGCGCCCCGCAGTTCTGGCCGCCCGAAGCTGGCAAGAAACGCCCCGTCAAAGTCGGCCACCTCAAATTTTGCCGTCAGCACGTTTTTATTGCTTATCGCCCGTCCCATAGGTATTACGCTTTTATTTCCAGATAATAATCCATCCTTGACCAACCGCCAGCAGCGTGAACTGATTTAATCAAATAGGACATTTCACCATTAGTCAGAGTGGTAGATATAATCTTATCCCGCCTATACTCTATACGACCACAACCTTTTATGTTGATGTTGCCCCATTCATTTCTATCCAAAACCGAGGTAACAAATTCTTCTACTGTGCATTCCTGCGTCAAGAAAACATCGTATGGTGCAGTTTCATCACCTCCTGTACAGGCAGTTTGTCGAAAAATCAATTCAATCATTTGTTTTCCTCCTTTTGTAAAGCCCAAATAGCACGTTTTACACGGCGTAAATCACATTCGCAGTCCTCCACTATGCGGTTGATGGCGTTCGTGGCTGTAATGCCGTTTGCCACGCAAATGGCGGCTATATCTTCGCTGTTCACCACCTGCAACTCCACAAACTTGCGCCCTATACGGCTGTAAATTTCCTCGTACCCCTTGCGTTTGGTGCGCAGACCCTTTTTGATACGCTTATCCAGAAAATTGGTAGCGCAAAGGATGATGCCGCAATGTCCCTCCAGCTGGTTGTAAAGACTGATAAAGAAATAAAGCACCTGATCCGAAAGTTTGTCGGCCTCGTCAAGCACCACAAGCGGGTTTTCCTTGCGTTTGAGCGTGTCGATGATGTCGTCCATCATATCCGACACCGTGCTGCCCGTGAAGTCCACGCCCATACATTGCAGCAACTTGCCCATGAACGTGCGGCGGTTCCAATATTCGGAGCAGCAGAGGTGGTAAACATGGCGGTGCGTGGCGGCGTAGTTCTTTATGGCTTCCGTCTTACCGCAGCCAGCGTCACCCGTAACGGCCAGCACAAGGCTGTCCTCGCGGGCATTGTCAAGCAGAAAGCCCATGCGGCTGTACGCGCGTGTTTCAGCGATGCGCCACGCTTTTGCCTCGTGCCCTGTCTGGGCAGCTATCGTGCGCCACATTTCCTCGCTGATGGTGTCCCAATCACCTGCCAGCACCTTGCTGACAGTGGCCGCACTTACGCCATTCATACTGTTGGCCGCCTTGTTCTGGCTGCCTTTCTGCGCGCAGTAGTCTTTAAGACGTGCGGCAATCTGTTGTTTTTCGTCCTTTTGCATCTTATTTCGTTTTAGAAAATTGAATAATCGTCTTTATCCGAAGCGGCCGCGCCCTGCGGTATCAGGGGCACTTCCACCGTCTTGACCTCTACCGCCTCCACGTCAATGGTATTCAGGCGTTTCTGCGCTTTCGGCAGTTTGTGCTGCCCGCGGCTGTCACATATTAGCAGGCGGTTGAGGATATTGTCCTGTGCAATAACGGGCTGCGCCTTTTCATAAGCCAGCGCGAGGCGTTCCGTTACATGTTGTTCCAGATGCCTGTTGAAGTCCTGCACCTGTTGAAGTGCGGCCGCGTCGCCCTCCTTGCGGTCGGCAAGTGCCATCGGCTGCACGTATTTTTCTGTCAGCATGAAGCGCAGCGTGCCGTCTTCACTTACTGCCAGCACCTCATGCAGATTATCGGGGTCGTATTTCACCGTCCAACGCCTGCCTGCATACTGACGGAAACGCACGTCGAAACAGTCATAATCGCGTTTCATGCCCAAAAGTGTAGGCCGCAGGCCGCTGCCCTCGATGGCGTTCTTGTGGCCTGTTTCCGCACCGAAATTCAGCAGGTATTGTTCGCGGCTTAACGGCAGGCGGCGTTCCGCGGGCAGGTTCTCCATAAGTTTGCGGAACTGTTCTACCTTGCGTTGGCGTTCCATCTGCATGATGCGGTCTATCTGTTCACGCACACCCGCTTCGTCGGGGAAACTGTGCCGCAGCATGTTCAGGGCTTCACTGTTTGGCTGCTTGCTGGGGTCGGTGGTTATGCCAAAGCCCGACCAGTTGTTGAACAGCTTGCAGTATGTCTTATTCAGGTAGCCGAAATAAGGCTCTACCACTTTGGCCTTTGCATTCTTTACGCGGGCAGGCGTCAGTTTGTCGCCCATCACGTTGTAAAGCGGGGTCATGGCCTTAATGCTGTAGTGGTCGCACTGTATCTGGTTTGCCCGAAGCATGACCCCGAAAAGTTCCTCGCTGTGTTTGGCCGCGTCGCGCAGGGCTTCGGCTATAAGTTCGGGCGTTTCGTGTGTACCCACGGCATAGCCTATCGGGTAGTTTACACAGGGGTCAAGCACCACCTCCAGCGTCAGGCGGTTATGGTATGTCGTAACGCTGCGGCCTTTACTGTCGGTTTTCGTTGTCTGGTAAAGCAGTTCCACGTCCCAACCGTCAAGCGTCCACATGAGGAACGGAGCGGTCGGTCTGGTGCGCTTCACCTGCATGGATTTCGTGTTGCGGAAATTCGTACTGCCCAAACGGCCTGCCGCTGTCACCAAGTCCAATTTTTCACGCCATTTTGCCACCGTGCTGGGGGTTATCGCTTTCCAGCCCTGCTGCTTCGCCACGGCATTGTACAAATTGGCTATCGCCACATTGTCGAGGTTGTTGTGGTGGCCGATAAGCTGCACAAGCACGCTTTCTTTTACATCGTCGTCCACCTTTGCGGCGTTGATATTCTGGAACTTCTTGCTGATGAAACACACATACCCATCATGCAGGTATTCGTTAAACTTACGTTGCAGGCGGCGGTCGCTTTCAGGCAGGGAGTGCGGGAAACGGTCGGCCAGACGTGGCAGGGCTGCCGCGGCCTTGCGCCAGAACTCCGTCTTGTTCAGGCGCGGTTTGCTCTGACGTAGGCGGTGGCTGTTGCTGGTTTCGATACACTGCCGAAAAGCGTTCATGATGGCGCAGTTGTTTGAATATTCCGCCTGCTTTTCGGTGGTGAGGTGGCGACCGTCGGCCAGCACATAGTCCGCGTAAAACTGCATGGCCTGTCCGTCGGGGGTGATTGTGTCCATAAAAGGCTTGCTGTCGGCTTTTTCCTGTAAGTCGGGGTAACGGCGGTAAACCTCCGTGCGATATTTCAGTGGCAGGCTTTCAACGGCAAACAGCGCGGGTGTCCCATAACAGGCACGTTGCACCTGCTTGATTTGCTTACGACGGCGCAGATTTTTCACTGTGTCCTCCGTCATAATACCAGCAATCAACTCGGTATGACTTATACAAAGCGTGTTACCGTAATATTCCATCACTTACATTGCTTGTGCTTCCGCTTGTATGGCAGGAAACTGGTCTAACATTACGTTTTTGTAGTTCTTGACAGACTGACCGTCTTTGATGATGTCCACACGTCCCGTATTTTTGTCACACTCCAGCATAACACCATTAGGGAAATACTGACGCATATAACCGTCAGCATCGTGCATCGTTTCAATTGCAGGTGTGGCAATCATTAAAATACCTCCGCGCTGCTGTGCCAGCTGACGGATTTTCCGCGCCCGTGGGCTATCGCCCCCACGTTCAACAAAAGTCAGTGCCCGCCATACCGCCATTTTAGTAGTCCTGAAAGTCTTAATCAGGAACTCGCGGTTTTCTTTCGTTACTGCTATGTACTTTTCCATATTACTATTTATTTCAGGTTAGCATTGATATACTGTACATCCTCTTCCCAAAGAGGAAGCCCCATTTTGATTTTTCTGGTTACAACTTCCTTTTGCCCGACTAATTTCACTGCCTTATTATAAAAATCAGTGTCATTATACGCGCTGGCTTTACCTATAAGAAACTCTGCAAGCTCTTCCCGCTCTTTCTTTACAGCCTTTTTCAAAAAACTAAGCTCTGCATCCATGCCACCAACACGTCTGCCGACTTCTTTCAAACATTGGCGTAATTCGATATGATCGTTAGCTCCGTCATAGGCACACATGGCTTTCATTTCTTTACAGAACTCGTCCTTATCCATATTTCCAGCAGCTATGTAGAGATTCTCCACAAAATGATAATCTTCTGCCGTTATCAGTCTTCGTGTCCTGTCTTCAAATTCTTTCTGTGTCATTGTCCTTTTACTTTTAGGGTTTAACATTCTGCCGCCTCGGCTTTTTTTCGTACCTTTGGCGGCTGTGTTATAAGTTTCACGCTGCAAATATCGTGATTTCTCACGAATATACAAATAAAATGCGTGAGAAATTTCGATTTTCTATAAATTATACATGTATGGACGAAACAATTCACGATAGGATAGGGGCATTAGTCCAAGAATATGGAGATGGCAAAAACACTGTATTTGCCAATAAAATAGGCATAAGTGAGGGAAATATACGTGGTTATATCAAAGGCATCATGCCAAAGGCTGATGTTCTTGAAAAAATAGTGAGAACTCTCGATGTAAATGCAATGTGGTTACTCACGGGAATAGGACACATGCGCGTAAGCAATTTAGATATAAATGCACCTGTACTTGTTTCTGACAATGACAGGCTTGCTCCTATATTGCAACAATTCGATGTATTTATTCAAAAAAAAGACGCACAGATTGTACAGCAAGCAGAAGAAATTGGGCGGTTAAAAGAACGAGTTTCTCAACTTGAACGGGGAAAGGGAAAAAATGCCTCGGATGTCCCGACTTCTGGCGTTGCAAATGTCGGATAACAGTGATAAATATCTTGCGCCGCTGATATGCCCCTTTATATGCCCCATATATGGGTACTTTCTTAGGAATCATGCTGTTTTTTCATTTTTTCGAGGGGAAAATACGCCTTAAACGGTTATAATCAACAACTTAAATAGATTATAGCCGCTATTTTTCCTATATACAAAAAGGAATTAAAGGGGTAGATTTTCACGAAAAAGCCGCTTTTATATAGTCGTTTTTGCTCTTTTGGGGGAGTATTCACCATACACGCAGACACCCCAACTGACACCCCAACTGACACCCCAACCTCGTTTTTTCAAACGAAACGTACCGTTTTACCTCCTACCCTACCCGACCATTTACACCTCAATTCTACCATTTCCAAAAGTCCCTTTAACTGGTGATAAAACGCCCGTTAAAGGGTATTTTTCCGCTTTGCTGCCTCGCCACTACCCTACCCTCCCCAACGCCCCAAAAACAACAGGAGACACGGCTAAAAGCCCCATTTCACGCCGTTATTGCTCGTTTGTAGTGGTGTACTCACCAGACAAAAGAAAGCGGCCAGAAAGCTCCAAAAAGCCATCTGACCGCCCATGCGATTAAAGCAAATTAAACCTGATGCAAAGCCGCATTAAACACCTGCTTAAACACTTTGCCCTCGTTCTTAAAGCAAAACTAAACTAACTTAAACCTTTTGTGCGTTTCGTTTTCCTGTCCTCTACCCCACCACCCTCACCTACTTACCGAATTATCAAAGGTTTACACATTCAAACGTTCTTCATATTGTTGTACGCTTCGTTTTCATGCCCATAGACGAGTCTGCCGGACGTTGCGCCGCAGACCGGCGCAAGGCGACCGCTACCCTGCCGGACAGCATCCTGCTATCCTCTATAACAAACGATCCGCAACCGATTATCGATTGCGGATCATCTTTGCAGTGCCCAGGACGAGACTCGAACTCACACGGACCTAATCGTCCACCACCCCCTCAAAGTGGCGTGTCTACCAATTTCACCACCTGGGCTCATCTGTTTGAGCGTGCAAATATACCAATTATTTTTTATCCTCCAAAATTTTTACATAAAAATCATCAATATTACCTGCGCGAGCACCACTCTGATGAACATCGACAGCGGATAGACCGTCGTATAGGCCACAGAGGGACGGTCGCCGCCCGAGATCTCGTTGGCGTAGGTCAGCGCCATGGGGTTGGCCATGGCACCGCACAGCATGCCGCACGTCGTGGCGAAGTCGACCTTGCGGCGGCGCATGGCATACCAGCCTACGAGCAGCGTAGGCAGCAGCGTGACGGCGAAGCCGAGCGCCACCCACATGGCACCACGGCCGCTGAGCGCGGCTTCGAAGAACGTAGGCCCGGCACTAAGCCCAAGGCACGACAGATAGAGCGACAGGCCGAGCGCCCGAAGCATGAGATTGACGCTCTCGGTCGAGTAGGTTATGATATGCAGACGGTAGCCGAAAGCGCCGATAAGGATTCCGACGATGATAGGACCGCCGGCCAGACCGAGTTTCAGAGGCGCAGACATACCGGGCATGGCAAGCGGTATGGCTCCGACGATAAGGCCTGCCAGAAGGCCGACGAATATCGCCGGCAGATGCGGCTCGTTGAGCTCGCGCACGGCATTGCCCAGCATTGCGGCCGCCTTGTCGACGGCCGGAGCCTCGCCCACGACGACCACGCGGTCGCCCAATTGCAGGACCAGATCGGGCGTTGCCAGAAGTATCACGCCGCTGCGCACGATACGGCTGATGTTGATGCCGTAGCTGTTGCGCAGATGAAGCGAGCCGAGGCTGCGGCCGTTGATCGAGGGGCGCGTCACGACGATGCTGCGCGAGACGACTGAGCTGTCGATCGAGTTCCAGTCGACATCGCTGCGGTTCCAGTCGGTCTGCTCGCGCCGGCCTATGAGGGCTTCGAGGGTGTCGATATCGCGCCGCGAGGCTACCACTAACAGCCTGTCGTCCTTCTCGACGATCGTATCGGGCGACGGGACGCTGACATGGCCGTCGTGCCATATGCGCGAGACGACGAACTGCACGTGGCTGTATTCGCTGATGCGTCGCAGATCGCGGCCGAAGATACCGGGGTTGGCAACGACCATAGAGGCGATGAAGGTGTTGTTGACATGTTCGGTCTGAGGTGCGGCCATGTCGGCCGGTCGCACGAAAAAGCGGCGCATGACGGCGATAGCCAATATCACGCCCACGACGCCCAGAGGATAGGTCACGGCACAGCTGAGCGCAGGGGTGGTCGAGTCGAGCCCCATTTGTGCGAGCGTCTGCTGCGAGGCGGCCAGCGCGGGCGTATTGGTTACCGCACCGCTCAGCAGTCCCATCATCTCGGGCAGCGACATGCCCGGCAGAAAGCTGAACGCCACGGCCATAGCCGTACCCGCCGCGATCAGGAGCAGCCCCAACGCGTTGAGCCGTATGCCGTTGCTGCGGAATGCACTGAAAAAACCGGGACCTACCTGCACGCCGAGCGCATAGACGAACAGCACCAGACCGAAGTTCTGCACGAAATCGAGAATCGTCGGGTCGACCGCCAGTCCGAAGTGTCCGGCCACGATACCGGTAAAAAATACGCATGTCACGCCGAGCGAAACGCCCCTGATGCGCAACTTGCCCAAAGCCAACCCCACTGCGCATATCAACGACAAGAGCGCAATGGAGGAGATGTCGACCTTTCCGTCGAACAATCCGTTAAAAAAATCCATAACTAACCTAACCTTATTCGTAAAGCCGAGCATATAAACGAGTGCCCGGCAGTGTGTAAACGCAATCCCAACTGCGTGCATACGCTGCCCGAGTGTCTTGTAACGCCGAATGCCGTAACGGCGAGAACCTCGGAGCGCCCGGCAGCATACATGCGCTACCCGTGTGTCTTGCGGTACCGATCGCCGCAACTACGGCTTACGCCGTTATACAATCCTGACCCTCCCTCTAAATCTCCCTCCTCGGAGGGAGACTTTTGTCGCGCGCCTTGCGCGCTCCGGGTGGAGCCGGCAAAGCAAATGCCGGATGTACAAGTGCGATACCGGCTAACCCCCAGACCTTTGCCGCTGCACCTGGCGAAACGGAGAAAAGGCCTGCGAGGCCGAAAGCCCGCTGCACGTTACTTCAACCGCATCTCGTCGAGCAGATATCCTGCGCCGCCGATACGGTCGATGACGAACAGCACGTAGCGTATGTCGACGATGATGTTGCGGCACATATCTTCGTCGAACTCAACGTCGCTCATCGTCGACAGCCATGTCCTATCGAAATTGATGCCGATCAGCTCGCCGCGGCCGTTGAGAACGGGCGAGCCCGAGTTGCCGCCCGTGGTGTGGTTCGTCGCGATGAAGCATACGGGCACCGTGCGGCGCGAGTCGAGATCGATGCCCCAGCGGCCGTACTGCTTCGACGAGTATACGTCGCGCAGCGACTGCGGGATATCGTAGTCGTAGATATCGGGGTTGTCCTTGGCGATGATGCCCTCCAACGTGGTTTGCGGACGATGATACTCGCCGTCGGCATATTCGTATCCTGCGACCTTGCCGTAAGCCACCCGCAGCGTGAGGTTGGCATCGGGGAAGAAGGCGCGCTCGCGATCCCACTCCATAAGCGCCTTGACGTAGGGGCGGTACCAGCGTTCGATATCGGGCACGTTGCTCAGGTTGCGATAGGCATAGCGCGACGCATGCTCGTAGAGAGGCTCGACGGCGGCGACGAACTCGGCAGCCGCATCAGCCGACGCATCGCCTCCGACAAGGCCGTCGAACGTCGTCATAGAGCTATTGTCGTAGAGGTAATCGGCATAGGCCTCCGCACCGCCGTGTGCGGCAAATAACGCCGACAGAGCATCGGGCACCGTACCCTCGGGCGCCAGACGCACGAACTCGGACATCATGCGGCGGGCTATGGCGCGGTCGATGCCGGCATCGTAATTCTTATAGAACTCGGCGGCCACGGTACGCTTGCGCTCGTGGTCGCGGGCTGCCATAGCGAAGCGTACCATTTGCGGCATCTCTATGGCGCGCAGCGTCTCGTTGAAAAGCTCGCGCAGGTAGTAGCCCGTGATATTGCGCTCGTAGGCGGCATGCAGCGAATCGAGCAGGAAGGCCTGCGAGGGGTTCTCGGCAGCGAAACGCGCCTCGTAAGCACGCTTCTTGTCGAGCGTTCCCAGACGCCTGATGCCGAGCACCTCGCCCTGCCACTTCTTCCACGCGTTGGCTATCGTGGCATGCTTGGCGGCATACTGTATGCGCACCTTGGCATCGCGCTGCTGCGCCTCGCGGATGATGTCCAGCCGCTCGGTGCGAAGGGCGATCTTGACCGGATCGGAGAGGTTGGCGATATAGTCGACGGCATCCGAAGTGATGTACTCCTGCGTGTTGCCCGGGAAACCGTATATCATCGTGAAGTCGCCCTCGCCGACACCGCGCGTCGATATCTCGAAGTGACGCGCCGGACGATAAGGCACGTTGGCCTTGGAGTAGGCCGCAGGCTCGTTGTCGGGCGAAGCGTATATGCGGAACACCGAAAAGTCGCCAGTATGGCGCGGCCATATCCAGTTGTCGGTGTCGCCGCCGAACTTGCCTATCGACGAAGGCGGCGTGCCCACCAGACGCACGTCGTCGAATACGCGGTAGACGAACAGATATTGCTCGTTGCCGTAATACATCTGCTCGACGGCTGCGGCGTAGCCCTTGCCCTCGGCCTTGGCCGCGGCGACGATAGCCTCTGCACTCTCTCCGCCGGCAAGACGGTCGGTAATATCCTCCATTCTGACAAGTATGGCCACCTGCAAGCCCTTGCAAGGCAGCTCCCCGGAGCGCGACTTAGCCCAGTAGCCGTCGGTCAGATAGTCGTGGTCGACCGAAGAGAGCGCCTGTATGGCGTCGTAGCCGCAATGATGATTGGTCAGCAGCAGTCCCTCGGGCGATACGATCTCGCCCGTGCAGCCTCCGTCGAACAACACGACGGCGTCTTTGAGCGACGCCTTGTTGATCGAATAGATATCCTCCGCCGTGAGACGGAATCCCTTAGAGCGCATATCCTTGATGCGCGACGAGATCAACGACGGCAGCCACATGCCCTTGTCGGCAACGGCCGTCGCGCCGACCGCTACGGTCAGCAATGCCAATAGAAGTGTTCTCTTTATCATAAGTTTCAAGGTTTATTCCGATATAAATTTTTCCAGCTCGCGGCAGAGGGCCTGTACGGGCAGACCCATGACGTTGTAGAACGAGCCCTCGATGCGCTCGATGCCGACGTAGCCGATCCACTCCTGAATGCCGTAGGCACCGGCCTTATCCAGCGGGCGGTAGCGGTCGACATAATAGTCGATCTGCTCCGCGCTCAGGCGGGCGAAGCGCACGCGGCTCGCGGCGGAGAATGTATGCCGGGCTGTGCTGCTGCGCAGCGTGACACCCGTAACGACGAGATGTTCGCACCCCGACAGCCCGGCCAGCATGCGGCGCGCATGCTCCTCGTCGGAGGGTTTGCCCAGAACGGCATCGCCGGCCACCACCGTCGTATCGGCCGTAAGCAGTATA
Source organism: Bacteroidales bacterium (assembly GCA_910574205.1). Lineage (GTDB taxonomy): Bacteria > Bacteroidota > Bacteroidia > Bacteroidales > Rikenellaceae > Alistipes. The sequence continues at coordinate 678,150 of CAJSYJ010000001.1, forward strand.
TCGCCCGCGGCAAGAGGATAGGGGTATGACTCGCTTTTCAGACGCGATAGATAGGCCGCGACGGCATCGGAGGCGAGATCGGCCGGATAGCGCTCCTCGCATCCGAACGGCTCGGCCATGACATAGGGCAATCCCGCGGCGGTCATCAGCTCGCGGCGGCGCGGCGAGTTGGAGGCCAGCAGCAGGCGGAAGGCCGCAAGTTTTTCATGCAACAACATATCGGTTTCGACTTAACGGTGCAAATATACTAATCGAAGATCAATCGACATCGAAAACTTCGACATAATGATCGCCGGCCGTAAACGGACGCCACGGCTTACGATCGCCCGCACCGTTGGGGTCGCCGTATTTCGCGAAGTCGGTCCACGCCTCGACCATGCGCTCGCTCAGCGCATAATCTCCGGCTGTGAAGGGGCGCGGGCTGCGGTCGAGCGTATGGAACATATACCACAGCTCCGACGAGTGGAATGCGCCGGCTTGGTCGCCGGGCAGCGGCCGCGCAAAGAGATATTTGTATACTGGGCAGCTGCCGAGGCTGTCACGCGCCATGCAGAACGCGTCGATAGGCTCGTCCATGGGGCGGATGTCATCGGCCGTGCTGCCTATCATATAAGGTATGTCGGCGATGCGGCCGTCGAGAACGGCATTCGTGAAATCGCTTTCGAGCACATATCCGTCGACATGCGGCGAGAGGAAAGACATGGGATTCACGCCGCGGGCATAACAACCCGTCGCGGCAGCAAGCAGCTGCTCGGGCTGCGCGGCGCGCATCTTCTCCAAGTCGGTAAGACCGGCGGCATCCATCATCTCCCGCCCGAGCGCTTCGAGCGCCGAGGCATCCTCGTCGGAAGTAATGAAGCGCCCCATGCCGCCGCCGCTCTGGATTATGGCACGAGCGATCATATCGCGCGACAGAGGCGATGCGATCAGATTCTTGACGCTCGACGCGCCGGCGCTCTGCCCCATAAGCGTTATGTTGTCGGGGTCGCCGCCGAAGGCCGATATATTGCGCCTGACCCACCCCAGAGCAGCTATCTGGTCGAGAGTGCCGTAGTTGCCCGAGCGGCCGTCGCCGCTCTCGGCCGAGAGCTCGGGGTGCGGCAGAAAGCCAGCCACGCCCAGACGGTAGTTGAGCGTTACCAGAATTACATCCCGCCGCGCCCACTCCTCGCCGTCCATAGTGACCTCGTGTCCGTAGCCGTTGATGTATGCTCCGCCGTGGATCCATACGGCCACGGCCAGCTTGCGGCCGGCATCGCCCACGGCATCGGCAGGCGTCCACACATTGAGATAGAGGCAATCCTCGTTCATCCGGGGATAGTCGCCGAAATAGAACTCACGCTGGTAGAAGGCGCCCTCCTCGTGGCCGGGCTGCCACGCTATGTCGGAAAATCCGTCGGCCTCGAACACACCCTCCCACGGTTCGACGGGCTGCGGCGGGCGCCACCGCAAATCGCCCACGGGCGGTGCGGCGTAAGGTATGCCCTTGAAGACGGCGATATCGCCCGACGGCGTAAGACGCCCCCTGACCTTGCCGTCGGAGATTTCGGCCGTAGGCAGTGCCGGCCGGCCTGCGCAGGCACATGCGAGCAGCAGTGCCGCGAGAAAAGCTGTGCGACGTATCATGACTACGATATTTTTATCAAAGGTAAGGTTTTTCGGCCGAACGGCAAAACGGACGGCCGCCCGAGCAGGCAATCCCACAAAAAAAAGGCGACCCGTCAGAGGGGTCGCCCGCAGTATCGCCCGGCATGCACCGATCAGAAGCTCAGAGCAACACCGATCGAAAGGACGTTAGCCGAGACCTTGTAGTTGCCCGAAAAATACTCCTGCTTGCCCGTAAGGTTGTTCAGGAAAGGCACCGAGCCCGTGCGCTCGGGATCGGCCGACGAGACGTAGTTGTAGGCCAGATCGATCGAGAGGCACCGCGTCGGACGCAGCGACACGCCGCACGTGTAAATGAGCTTGGTCATCGACGGCGTCTCGGGATTGAAGTAGTCGCTGCGCACGGGGCTCTCGTCGACATAGATACCGGCACGCAACGTCGCCCAGTCGCGCAGTGCGTACTGCGCACCGAAACGCGTGATGATGGTATTGCTGTAATTCTTGACCGAATATATGTCGGCTATGCCCAGATCGGTCTCATTGAAGCTGACGTTGAGATCCTTGTAGCTGCTCCAACCGACCCACTGGATGTCGACGCCGAGCTCCCAGCGCTCCGTGGGGCGGAAGCTCAGTCCGAACGTGACGTTCCACGGCAGCGGCAGCTCGGTGCGGAACGTGCCTTCGTCCATTTTGGATATGCGTCCCGTCGCGGCGAGAATCTGTTTGACGACGTCGTTGGCGTATCTGAGCTCGGCATCGCCGCTCTTGACCTTCATCATCTGCTTGGAGCGGTAGGTAACGCCGAATGTCCATTTGTCGGTAATGTTCCACATGAATCCGAGGTTGACGCCCACGGCAACCTGAGACTTGCCGCCCAGACGCGCCGAGACCAGAGGCTCGTCGCCCACAGCCATGACGGCATCGGCATACTGCCCCATACCGGCGCTCTGCAACAGTGCTGCTATCGCGCCGTTGGTCGAAGCTCCCACCGGGAAGAACGAACGCGACAGATCGAACTTGCCCCAGGTAATCATCAGACCGGCACCGAAACTTACCCTGTCGCAAATCTTGTACGAGAGCGTGGGCTGCACGGTGTAGGCGGCGAGGTTGATATCCTGAATAAGGTGTGCGCCCGCCCAGTTATCGCCCCAGTCGAGCGAGCTGCCGTAGGGCGTATAGAAGCCTATGCCCACGCCGAGATTTTCGGTCGCGCGCCAGCCGGCGTATGCGAACAGCGGCGTCGAGACGTTGCGCTCGGCCTTGGCCACGACGCTGGCCGGATCGTCGTAATCGTAATAAGAGCTGCGGTACTCGGCCTTGGGCATGATGAGTGTCGTTCCCAACGACAGATCGAATGCCGAACGCTGGAACGAGAGCGCCGCGGGGTTGAAATAGACCGACTCCGAGCCGAGCTTCATGGCCGTACCCGTGTGCGCCATACCCTGCTGCTTGGAGCTGAGGCTGTTGATCTGGTAGCCCTCGGCATGGAGCTGCATTGCGGCGGCCGAGAGCATCAGCGAAAGTAATAATTTCTTCATGGATTGCATATTGTATTCATCTCTTTTGTCGCAGCAAATGTAAAAAAGATAATCCAATCGCAAGAACACGATGTATGATATTTCGCATTTTATGTCTTATATGCGAAATAAAAATCACACGCCGCCCCCGACGTCTTCATCTCCGGCGAAAAAACGTCAGATATTTCCAGACCGTTGTCAATAGACCACTTCGTCGGCCTTAATATCATGATCCTCAAAGGGAAGAGAGTCGAATATCTGGCATCCGAAAGCCACACCCACCTTGTAGGCCGCAAACCCCGGCTGCGACATATAACGGTCGTAATAGCCCTTGCCGCGCCCCAATCTGACGCCCTCGGGCGTGAAGGCGCGCGCCGGTATTATAATAAGGTCTATCGCATCCGGAGTGCATTCGCCCTCAGCCTCGGGCTCGTCGATGCCGAAGCTGCCGCGACGCATCGTCGCAGGGTCGTAGTCGAAAAAACGCATCGTATCGCCCTCCACGCGCGGCAGCACCACACGCTTGACGGAGGCCCAGCGTTGGATCGTTTCGTGCGTAGGCACTTCGTCGGGCAGCGAGGCATAGAGCGCCACGCACGTCGCACGTGCGAAAGCCTCCGAACGCTCGATGCGGTCGAATACGCTGCTTGCTGCGTCGAGGCGCTGCCGAGGCGATAATGATGATATGCGGCGACGCACCTCTTTCCTTATGTCGGACTTCTCTGTCATGATGTCAATGTATTATTCTACAAAAATAACAAAACATATTATATAATACGATCCGGTTTTAGTTTTGTTCCCGCGTTTTCGTTAAGCCGAGCTTGTTCATACTATGCCGAGGCGCAGAAAAGGTCGAAATAGGTACAACACGAGCACTCGGATTTAATGGGAATTGATAACGACAGATAGATTACCATTACAAATCGCAACATTTCAACACGCTCTAAATATGATATTAAGGCACATCCATGACATCACTAAGGCTTTTATACTATTATTATATAAATTTCTTTGGAAAATCGAAATATAGGTTTTATATTTGTATATGCCTTTTAGCAAACTGCACCGCTTACAATTTAATACTACACACCAATGAAACAAAAGTCCTCCATTATCCTTGCATCGATATCGATGCTGGCAGCTGCAATGTGCTGCATGTCGCTGACCGCATGCGACAACGATAACGATTCTGACAAATTGTCGCCGGTAGAATTGGAGATACTGGAACTCGACGAATTGATAGCTTCGCAACCGGAGCTCGACGAAGAGGCATTTATCGCCGATCTGCTGAAAGGCACGATGAAGATGACTTCGCATTATATAATGAACAATGGCAAGTTCGAGGAATTATTAGTCGACGGCGGTACCATACCTTGTGTCCAAACAGTATTCTTAGAAGACGGGACATGCCGCGACTGCCACACAATCAATCCGACAGGAGAAAACGGAGCTCCCTCGGGTTGGATAGATACATATTCCGAATACGATTGGAGATACGACGGCGATACCCGGTCGGTAATAACACATGCCGCATACGACATTACATCGGCCGAAGGCGAACCTATATATTATGACGAGAGCCCGATGAAGGTTCTTTATTACAATACCGACAACAACCGCCTGATACTCGAAGGGAGCGTATTCGAACATGTTTCGGAGACAATCCGCATGTCGGGATACATCGACATCGATGCTGCCGAACGCGAACGAATCCTTGAAAAATATTGCGACAGCAAAGCAGAATAAACAACTGTTCGATCGCACTAATCAGGGTAGGCTGCCGAGCATTCCGGCAGCCTATATTTTGTTTGCATGGCATCGCTGCGAATCGTTATACCGCCTGAATCCGGGTATGGCTATGTCCGCGGAGCTGCAACCGGACTGCGCTTCGGCCGTCGGGCTTTGCACGCGACCGAGGAGTCCCGAAGCGCTAACCAAAGCTCACGGCCGGATCGGAACGTGCGTAATACCGGTTCGAGGCAATGGAGCGCACGGCTGCAAATGATCTGTTTTCGCCGAAAAAGATAGGGAAAAGAGAGGGCTTGCTATTGTTATTTTGCAAACAATTCATATCTTTGCACAAGCTAAAACCGCAGCCCTGAGCGGCGGAGTAAGTTTATGCAAACAAACTATTTACAAATACAACAAATTTTTTAGATTATGAGCTGTTTTTTAACTAATTCATCTCTGGGGAAGAAACTGGTCATGAGCCTAACGGGATGTTTCCTCGTGCTCTTCATTCTCTTCCACATGTCAATGAACATTACCGTGCTGTTCAGCCCCGAGGCCTACAACGCGGTATGCGAGTTTCTCGGTGCCAACTGGTATGCTCTGGCCGGAACGGTGGTTCTGGTAGCCGGCGTGGCCATTCACTTCATCTATGCGCTGATCCTTACCGTAGACAACTACCGTGCACGCGGCAAGCAGCGTTATGCCATGACCGTCAAGGAGAAGGGCGTCGAGTGGGCATCTAAGAACATGCTCGTGCTGGGCTACATCATCGTAGCCGGTCTTGCTCTGCACCTGATCCACTTCTGGTCGAAGATGCAGCTGGTGGAGGTCTTGGAGAGCAACTTCTTCTCGCCCGAGATCGACGGCGCCACGGTGGCCGTACATCCTGCCAACGGCGCGATGCTGGTCGCCTACACATTCTCTAAGTGGTACAACGTAGTGATCTATCTGGTATGGTTCGCCGCACTGTGGTTCCACCTCACGCACGGCGTATGGTCGATGTGCCAGTCGGTGGGCTGGGCCAACGACACGTGGTATCCGCGCCTCAAATGCCTCGCCAAGATCGTAGCGACGATTGTCTTCCTCGGCTTCGCCGTGGTAGCCGTGATGACGTGGATCAACAGCGCCGATATCATGGCTCAGGTTGCACACTGGGCTCCTGCCGCATAATTCATTAATTGTAGGATTATTAAAAACAGAAAAGATATGTCTCTTAAATTGGATTCGAAAATACCGGCAGGTGAGTTGGCTCAGAAATGGAGCAACCACAAAGCGGCCATCAAGGTCGTCAGCCCGGCCAACAAACGCAAGTTGGATATTATCGTCATAGGTACCGGTCTGGGCGGTGCGTCGGCAGCCGCTTCGCTGGGCGAGCTGGGATACAACGTCAAGATATTCTGCATCCAGGACTCTCCGCGCCGCGCTCACTCGATCGCTGCGCAGGGCGGTATCAACGCAGCCAAGAACTATCAGAACGACAACGACTCGGTATACCGTCTTTTCTACGATACGATCAAGGGCGGCGACTACCGTGCACGCGAGGCAAACGTATACCGTCTGGCCGAGGTGTCGAACCTTATCATCGACCAGTGCGTAGCCCAGGGCGTTCCGTTCGCACGCGAGTACGGCGGTCTTCTGGCCAACCGTTCGTTCGGCGGCGCTCAGGTATCGCGTACGTTCTATGCCCGCGGCCAGACCGGACAGCAGCTGCTGCTGGGCGCATACGCCGCTCTGAACAAGGAGATAGCCGCAGGCTCGGTCAAGTCGTACCCGCGTCATGAGATGCTCGACGTGGTAATCGAGGACGGCGAGGCACGCGGTATCATAGCACGCAACCTGGTCACGGGCGAGATCGAGCGTCACGGCGCACACGCCGTAGTATTGGCTACGGGCGGTTACGGCAACGTATTCTTCCTGTCGACCAACGCAATGGCATCGAACGGTTCGGCCGCATTCCAGTGCTACCGCAAGGGCGCAGGCTTCGCCAACCCCTGCTTCACGCAGATCCACCCGACCTGCATTCCGGTTCACGGCACGCAGCAGTCGAAGCTGACGCTCATGTCGGAGTCGCTGCGTAACGACGGCCGCATCTGGGTTCCGAAGAAGAAGGAGGATGTAGAGAAGATCCGCAAGGGCACGATCAAGCCGTCGGATATCAAGGAGGAGGACCGCGACTACTACTTGGAGCGCCGCTACCCCGCTTTCGGCAACCTCGTGCCGCGCGACGTGGCTTCGCGTGCCGCCAAGGAGCGCTGCGATGCCGGCTTCGGCGTCAACGAGACGGGTCTGGCCGTATTCCTCGACTTCAAGACCGCTATCGAGCGTCTGGGCAAGGATGTCATCAAGCAGCGTTACGGCAACCTCTTCGACATGTACGAGGAGATTACCGACACCAACCCCTACGAGCAGCCGATGCAGATATTCCCCGCCGTGCACTACACCATGGGCGGCATCTGGGTAGACTATAACCTTATGACCACGATCCCCGGTCTGTACGCCATAGGCGAGGCCAACTTCTCGGATCACGGTGCAAACCGTCTGGGTGCCTCGGCTCTGATGCAGGGTCTGGCCGACGGCTACTTCGTGCTGCCCTACACTATCGGCGACTACCTCTCGCACAAGATACAGGCTCCGAAGGTCAAGACCGACACGCCGGCATTCGACAAGGCCGAGAAGGAGATCAAGGACAAGATCGCCAAGCTCTTCTCGATAGGCGGCAAGCAGTCGGTAGACGACATCCACAAGCGTCTGGGTCACATCATGTGGGAGAACGTCGGCATGGCACGAACCAAAGAGTCGTTGGAGCGTGCGATAAAGGAGATTCAGGCTCTGCGCAAGGAGTTCTGGGCAGACGTCAAGGTCGTAGGTACGGCCGACAGCTTCAACGTCGAGTTGGAGAAGGCGCTGCGTCTGGCCGACTTCCTCGAATTGGGCGAGCTTATGGCACGCGACGCACTCAACCGCGAGGAGTCGTGCGGCGGTCACTTCCGCTCGGAGCACCAGACCGAGGAGGGCGAGGCCAAGCGCGACGACGAGAACTTCGTATACGCAGCCGTATGGGAGTACAAGGGCATGGATGCCGAGCCGGAGCTGACCAAAGAGGCGCTCAACTTCGAGTTCGTACACCCCGCACAGCGCAACTACAAGGACTAAGACTTTTTGACGTTAAACTTTATAATTCGAATTACCATGAATTTTACATTGAAGATATGGCGTCAAAAAGACGCTAAATCGCACGGAGCGTTCGAGACTTATCAGGTCAAGGACATCTCTCCCGACACATCGTTCCTCGAAATGATGGATATTCTCAACAACGACCTTATCCATGCAGGCAAGGAGCCGGTAGCCTTCGACCACGACTGCCGCGAGGGTATCTGCGGTATGTGCTCGCTGCATATCAACGGACATGCCCACGGACCCGAGCAGGCCGTGACCACCTGCCAGATCTATATGCGTAAGTTCCGCGACGGCCAGACGATCGTAATCGAGCCGTGGCGCTCGGCCGCATTCCCCGTAATACGCGACCTCGTGGTCGACCGCGGCGCATACGACAAGATCCTGCAAGCCGGCGGCTTCATCTCGGTACGCACCAACTCGGTGCCCGACGGCAATGCCATTCCGATTCCGAAGAAGGATGCCGACGAGAGCATGGACGCAGCGGCCTGCGTAGGTTGCGGCGCATGTGCGGCGACCTGCAAGAACGGTTCGGCGATGCTGTTCGTCGCAGCACGCGTATCGTCGCTGGCCAAGCTGCCTCAGGGACGCGTCGAGGGTGCCCGTCGTGCCAAGGCCATGGTAGCCAAGATGGACGAGCTGGGCTTCGGCAACTGCACCAACACTGGTGCCTGCCAGGCCGAGTGCCCCAAGTCGATCTCGATCGCGCACATCGCCCGTCTGAACCGCGAGTTCCTGTCGGCCAAGTTCGAGGACTAATCCCCGATACATATATCTTTCGAGCCGCGGACGATCGTCCGCGGCTCTTTTGTTGCAGGCCGATATAATATGACGCATCGACTGCGCTTGCATCCGACTGTTCGCCATGCCACGCTTCGCCGGCAAAGCGACTCCGTCACGGTGCTGCCGTCGGTCAGCCTGCATAGCCGCACAGGATGTGCCGGAATAGGACATCGATAAGGTGCCGGCACAGAAGCGCCGGAAAGAATCGACGGAACCGAAACATAAGGCAGAAGCGCCGGAAAGAAGATGCCCAGGCAGAGACACCGGCATCGATAGGGAATTTGTAACGGCAAGGCGTGCGCATAAGGCCGGAAAGCGTACAGAGCAGGCACGGACTGTTTCGGAACGGAGAAAAGATACGCGAAGACGGTCATAAGTTTGTTTTTGCTATCGACATTTCGTACCTTAGAGGCAATAAAACACGATATATGAAACTGCATACAATATTGATCTTAGCGGCGGCAATCGCCGCTTCGGCATGCGGCTCGGGCGGAAAGAATGGTATGCCCGCACAACGGCATACGGAACAGACGGAACAGACGGCTCAGGGCGCACGCTCGCGTACGCTGCGGCGGCCGACCGTACCGATCGAGGAGAGCATAACGGTCGAAAAGCGCCGGGCATGGCTCGCCGGCCACTTCTGGGACGACTACCCGTTCGAGGCCGAGACCGACCCCACGCTATACGACACGCTCGACATGTGCCGCGCATTGGCCGAATATGTCTCGGAGTGCGTGACGCCGGAGAATGCCGACTCGCTTTTGGGCGGTCTGATGCGTCGCGCACACTGCTCGCGCCCCATGCTCGACTACTTCGCCATGCTCGCCGACGAGGTGCTGCACGACCCCAACTCGCCGCTGCGAAACGACGAATACTACATACCCGTGCTGCGCGTGCTCGTGGCCTCGCCCTACTACGACGAGTACGACCGCATAGCACCGCAATACGCTCTCGACATGGCGCTGCGCAACCGCCCGGGCGAAGCGGCCAACGACTTCGCATACACGCTCGCCGACGGCCGCAGCCGGCGCATGCACGACATCGAGACCGACTATCTGCTCATACTCTTCAACAACCCCGGCTGTCCGGCGTGCCGGCAGATAACCGACGACGTAACGGCATCGCCGCTGCTCAACGAGTTGGGCGAGAGAGGTGCGTTCAAGGTGCTGGCCATATATCCCGACACCGATCTCGACGCATGGCGAGACTATCTCCCGCAGATGCCAGAGGGGTGGATCAACGCCTACGACGGCACACAGGCGTTGACCCGAGAGCGGCTGTACGACTTGCGCGCAATACCGTCGATATATCTGCTCGACAGCGGAAAGCATGTTCTGGTCAAGGACGGCATCAACGTCGAACAGGTCGAATATGCAGTAATGGAACACCAGGCAAACACAAGATAATATGAAACGACATCTGGTAATAGTCGACCTGCAACACGACTTCATACGCGGCTCGATGGCAGTGCAGGGCGCCGAGGCCGTTGTGCCGCGCATAGCCGAGATGATTCCCGGCTGCCGGCGCGTTACATTCACGCTCGACTGGCATCCGGCCGACCACTGTTCGTTCGTCGGCCGGGGAGGCATGTGGCCGTCGCACTGCGTGGCCTACACCGTCGGTGCGGGCATACCCTCCGAGGTGGTGTCGGCCGCTGCCCGCAACGCCTCGCACTGCTCGTTCGTACTCAAAGGCCGCGACGCCGGCCGCGAGGAGTACGGCGCATTCTCCTCGCAGCAGCTCTACGACGATACGTTCGCCGGCGACGGCTGCGACGAGGTGCTGTTCGTAGGGTTGTGCGGCGACTACTGCGTAGGCCAGAGCATACGCAACTTCGTCCGCTTCGACGGCGGCAGGCACCGTGCCGCTCTCTCTACGGGCGGCATATGCTCGATAGACGACGGCACGACGCTGCGCGATACGATCGGCGAGTTGGGGCTGACGGTCTATAAATAACGCTTATGACGTTATAAAAAATCATTACCGATTTTATTTTGGTATCATCGCATAATGTCGTACCTTCGCTGACGGAAATAAACAAACCCGATAAAACTTACAGTATTATGGCAAAGAAATGGATCTGCACCGTATGTGGTTATATCCACGAGGGCGACGAGGCACCCGAGCAGTGCCCGATGTGCAAGGTAGGCAAGGATAAGTTCAAGCAGGCAGAGGAGAACGCCGGTGCGTTGGAGTTCGTTACCGAGCATAAGATCGGCGACGGCAAAGTCGACAATGCCGAGCTCATGGAGGGACTCAACAACCACTTCATCGGCGAGTGCACCGAGGTGGGCATGTATCTGGCGATGAGCCGTCAGGCCGACCGCGAGGGCTATCCCGAGATCGCCGAGGCGTTCAAGCGTTACGCCTTCGAGGAGGCCGAGCACGCAGCCAAGTTCGCAGAGCTTCTGGGCGACTGCGTATGGGATACGAAGACCAACTTGGAGAAGCGCAAGAACGCCGAGTGCGGCGCATGCGAGGACAAGATGCGTCTGGCGCGTATAGCCAAGCAGAACAACTTCGACGCTATCCACGACACGGTACACGAAATGGCCAAGGACGAGGCGCGTCACGGCAAGGGATTCGAGGGGCTGTACAACCGCTTCTTCAAATAATCCACGAAGCAGAGGCGGCGCCGAGCCGCATGACAATGGGCTGTCTGACAAATCTTAGACAGCCCTTTTTATTCGCACTCCTATATGAAATTCTCAGGAGATAAAAAAACTTATTAGACACTCTATTTCGTCGTATTGCGCACACCGGACTGCATTGGTGCGCCATGCGCCGTAATGCCGCGCTGCGGCGGCAAAAGACTCCGCCCCGAAGCCGGTAGGCATCGGGGCGGAATCATTATGATGCGACGTCGGAGACGTCCTGCGACGCGGCGAAGCCGGCACTAAGCCGTCCGCGCGTGAGCAAGCACATGTCGATTAGCGCATCTTGTTCTGAACCTTGTCGGCCATGCGGTCGGTGGTCTCCTTTACCTTGTCGGCAGCCTTAGAGATACCGTCCTTCGTGGCGTCCTTAATCTTCGAACCGAACTCCTCCACCTTACCGGCAGCCTTGTCGAGGCCGTTCCTGGTAGCGTTCTCGGCCTTCATTGCCGTATCCTTGGCATAGTTGCCCGCCTGACGGGTCTTGTCGTACATCTTGTCCGTGGTCTGCTCGTTGCAGCGCCCGGTCTTGTGCATGTCGTGCTGGCCGTTGCGGTCGTTGCGGTCATTCTGGTTGAAACGATTGTCATCGTTCTGCTTGTAAGTCGTGTCCTTTTCCATAATAATAAATTTTTAGTACGTTTTTTTACAAATCGCATCTGAGACGTCTGCAAACTTCATACCCCGACGGCGTCCCGGAAGCGTAGGGCGCATGGCACGGATCTTGTTCCGAAAGGATGTAACATAAAGTATAACAAATTGTACAACCAATCAAACGAAGAGTTATGAACACAAAACGCAACAACAGCGAAAACAAGCAGTTCCGCGAATTTTTCATCGATGAGATAAAGGATATCTACTGGGCAGAGAAACATCTGTCGGCCGCACTGAAAAAGATGAAAAAGGCAGCGACCAGCCCCACGCTCGCATCGTCGTTCGAGAAGCATATAGCAGAGACGGACGGTCAGATAGAACGTCTGAAAAAGGTATTCGAGCTGCTCGGCAAGACCCCGCAGGCAAAGAAATGCGACGCCATGGAGGGACTCGTATCCGAGGCTATGAGCGTAATCGAGGATACCGAGACCGACAGCTTCACGCGCGATGCCGGTCTGATAATCGCAGCCCGCAAGGCCGAGCACTACGAGATCGCGACATACGAGACGCTCAGCTATTACGCCAAGCTGCTGGGCGAAAAGGAGGTCAGCCGCGAATTGGAGGCCACGCTCAAAGAGGAGAAAAAGACCGACTCGCTGCTCTCGTGCCTGAGCGAGGAGGAGGCCTATCGCCAGACCGATATGAAGTCGGGCAAGCAGTCTGCCAAGCAATCTGCCAAACAGCCCGCCGAGCAGATGTAGCAGCAAAAACGGGACGGCCGACACCGACAGTCCGTGATAAGAGACTCGCCGAGGCCGCCAGTCCGTGACACGTGGCTGTCGGATAAGTCCGATTAAGAGTCCTACCCCCGCCGGATTTTGCTCCGGCAGGGGTAGTTTTCGTTTTCGTGGCATTGACCGACAGCCCCCGAGTATGTTATCCGGCGTCAGGCCGACGCAGCGGCCGCACCGCTACTCCACCTCATCGAACGCCTTGTCCGGATCGGTCGAAAGGCGATAGAGCCTCAGACGGCTGCTCTGGTGTTTCTTGTCGGGGGTAACGGCATTGTGCGAGATATAGAAATATCCGTCGCCTATCGGACATAATCCCGTTGCTCCCCACTTGAAGTCGTAGCCCCGCGTGCCGCTCGCCTCGTGGTGGAGTCCCGCCTCCACGAGCGACAGCACCTCGCCGCGCATCGCGGGGTCGTAGCCCTTCAACGTCTCGCGGCGGGGTTTGACCGAGGTGTCGATCGCGAAGAGCGAATAGTTGGGATACGACGGCTTCTTGCCGCGATATACGGCCGCATACATGTTGCCCGTCGAGGCGTCGTATGCGAGATTCTGGATGCCCCACGACGTGTTGCCCGTGTAGACGAAGTACTTGTGCAGCGGGCGGCGCGGACCGCTCTTGTGGAGATTCTGCGACGATAGCAGCTGCTCGTACCGCGACCAGTTGCGAACGTCGTATGCCAGTATTACCTGATAGTCGTTGTCGGTGCGCTCCTTGTCGCCGTATATGCCGTATGCGACATAGAGATAGTAGCGGCCGTCGCTGCGGCCGATAGCCGGTGCGAAGGTAACACCGTCGATGCCCGAGCAGCCGTGACGATGCTCCCACTCGCGGCCGCCGTTTACCACACGGGCATGGTAGTCGTCTACGGCCTCTTTGATATATACGGTCTGCATGACCCCGTCGCGCTCGGCGTCCATGCCTATGCGGTCGATCTTGTCGAGATCGAATACGGCGATGTAAAATCCCGTCGCATCGTCGTTCTGCCGGCCGTCCAGCTTGTCGAGGATACCCTTGCCGATAGCGTCGTGCTTGTACTCGATCGAGGCATATAGCCGCCCGTCTTCCGGGTTGACCGACATACAGCCCAGATGACCGGTCATGCCTTCGACGCTGGCAAGAAGATTACCCGCCATGTCGGTCTTCAAGAGCGACGTAGTGAACGAAAACCATACGTGGCCGCGTTCGAGGTCGACCGCAATGCCCTGCACATGGAATGCGCCCTGCTCGCCCGAATATATCTGACGAGGCAGAGTCGCCGGGTCTACCGGCAGTTGCGCGGCAGCATGCCCGCCGCCAAGCAGAAGAGAGAGTGTCAACGACATCGACGAAAAGATTTTTCCGATCATGATCCAAGATATTTATCAGCTGTTAATATTTTTGTTTTATTTCGATTAACGCGCATTTTATTTCGCTTATGCTTATATCGAACAAAAATACGAAAATAGATCAATATCCGCAAACTAATCGCAAACTATTTCGCAGACCGACAGCGGATGCAAGGACTTGAACGAATACCTACAGAAACAGGCTGAAAGAAACAGGCAAATCCAGTCCGTAAGAAAGACGCACACCCAGCCACCGAAAAAGAAGAACGGCTTTCGGTTATAGCTCACTATAACTACACGCTCCGCTTTCGTAGTTGTGGGCTCTCCCGAGGGGATTAGGACTTTGCCCTAATGACCCACTTAGGGCGTTTCACCCCTGAGAACCCCGAGCAAAGAGTGACCCTCTCTTTGCAATCTCCGCTTATGGGTTACCCCTAAGAACCCCGTTACGGAAGCGGACAAAGTAATCTAATGTAAACAAAAAAAAGAAGCTATGGCAACAAAATCAAGCATACACATAAAGCCTTGCAACATCGCATCGAGTGAGGCGCATAACCGAAGGACTGCCGAGTATATACGAAACATCGGGATGTCCAAAATCTATGTTGTGTCCGAACTTTCTGCCGACAACGAACAATGGATAAACCCGAACTTCGGCACTCTCGAACTGCAAACGCACTACGACAATATCAAACGGATGGTCAAGGAAAAGACCGGACGTGCCATGCAGGAAAAAGAGCGGGAACGCAAAGGAAAGAATGGTAAAATAATCAAGGTGGCAGGATGTTCCCCCATACGTGAGGGAGTATTGCTCATCAGACCTGACACCACACTGGCAGATGTGCATAAATTTGGCGAGGAGTGCCAAAGACGCTGGGGCATCACGCCACTCCAAATATTCCTGCATAAGGATGAGGGGCATTGGCTGGGTGGAAAGCCTGACACAGAAGACAAGGAGAGTTTCCAAGTGGGTGGAAAATGGTTCAAGCCGAATTATCATGCCCATATTGTTTTTGACTGGATGAACCACGATACAGGAAAGAGCCGCAAACTCAATGACGAGGATATGGCAGCAATGCAGACTTTGGCATCAGACATTCTAATGATGGAACGTGGGCAATCAAAAAATGTTACTGGCAAAGAACATTTGGAACGAAACGATTTCATCATTGAGAAACAGAAAGCCGAACTGCAACGCATAGAAGCCATAAAGCGGCATAAGGAACAGCAGGTAAACCTTGCAGAACAGGAACTCAGACAGGTAAAATCGGAGATACGCACGGACAAGCTCAAAAGCGTGGCTACCGATGCTGCCACTGTCATAGCAAGCGGAGTGGGTTCTCTTTTCGGCAGCGGGAAAATGAAGAAACTGGAGCAATCCAATGACGAATTGCGTCAGGAAATTGCCAAACGGGACAAGGGCATTGATGACTTGAAAGCCCAAATGCAACGTATGCAGGAACAGCACGGCAAGCAGATACGCAATCTTCAAGGAATACACAATCAGGAACTTGAAGCCAAAGACAAGGAAATATCACGGCTGAATACCTTGCTTGAAAAGGCTTTCAAGTGGTTTCCGATGCTCAGGGAGATGTTGAGAATGGAAAAATTGTGTGCTGCCATCGGCTTCACCAAAGAAATGATAGAGAGCCTCCTGACCAAGAAAGAGGCTATCAGGTGCAATGGCAGGATTTATTCCGAAGAACACAGACGGAAGTTTGACATCAAGAATGATATTTTCAAGGTGGAAAAGAATCCAACCGATGATAGCAAACTGATACTGACCATAAACAAGCAGTCGATGGACGAATGGTTCAAAGAACAGTGGAATAAATTACGGCAAAGTTTACGACAGTCAGCGGAAGAGCCAAGAAAAAATAGAGGATTCAAGCTATAATTCCGCTCTATATAATCCAAAACATCAATAAAATAACTAATTTTGCATTCGGATAGGGGCAACTCTTTCCAAGAAATAAGAAAATAAGAAGCGTTATGCTCTCTTGTAAGTCGAGAACGTAGGAAATTCACCAGTGTACTGGGATTGCATAGTGGTTCTCACGCATACAGCATGGGCTGCTACCTCTACATCTGTACACAAGGTTTCCTACGACTTTCGACTTCGAGTGTTGCATCAGTAGTTTGTGCTTCTGCATTTATAAATCGCTCCATCGTGCTATGGAGCATTGTATTATTTTGTAGATGAAGAATATCGAAGCAGATAAAGAACTCATAGCGGCATCGGAATCAAGGATATAAAGGACTATGAAATTGAAATCAACATCGAAAATGGTATAGTAGTAAGATAAAAGTAATGGCAGAATCTTTTAAAAATATGTTTGATAAGCCATTCTTTGGAAGGTTTGTCAACGACTTGTCTCTTGTTCTCCAGAACATGAGTGTAGACAAGTTTGTAACTTTAGTTATGGATGAAGAATGGGAGAACAGAGGTTATAAGCAGCGGATTGCACACATAACTACTGTTCTGCACAAGTTTATGCCAACCGAGTATAAAGAAGCTGTTGCGAAAATCTTTAAATTATTAGACTGTGTAAAAGTTAGACTGCTCGATTTTTCAAAGATAGACGATAAAAATTTCAATTTGCTGACATTAGAATATGGGGTTATTTTGGACCATTATGTGGAGCGATATGGAATAGAGGACTATGAGACATCAGTGAAAGCCATTGAGCGAATTACGCAATTCACGACTTGCGAATTTGTGACCCATGCCTTTATTGTGAAATATCAAGATGAAATGATGAAACAGATGTTGGCTTGGTCAAAACATCCGCACTGGGGGGGTAAGGAGGCTTGCATCGGAAGGGTGCAGACCTCGTCTGCCGTGGGCGATGTCATTGCCTAAATTAAAAGAAAATCCAGCTCCCATCATTCCGATTATGGAAAATCTGAAAAACGATCCATCCAGGTTTGTAAGGTTGAGTGTTGCCAATAACCTGAACGATATTTCAAAGGATAATCCACAAATCGTAATTGCTTTGGCTAAAAAATGGAAAGGGCAATCAGAGAATATTGATTGGGTTATCAAGCATGGATGCCGAACATTGCTTAAGCAGGGGAATCACGAGATATTGAACCTGTTTGGACTGAGTTTGAATGACAATATCAGCATAGGTGACTTTAAGATTCTTACAAAAAGAATAAAAATGGGTGATTCTGTTGAATTTTGTTTTAATCTAAACAATTATAATACGGAAAAACGGACAATAAGATTGGAATACGGAATCTATTATCGGAAAATGAATGGAGAGATGACGAGGAAAGTCTATAAAATCAGTGAGAAGGAATACAAAGGAAACTCCATTACGGAAGTCAATAGGAAACATTCGTTTCGCCCCATAACGACAAGAACTTTTTATCCCGGCATTCATCAGATTGCTGTTATATTCAATGGATGTGAATCGGGAAAATGTGAATTTGAACTTGTTGAATGACAGTTTTTAATAGTTGAGATTAATCCGTAAATTCCCCGTTATATCCAAGAAAAAACAAGTGGTTTGCACGTTAAAAGGGAGGTTTTCCACTTACCTTCCCATACTATCAATCTTAAAGAATACAAAAACACCCAATTTTACATTCTTGGGTGTAAAATTGGGTGTTTGCTTTGCAATTTGCTGATTTTCAGCGTTTATTGCGGAGAGAGAGGGATTCGAACCCCCGGTACAGTTGCCCGTACACCGCATTTCGAGTGCGGCCCGATCGACCACTCCGGCATCTCTCCTCGGTCGCTCAGACGGAGTATTCTCCGAAAGAGCACGCAAATATAGGTATTTTTTTCTTATGTTGTAGCGTCGGGTGCGATTTTTTCGTGAGAGGGCGGCTATTTTTTTCGGGCGACAGGAATCGGGACAGGTCGAAACGGTCGTTATCGCATCGTCGGAACCGGCTATCGAGGGCATGCAGGCTATTTATGCCGGTTGACGAGTCCGTGCGATTCGTTCTCGTCGCGCAGTTTCTGCAACTCGTACATGCGGTCGCGGAATCGTGCCGCAGCGAGGAAGTCGAGCGACTTGGCCGCACGCTCCATATCCTCTTTGGCCTTGGCTATCAAGGCATCTATATCGCTGCCCGCAACGTAGTTCTTCTCCACGTCGGCCGCAACGGCATAATAGTCCTCGACTATGGGATAGACGTTCATGTCGGGTTTGCCGGCCGCACGGTCGCCCAGCAGCAGGCTCTGTCCCGAGCCGCTCTTCTGCGCCTGACGCGGCAGCATGCCGTGTTCCATATTGTAACGCACCTGTTTTTCGCGGCGGCGGTTGCTCTGTTCGATAGCATATATCATCGAGTCGGTCACGCGGTCGGCATAGAGCGTCACATGGCCGTTGGAGTGGCGGGCGGCGCGTCCGGCTATCTGCGTTATCGAACGCAGGTTGCGCAGGAATCCCTCCTTGTCGGCATCGAGAATCGCGACCAGCCCCACCTCGGGAAGGTCGAGGCCCTCGCGCAGCAGGTTTACACCCACCAGCACGTCGTACATGTCGGCACGCAGATCTTCGAGTATCTGTATGCGTTCGAGCGTATCGACGTCGGAGTGTATGTAGCGGTTGCGCACGCCCACGCGGTCGAGATACTTCGAAAGCTCCTCGGCCATACGCTTGGTAATGGTCGTCACGAGCACCTTATCGCCGCGCCGCACGCTGCCGTTGATCTGTTCGAGCAGATCGTCTATCTGGTTGAGCGTGATGCGAACATCGAGCGGCGGATCGATAAGCCCCGTAGGACGTATAAGCTGCTCGACGACAACACCCTCGCTCTTGGTAAGCTCGTAGTCGGCCGGTGTTGCGCTGACATATATCGACGTACCGGTCAGCGCCTCGTACTCCTCGAAACGCAGCGGACGGTTATCCTTGGCTGCCGGCAGTCGGAAGCCGTACTCGACGAGGTTCTCTTTTCGGGCACGGTCGCCGCCGAACATCGCATGCACCTGAGGCAGCGTCACGTGGCTCTCGTCGACGACGGTAAGATAATCTTTGGGAAAGAAGTCGAGCAGGCAGAACGGCCGCGACCCCTCCGCACGCCCATCGAAGTATCGCGAGTAGTTCTCGATGCCCGAGCAGTAGCCCAGCTCCTTTATCATTTCGAGGTCGTACTCGACGCGCTGCTTTATGCGCTGCGCCTCCATCATGCGACCCTCTTTCTCGAAGAATGCTATCTGCTTGCCCAGATCGAGATATATCTGCTGCACGGCGCTGTTTATGCGCTCCTGCGTGGTAACGAACAGATTGGTCGGATAGAGCGTGAGCGTGTCGAGCGTACCGATGCGCTGCCCCGATACGGGGTCGATGCTCTGTATGGCCTCGATCTCGTTGTCGAAGAACATCACGCGGAAACACTGGCTGCCGAACTCGCCGAATGCGGCCATGACATCCACCGTGTCGCCCGTGACGCGGAAAGTACCGGGTTCGAGGTCGCGCTCGGTACGCGTGTAGAGCGCCTCGACGAGCCTGTATAGGAAATGCTTATAGCTTACGACCTGCCCTACCTTGATCTCTATGGCCGTGGCGTGGAAGTCGGCCGGGTTGCCGCATCCGTACAGGCACGACACGCTCGATACCACAACCACGTCGCGCCGTCCCGACAGCAGCGTGGCTACGGTGCTCAGACGCATCTTCTCGATCTCGTCGTTGATCGACAGATCCTTTTCGATATACGTATCTGTCGAGGGCAGATAGGCCTCGGGCTGGTAGTAGTCGTAATACGACACGAAATACTCGACGGCGTTCTCGGGGAAGAAGTTCCTGAACTCGCCGTATAGCTGCGCCGCCAGCGTCTTGTTGTGGCTCAGCACGAGCGTCGGGCGGTTCAGAGAGGCTATGACGTTGGCTATCGTGAATGTCTTTCCCGAACCGGTAACGCCCAACAGCGTATTGTGGTGTGCGCCGGAGCCTATCGACTCCAACAACTGGGCGATAGCTTCGGGCTGGTCGCCCGTAGGCGCGTAATCCGATACGAGTTTGAAATCCATAGTGCAAATATAGGTATAAATAATAATAATGAAAATTAAAAACATTTAATATGCCTATCCACCATGCTGAAATTTTGTTTGCTTGATAATAACGTTATAATTCTTATCTATGTTTATAAATTTTCGTTATATTTGTAACGAAATTCAAATGAATTTCGTACATATTTGATTACGCGAAAGCGTAAGTTCTATCTTCTGCGAACGAAATCTGGTAAATTTCAAAATAACGAAGATAGGCTTAGTTGTTTCTACGTCACATGTGTGGCGTGGAGTTGTTGCCTATTTAGTTATAAAGGTTTACCAGAGCCTGTTCGCATAAATAGGATTTCAATTCCACGCTTTCTTTATTTTAGAAGTTCCCGCATTGGAGTTGTTGCGGTATGTGTGATGGAGCATAAATACAAATATATGCTTATGGCGTTTGTCTTGCTGTCAATCGGGGCAACGGTATATTTGACATGTCGTCAAAATGTATTGTTTTTATCTCATTTCCAAAATTCTGCTTTCTTGTCATGTATCAAACTGAATATTGATTATGATAATTGTAATGGTTGGACATACATATTTATTTTTTGTCTTCCCGACGCACTTTGGTATTTAGCATTGTTACTTGTTAATATTATTTTCTTTCAGTCCGGTATTGTTAATAAGATATTGTTTTATGCGTCTGCTGCATTGCCTTTTGTTTGGGAGTATATGCAGTATGCCGGAATTATAAATGGCACATTCGATTGGATCGACATTTTTATTTATTTATTAATTTTAATATCTTTTTTATTATGGCAAAGAAAATATCTGTGTTGTTGCAAATCTCATTGATTGCATTATTTGTTTTAATTGCGTTCGGAAGCAGTACGCAACAAAAATCAATGTCTTCCTCTAACAGCTCTCGATGTGCATGTTGTGGAGGCAGAGGGTATATAATAAGAAATGGAGTGAAAGAGACTTGCTTTCCTTGTAATGGAACAGGACAAGCTGTATCGTTTCCTGAAACCCGATAAAACTTAAAATCTATTGAATTTATGAAGAACCTACTATTTATTATCGCTATTGCGACGTTTAGCATATTTGATTCTTATGCACAGTTCGGTCGTGCGTACCAATCGTTCCAGATCGAAAGTTCAGAGGAGTCAGAGGCAAGACTTAACAGGAATAATTATAGAGACGGAGAAAGAAGCTATTTTGAAGTGGAATTACATGAATGCGCTAATAACGGATATCATAATACCGGTTACGAATCGCACTGTTTTGATATGTATTTCTCATCTAACGGATCCGTGTACTGGGACCGTCGACGCTTTGGAAAATATTTTTATAACGATGAATTGTCAGGAAGTTACTATCTTGTCAGTGTAGGTTATAATAGATATAATTTATATATCAGATGGAATAATGGTAAGTGTAAAGATGGATATGTGGATTACGACGGCAACGGTCGCGCCCGTATTCATTTTGACGGGTATGTATTTACATCTAAATAAGACATTGATCTATGAAAATAAAAGCATTATTGTTGATATTGGTTGCCAGCATTTCGTTCTGTAATGTGTATAGTCAATCTGTAACATTATCGGCAATGCAAGATGAGGGGTATATAAATTGTCCGGGAACAACAACTGTTTCGGGTTCGCAGTCCGTTGTATACGGATATAAAGATCGATTACGAGCAGCCGATCCGCCATATACATTTTATAGTACTATATATTGTAGTTATGGTTTTGAGAATCATGATAAAGGTCGTGGACGAATATTGAATGTGAACGACAAAACAGCTCGGATCAAGGTAACGTGTATCGATGGCGAGAGGCTCGCGAGTGATGTACTGATATTGGATATTGCGCCACGTACCTTTAGTCGTATAATGTTTCAAGATAGAGATGAGTATACTAAAGGGGTTGTGCGTAAAATACGGTGTGAATTAATAAAACTATATTGAGAAATATAAAATATAAAAAAGTACTATTGCTCATCATCGCGTTGTTTCGGTTACAGCATATGCTGCTCTAAACCGAATAAACGATTTGCAAGATAATAGAATATGGACCGGACGGCTTCCGGTCTATATTTTTTAGTAGGATTGTTCTCATTGTGTTTGAAATCCTCATTTTGACGATTTAGTTATTTTAAGACAATATTGAAAATAAATATATAACTTCTTTTTCATATCTTTGCAAGATAGAATCCCGCGCAGATGATCGATCGCGAAACCATAGACCGGATATATGCCGCCGCCAATATCGTCGATATCGTCGGCGAGTATGTTACGCTCAAACGCCAGGGCGTCAACTATCAGGCATGCTGTCCGTTTCATCAGGAGAAGACGCCGTCGTTCGTAGTCTCGCCCGCACGAGGCATCTACAAGTGCTTCGGCTGCGGCAAGGGCGGCAACGCCGTCAACTTCATCATGGAGTACGAGAACGTCACCTATCCCGAAGCGTTGAAGATGGTGGCCAAGCGTTACGGCATCGAGGTGCGCGAGAAGGAGATGAGCGACGAGGACGTGCAGCGCAACAACAACCGCGAGAGCATGTTCGCCGTCAATACTTGGGCCTCGGACTATTTCGCCGGTCATCTTCACAACAGCGAAGAGGGTCGCAGCGTAGGGCTGAGATACCTGTCGCAAAGCCGCGGTTTTACCGACGCTACGATCCGCAAGTTCGGTCTGGGCTTCTGCCCCTCGAAAGGCGATGCCATGTCGCGTGCGGCGCGCGAGGCGGGTTACAAGGAGGAGTTCCTCCTGTCGACGGGACTCTCGATCAAGAGCGAGCGCGACGGTTCGTTGCTCGACCGGTTCCGCGACCGCGTGATGTTCCCCGTACACAACGTCTCGGGGCGCGTGGTGGCCTTCGGCGGCCGCACGCTGCGCACCGACAAGAAGGTAGCCAAATACCAAAACTCGCCCGAGAGCGAGATATACAGCAAGAGCCGTGAGCTGTACGGCCTCTACTTCGCCAAGAAGGCCATACAGCGCGAGGACTTCGCCATAATGGTCGAGGGCTATGCCGACGTGATATCGATGCACCAGGCTGGCGTGGAGAATGTCGTGGCCTCGTCCGGAACGTCGCTCACGACAGACCAGATACGTCTGCTGGGACGCTTCACGAAGAACATCACGGTCATGTACGACGGCGATGCCGCGGGCGTGCATGCCGCCATAAGGGGCGTGGACATGATCCTGCGCGAGGACATGAACGTCAGGATAGTGCTCCTGCCGCCCGAGCACGACCCCGACACCTTTGCACGCGCCAACACGACGGACTATCTGCGCAGCTATGTCCGCGACAATGCCGAGGACTTCATCTCGTTCAAGGCCAAGCTGCTGCTGCGGGAGGCGACAGACGATCCCGTCAAGCGTTCGCAGGCCATAGCCGACATGGTGCAGTCGATAGCCATTATCGGCGACGCCATAAAACGTGCGGTTTATATCAAGGACTGCGCGAAGATCATGAACATCGACGAGTCGGTGCTCGTGGCCGAAGTGGCGCGCATGCGCATCGTCTCGACAGGCGACCGCGAGGCCGAGGAGTTCATCCGCCGCCAGCGCATGCAGCGGCAGGAGGAGAACCGCGTCGCCGTGCAGCCAGAAGAGGATCTCTCGTCGCGCAACATGCGCGCCGGCAGCAGCATAGGGGCATTGGAGCGCGAGCTGGTAAAGTATCTGGTCAAGTACGGACACCGTTATTTCGAGTTCCGCGAGGGGCGCGAGACGGTGTCGCTCAACGTCGCGGCGGAGATACTGCGCGATCTCGACAGCGACGGTCTCCACTTCGACGACAAGACGCTCGACAGCATCCTGACCGTTTACCGCGAGCAGCACGAAGCGCTGGGCGAGGGCGTCGAGGTGCCGTCGCACCGCTTCGTCAACCACCCCGACCCCGAGGTATGCAATGCCGCGGTTGACATCCTAACGGCCGACGACAACTATGTCCCCAGCCAGCTGTGGAAACGCAAGGACATACACGTCGAGAGCGAAGAGGAGATGCTCTCGCACGGCGTGCCGAAGGCCATAGCGCTATACAAGTCGAAGATCATCGAACGGCTCATAGCCGAGCAGCAGGCGCTGCTGACCGACGAGGAGCTGCCGGAGGACAAACAGTCGGAGATAATGGCGAGGCTGAACCGCTACAACAAGGCCAAGGTGCAAATAGCCAAAAAGTTGCAGCGACTTATTTTGTAGATTGTAAAAAAGGGGCGGAGCCGGATCGTATCCGTATCGCTACGAATACAGTGTGCAAACAGAAAATAAACAGAAAGATGTGTGTAAAAACATATCAAAGATAAAAGAATTAGTTACCTTATCCGGTTCCACCCGCGGTATTCATACTCAAAAGCTGTGCCGCGCGGCGGCATGCGGCGCGGTGTTTGCGCCACGGCACACTTCGATCCGGATATAAGAATGTGAGATATGGCCGATTATAAAAACATAAACATACGCAACAAACGGGCGACGTTCGACTACGAGATCATCGAGGAGTATGTCGCCGGCGTAGTGCTGGTCGGCACCGAGATCAAGTCGATCCGGCTGGGCAAGGCCGCGCTTACCGACAGCTACTGCTATTTCGAAGACGGCGAGTTGTGGATACGGGGCGTCAACATCGCCGAGTATGCGTGGGGTACGTGCAACAACCACGTCCCGCGCCGCGACCGCAAGCTGCTGCTCAACCGCAAGGAGCTCGTCAAGCTGCAACGCTCGTTGCAGGACAGGGGGCTGACGGTGGTCGGGCTGAGGATGTTCCTCAACGACCGCGGGCTGGTCAAGATCGTCGTCGGTCTGGCACGCGGACGCAAGGCATACGACAAGCGCGAATACCTCAAAGAGAACGACGCGCGCCGCGAAATGGACAAGGCGATGAAATCGAACCGCCGATAGATTGTAAAACGAATAACCGAAAAATATAATGTCACTGATACTGTGTATTGAAACCGGCACGGACATCTGCTCCGTAGGCATCGCCAAAGACGGCGAGCTGATATCGCTCAGAGAGAGCGACCGCGGTCGCGACCACGCGGGCAAGTTGGGCGTCTTCGCAGACGAGCTGCTGCGCGAAACGGGCATCTCGCCCGAGGATCTCGATGCCGTGGCCGTGGGCAAGGGACCCGGCTCCTATACCGGACTGCGCATAGGCGTCTCTTTCGCCAAAGGTCTGTGCTACGGGCTGCAAATACCTCTGCTGGCCGTAGGGTCGTTGGATGCGCTCGCGGAGGTCGCACGCGAAGACTACGAAGCCGGAATACTCGATATCGACGAGCAGGATTGGGCTGCGGCACGCCTCTGCCCCATGGTCGATGCCCGCCGCATGGAGGTCTACGCCCGCATATTCGACAGCGAGGGCAAGCCCCTCTCGGACGTATCGGCAGAGATCATCGACGAAAACAGCTTCTCGCAGTGGCGCGAACCCGGCCGCAAGTTAGTCATATTCGGCAACGGCGCCTCGAAGTGCACCGACATGCTCCCCGATGCCCTGCTCATCGACGTGGCACCCTCGGCACGCGGCCTTACGCGTCTGGCACAGCAGGCATTCGACAACGGCGAAGGGGTCGATCTGGCCTACTTCGAGCCGTTCTACTTAAAGGATTTCATCATCACGGAGTCGAAGAAAAAGCTGCTTTAAGCCCCTCGGGCATATGCAGCCGTACGGCCTGAACATAGGTTACGGCAAGAGCTGCACACGAAAAAACCCGCCGATAGGCATCAAGCGCTATCGGCGGGTCTTAGCTTTTCCGCCAGCCGCGAAGCTCTACCGAGCTCTTGCCGCGGGGAAAGAGGGTACGTAGAACAAGATGCACGAGGGCGCCTTGTCGAGGATCACTTCCAAAGGTTGCGCGGATATACTCCGTCGGCAATAAGCGCCTCGATCTTCGAGACGAGCTGGGGACGGTCCTCCTTATAGGTTACGCCGAACCACTGCGAGGCGGTGTTCAGAACCCGCATGCGGGCTGTCGAGTCGCCGATGAGCTTGTTGACCATGAGAGGTATGTAGAACTCGGCCTTGATATCCGCACCGTTCTCCATGAGGAACTGTCTGAAATACGAATCCGAATACTCGAAGTAGTCGGGCGTGAAGCCGAAAAGGTTCATCGACACGGGTGTATTCTCGGCAAGAGGCGTATCCTCGCCCCCCTCGTGGAAGACGATAGTGCCGTCGACGCGTTCGATCTTGGTGCGCTCGACCATGCCCGCCAGACAGCCCTCGCTATCGACTTCGCATACGCCGCGCGATACGGTGCCGTTCTCCGAAAGAGTCTTGCTTACTTCGTATCCCACCATGCAGTACTCGTTGCGGCTGCCTTCGAGCGATGCGAGATAACGTCCGATGACCTCGAAGCCTTCGCGGCCGTAGAAGTCGTCGGCATTGACCACGGCGAAGGGCTCGCGGATGACACCGGCGGCCATCATCACGGCATGATTGGTGCCCCACGGCTTCTGTCTCCCCTCCGGCACCGAGAAACCCTCGGGCAGGCAGTCGAGCTCCTGATATACGTATTCGACCTCGATGCGGCCTCCGAAACGCTCGCGGTTGAACATCTCGGCGAACTCCTTGGCGAAAGAGTGGCGTATGACGAATACCACCTTGCCGAAGCCGGCGCGGATAGCGTCGTAGATCGAGTAATCGATGATCGCCTCGCCGTTGGGGCCGACACCGTCCATCTGTTTCAGCGAACCGTAGCGCGAGCCCATGCCCGCTGCAAGGACGAGAAGTGTAGGTTTGACCATAGTGTTTTTGTTTTAAGTTTTTACGGCCGCAAAGGTAAAAAAAGTTATGTATAAATACAAAGTATCTACCCTTTTTACGTATCTTTGCGCAATATACGATCTTATATGAAACAATCCGGATCACAAGGTTTTTGGCGCAGAATGGTCGACAAACGACGCCTGTCGATGCGCGACCGCTCGTCCGGCGACGAGTTCTGGCATGTAAGCATATCGCCGTTGGGATTATGGGGAGTCGTCGCGGCTCTGTTGCTGCTGCTGGCGGGCATACTGCTCCTGTTGATGGCATACACCTCCGTGCTGGACATCCTGCCGGGCTATCGCTCCTACTCGCAGCGCATACACGACTCGCTGGTCGAGAGCGTCATGCGCGTGGATTCCATGGAGCGCAAGATAGCCGTCATGCTCGACTACAACGATGCCGTGGCCACGATCATGAACAACAATACGCCCACGCTCCACTCGACCGTGATGACCGATACGATCCGCTACGACAAGTCGCGCATACTGCCCACGCGTGCCGACTCGCTGCTGCGTCAGGCCATGGAGGCCGAGCACGGCGAATACTCCTTGCGCACGCAGCGCATAGGCACCGAAACGGCTGTCTTCTCGACGCCGCTTGCAGGCAGCCTCGGCAGGCGTTTCGACCCGTCGCACGGCGAATACGGCGTGGCGATCCTCGGTCTGGAAGATCAGGAGTCGGTGGCCGCCATAGAGAACGGAACGGTCATCTGCATAAGCGGCGAGCCGGGCAGCCGCGAGGTGGCGGTGCAGCATGCCAACGGCTACACGTCGATATACCGCAATCTGTCGCAGACGCTGGTGCGCAAGGGACAGCCCGTGCGCAGCGGCGAGATCATAGGCAACATCGACTCCGAGCGCAACGACGAGGGCACGGCCACATCGCGCGCCATGCTCGAATTCGAGCTGTGGCGTGAGGGCACCGCGACCGATCCGGAGAAGTACATACAGTTCTGAGAGTTATGAAACAACGCTTATCCGTTCTGGGGTCGACCGGCTCTATCGGCGTGCAGACGCTCGACATAGTGCGCGAGAACCCCGACATGTTCGAAGTAACGTCGCTCACGGCGCACCGCAACTGG
This sequence comes from Bacteroidales bacterium, assembly GCA_910574205.1. Taxonomy (GTDB): domain Bacteria; phylum Bacteroidota; class Bacteroidia; order Bacteroidales; family Rikenellaceae; genus Alistipes. The sequence goes on from CAJSYJ010000001.1 coordinate 706,129, forward strand.
CAGCTGCTCGCACGGCAGGCCATGGAGTTCGACGCCGATACGGTCGTCATAGGCGACAAGGAGTGTTACGAGGATCTGGCCTCGGCACTGAGCGGCACACAGATAAAAGTATTCGCCGGCAACGACTCGATCGCCGCCGCGGCTTCGTCGTCGCAAGTCGACGTGGTGGTCAACGCACTGGTCGGCTATGCCGGTCTGCACCCCACCCTCGCGGCCATAGAGGCCGGCAAGAAGGTCGCGCTGGCCAACAAGGAGACGCTCGTGGTAGCGGGCGAGACGGTCATGGAGCGCGCCATGCACAGACGCGTGCCGATAGTTCCGATCGACTCGGAGCACTCGGCCATATTGCAGTGTCTGGCGGGCGAGTGTTCGCCCGTAAGACGGCTTATCGTAACATGCAGCGGCGGCGCTCTGCGCGAGCTGCCGCGCGAGGCGCTGGCCGACGTCACCCCCGAGCAGGCGCTGCACCACCCGCAGTGGTCTATGGGCGCCAAGATAACCATAGACTCCGCCACTCTGGTCAACAAAGGCTTCGAGGTCATCGAGGCGCGCTGGCTCTTCGGCATCGACCCCGACCGCATATCGGTGCTGCTGCACCCGCAGTCGATCGTGCACTCTATGGTCGAGTTCGAGGACGGCGCGATAAAGGCGCAGTTAGGCACGCCGGACATGCACCTGCCCATAAGCTATGCGCTGACCTATCCCCGCAGAGCTTCGCGCGGTGGCGACCGCTTTTCGTTTATCGACCACCCCACGCTGACATTCGCCGAGGTAGACCGCGAGAAGTACCCAGCACTCGACATAGCCTACGAGGTGCTGCGCAGGGGCGGCACTGCGGCCTGCACGATGAACGGAGCCAACGAGGAGGCCGTCGCGGCATTTCTGTCGCACCGCTGCCGCTATCACGACATCGTGGGCAGCATCCGCCACGCCCTCGAAAAGGCGACCTTCGTCGCACGCCCCGACATCGACGACTACGACCGTGCGAACGACGAGGCGCGCGCACTGGCTCGCAGCTATCTTAAACTGTAACCGAAATCGCAAAACACAATCATGGTAATTCTAATCAAGGTATTGCAATTCTTAGCCTGCCTGTCGCTGCTGGTGCTCATACACGAGTTCGGCCACTTCATCGCGGCACGCATATTCCGCATACGGGTGGAGAAGTTCTACATATTCTTCGACCCGTGGTTCTCGCTCTTCAAGTTCCGCCGCGGCCATACCGAGTACGGCATGGGCTGGCTGCCGCTCGGCGGCTACGTGAAGATCGCCGGCATGATCGACGAGAGCATGGACACCGAACAGATGAAACAGCCCGTACAGCCGTGGGAGTTCCGCGCCAAGCCGGCGTGGCAGAGGCTTATAGTCATGCTGGCCGGCGTATTGATGAACGTCTTGCTGGCCATAGTGATATACTCGGGCGTACTGTATACGTGGGGACGCACCTACTACGCCAACGACGACATGGTCAACGGCTACGCCTTCAACGAGGCGGGACACAGACTCGGATTCGAGGACGGCGACCGCATCGTATCGATCGACGGTCGCGAGCCGGTCAACGTCAACGAGATATTGCAGTCGCTTCTGATAACCGATGCCGACCGTGAGGTCGTAGTCGAGCGCGGCGGCGAGCGGATACGCCTCACTCTGCCCATGCAACAGCTGATCGAGATACGCGAAAAGGAGGAGTACAAAGATTTCTACACCGAGTTCATACCGTATATAGTACTCGACGTCGAGACCGAGGCGGCCGCCCGCGCAGGTCTGCGCAGCGGCGACCGCATAATAGCCGTCGACAATAGCGCAACGCCTCACATGGCCGCCGGCATCGGGCGTCTCGAAGCCGCTGCCGGCACGACCGCCGATGTGGATATAGTCCGCGGCGCCGACACGCTGCATCTCAAAGTGCCTGTAACGGCCGATGCCAGAATGGGCATTACCGTGGCCATGATACCGCCGCGGCATATCGAATATACGCTGGCCGAGGCGCTGCCTGCGGGCTGGCGCATGACCGGAGAGAAGCTCTCCGACTACTGGCGTCAGTTGAAGATGATCGTCAACCCCCAGACCAAGCTCATCAAGGAGGTGGGCGGCTTCATCGCCATAGGCAACATATTCCCCGCCCAGTGGAACTGGCAGAGTTTCTGGATGCTGACGGCGTTGATATCGATCATGCTCGCCGTGATGAACCTGCTGCCCATACCCGGACTGGACGGCGGACATGCGCTCTTCACGCTCTGGGAGATCATAACGCGGCGCAAGCCCAGCGACCGCTTCATGGAGATCATGCAGTACATAGGCATCGCGCTGATACTGCTGCTGGTAGTATATGCCAACGGCAACGACATAGTGAAGCTGTTCAGGTAAGTCGCGAGATATGGCAGCCAAGATCAAAAAGGCATACTTCTGCAAGGAGTGCGGCTACGAGTCGCCCAAGTGGCTCGGGCGCTGCCCCGCGTGCGGCGAGTGGAACACCTTCGCCGAGCATGTCGCCGCAAAGGAGCCGTCGACGGCTGCAATGCGCCTGCCGGGCATGCCTCGCGCCGAGGCGCAGCGCGTGAAGGAGATCCGCGAGCGCGACATCGAACGCATCGACACGGGCATAGGCGAGCTGAACCGCGTACTGGGCGGCGGTCTGGTGCCGGGGTCGCTGATCCTTCTGGGCGGCGAGCCGGGCATAGGCAAGTCCACCCTGTCGCTGCAAATGGCGCTCTGCGACAACCGCCTCAGGACGCTCTACGTCTCGGGCGAGGAGTCGGCCGAGCAGATCAAGATGCGCGCCACGCGTCTGGGCATAGCCAACGAGGAGTGCATCGTATATCCCGAGACACAGTTGGAGAACATCATAGCGCAGATCGACGAGTCGCGCCCGCAGGTGGTCGTCATAGACTCGATACAGACAATGTACACCGAGACGGTCGAGTCGTCGGCCGGCAGCGTCACGCAGATACGCGAATGCGCCGCCGCACTGCTGCGCTGCGCCAAGACATCGGGCGTGGCGATATTCGTCATAGGCCACATCACAAAAGACGGCGTCATCGCGGGGCCCAAGATCCTCGAACATATCGTGGACGTGGTATTGCAGTTCGAGGGCGATGCCAACAACACGTACCGCATACTGCGCGGCATAAAGAACCGCTTCGGCGCTACTTACGAGATCGGCGTATTCGACATGCGCGAGGAGGGGCTGCGGCAGGTCGACAACCCCTCGGAGATACTGCTCTCGCACTACGACGAGCCGCTGAGCGGAATATCGGTCGGTGCGGCCGTCGACGGCATACGCCCCTACCTGATCGAGGTGCAGGCTCTGGTCAGCGGCGCGGCTTACGGAACGCCGCAGCGCTCGGCCACGGGCTTCGACTCAAAACGTCTCAACATGCTGCTCGCCGTACTGGAAAAGAGGGTCGGCATGAAGATGTTTACCAAAGACGTATTCCTCAACTTCGCCGGCGGATTCAAGGTCTCGGACACGGGCATGGATCTGGCCGTCGTCGCCGCCGTCATATCCTCCTACTACGACCGACCGTTGCAGGAGGGGGTGTGCTGCACGGGCGAGATCGGCCTCTCGGGCGAGGTGCGTCCCTCGCCGCGCTGCGAACAGCGCATAAGCGAGGCGGCACGGCTGGGCTTCCGGCGCATCGTGGTATCGGGCTTCATGCAGAAGAGCCTCAAACGCCAGAAGGGCATCGAAGTGGTATTCGTCAACAGCATAGAGCAGCTGCCCAAGGCGCTGTTCTGAGTCGCGGCAGCGGCCGGCGGACATCCGTCTGTCGCTGGTATGGATTTTGAACCCTTGTCATGTAAAAAAAGCGCATGACAAGGGTTTCGATTTTCGGCGGCACAGGTCTTATAGGGACGCATCTCACACTGAGGCTTCTGGCTCAGGGTGCGAAGGTAACATGTATCGATATCCGCGAGCCCGACCTTTCTCCGCTGCTGGCCGAGGCGGCAGGCAATCCCGACTTCGAGTTCATACGCCACAACGTCACACGACCTTTGAAGATCGAGTGCGACCGCATCTACAATCTCGCCTCGCCGTCGTATATGCACCACGACCCGTCGCAGCCGGTAACGACCCTGCAAACCAACATCCTGGGATCGATACGCACCTTGGACTTAGCACGCCGCAACAGAGCACGGCTGCTGTTCGCCTCGTCGGGCGACATCTACCTAACGCACAACGGCATATCGTCGCTCGAACGGCATCGCGACGACAGCTTCTACTCGATTCTGAGCGAAGCCAAGCGCTCGGCCGAGGCGCTGCACCGCGCCTACATACGCCAGTACGGCGTCGACGCACGAGTGGCACGCATATACAACACCTATGGCACGGGCGCCCAGATCGACGACGGACGCGTGGTAACGAGCATCATACGTCATGCGCTCGACAACAGCGACATCATGATTAACGGCGCCGGCGACCGCATACGCACCCTGTGCTGGGTGGGCGACACGGTGGAGGCCTTGATGCGCCTTATGGAGCTGGATGCGTCGAAGGCGCCCTTCGCCCTCAACATCGGCGGGTATCACGAGATAACGATCGAGCAGCTCGCCGCGACGGTCATACGTCTCACCGGCTCGCGCTCGCGCATCGTCACGGGCGATCCCCGCAGCAACGACATGCGGCGCAAGGTGCCCGACCTGCAACTTACCCGCCGTACGATCGACTGGCAGCCCACGGTATCGCTGGGCGAAGGTCTGGCCATGACGATCGAATACATGCGGCGCGAATATGTGCGCGAACACGTCGCGCCGCCCACATGGGTCGAGACATGCTGAACGTAACGACACCAACCGAAAAAACATACGTTTTATGACAACCAACGACTTCTATTCGCTCATAGCGCAAAACGACCTTACGCTGGTCGACTTTTACGCCACATGGTGCGGACCGTGCAAGGCCATGGATCCGATCATAGACCGCCTCTCGGCCATATTGAACAAACGCGCCACGATCATCAGGATCGACATCGACCGCAAGGAGCACCGCGAGATAGTGGCGCGCTACAACATCGTGGCCGTACCTACATTCGTACTGTTCCGCGACGGCGAGATCGTCTGGCGCGAGAGCGGCGTAATGCCCATCGAACGCATCGAGAACGCCATACGCCGGCAGGAGGAGGCCATGACGGCCTATTGATTCGCACTGCCGCAGCCGCGGCAGGCATGATAAAAGGGGCTGAACGCGATTCAGCCCCTTATTCGTCGTTATCTCCGGGATCACATATATTCCGTGCGCCAGGCTATCTCGTCGGCGATACGCTCCGATGCAGGGCACTGCGGCAGGCGTGATACGGTCTCGGACAACATCTCCCTGGTCGCGACACCGCGCCCCAGAAGAGATACCATGACCGACACGGCAGCATCGGCCACCGCCACCGACGACGGAAAGCTCCTCACGGCGCACTCCGCTCCGTGAAGCGCAACGCCGCAGTCGACCTTCGGGCTGCGGGCTGCGGCCATAAGCGCACAGCAGGCCGTCGTCTCGGTGCTCTCGCTCGACCAGATGCCCACCAGAGCATCGATAGCATCGATACGCGACATCAGAGCGAAAGCCAGCTCCGCGGCGAGCTCGCCGGTCGTAAGGCCGCGCGACCAGAACGAAAATTCGTCGACGGTAACCATTGCGGGATCGGCCAGATGACAAGCCGCAAGACGCAGCTCGCGCACCTGCTGACCGTAGAGATACTTGGCAAAGGCGTGGTCGGCCGTCTCGCGGCGTGCTATCTCTCGCACGGAAGGTATGCTCACGCCGTAATTGAGTCCGTAGCTCACTCCGCGATCGGTCATCGTCTCCGACACCTCGCCGTTCATCTCGCGCCGCATAGCCCCCAGCAGCGCTATCATCCGTTCGGTATGGCTCATAGTCCGATCCGCAGTCCGATTATTTTACCGGTGCCGCGACGACGATCGTCCGGCCGAACTCGAACAGCGGCAGCACGACGCTGCACAGACTCTGCTGCCCCAGCGACAACGAGCACTGCGCCCGGTTGGCATAGCGGTATGTAAGGCGTCCTTTGGGATTGCTCTGCGGATACTGCATCTGCGAGGGTGCGATCTGCAACAGTATCATCTCGCCCGACAGATCGTCGGAGGGCAGCACACCGGCCGTTTCGCTGAAACGTGCCACTACATAATTGGTCTTATCCTCCGAGAGCACGACCCTTACCCGGTGCGTCGACGTAGTTTCGACGCGCTTGCCCAAGAACAGTTCGAGGTAGGTCTGCTCCAACTCGTCGATCTTATCCAGCGCACACTGCAACCCCGCACCGAAGACATTCTCTCCGGCTTCGCCCGTAATCAGATCGACACGGTGGCGCCGCAGCGAGAATATATCCTCCGCGAGCTGCTTGGCCGCAGCCTCGGGCGTCTGCTCGACGATGCTCATGCGATTGGGCAGCACACGGGCGAACTCCGTCGCCGAGCCGGCATACGACAACGTGCGGACGCTCTCGCCCGCAGCGGCTCCGCACTCCGCCGCACAAGCATCCGACGCAAGAAGTATGCGTGCATCGACGATTCCGTACGAGGTGCGGTCTACCAGCGGGGCACGCACGCCCAGATACTTCTGCGCATAACGCGCGTAAGGACCGACTATGGTCTGCTCGCAGCAGACGGTAATCTCGACATCGAGCGGCGAGGCGGCATCGGCCACGACCGTTCGGCCCTCGTCCGAATATATGCCTATGCGCTTTATGTCGGTCTGAGCCGTTGCCGTGGCAGCGACCAGCGACAGCACGGCCGAAGCCGCGAATAAGATTCGTTTCATAATCATCGAAGTTTAGTTCATAACAAAAATAGTACTTTTTCGTACCATATCAAAATTTCAGGTAGAAATCGCGCGTCAGCATGCGGTACTCCTCGGTAAAGGTTTCGGGGGCGGTCTGTATGACCAGCAGCTCGTGCCGGGGCTGCGCGCAGTATCCGCGCCCGAATTCCAGCATCGAGCGCCTGACGGCAGAGCGGGGAGTGGTCCTGACGTCGCAGCGGCGCGACAGGCTCAGCGTGCCGCGGCATATCTCGACGAACGCATCGGCCGCATCGGCGGGCAGTATCATCGACACGCGGCCGCACGGTGCGAGCAGGCGGTCGAATGCCGCCGCCAGATCGGCGAACGGCAGCGCGACGCAATGGCGTGCCAGACGACGGCCGCTGTCGGGCGGCAGCAGCGACGAGGAGAAATAGGGCGGATTTGTAATTATATGGTCGAACGTATGGCCGGGCGCGAAATCGCGTATATCGGCCTGAACCGCTTCGAGACGGTCGCCCCACGGCGAAGCGGCGAAATTGCCGGCAGCACGCCGGGCGCACTCGCCGTCGATATCGACGGCCGTGATGCGCGCTTCGGCACTGCGCTGCGCCGCCATAAGGGCTATGACGCCCGTGCCGGTACCTATGTCGAGCACGCGGCGCTGCGATGCTTCGAGCGCACACCATGCACCGAGCAGCACGCCGTCGGTGCCGACCTTCATGGCGCACCCCTGCTGGCATACCGAGAATCGCTTGAAGCGGAACATGGCCGGAGTGTTACTCTTTCAGAAATCCGTCGATACCGGCGCCGAACAGCGAAAAGTCGTAACGCACGGGGTCTTCGGGGTCAAACTCGCGCAGCGCCTCCGTGATCTCGACGGTCGTCTTCCAGTCGTTCTGGCGGCGGCGGATAAGCCCCAGCGCACGACCCATATTTCCCGTATGAAGATCGAGCGGCAGATAGAGCGCCGACATCGGTATCGAGCGCCACAGTCCGAAGTCGACGCCGCGATCGTCGCGTCGCACGAACCAGCGTATATACATGTTCAGGCGCTTGCAGGCCGCACCCTTGTCGATCGACGAGAGGTGCTTCTCGCAGCGTGTGCGGTGTTCGATCGAGAAGAACTCGCGACGGAATTCCGACAGCACGCGCGCCATATCGCCCGTGGCGGCATAGAGCGACTCGATGCAGCATCCGATGCCGCCCCAGCGCTCGCAGATATGGCGTATGGCCAGGACGAAGTCTATAAGATCGCCGCCGTTGAATGTGCGGTGCACGTAGCTTTGCAGGCGGGCGAGCTCGGCATCCGAGGCTCCGCGCACGAAATCGGCGGGCGCATCGTCCATATAGTGCATCATGCGGTGCGCGCTCTTGACGATCGCCTTGCGGTTGCCCCACGCTATCGTCGCAGCCAGAAAGCCCGCCACCTCGCGGTCGTCGCGCGAGGAGAAGGTATGGGGCACGCTTATGGGATCGGACTCGATGAAGTCGGGGTTGTTGTATTTGTCGTGGAGGTGTTCGAGCAGCGCGGCCAGCTGTCCGCGGTCGAGCTCAGAGTACGATTCTGCCATCGCTCATCAATATTTTTCTGTCGGCCGTCGAGGCCAGGGTTTCATCGTGGGTTACTATGACGAATGTCTGCCCTAATCTCTCGCGCAGATCGAAAAAGAGCTTGTTTACCTCGTCGCGCGTGGCCGAATCGAGATTGCCCGAGGGCTCGTCGGCCAGAACCACGGCGGGCGAGTTGACCAGCGCACGGGCTATGGCCACGCGCTGCTGCTCGCCGCCCGACAGCGCGGCGGGCTTATGGTGCATGCGGTCGGCCAGACCGACCGTCTCCAAAAGCGTACGCGCACGCCTGTCGGCCTCGCGTCGCGGCACGCCTCCTATGAGCGCCGGCATCATGACATTCTCGCGGGCATCGAACTCGGGCAGAAGGTGGTGGAACTGAAACACGAAGCCGATCTTCTCGTTGCGGAACTTCGACAGCTGTCTGTCGTTCATGCCGGATGCCGTGCGGCCGTCGATCTCCACCGCTCCGCCGTCGGGTGTCAGCAGCGTGCCCATGATCTGCAAGAGGGTCGTCTTGCCGGCACCGCTCGCGCCGACGATCGAGACCACCTCGCCGCGTCCGACCGTGAGCGATACGCCGCGCAGCACCTCGACTTCGCCGAAGCTCTTGCGGATGTCGTCTACCTTTATCATGCCTGCGAAATATAGGTTTTATATATCTTCACGACCTCGACGGCCTCCCGCACGTCGTGCACGCGAAGTATGTTGGCGCCCTTTTCCAGCGAGATGAAGTTGAGCACGCTCGTACCGTTCAGCGACTCGTCGGGCGTGGTACCGAGCAGCCGGAATATCATCGACTTGCGCGATACGCCCGACAGCACCGGGTAGCCCATGCCGACGAGCCTGTCGAGCGAGTGCATCAGCCGGTAGTTCTGTTCGAGGGTCTTGGCGAAGCCGAAGCCGGGATCGAGCACGATGTTTTCGCGGCGTATGCCAGCCGAGATCATAAGGTCGATGCGGCGGCGGAAGTAGTCCATAACCTCGTCCGCGATATCGCCGCTATAATCGGTCATAGTCTGCATCGTAGCGGGCGTGCCGCGCATGTGCATCGCGATATAGGGGACGTCGTAGCCGGCCACGGTGCGCAGCATATCCTCGTCCAGCTCGCCGGCCGATATGTCGTTTACGATCACTCCGCCCCACTTGTCGATCGTGCGTCGCACGACATCGGCACGGAACGTATCGACCGACACGGCCGCATCGGGCGCAACACGCCGCACGGCCTCGATACCGCGGTCGATGCGCCGCCACTCCTCGTCGGGCGAAATGTCGTCGGCACCGGGACGCGACGAGTAGCCGCCCACGTCGATTATAGTCGCCCCCTGCTCCACGGCGGCTCTCACACGCGCCTCGATCTGCTCGGCCGACGCATTGCGGCTGCCGGCATAGAACGAGTCGGGCGTGACGTTGACGATCGCCATTACATGCAGCTCTCTAAGATCTATCTCCATATCTTGCAGCTCTATATCTGAGTTTCTTATCGCACTGCGCCACCTCCTCGCGCAACTCGTCGAGATCGATGTTTATCATGCACATATCGGCATGCTCGCGCAAAAAGTCGTCGTCCGCCTGACAGGCCATGCGGCTCTCGATCTGCTCGCGCTGCGCGCCGTCGCGCATCATGGCGCGCTCGATACGCAGCCTCGCGGGCGCCATGACGGCTATCGTAAGATCGACGTGCCCCTCCAAACCCGCCTCGAAGAGTATCGCCGACTCCAACAGAACGTAATCGCCGCTCTGCCGCTGCGCCCATGCCTCGAAATCGGAGATAACGGCAGGATGCACTATCGCATTGAGACGCCGCCGCGCATCGTCGTCGGCAAAGACCGTAGCCGCCAGTCGGGCACGGTCGAGCGATCCGTCCTCCTTATATATGTCGTCGCCGAACTCGCGGCAGATAGCCTCGCGCAGCTCAACGCTGCCGGTCATCAGCCCTCTGGCCTCGGCGTCGGAGTCGTAGACGGCGACTCCCAACTCGGCGAACATACGGCAGACCGTGCTCTTGCCGCTGCCTATGCCGCCCGTAATACCTACCTTATACATAATATGAAGCAGTGCTTAGATGATAAACGACCACCCTGCATCCCGCACATGCCGTGCATCGGGCAGAGCCGTCCGGGCCGCTACTCGCGCTCGGCGATCTCTATGACCGGGGCATTGGCCACCGACACGACATCTATGTCGGTCATGCGCGACGAGAGCGCGCGCTGCAACGACACGGGATCGATACGGATATTGCCCCACTCCACATACTCGAAGCCCAGCTCCGAGAGAGGCACGGCGATATTGCGCTGCTTGGAGAGCACCTTGACGTTGAACAGGTCGACGCCCTTGCCATGGATCTTGCACTCGACATCGAACACGTGTCCGTCGACATCGACGCCCACGGTATAGTCGGTCGTATAGTCGTAGCCGAGCTTGGTAATGTACCACAACACGAACGCCGCGAAGAACAGCGTCACGAAGACCGGCGATATGTAGCGGCGCAACTGCGCCACGGCGGCTTTGAATCGTTCCATCGGATAAAATGATAAATCTTTCGGACAAAGGTAAAAAAAAAATAGGTCGCGATGAAACGTCGCGACCTATAATTATATTCGAGTCCCTACGAGCCCGACTATGCCTCCGTAGGCTCGCTGCTCTTCGCAGCCTTCTTGCGCTGCAAGTCGTATGCGATAGGCGTAGCGATAAAGACCGAAGTGTAGGTACCGATAATCACACCGAGGATCAACGCGAAGACGAAACCGCGGATCGTCTCGCCGCCGAAGATGAAGATCGCCAGCAGCGTAACGAGCGTCGTACCCGACGTGTTGACAGTACGCGACAGCGTAGCGCAAATGGCGTTGTCGATATTGGTCTTTATGTCGCGCTTGGGATACAGGCCGATATACTCGCGGATGCGGTCGAATATAACCACCGTATCGTTGATCGAATAACCGATGATAGTCAGGATAGCCGCGATGAAAGCCTGATTGACTTCGAGGTTGAACGGCATGAACGAGTACAACAGCGAGAACAGACCTATCACGAGCAGGGCGTTGTGCGCCAGACCGAGCGTTGCGCCGGTAGCCCACTGCCACTTCTTGAATCGGAAAGCGATATAGAGGCCGATCGCAACGAGCGATATCAGCACTGCGAGGATAGAGTTATAGGTCATCTCCTTTGCGATAGAGGCACCTACCTGCTCCGACGAGATGATACCCAGCTTGTCGCTGCCGTCGGTCTTGAAGTGTGTGTAGTCGAAGTCGGGATCGGCGTAGAAGCCCTTGACGGCTTCGAACATGATGCGGTCGACCTCGTTGTTGGCCTCCTCGTCGGTGCGGTCGTAAGCGTACTGCGTAGCCACGCGGATCTGGTTCTCGCCGCCGAACTGCTTTACCTCCAACGACGACGACGCTGCGTCGCCGACAACCGCGAACTTCTCTTCGAGGCTGTGGCGCACCTGCTCGACATCGACGTTGCGGTCGAAGCCGATGACATATGTACGGCCGCCGGTAAACTCGATACCCTGATTCAGGCCGTGGAATGCCAGCGATACGACCGAGACGAGCAGCAGCGCACCCGACAGGATGTAAGAGTACTTGCGCTTGTCGATGAAGCTGAACCTGATGTTCGAGAGGAAATTCTCGGTGCTCTTGCGCGAGAATGCCACCTTGCCGCGGCGGTTAGCCACCGCCTCCAACAGCAGGCGCGTAATGAATATCGAGCAGAAGAGCGAAGTGATGATACCGATGATAAGCGTGGTAGCGAAGCCCTTGACGGGACCCGTACCGAGGAAGAACAGCACCAGACCGGTAATGATCGTCGTGAGGTTACCGTCGATAATAGCCGAGTATGCGTTCGAGAAACCGTCCTTGATAGCAAGCGCGAGACCCTTGCCTCCGCGAAGCTCCTCCTTGACACGCTCGAAGATGATGACGTTGGCGTCGACGGCCATACCCATCGTCAGGACGATACCTGCGATACCGGGCAGCGTCAGCACGGCGCCGAACGACACCAGCACACCCATAAGCAGCAGCACATTGAAGATCAGAGCCACGTCGGCCATCCAACCTGCCGTCTTATAGAAGAAGCCCATGTAGAGCAGCACCAGAACGAACGCCAGCAGGAACGACATGATACCGTCGTTGATAGACTTCTGACCCAGCGACGGGCCGACTACCTCGGAGTGGACGATCGTCGCGGGAGCGGGCGCCTTGCCGGCGTTGAGCACGCTGGCAAGATCCTGTGCCTCGGTAACGGTGAAGTGTCCGGTGATCTGAGACTGTCCGCCGTCGATGCGGCCGTTGACATTGGGGGCAGAGTATACGTATCCGTCGAGAACGATAGCTATGGGCTTGCCGACGTTGGCACCCGTGATATCGCCCCAGCGAGCCGATGCGGCTGCATCCATAATCATCGAAACCTCGAACTCGCCGCCCTGCTGCGAGCCCTGCGCACGCGCCTCGGTAATGCCGTCGCCGGTCATGACGGGCTTCAAGCGTCCGTCGGCACCCTTCAACGCATAGAGATTGAAGTAACCTTGGTCGCTGTTATTTACGCTCTTGTTGGCCCAGCGCAGCGCCATGTCGGCGGGAAACAGACGCGATACCTCGGGCATGTTCAGATACTCCGATATCTTGGCTCTGTTCTGCTTCTCGGCAACGGCGACGAACGGAGGGCGCATGTCGAACTGCAACAGCGACGTCAGAGGACGCACGTTCAGAGCCTCCAATGCAGCCGCGTCGGCAGCCTCGGCAGCCTGCTTGGCATATATTATCTCGTCGGCCTGATAGAGCGCATCGGCCACACCGTCGAGTCGGTCGTATACGGTCCAAAATTCGAGTGCTGCCGTGGTCGACAGCAGATTGCGCACGCGGTCCGGCTCCTTGACGCCCGGCAGCTCGACCGAGATACGGTTGGTGCCAGTAACACGCTGGATGTTGGGCTGCGTAACGCCCAGAACGTCGATACGGCTCTTCAACACCTCGAACGACGATTCGACGGCATCCGAAATCTTCTGCTTCAAATCAGCTTCCAGCTTCGCGCGATCGTTGTTGTAGTTGCTCGAATCGCCCGTACGCTCGAAGACGTTGCATACGTCGTCGCCGTAAGCAGCCATGAAGGCATCGACGAACGCGTTGCCGTCATCCTCGGCCGACGCCGCATCGATTGCGCTGCGGAAGCGCTCGTAATCGGGGTGGTGCGGATCGAGTGCGATATCGCCCTCGCGGCCGGCATGTGCTGCGACCACGTCGGCGGCCTTGATTTCCAGCATGACGTTCATACCGCCTTTGAGGTCGAGACCGAGATTCAACTCACGCTCCTTGCACTCCTTATATGTATACTTTGTGATACCGAGATTGTAGACCGTCTGGTCCCACTTCTCGGCGAGGTAGGCCTCGGGGTTCTCTTCACGAGCGGCCTGACGCTCGACACGGTTCGTGACGAACGTAAACGAGAGCTGAAATATGCAGGCGAGTGCCAAAAGTACTGCCAGCAATTTGATAGCGCCTTTGCTTTGCATTGTGTAAAAAATTTTGTTATTATTCGTTTTGTCTAAATTACGCATTCGGCCGCAATCATTACGCTTGCGGGTATAAATCATGCAAAGATACAAATAATATCCTAATATCAAAGTGCATCGGATGTTTTTTGCTCGCAGCAGGGATATCCGCACGAGCCCCCGTCCGAAGAAGCGCCCGGCGTAGAGTCTCGCACCCTGGCTTTCGCAATGACACGACGGGAGCGGCGAATGGTGTTTCGAGACGAAAATCGCCGCTGCGATTCGCCCCGCCGCACCCGCTTCCTCCCAACCTGCCGCAAGCTGCCGGCGAGTCATCTTATCGACATGATTTCAGCCATATAACCGGCCATGAGATCATCATCGCAAGGCCGTCATACGGCCTTGAAACCGCATATAGGAGAGTATGTAGTATCGGGACTTTTTTAGTTTTGCGAACATACCGGCTCCATACGAAACACAGACACCGGACGAATAAATCGTCCGGTGTCTGTGAAGTACCCAGAGCCGGGGTCGAACCGGCACAGGGGTGAACCTACTGGTGTTTGAGACCAGCGCGTCTACCGATTCCGCCATCTGGGCATCGACATGCGTATGAGCGATACGCTCGATCGGAGTGCAAATGTAAACATTTATTTTGAATTAACAAAAATCGGACGATAAAAATCGAATAATTCGACTCTACCCACGCCATGCGGCCGTTCCGTTACCACCGGCAAAAGCGGATGGCATCCGGCAGCAAATGCCGCTACTGCAAGCAGAGACGAAGCGAATCGAGGCGCTCCGCGCCACACCGCGGCAGCGCGATCATGTATCGGCATCGAAGTACTCTCTCAGGCGGCGCGCCTTGGACTGTCCGACGATACCGGCCAGTTCGAGCTGCGTTGCGGCGCGTATGGCCGACACGGTTCTGAAATGCCGCATGAGTGCCGTGCGGCTCCTCTCGCCGATGCCGGGAATATGATCCAATTCGCTATCGATAAAGGTCTTGCTGCGCTTCTGCCGATGAAACGTTATGCCGAAGCGGTGCGCCTCGTCGCGGATGTGGCACACCACTTTCAGCGGCTCGCCCGTGCGGCTGAGATAATACGGCATCGAATCGCCCGGAAAAAATATCTCCTCTATGCGCTTGGCCAGACCGACGATCGGCACACGATCCTCGATACCCAGTTCGCACAGCACGCCGTATGCGCTCGACAGCTGCCCCTTGCCGCCGTCGACTATTATCAGATCGGGCAGCTCGGCACCCTCTTCGAGCAGACGCGAGTAGCGGCGGCGCACGATCTCGCGCATCGACGCGAAGTCGTCGATGCCGACGACCTCCTTTATGTTGAAGTGGCGGTACTCCTTGCGCGAGGGCTTGCCGTCGCGGAACACGATGCACGAGGCCACCGGATTGGTGCCTTGCAGGTTGGAGTTGTCGAAGCACTCTATATGGCGCGGCTGGTGCGGCAGATGCAGCTCCTTCTGCATGGCGTTCATCAACCGCTCGGTATGCCGTTCGGGGTTCTTTATTTCGAGATTCTTCAACGTCTCGGCACGGTATATACGGGCGCTCTTCAACGAAAATTCGAGCAGCTCGGCCTTCTCGCCGCGCCTGGGCACTGTAAACGTCACACCGTCGAAGAGCACCGCCGCCGAGGGCAGCACCGGCACGATCACTTCGCGCGAGAGCTCGCCTGCGACCGTCTCGACGATATGGGTTATCGCAGCCGAGAGCAGCTCCTCCTCGGAGCTGTCGGCACCGGTCGACATGCGCACCGTCCTGACGGCGACGATCGAACCGTGGCGCAGACGCAGAAAGTTGCAATAGGCCGTGTCGTCGTCTGTCAGAAGCGAGAATACGTCGCAGTCGACGATCTTGGCACTGACGATGACCGAGCGCGCCTGATAGTTGTCCAGCGCCGCCAGACGCGTCTTGCAGCGTTGTGCGGCCTCGAAGCGCAGCTCAGCGGCGGCACGCGCCATTTCGGCTTCGAGATGCGAGCGCACCGGGCGCAGATCTCCGCGCAGGATCGACTGCACCAGAGCGATGCACTCGTCGTAATCCTCCTCGCTCTGGGCGCCCACGCACGGAGCCTTGCAGTTGCCCAGATGATATTGCAGGCACACGCCGTAACGTCCGCGCGCTATGGCCTGAGGCGAAAGGTTGAGCTTGCACGTGCGCAGCGGCACCACTTCGCGGATGAACTCCAACAGAGCATGCTGCGCCGTGAGCGAACCGTAGGGGCCGTAGTACTGCGACCCGTCGCGCACCAGCCGTCGCGTAGACTGCACCCGCGGAAACGGCTCGCGCCGCACGACGATCCACGGATATGTCTTATCGTCTTTGAGCAGGATATTGTAGCGCGGTTGCAGGCTCTTTATCAGGGAGTTTTCGAGCAGCAGCGCATCCTGCTCGGAGTCGACGACGATATGGCGAATCTCGACGATCTGTTTGACCATAACGCGCACCTTGGCCGTATGGTCGCGGCTCTGCAAGAAATACGACGACACGCGCCGGCGCAGCGACTTGGCCTTGCCGACGTATATTATCGTACCAGTCCGGTCGACGAACTGGTATACGCCCGGATTCGACGGCAGCGCGGCGGCCTGTCGTTTGAGCGATTGAAGTATCTCTTCGTCACGATTCATTGCGCAAATTTACAAAAAGTAATGCGTAGCATCCGCTCCACTGCCAAAGATAATGCAATTTTGCCGACACGGAGCATGTTCCGACCGCCGAAGTGTCCTAAATGAATGACAGTTTCCGGAAATAATGGTTACCTTTGCCGCGTAAAAACCCGCTCAAATGAAAAAACCGCTACTTGTTCTCGCATTCGCTGCAATGTATGTCGGCGCCTGCGCACAAAGCTCGGTCGCCTACTTCGTCGAGGGCTCGACATTCCGCACGCAGCTCAACCCCGCATTCGCCCCGCACAAGGGTTATCTCAACATCCCCGTACTGGGAGGAGTACAGGTCGACATCAACGGCAACATTCCCTTCGGCGCACTGCTGTTCGACAACGACGGCAAGCTGTCGGCCTTTACCGAGAACGGCGTATCGATCGACGAGGTGCTTTCGAAGGTCTCGGCACGCAACGATCTGTCCGTGGGCTCGCGCATCAACATCTTCGGCATAGGCAGCTATACGCGCAACGCGCGCAACTTCTGGTCGGTGGATCTCGCGATGAACCTCGCGGGCGAGGTCAACGCCCCGCGCGAGCTGTTCACGTTCCTCAAAGCGGGACAGGCGACCGACATACGCGATGTGCACGTCTCGATGCAGAGCTATGCCGATCTGTCGTTCGCATACTCGCTGCGTCTCTGCCCCGGGCTCTATTTCGGCGCGAGGATACGCGCCATAGCGGGCATGCTGGGGGCAAGCGCCGACATCGAACGACTCGACATATCGATCGGCAGCGACCGCTGGTATGCCGACATGACCGGCTCGATCGAGATGAACGGCATCGACGGCGACTTGCTGACCGGCGACCGCATATCGCTCGACGAAGTAACGGATTACATCGATGTGGCATCGATGCTCAAACCCTCGGGCTACGGCGGCGCGATAGACCTCGGCATAACCTACGACCCCACGCACTGGCTGCAACTGTCGGCCTCGGTTACCGATCTGGGCTTCGTGAAGTACGGCGGCAAGAACTCGCGCCGTTTAGTCTTCGAGGAGCATATCGACTCCGACATGATCGACATCGAGAACGGCGTGATCATCAACCCCGAGGATATCGACCTCAACAATATCGGCCTCACGGTCGAGCAGGGCGAGGCCGCGACACGACGCCTTACCACCGCCGTCAACATCGGCGCCGACTTCGAGTTTCTCGACCGCATGCTCGGCCTCGGCCTGCTCTACAACACCAAGATATACGGCAACAAGTCGTACCACACGCTCATCGGATCGGTCAACGCGCACCCGCTGGACTGGCTCGGCGTGACCGTCGCCTACTCCATGATCGACAACAAGGCGTCGGCGCTATCGTTCGCGCTCAACCTATGTCCCGGCTGGATCAACTTCTATCTGTCGACCGATGTTCTGACAAGCAAGCACATACGCTACATGATCCCGCGCAACGGCACGCGCGCCAACATCACTTTCGGCATCGGCATACCTATCGGACGCTGGGGCGCACGCGGCAGCGCCATGAACATACTGCACCGCCGGATCCGATAAAAAGGAGATCCGTAAAACACGGCGGCCGGTCTTTTGCAAGACCGGCCGCTGCGCACTTATACTTAATATGATATGACTATCCGAGATATGATTTCAAAAGTCGGCTGCGCGACGACTGGCGCAGCTTGCGAATGGCCTTCTCCTTGATCTGGCGCACGCGCTCACGCGTCAGGTCGAACTTCTCGCCGATCTCCTCCAATGTCATCTCCGAGCATCCTATGCCGAAGAAGTAACGGATTATGTCGCGCTCGCGCTCGGTCAGTATCTCCAACGCGCGCTCGACCTCCGTTGCCAGCGACTCGCTGATAAGGCCGCGGTCGGCATTGGGCGAATCGGTGTTGACCAGCACGTCCAGCAGACTGTTGTCCTCGCCCTCGGCGAACGGCGCGTCAACCGATATATGACGGCCGGCCACACGCAGCGTGTCGGTAACCTTCTCCTTGGGCAGCTCCAACTCCGAGGCAAGCTCCTCGGGCGAGGGGGTGCGCTCGTGCTCCTGCTCGAAGCGGGCGAAAGCCTTGTTGATCTTGTTGAGCGAACCGACCTGATTCAGAGGCAGACGCACGATACGCGACTGCTCGGCCAGAGCTTGCAGGATCGACTGGCGGATCCACCACACGGCATACGATATGAATTTGAATCCTCGCGTCTCGTCGAACTTCTCGGCCGCCTTGATAAGACCGAGATTGCCCTCGTTGATAAGGTCGGGCAGACTCAATCCCTGATTCTGGTACTGCTTGGCCACAGACACGACGAAGCGCAGGTTGGCCTTGGTCAGTTTCTCCAATGCCTCCTGATCGCCCTTCTTGATGCGTTGAGCCAGTTCCACTTCCTCTTCGACGGTTATAAGCTCCTCCTTGCCGATCTCCTGCAAATACTTGTCGAGCGATGCGCTCTCACGATTGGTGATCGACTTAGTAATTTTTAATTGACGCATAAACTTGTGTTCTCTTACAACTATTGTTCCTAACCTGTTTTTTCGACAGTCATTTTATATTACGCACCGACTGCCCTATTTGTTTCACGCGGCGGCGAATTTATTTTCGGATTCTGGATGCCGGCTCCGCCGAGTTACCATAATAACGAATAAAGCGCCGAAAAATTTTACACGCGGCGGCTCTCCGACAGTCGGCAGCATGCCCCCGGCACTCCGGCCGGACGTGCATAGACGACGAAAAACGGAAGCTGCATCTGCAACTTCCGTTCTGACGGGTGGGAGATGGGGTTCGAACCCACGACCTAAGGAACCACAATCCTCCACTCTAACCAACTGAGCTACACCCACCGTATGGATTCCTCTCGGAATCGGTGTGCAAATATACGTCGTTTTATCGGTTTATGCAAGGGTTTCACGCAAAAAAATCTCGCGACGCCACGTTTTCCCGCCCGGCAATGGCGCCGGCGCTACTCCACTATCCCCAGCTCCACCGATGACGGATAACGCCTGCTATGATATATCGATACGCGGCACGGCACGAAATCATGCTCGCCGCAACGATATATGTCGATCATCTGCTGCGGATTGCGGTCGAACAGAGGAAACCACGTGCTCTGAATCTGCACCATGATACGGTGCCCTTCGAGAAACGTATGGGCAATGCCCGGCATCGTCAGACGCACCTGCTCGATACGGCCGGCCTCGAATGGCTCGCCCTGCGTGAAGCCGTTGCGGTAGCGGCCGCGGATGATGTCGCCGCGAATGAGCGTCTGCCGGCCGTCTGGCGAGCAGTCGATGAGCTTGACCACGAAATCGGCATCGGTCGTCGAGAGCGAGGCATAGAGCCTGACACCGATCTCCCCAGCAACGCTTATCGGTCTGTCGAGCCTCTCGCCGCAGAATGTCAGCACGTCGCCCCGCTCCGAGGCAAAACGCTGGTCGGCATTCATATATCCTTTGGGGATGCTCCTGCCCACGGCCGGCATGTAGGGCACCGGATCGGCCGGATCGGATATATAGCTCGTACAGCCGCCCGAGCGCGTCGGTCTGCATTCGCTCAGAGCACCGTCGGCATCGAGATAGAGCGCCATGCGACGCCCGGGCTCGCGCCAGCGGTCGAACGAGCGCCAGCGGTTCTCGCCCGAGAAGAAGAGCATCGTGCGCGGCAGAGAGTCGAGGCAGCCCTTGTCTTTGAGGTAGAAGTTGAAGAATGGCACTTCGATCCTCTCGCGATACATATCGCCTATGCCGCTGCCGTAGACTATGTCGCCGACGGCATCGGCCCTCTTGTGCGACTGCCAGGCCCCGTGCGACCACGCCCCCATGACCAGCCGGCAGTCCGACTCCGGGCTCAGACGACATATCGCGTCGTATGTCTTCCATGCCCCGTAGCAGTCCTCGGCATCGTACGTTCCGCCGACGACAAGCACGGCGGCCTCGATGCCGCGGCAAGCGCGCTCGGCGCAACGCTCGCGCCACCAATCGTCGTAGTCGGGGTGCTCCACTATCTGCCGCCAGAACTCGAAGTCGCTGCCGAGCATATCGGTAAAGCCGGCCACCGTGTGCGAGAGATAGTACTCGAACGTACCCTCGTCGGGTATGGCGAGGCGCCGCGGCCGAAACGAGGGCGTCGGCTCGTCGCGCGGCGTCGACACCGTAGGTGCGAACTGCACGGCCGGTTGCAGCGCCAACGCACCGTTATGGTGGAAATCGTCGCCCATGTACCAGTCGTAGACCGGCGCCTGCGGCGAGACGGCGCGTATGGCAGGGTGTCGCGACGCGGCTGCCATAGTCGAGTAGAATCCGTTGTAGGAGTTGCCCTTGACGCCGACGCGGCCGTTGTTGTAAGGAATGTTCTCCACGAGCCACTCGACGGTATCGTATACGTCGCTGGCCTCGTCGACCTGTCCCGGTGCTTTGTTCTCTATAAAGGGGCGTATGTTGACGAACTCGCCGCCGCTCATCCAGCGGCCTCTGACATCCTGAAATACGAGTATGTAACCCTCGGCGGCGTATGCCGATTCGAGTTTGCTACGCCACAGTGCACGCATGCCGTCGCCATAAGGGGCACAGCCGTAAGGGGTGCGGGTCATAAGTATCGGATGAGCCTCGGTCGTGTCGACGGGCGAGTATACGGCCGTATGCAGCTCCGCGCCGTCGCGCATGACTATGCGGTGCTCGGTCTTGCGGTAATTGCGCACGAACCACCCCTCGTCGCCGTACTGCGCCGCGGCACCTGCCGTCAGTGCCGACAAGAGGATCGAAAGCAGAAATCGTTTCATTCGATATGATATATTATGTATGCAAAGTTAACCGATTTCCCCCACACGGCTGCCCTGCCGCCCCGAAAAACGCGATATTTTCACTACCTTTGCCGCAAATCGAATCCAAGCATCATGGCAGACGACTACATAGGACGTAAAATGGAGGATTTCCGCGCACGTGCTGCAACACCAGCAGCACGCCCCGCCGCCTCGCTCACGAAACTTCTCAGGCGCAACCGCAGCCACCGCGGATACGATGCCGGCTTCAAGGTACGTCCCGACCAGCTGCGCAAGATCATCGAGGTCAACACGCTCACGCCGTCGGCACGCAACGCCCAGTCGCTGCGCTTCCTCCCCGTGCTCGGCGACCAGGCCGCGAAGGTAACGGGCTGCATACGCCTCGGCGGAGCGCTGCCCGAGCTGCACCTGCCGCTGCCGGGCACCGAACCCAATGCCTATATAATAGTATGTTCGGCCGCCGAGCAGGGCGCCGATCTGTTTATCGATCTGGGCATATCGGCGCAGAGCATGTTGCTGCGCGCCACCGAAATGGGGCTCAACGGCATCTGCATAAGGGCTTTCGACCGCATGCGCATCCGCGAGATCTTCTCGCTCGATTGCGAGCCCCTGCTCATTCTGGCCATAGGCCGGGGCACCGACCGCATCGAGCTGGTCGACATACGTTCGCAGGACGACCGCCGCTACTACCGCGTAGACGGAGTGCACTACGTCCCGAAACTGACAGTCGACGATCTGATAATAGAATAAGGAATACCCTACCTTATGATTATTATGCTCGCCTCGTAGAGCAGCCACATGGGCAGAGCCACGATCGACAGCGTAAATACATCCGAAGTGGGAGTTATGACCGCCGCGACGACGAGAATCGCGACTATGGCGTGTTTGCGGTAACGGCGCAGAAACGCGGCCGTGACGAAGCCCAGCTTAGCGAATAGCCACGCCACGACGGGTATCTCGAACACGATGCCCAACGCCAGAGACATGACCGCCAGCGTCGACATGTAGAAGTCGAGCGAGATCATGTTCTCTATATCGGCGCTTACCTGATAGGTTCCCAGAAAGCGGAACGTAAGCGGAAATATCAGAAAGTAGCTGACCAGCACGCCCGCCATGAACATGACATATCCCCAGCCGGCCACACGAACCACGTAACGACGCTCGTCGGCGTAGAGTGCCGGCGAGACGAATCGGAATATCTGGTATACGGCATACGGCGACGCGCACAGCGCACCTGCGCACAGCGCCGCCTTCATATGCACGACAAACTGCCGCGCAAGCCCCGTATTGATGAGTCTGACGGAGAAGTCGCCTACGCTCGTCGTATCTCCTCCCCATGCGCCTACCGCCGAGAGAAGTCCGTATGTAGCGAAACCGGGGTCGGCAGGCGCCAGGACGATGCCGAAGAGCACATCCTTGAACACGAATGCGACGATGCCGCATACGACAGTCAGCGCGAGCGTCCTCAGCACAGCCGCGCGCAGCTCCCCCAGATGATCCCAGAACGACGCCCTATCCTGCGACGAAGACATGCCCCGCTACCTCTGTGACGCGTTGTCGTCCTTCGGCTCCTCCTTCGGCTCGTCGCCGTTCATCCCCTCCTTGAACGAGCGCACGCCCTTGCCGATACCCTTCATCAGCTCGGGTATCTTCTTGCCGCCGAAAAACAGCAGCACCACCAGTGCGATCAGCAGTATCTCCTGCATGCCTATGCCGCCCAAAAACAAAAATTCCATATCTCGAACAGTTAATTTACCTAATATATTATCTTATGACTCTACCGGCGCAGCCCACGCGAAGCCCTCCCTGCCATACGCCACGCGCATAGCGGCAGAACCGCATCCGCCGACGGCAAACCGTCTGACGTTCGACCGGGCGGATAGCCCTCTGCGACCGGTCAGAACTCCCTGCCCTGCTTCAAGTCCTCGACGAAGCGGTCGATGCGTCGCATCTGTGCCGGGATATCGATCCTCTGCGGGCAGTGGCGCACGCACTCCTTGCAGCCGATGCAGTGGTCGGCCTGCCGCAGGCGCGGCACCGAACGATCGTACCCGATCAGAAACTCCCGCCGGGCACGACGGTAATTCTCATCGCCCGACGACGAGGGCAGACGACCCTCGTTGACGCATCTGTTGTAGTGCAGCAGTATACCCGGTATGTCGAGGCCGTAGGGGCATGGCATGCAGTACTTGCAGTCGTTGCAGGGTATGGTCGGATAGCGCAGCAGCGCCTGCGCCATACGTTTCAGAAACTCCGACTCCTCCTCCGACAGAGGCTCCAACGGCGAGTATGTCGCCAGGTTGTCGCGCAGATGCTCCATATAGGTCATGCCGCTCAGCACGGTCAGCACGCCCTCGGGCGAGGCTGCGAAGCGGAACGCCCACGAGGCTACGCTACGGTCGTTGCGACGCTCGCGCAGCTCGGCGGCTATATGGTCGTGCACGTTCGAGAGCCGGCCGCCCAACAGCGGCTCCATGATGATGGCCGGTATGCCGCGCTTTTGCAGCTCGCCATAGAGATACTCGGCGTCGTTGCTGCGCGGATCGAGCTCCCTGCCGTGGCGCCAGTCGACATAGTTGAGCTGTATCTGCACGAAGTCCCACTTGTACTTGTCGTGCTCGGCCAGCAGGCGGTCGAACACGGCTATGTCGCCATGATAGGAGAAGCCCAGATTGCCTATGCGTCCCGCCTCGCGCTCCGACAACAGGAAGTCGAGCATGCCGTTGTCGATATAACGCGACTCGAACTCGCGCATGGCATCGCTGCCCATGCCTACGGCGTGCAGCAGCATGTAGTCTATGCGGTCGACCTGCAACTCCTTGAACGAATTGCGGTACATGGCCATCGAAGCCTCGCGGCTCCATGTCGACGGCGCGAAGTTGGAGAGCTTGGTGGCCACGACCCACTTATCGCGCGGATGACGGCTCAGCGCAATGCCGGTCGCACGCTCCGACATACCCTTGCAATATGCCGGCGATGTGTCGAAATAGTTGACGCCGTGAGCTATGGCGAAGTCTACCAGACGGTTGACCTGCTCCTGATCGATATCGCCGTTCTCGTCGGTCGGCCAGCGCATGCAGCCGTAACCCAGAATCGACACCCTCTCGCCGGTCTTGGGGTTGATGCGGCAGGTCATCTCGCCCGCAGGCATATCTCCGCCCTCGGAGATCGTCGCCGCGCCGCCGCCCTTCGGACGGCAGCCGGCAAACGAGATTGCGGCCACGGCAGCCGTGCCGGCGCCGAGGCGTTTGAGGAACTCGCGACGGTCGAGGCCGTCCTTCATATCGTTTTTCATAGTGGTATGCGCATCAAATGGTTCTGTGTTGTTCGTGTCCCTCGACGTAGATCGCACTGAACGGACGTGCCGGGCACAAGCTCTCGCACGCACCGCAGCCGATGCACCTCTCGACATTGACCGAGGGTATCTTCGGCGCATCCCGCCTGCCGCTCTGCGCTATCATCGTAATGGCTCCCGCAGGGCAGTGGCGGGCACAGTTGCCGCAGCTCACGTCCTCGCTCGCCGGCAGACAGTTCTTCATGACGAGCACCGCATGACCGATCTGGGTCGACGACTTCTCGCCCCGCGTGACGGCACGTATCGCCCCCGTCGGACACACCTCCGAGCACTTCGTGCACTCGGGGCGGCAGTAACCGCGCTCATAAGACATGCGCGGCTGCATAAGCGTCGTCAGATCGTCCGACGGCCGCAGCACGCCGTTGGGGCATACCGACACGCAGAGCTGACATCCCGTGCAGTGCTGCGTCAGATGCCGCAGGCTACGCGCCCCGGCCGGCACTATCGGCGTGACACGCGAGGGCGCCTTCTTGTCCGTAATGGCGACCAGACCGCCGTCGACAACCTTCTCCTGAGCCTTGACGGCACCCGTGGCCACGAGCAGCCCGACACCGGTCAGAAAGTTGCGGCGCGACGCGTCGGCAGGCTCCGGCGACCGTCCGGCGCTCTGAGCAGCGCCCTTTCTGCGCAGCACATAACTTATCGCACCCTTGTTGCATTTATCGATGCAGTCCATGCAGACGACGCATCGCGAATAGTCTATCGTACGGGTCTTGCTGTCGATGCAGGCCGACTTGCAGTTGCGTGCGCAGAGGCCGCAGCCGTTGCACTTCGACGTGTCGATCACGGGTCTCAGAAGCGAGAAGCGCGACAGCAGACCGAGCACCGTTCCCACGGGGCATACGGTATTGCACCACGTGCGTCCGTTGCGCCACGCCAGCACGCCCACGACGACCAGCGTCGCGACGGCCACACCGAGCGTCGCCCAGCTCTTGACCCACACATCGACCGTATAGAAGGCATAGCTGTCGGCACGCTCGGCCATATAGGCCAAAGCGTTGTTGCCCCACGCCCACACGGGTGCCAGCAGCGTAGAGGCTATGCGGCCGTAAGCGCTGTACGGTGCGACGAGCGCCGCCAGCGAGCTCAGGCCGACCGCAAGCAGTATGACGAACAGCGCCAGCATGCCCCAGCGCAGCCACCTCCGCTCGGGAGAGTAACCGTAGCGGTTCTTCCTGACGCGCCTGCCCAGCCGTGCGGCTATATCCTGCATCACACCCAGAGGACATATTACCGAGCAGTACACACGGCCGAGGAGCAGCGTCACGAGCGCGAGAGCCGCCACCACGGCGGCATTGACGGCCAGCACTGCCGGCAGCAGCTGGATCTTGGCCAGCCACCCGAACCACGCATGCGCCGTACCGGTAAAGTCCAGAAAGAGCAGCGTCACGAGCGCGAAGCAGACGACGGCCGCTGCGATTCTTATTTTTCTCAACATACGATATTGATTTTCCTCCGGCGGCGACACGCCGTATGTCGACGCCGAACACACACCTCTGCAAAGATAATAAATCATTTCAATAACCGAAATACCCCGGTCGACATAAAGAAACATCCGGACGACAGATTATCGTCCGGATGCGTAATGATCGTACCGCCCGGGGGTTACTCCACCGTGAAAGCATGCGGCTCGCCCGAAGCCGAGTCGCCGGCAACCCACAGCTGGAACTCGCCCGGCTCGACCTCATACTTCATGTCGCGAGTCCAGAACGCCAGATCGGCTACCGGAATCTCGAAGCGCAGATGCTTCGTCTCGCCTGCGGCCAGAGCCACGCGCTCGAAACGCTTCAACTCTCTGACAGGTCTTACCACCGAGCCCACCAGATCGCGCGTATAGAGCTGTACGACCTCCACGCCGTCGCGCCCGCCGGTATTGGTCAGATCGAACTCCACGCCGAGCACACCGTCCTTGGAGAGTGTCGTGCTGTCGAGCGCGATACCCGAGTACTCGAAGGTCGTGTACGACAGACCGTAGCCGAACGGGAACAGCGGGCCGTAACCCGTGTCGAGATAGTACGACGTACATCCCAGCGAGGTCTGTCCTGCCTGCATCGGTATATCTTCGAGCAGCGTCTCCGTGCCGTTGCACGGACGTCCCGAGTTGTTATGGTTGTAGTAGAACGGAGCCTGACCGGCATCGCGCAGGAACGTGATAGGCGTCTTTCCCGACGGCGAGATCTTGCCCTCGATGATATCGGCCAGCGCCTCGCCGCCCATGGTTCCCGGGTGGAACGAGTAGAGCATCGCGTCGCAGTTGGCCAGGTCGCGCTCGATAGTGAGCGGACGGCCGGCCATGACCACCACGACAACAGGCTTGCCGCTCTTGGCCGCCTCGGCGATAAGCTCGCTCTGTGCGCCTTGCAGGTTGAGCACCGACAGCGAGTGCGCCTCGCCCGAGAGGATAGCCTCCTCGCCGACGAAGACCACGACGGCCTCGGCACGTGCGGCTGCCGCGCGCACCTTAGCCAGATCGGCCGTATTGCGGTCGCGGCTGTAAGCCAATCCCGGCTCGTAGATAACATCGTAACGCTCGCGCAGCGCTGCCAGAGGCGTTACCGTATGCTCCGGCTCGCCGTCGAAAGCCCACGTACCCAGCTGGTCGTAGGGCGCATCGGCCATAGGACCTGTAACCAGG
This sequence comes from Bacteroidales bacterium, assembly GCA_910574205.1. GTDB lineage: Bacteria > Bacteroidota > Bacteroidia > Bacteroidales > Rikenellaceae > Alistipes. Next base: position 733,335 of record CAJSYJ010000001.1, read on the forward strand.
ATCGTGCGCACGTCGTCCAGCGGCAGCACGCCGCCGTCGTTCTTCAACAGTATGGCCGACTCGGCCGCACTGCGGCGCGCAGCTTCGAGGCTCTCAGGCGTATAGGCCGCCGCACGCGTCTTGGACGCGTCGACATACGGGTTGTCGAACAGCCCCAGACGGAATTTCAATCGCAGGATGTTGCGCACGGCATCGTCTATGGTCGTCTCCTTGATCTTGCCCTCGGCGACAAGCTCCTCTATGAAGTTGATGAAGCCGAACGACATCATATCCATATCCACTCCGGCATTGACCGACTGCTCGGTCGCCTGTTTGAGATCCTTGGCAAAGCCGTGGGCGATCATCTCGCCCGACGAGTTCCAGTCGGTAACGACCATGCCGTCGAAGCCCCACTCCTTGCGCAGCACATCGCGCAGCAGAAAGTCGTTGCCCGTCGAGGGTATGCCGTCGATCTCGTTGAACGAGGTCATGAGCGTCAGCGCACCGGCATCGACACACGCCTTGAAAGCGGGGAAATAGGTATTTCTGAGCGAACGCTCCGAGATCATCGTCGAGTTGTAGTCGCGACCGCCCTCGACGGCTCCGTAGCCCACGAAGTGCTTGATGCACGCCGCCATAGACGAGGCGTCGGCCAAGTCGTCGCCCTGATAGCCCCTGACCATAGCCACGCCCATCTGCGTATCGAGGTAGGGGTCTTCGCCCGAGCCCTCGGCCACACGGCCCCAACGCGGGTCGCGCGCGATGTCGAGCATCGGCGAGAATGTCCACCTCACACCCGAGGCCGTGGCCTCGACGGCCGCCACGCGAGCGCCCTGCTCGACCAGCTCGGGGTCGAACGTGGCCGCCAGACCCAGCGGTATGGGGAATATGGTTCTGAAACCGTGAATCACGTCACGGCCTACGATAACGGGAATGCCCAGACGGCTCTGCTCGACGGCCGCACGCTGCACGGCATTGATCTGGTCGGGATCGACGCAGTTGAGTATCGAGCCTATCTCCCCCTTGGCGGCAGCCTCGGCCAGGTCGGCTCCGCCCGACACCTGGTGCATCTGGCCGATCTTCTCGCGAAGAGTCATCTTCGAGAGCAGCTCGTCGACCTTGCGCTCGATATCGTCCTTCTCGGCACAGCCGGCCAGCAGGATGCAGGCAAGGGCGCCGAGTGCGGTTAGTTTTAAGTTTCTCATCGGATAAAAAGAATTTTTATGCTACTCTATCTTCTTGAATACACGGACATAATCCACCTCGTAAACGGCCGGCAGACAGCTCTCGTCGATACCTTGGGCACCGCCCCAGTTGCCGCCCCAAGCCAGATTGAGTTTGAGGTAGAAGGGGTTGAAGAACGGCCAAGTGTTGTAGTCGCCCTTCTTGTCGTTGGTAAATGTAAAGTGCAGCTGACCGTCGAAGTAGAATTTGAGATAGTCCTCGGTCCACTCCACAGCATAGGTGTGGAACTCCGTCTGAGCCGTCGCGATAAGTATCTCGTTGGTCTTCTGCGTACCGATACCGTGGTTGTAGGCGTTGCAGTGGATGCTCGACGATACGCGGTTGGGGTTGTATCCGACCTCCTCCATGATATCGATCTCGCCGTCGCCCGGCCATGTCTTGAAGTTCTTTGGCATCATCCAGAACGCAGGCCACGTACCCTTGCCGGCCGGCAGTTTGAGACGAGCCTCGAAATATCCGTAGGTCCAGCCCTCGTTGGTGTTCATGCGTATCGAACGCACCTTGCCGTCGATCTTCTTGGCCGTGATCTTCAACGTGCCGTTCGATACGAGCGCGAGTCTCTCGCTGCCGTATTTGCCCGACACGTAGTCCTGCAACTCGTTGTTGCCCCAGCCGCCGTCGCCGGTCTCGTACCACCACTTAGCCGTCGAAGGCATAGTCTCGCCCGCCTCGTTGAACTCATCCTGCCATACCAGACGGTAGCCGGCCGGAGTCGGAATCTCGGGCTCCACCCACTCGGCCAAGTCGGGTTTCTTGAAGCCCGCCGCGGGTTTGAAGCCCGACCATACGTATACTGCACTCAGATCGGGGTTCGACGTGGCGTCGAACGTCGTCAGCGACTGCTGGTTGCGGATGTCTATCGTGGTCAGGCGGTTGCCCGAGCAGTCGAGATGAGTCAGCTTGGTAAGCTCGGTTACATCAAGCTCCGTCAACTCGTTGTCCGAGCAGTCGAGATAGGTCACGCCGCGGAAGAAGTCGTTGAGCTCGGCCATAGACTTTATGCCCCTGCCCGAGAGCTCCAAACGCGTGACGGCCGCAGCCTCCTTCGTGCTGAACACGCCGTCGCCGTCGGTATCGTACTGCTCGACGAGAGCCTTGCGGAACGCCTCGTCGGCGATCTCGACGGCCTCGACCTTATAGTTCTGCTTGACGGGCAGCGCCGTCTGGCCGGCTGCCGTGCGGAACACCACCTCGGTGCTGCGCGCATCGCCGGTCTTGTTCTCCGCGACCGTGATCTTCACGGTCGACTTGCCGGCCACGCCGCCGCTCGGCGTTACCGTGCACCACGACGTATCCTTCGATACTACGCCCCAGTCGCCCGCAGCCTCGACCTCGACGGTCTCGACGGCGGCATCGCTGGTAAGCGACAGCTCCTGCTTCGAGAGCTTCACGCCCTCGCCGCCCGGTGCGGGTTTGTCGCCGCCCGAATCCGAGCAGGCACCTAAAAAGAGTGCCGATGCGGTTAAAAGTCCCAATAACATACGTTTCATCTCGTAAGTGTTTAAGCATTAAAAAGCGGGGGCGGAGCCTGACAAAGCTCCGTCCCCGCCTAAACGGAAATTTCTACTCTTCGCGATGCTCCTGGAACAGGATATCCTTGATATTGATCTCGGTTCCGGCCACGTTGCCGCCGAAATCGAGGAAGAGGTTGATCGAGGCCATGTCGATACCGGCCATGTCGGGCACCTTGTAAACGAACTCCTCATAGGCCTTCAACGGATGACGGTCGACGAAATAGAACGTATCGTCGTCGCCCTCCTTCACGAGCTTGACCGTAACGCCGGGATGATCCTCCGTCGAGGTCATTACCAGATAGAAGTCGTAACGCTTGTCGGCACTCGACGACATGGTGGTCTTGAATGCCATCTGTGCCTGCCACTGATCCGAAGTCGCCTCGGGCAGAGTGACCGTATAGTCGTTGCCGTTCTGCACCAACTCGGGATCGGCGATCTGCGCCCAGCCGGGAGCATAGTAGTAGAACATACTGTTGACGGTCATCGACAGCCACATGTTCTCCGGAGCCGTGGGATCGTAGATCGTGGTATCGCCGACCTTGGCCTTTACCACCGACATATCGAGAATGCCGCCGTTGTCGACGAAAGTAAAGGTGTAGTAGCCCGGCGTAGCCGAACCCTCGATGGTCTTGATGTTGCCGTCGGCATCGGGGATGTTGAAGAAGCCGTTGTCCTCGACAGCGCCGTACTTGTCCTTGGTCCACTCGACGCCCCAGTTGGCCTGGCCGAATACCTTGACGCTGCCGCCCTCGGCCTTCATGTAGAGCGTGATGCGATACGTATTCTCATCGATGCGTGCGCACGGAAGAGCATTCTCCGTAACCCAGCCTATGAGGTTGTTCACGTCGGGCTTGCCGCCGCCGTCGCCGATGATCCACAGCGCGCCGGCGTTGTCATAAGTGGCGGTCTCGCCGTTCTTCAACGGCAGAACCTTGAACCACTTGCCGTCCCAGATCACACGATAGTCGCCGCTCGCAGCGTTGAACCTGAGCGTCTTGGCATCGACCAGCGTAAAGAAGTCGGGATCGATCCACGCCTTGTCGAGCTCGATACCCTCGACAGCGATGTCGCCGCCCTGCGTAAGAGAGGTCTCGACCATGCCGCCGACGAACTCGACGCCGTCGAACGTAACCGCACCCGCGACGATTTCCTTATAGGGGACGAACTCGTAGTGCCATGCGATACCGCCGCCACCATTCTCCGTAGGAGTATCGATGACCAGCTTCATCGTCTTCTTGATGCTGCCGGCCGAAGTCTCGATAAAGCGGAAGCGAGGCTCGGCGTAACCCGTCGGGTTGGGGATATACGAGAGGTTGGTGTTGGCCGGAAGCACGAGGTAGATCTCCTCGATGCCGGCGTCGTTCCACGCATTCTCGATCGTATATGTCGTAGTGAACTTCTCGATAGGAGCCATGTAGTCGTTGCCGTCGCCGAGGTTGTACTCAGGCTTGTAGCCCGAATCCTTGTTGACGTAAACCTGACCGTCGACCGGATCGTAAGTGTACTCGCCATCGATCGTAAAGGTCAGTCTGTCGTCGTAGAGACTCCAATCGGCCTTCTCGCCGGCCTTTGCCGACCACCAGTCCAGACCGTCCGAACCGGTCGAGCCGCATCCGAAGTGGCCGTCGACGGTCGAATTCCACATCCACTCCTGCGAGCTGCCGTTCGACAGAGCCTTCATGTAGGGCTCCGGATCGAACGGATCGCGATAGTCGTTATCCATAGTGAATTCCACCATCTTCGAGCCCATCGAAATGCCGTTGACGTTGTAGGCTTTCAGCTCGACCTGATGCACGCCGGCCTCGCGTATGCGGAGCTTGATGCCGTTCTGGGCATAGGCGTACTTCTTGGCGGGTTTGCCGTCGACCTTCTCCTCGCCGAAGATCCACATGGGCACCACGCCCTTGTTGTCGACCGATAAGGTAACGTAGTTCGTCTCTTGGTCGATCTCGATTCTCGGAATCAGCTCCGATGCCTGAGGCAGACCGCCCTGATCGGGTTCCGGATAATCGGTCGTACAACCGACAGCCAGCAGAGGCAGTGCCAGAGCGAATGCTATATCTCTAAAAATTCTTTTCATAATTCTGCTTTTTTACACTCCGTTAGTAGTTGTTCTGAACGATGTTGGGATCCTTGTCGCACTCCGACTGAGGTATCGGCCAGTACTTCTTCGACTCGGTCCAGTCTGTCTGGCGATATTCGTGGTTGGCCGCCGTAAGAACGGTCGGAGCCAGACCGCTGCGCACCAGATCCCAGTAGCGCTTACCCTCGCCGACGAACTCCTTGTGGCGCTCCTGGATGATATCCTCGCGCGAAGTGCCGGTATCGGTGCAGTGAGCGCGGTCGCGCACCAGCTGCAAGTACGACGATCCGTCCTGACCGAGCAGCACCGAAAGCTCGGCTGCGTTGAGCAGAGTCTCGGCATAACGGTAGATACGGTTGTTGTTGCCGTGGTTCATGTTCGGGTCGCCCAGATAGCCGTGGTTGCCGTTGACGCGGGCGATGTACTTCAACAGGAAGTAGCCCGTATCCTGCCAGCGCGGAGAGCGCGTAGCACCGGTCTCGGCAGCGAACTTGTCCCAGTTGAGGATACCGCCGTCGCGACGTATATCGCCCTCCTCGTACATCTCGTAAGCCGAAGCAGCGACAGGACCGAAGCCCCAGCCGTCCGAGAAGGTCGTCGAGCAGCCGGCGATACCGATCAGGATAGGATATACCGTACCGCCGGTGGCGATAGGCGAATCCCACGAGCGGACGCCGCCCTCGGAAGTGTAGTTGATCTCCCAGATCGACTCTGCGCACCACTCACCCGATTCGAGCCAGATGCCGGCGTAGTCGTCCACCAGTGAGTAGTTGCCCGCCGCTATGATCTCCTTCATATAGTCCAGAGCCGTCTGGTAACGGGTCTGGTCGTTCTGGTACATTACCGCCTCGGCATAGAGCATGTAGGCCATCGCGAGCGATACGCGGCCCTCCTCGCCTGCTGCGACCTTCATCGGCAGGATGTTCATGTCGATAGCCTCCTGCAAGCGGGTAACGATCTTCTCGTATACCTCGTCATGACCGAGCTGTGCGGTAAGATAAGGCGTTTCGAGGTTCTTGTCATAGTAGGGAATATTACCCCAGAACTTCCACAGAAGCGTATAGTAGTAGGCCTTCAATACCGTAGCCTCCGCCTTGTAGCGGGCCTTGGTCTGATCGCTCATGCCGGGAACGCCGTCGACATACTCCAAGACCACGCAGGCGCGGTTGATGCCCGAGTAGGCGATAGTCCATATCTGGTTGCAGCAGTCGATCGAGGTTGCCGTAAAGTAGTGGGTCTTGACCAGAATGGGCTGGTCTCCCTCGTTCGAACCGCCGCAGTATATGTCGTCGGCCATGATATCCGATACGAAGTTGAGATTATTGTACTGGTAGAAGTAGTCGAACCATTCGAGCGGGTCGTAAGCGGCCATAAGACCCTGATACATACGCTCCTCATTGATGAAGTACTCGGCCAACGGCTCCGAAGAGTTGTGTCTTACGGTAATGAAGTCCTTGCCGCACGACGAGAGCAGCATGACTGCCACCGAGCTAAGTGCTATAAGTATGTTTTTCATAATCATCTTTCGGTTTTAAGGTTAGAACGTGAGGTTTACGCCGACCGAGAATGTGCGCGACTGCGGATATACGCCGCGGTCGACGCCGACCTCGGTACCGTAGCCCGAGTTACCGCCCGTAACCTCAGGATCGCAACCCGTGTATTTGGTAAGCGTGAAGAGGTTCTCGGCCTGCAAGTATACTCTCAGACGAGAGATGCCGGCCTTCTTGGTCCACTGCTGAGGCAGCGTGTAACCCAGCTGCACGTTACGTGCGCGCAGGAACGAACCGTCTTCGAGCCACATGTCCGACACGCGGTAGTTCTGGTTGGCCGAATCGAACGTGAAGCGCGGCTGCGAGTTGGTCGTGCCCTCGCCCGTCCAGCGGTTGAGAATCGTCTTGGGAAGGTTGATGTAGTAGAGGTCGGTACGGCGCGTCACGTTGAACACCTCGCAGCCGGCCTGGCCCTGCAACAGGATGTTGAAGTCGAGACCCTTCCACTCGAAGCCGAAGTTAAGGCCGAACGTCCAGTCGGGCATACCCTTGCCGATCATCGTGCGGTCGTCGTCGTTCAGCACGCCGTTGTTGTCGAAGTCGACGAAGCGGACGTCGCCCGGCTCGGCATTGGGCTGCAACAGCTCGCCATTGGAGTTGACGTGGGCATTTACCTCGTCCATGTTCTGGAAGATGCCGTCGGTCTTGAAGCCGTAGAAATAGGGGAACGGCAGACCTACGATACCGCGCGAGAGCTGTCCGATCTTGTGGCTCGAAGCGTAGAGCGCAGCCGAGTCGTCGCCCAGGTATGTAAGCTCGTTCTTGTTGTAGGTGGCGTTGGCCGAAATGTGGTAGTTGAAGTTACCTGCCTTGTCGCGCCAGCCGATCTCGAACTCGACGCCCTTGTTGACCATGTCGCAGACGTTGCCGATCGGAGCCGAGTCGCCGGCATATCCCGGAACGGGCATGTCGAAGAGCATGTCGCGGGTCTTCTTGTTATACCAGTCGGCCGTGAAGGTCAGACGGTTGTTCAGCACTGCGAAGTCGATACCGACGTTGACCTGACGCGACTCCTCCCACTTGATGTCGGGGTTGGCCAGTCCCGAAGGCTTGGTACCCGTCTGAATGGTCTCGCTGCCGTTGGCACCCGAACCGAGGACGTAATTGTTGCCCGAGTTCATGTATACGGCATAGCGGAAATCGCCGATCGCGTCGTTACCGTTAAGACCCCACGATCCGCGGAGTTTGAGCGTCGACAGCCAGTCGACATTGCGCAGGAACGACTCGTTCTTGATGTTCCAACCGAGGCTGACCGAGGGGAAGTTACCCCACTTGTTGTTGTCGCCGAAGCGGCTCGAACCGTCGCGGCGGAACGTAGCCTCGATCATGTAGCGCTCATCGAAGTTGTATGATATACGACCGAAGTAAGAGGCCAGACGATACGGGATCGAGTTCCAGCTGCCCCAGCCGTTGCGGTTGCCGTCCTGCTGCAAGCCCAGCGTGTTGTTGACCGATATCTTCCAAGTGTCGTAGGGGAATTTCAGACCCTTGGCCGAAGCGCCCACGTTGGCCGACGACGAAGAGATAGCCGACTGTCCCAAAAGCACGGTAAGAGAGTGTTTGCCGAAGGTCTTCTCGTAAGAGAGGACGTTCTCGACCTGCCACAGCAGCGAGCGGTTCATCTCCTGCGATGCCGACGTAGCGTAGTTGGGCTTCGTCGTAACGGTCACGTTACCGTCCTTGTCGTATGTCTCGTTTTCGGTAACGGTGTCGTAAGCGTAGTTCTTCGACGAAAGGAAGTACTGCTGCGTGTAGCTGTGGTTGCCCCAGAATGCGAGGTCGAGACCCACCGACGAACGGAATTTCAAGCCGTCGAAGATCTGCAGCTCGCCGACGAAATTCGATACGAATTTGTCGGTGTTGTATTTGGCTCCGGGCATTTCAAGCGATGCCAGCGGGTTGGTCTGCTCGTTGTAGATCGAACCGTCGACTACGGTGTAGGGACGGCCGTTCTTGTCGCGGATGATGTGCGCGTATCCCTCGGGATAGAGCGTCTTGTAAGACTCCTCGGTCTCGGCGTCGGCGAAGATCGTCTCCAACGGCGACATGCCGATGGCCGAACCCAGCGGCGAGCCGTACTCCGAGTTGGTCGAGATGCCGGTCGAAAGGATGCGGGCATACGAGTTCGATGTCTGTACGGTCAGCTTGTTGAGCCAGTCGCGCTCCTTCGACTTGTCGAATATGGTCACACCTATGTTGGCGCGCACGGTGATACGCTCGTAGTTCGAACGGCCGAAGTTACCGCCGATCGTACCCTCGCGCGTGAGGTAACCTGCCGACAGCGAGTAGTTGACCATGTCGGTGGCGCCGCTTATCGTAAGGTCGTGCTTCATCACGGGGGCGTTGTCGTTGAATACGGCGCCTACCCAGTCCGTACCCTCGCCGAACTCGTAGGGATTGTCGTACTTGGGACGGCTGCCCTGATTGATGTAACCTTCGTTCATCATTATGGCGTACTCGGTAGCGTTCAGCACCGAAGGCTTGCGCCACGGATTCTGCCAGCCGTACGAGAAGTCGTAGTTGACGCGCGCCGAACCCTTCTCGCCGCGCTTGGTCGTAACGAGGATGACACCGTTAGCTGCACGCGCACCGTAAACTGCACCCGACGCGGCATCCTTCAACACCTCGATACGCTCGATGTCGTTGGGGTTAAGGTAGTCGATACCGCCCGATATGGCCAGACCGTCGACGATGTAGAGCGGGTTGGAGCCGTTGATCGAGCCCACACCGCGGATACGCACCTGCGACGAGGCGTCGGGAGCACCCGACGACTGGGTAATCGTAACACCCGAGGTCATACCCTGCAACACGTTGTCGATACGAGTGTTCGACTGCGTTTTCAGGTTCTCGGCCGTGATACTCGAAATCGATGCCGTCACGACGCTCTTCTTCTGAACGCCGTATCCGACGACGACGATCTCGTCGATATCGGTCGTATCCTCTTCCAGTACGACGTCGAAAACGGTTCTACCCCCCCCCGTCGAAATTCTCTGGGTACGGTATCCGAGGAACGAAACGACCAGCGTCGCATCGCCCTGCGGAACATTGATAGCGAAAGAGCCGTCGATGTTGCTCGTCGTACCGAGCGAGGTACCCTCCACTGCGACAGACGCTCCGATAACCGGCGCGCCCGTCGTATCCTTGACGGTACCTGTCACTTGTCGGTTCTGCGCATAGGCGCTTCCCGCCATCGCCATGATCGCGAAGATCAAAACGATCTTGAAAGTCAAGTTTTTCATAGGCTTTTGTTAATTGTTATTGTTTAGGTGAAGATTTGGTTTCCGGTTTCTGCCATAGGGTCTCGACTTGCCGGGACGCGATGAAGCGCTTTTCCGATCGGGTCGAAGTTCGGATCATTAGTTTGCTTTTCGAGAATTTTGTTATTATTTAATGGTAGTCCAAAGTTACTCAAAACCGCCATACCTTACAAATATAATTTCGACGATTTTGGCAGAATATAACGCATATCGAAGTCTTTCATAAGATAAAGCTCTTATTATCAACATACAACCGACATCCTGCGGCGCAAAAAAGTGGATTTTGAAAACGAGGACTCGCAACCGCTATCGAAGCACAGCCTTAAAAGTGGAAATAAAAATTTTTAGTTATCTGATTATCAATACTCAATTCGTCATCTGCAATGATTAAAAAGTGGAAGCATCGGCCATTATCCGAGCGTCGTAAGGTTTCGTTGCGGTTTCGATTTCACACAAATCGCCGGTTCCGCAACCCGCATACCGATAACGCAAAACAGGACGGAAGATGCGATCTCCCGTCCCGCTCATATCGATAAGTTTGTACCGCGGCGCATGGTCGGCGCACCCGGCCGCCACAGCCCGCGCGCATCCGTCCGGCCGCCGGCCGCTACTCAGCTGCCGTCCGTCAGCGATCACTTCATAGCGCCGATAGTCTTGATGCGCTCCTCGAAGTCGTCGCGGTTGCCCGAGGCGGCATTCTTAATGCGCGCACGGTAATTATATATGGTATTGACCGAGTATCTGAGCAGCGAGGCTATGCGCGACGAGTCGTTGATGCCCAAGCGTATCAATGCGAATATGCGCAGCTCGGTATTGAGCCGCTCCCCCTTCTTCAACTCGATGCGCGAGCCCGGTTTGAGCAGCTCGTTGAACTCCTCGACGAAGCGTGGATAGAGTTGCAGAAAGGCATTGTCGAACATCTCGTAAAACCCGTTCAGCTCTCCGGTCATCATCTCCGACGAGGCACTCTCCTGTTTAAGCTCGTCGATCTTGCCCGCCGAGAGCTTGCGGCGCACGTTGCGGCGGTAGGAGTCGAGCTTGTCTATATAGCTCGAACACATCGTCAGGAACAGACCTATATACTCCTCCTTGACCCTGTTGGCCTCGACAAGAGCGGTATTGACGCTGCGCATGCGCTCGCTGGCCTCCACGAGCGAGGCATTGTACTGGTAGATCTGCGCATTCATCGACTCGATCTTTCGACGCGACAGATGCGCCCGGAAATAGAGGTAGACCACCATAAGGCAGATGCCCAACAGCACCGTCGCCAGCACCGATATTACGATGAGCAGGGTCTTGGTATGCCGCTCCTGCTCGGCACGCACATCCTGATACGACTTCTCGATCATCGGGATGACATTGGCTATCTGCCACGGACGCAGCTTGGCATTATAGAAGAGCGCGTCGTTGAGCGATATGGTAATGTAGCGGAAGGCGCGGTCGATCTGCCCCTCGTGGAGCATCGCCTGCGCCAGACAGCACAACGAGGCGTTGTCCTTGGTGGCGCACTTCACGTCGGCCGCCGCCGAGCGCGCATACCACAGCATCTTCTCGTCGGACAGCTGCAAATTGTCGCATATCACGGCCTGGTCGTAGGCATGCACGGCGTAGCTGTGGCTGCCGGAGTCGAACTGCGACAGCAGTTTGAGGTTTAGCTCGTAGGCCGATTCGTAGTCGCCGGCATCCATGGCATCGCGTATTACGATGTGCTGATGCGTCTCGGCATGGCAGGGCGTGCATTCGAGTATGCGGTCGCGGTAGTACCGCACCTTAGCCTTAGATATGCGCGCCATGTCGGGCGTCTGCGTGTATTCGTTGTAGTCGTAGTAGAAGCGCTGCTGGGTATTGTAGTAGTCGACGAGCTGTTCGCGGCCGAGCGACAGCGTATCCAGCGCCGAGGTCAGCAGCACGCTCGCCTCGAAGAACATACCCGACGTGGCGGACAACATCGCACGCTGCAACGTCACGTCGGCCATGCGTTTGCGGTCGGCAAGCTCCTCGGCGATAGCCATACGCTTGTCGAGCAGCGACATCGCCTCGTCGAACTGGTACGCCATATATCCGTCGTACATCTGCCCGTATATCTCGTACTGCTGTTCGCGCGATACGCCGCGCGAGTGCAGCATGTTCTCCAAGGTCATCATACGGAGCTTGTGGTTCGACTCATAGTCGGCGGACATCTCCAAGGCACGGTCGAGCCTCTCTATCTCGGCATCGATTTCGGCCGGCGAAACGGCATGCGACGGCGCGAGCGACAGCGCGGCCGCGACGAGGGCGAGCGAAAAGGGGTTTGCAGCTTTCATGATGCGAAGATACGCATTTTTTTCGATAAGCCATAATTCGACCCCACTTTTATACGATGATAATTCTTTGTCGCATAATATGTTCCGACCTAACGACTCTACATTTTAACCACTGCGGCGGCACGGCACCGGAGTTTTTGCTAAATTTGTGTAGAAATAATTTCAAGGTTTATGATACGAAACACTCTGGCCGCCATGACGGCATGTATGCTCGCTGCAATCGGATGCGGATGCGGCAGCAACTCGGGCAGCGTAACGCCCCCGGACGACAACACTAGGATCTCTCTCTCGCAATCGGCCTCGACCGACACCTCGGTCACGGTCGACATCGCTCTCGAAAACGCCGATGCGGCCTACTGCACCATAGCCGCGGCCGGAAGCGCTACGCCCTCGCTCGCGGAGATGCGCAAGGGCACGAGCCTGACCGCCTCGGGCAGCGTCGTCTTCGACGACCTCGCACCCGGCACATCCTATAAGGTATTCGGCGTTGCTGGGCGCAACGGCGTATACACCGATATCAAGAATCTGACGGTCAGAACATCGGGACAGGTAGCCGACAACTACCCCGCCGCCGTCGAGGCATGGCAGACATCGGCCGACCGCCGCTCGCAGATGAAGAGCATCGAGGCGGGCAGGGCATCGGAGGCCTCGGCCGCAGCCACCGATCTGAATATCGATCCGGCGCAACGCTACCAGACCATGGAGGGCTTCGGCCCCGCCATTACGGGTTCGGCGGCGTACAACCTGTTGAAGATGTCGGCGGCCGACCGCGACCGCATACTGCGCGCGGCCTTCGACCCGGCCGAGGGTCTGGGCTACAACTATGTACGCATATCGATCGGATGCTCGGACTTCTCGCTCGACGAGTATACGTGCTGCGACAAGGAGGGTCTCGAATTTTTCGAGATACACGAATACGACCGTCGCGACCTCTTCCCCGTGCTCGAAGAGATCCTCGCTATCAACCCCGACGTCAAGATCATCGCCGCACCGTGGACATGTCCTCTGTGGATGAAGGCTCCGGTGGGAGGCACGGGCAAGTACGACAAGTGGACCGGCGGCCGCGTCGACCCCGACCATTATGCCGACTACGCGGAGTACTTCGTGATGTGGATTCAGGAGATGGAGCTCAACGGCTTCAAGATCGAGGCCGTCACGCCGCAGAACGAGCCACTGCACGACGGCAACTCGGCCTCGACCTGCATGTCGTGGGAGCAGCAGCGCGAGTTCGTCAAGCGCCACCTCGGACCCGCGTTCCGCAAGGCTGGCATTACCACTAAGATATGGGCATACGACCACAACTTCGACGTGACGGACTACGTTACCAACATCTTCGCCGACAAGGAGGCCGCCCAGTACTTCGACGGCTCGGCATGGCACGCCTACGGCGGCAGCTACACCGCTCTGGCAAAGGTTCATGCGGCCGCACCCGACAAAAACATCTACTTTACCGAGCAGAGCATCGGCACATGGTGCCCCGACTTCGGCGACAACCTCATGTGGCACATGCGCGAGGTATGTCTGGGCACGATCAACAACTACTGCCGCGCCGTGGTGCTGTGGAACTTCATGCTCGACGAGAACAGAGGCCCCAACCGCCCCGGCGGCTGCCAGACATGCTACGGCTTCGTCGACTGCGACGGCACATACTCTTACTCGTCGCTTACCTACCGCAGCCACTGGTACGCCATAGGCCACATGTCGAAGGTGGTCAAGCGCGGCGCCTACCGCATAGGCTCGTCGGCCGCAGGCGTTACCCTCTCGGCATTCGAGAACCCCGACGGATCCTACTCGGCCGTCGTGCTCAACGAGTCGGACAAGGCACGCGAGTATGTCGTGCGCAGCGACAAGGGAGACTTCACACTCACGCTGGGCGCGCGCTCGGTAACATCCGTTATCTGGCGATAGACAGATGAGCCTGCGTTCGGCCATAGCCGCGCTCGCGCTTCTCGCGCTGGGCGCCTGCGACAAGCAGACGGACGAGCCCGCGCCCTATACCGGGGAGCCGCGTGCGCTCCGCCTCGACAACGACACGACGCTGACCGTGGACGACGGCTCGGCCGCAGTATTGGACTTCACTGTCGAGCCGTCGGGAGCCGTGTTCGACCATAACCTCCTCTCGCCCGGCTGCCAGCTGTCGCTGCGTCTGGCCGACGACCTGCGCCGCAGCCCCGAGGAGCTGTCGCTCGACATGGTATCGGACGGCACCGCGGCAGGCCGCTACAAGGCCACCATAGGCACGACGGGGGCATCGGACATCTTTCGCCGCAGGATATGTCTGGCGCTGAAACTCTCTTCGGGCGAGCTGCTCTTCTCGCAGCCCGTCGTCGTGCAGAGCCCCGGCTACGAGGCCGGCATTACCGGGATGCGCTTCTTGAAGAGTCTCAACCCGTCGCTGCCCGACGACATAACCCTTACGCTCGACGGCAGCAGTTCGACATTCACGGGACGCATACCGGTCTACCAGAGCTCGATGCAGTTAGTGGCCTCTTTCGACTGCGAGGGTGCCGACCGCGTGGAGGTCGGCGGCGTGGAGCAGACCAGCGGCCGCAGCGTCAACGACTTTCGCGGCGAGGTGGTCTATACCGTGCACAACGGCCGCCACGAAAGCCGCTATACCGTTCGCGTGACAAACTTCACAGGCCTGCCTGTCATCTCGATCGACACGCCGGGCGGACAGCCGATCCTATCCAAAGAGGAGTGGATCGAGGGTGCCACGATACGCATCGACGGCGCAGGGCGCTTCGACGACATTCAGGCTGCGGCCACGTCGATCCGCGGGCGCGGCAACTCGACATGGGAGTGGCCCAAGAAGCCATACAACATAAAGCTCGACACCAAGGCCGAGGTGCTCGGCATGCCCGAGCACAAACGCTGGTGCCTGCTGGCCAACTACATGGACCGCACGCTGCTGCGCAACAAAACGGCCTACTATCTGGCCTCGCAGACATCGCTCGACTGGACGCCGCGCTGCGAGTTCGCCGAGCTCATACTCAACGGCGAGTACATGGGACAGTATCTCGTGGCCGAGCACGTCAAGGTGGGCAAAGAGCGCGTCGACATAACCGAGATGACCCCAGAAGACGACTCCGGCGAGGCGCTGACGGGAGGCTATCTGCTCGAACTCGACTTCCACGTCGACAATATATGGCAGTGGCGCACGCCTCGCAACGTGCCCTTCGCCGTCAAGTCGCCCGATGACGACAAGCTGACGCAGACGCAGTTCGACTGGATAAGAGACCATATCGACGCCGTAGAAAATAGACTCTACGGGGCGGACTTCGCCGATCCCGAAAACGGCTACCGCAGCCTGATCGACGCGCAGTCGTTCGTAGACTACTGGCTGGTATACGAGCTTACGGTCAACCACGAGCTCGGCAACCCCGGCAGCGTATTCCTGCACAAGGAGCGCGGCGGCAGGATCGTCGCCGGTCCGGTGTGGGATTTCGACTGGGGTACGTTCTCTTACAAAGCCTCTCCGGCGGCGCAGTGGGGTCTGTTCATACGGTGGGCATGGTGGTACGGCCGTCTGTTCGAGGACGAGTGGTTCAGGTCGCTGGCCGCAGAGCGGTGGAGAGTCTTGAAGCCGCGGTTTCTGACGGCGCTCGACCATATCGCCGAGCAGCGCGACTACATATCGCTCTCGGCCGCCGGCAACTTCGCCTTGTGGAAGATGACCACCGATACCAACGGCGACGAGCAGCTGCCCTTCGGTCAGGCCGTAGACCGCATGGCCGAGATACTCGCCGAGCGCATCGAAATCGTCGACCGCGAGCTGTCGGCATGGTAGGCAGCGCTCCGCCCGTGCAGACGCATACTGCCAACAAATAATTGCCAAGGGCGGATAACGGATCGGTTTTATCGGTATCTTTGCCCTCGCAAACGATATATTGCAAAACAACCAAAAACCTATAAGCTATGATAAGCGAAAGAATGCAGCGGGCTATCAACGCCCAGATCAATGCCGAGATGTGGTCGGCATATCTCTACCTGTCGATGTCTATGGATGCAGCCGACAAGGGTCTTAAAGGCATCTCGCACTGGTACAGACAGCAGTTCGCCGAGGAGCAGCAGCACGCGATGAAGTTCGCCGACTACCTCGCATCGCACTCCGTGCGCGTCTCACTGACGGCTATCGACGGCGTGCGCGACACGTGGGCTTCGGCCGAGGAGATGTTCGCACAGACGGTCGAGCACGAACGCAACGTAACGAAGATGATCTACAACCTCTGCGACATCGCCACCGAGGAGCACGACTATGCCACGATGAACATGCTCACGTGGTTCGTCAACGAGCAGATCGAGGAGGAGCAGACTGCGCTCGACATACTCGACTCGCTGAAAAAGATCGGCGACAAGAGAGTCGGCCTCTACATGATCGACAAGGAGCTGGGCGCACGCAAGTAGTCGTACTGATCCGCACCACGGGCTGCCCGACACACATCGGACAGCCCTTTATATATAATAGGTACACAATCTCAAACCGCAAATACTACCCGCAACCATGAAACGGATCATTACCTTCGTCGCGCTTTGCGCCGCCTTGATCTCGTGCCGCCCGACGACCGACAGCCCCTCCGCCGACGCCTTCGTGCGCATCGACGGCACCGACCTCGTCCAGCCCGACGGACAGAAGCTATTCATCCGAGGCACCAACCTCGGCAACTGGCTCAACCCCGAGGGCTACATGTTCGGATTCTCGCGCACCAACTCGCCCCACATGATCGACCTGATGCTTCGTCAGGCCGTGGGACCCGACGACGCCGACGAGTTCTGGCAGCGCTTCAAAGAGAGCTACATCACACGCGAGGATATACGCTTCATAGCCTCGACCGGCGCCAATACCATACGCCTGCCCTTCAACTACCGCATATTTACCGACGAGGACTACATGGGTCTGAAAGCGTCGCAGGACGGCTTCGCCCGTGTCGACGAGCTTGTGGAGTGGTGCCGCGAGGAGGGACTGTATCTCATCCTCGACATGCACGACGCACCCGGCGGACAGACGGGCGACAACATCGACGACTCCTACGGCTACCCGTGGCTGTTCGAGAGCGAGGCGAGCCAGCGTCTGTTCTGCGACATCTGGCGCAGCATCGCCGAGCGTTACCGCGACGAGACGACGATCCTCGGCTACGAGCTTCTCAACGAGCCTATCGCGCCCTATTTCGACAATGTCGACCAGCTCAACGCACGCCTCAAAGAGATCTACCGCATGGGAGTAGAGGCTATCCGCGAAGTCGATAACAACCACATAATACTGCTGGGCGGAGCGCAGTGGAACGGTAACTTCACGCCGCTCGACGGCTGCAACTTCGACGATAAGATCATGTACACATGCCACCGCTACGGCGGCGGTACGTCGGCCGATGCGATACGTTCGTTCATCGACTTCCGCGACCGCACCGGCCGCCCCATGTACATGGGCGAGATAGGTCACAACACCTACGAGTGGATGTCCGAATTTTGCCGCACGATGCAGCAGAACGACATCGGCTACACTTTCTGGCCATACAAGAAGATAGGCTCGTCGTCGTGGGTGGGCTTCGAGGCTCCCGAGGGTTGGCAGCAGATAGTAGAGTTCTCGCAGGCCCGGCGCGGCAGCTACGGCGAGATACGCGAGGCACGCGGCGACATGCAGGCCATGCGACGCTCTCTGGACGATCTCATCGAGGCCGTCCGCTTCGAGAACTGCCGTATCGACACTCTCTACATCCGCGCCATAGGTCTCGACGTGCGATAACGATGACAGGCGCCCACGCCTGCGGCCGTCCTTTTTACGGGGCGGCCGCTTTCGTTCACAGCAAGGCGCGGATTTTGCAGCCCGACGCATGACCAACACTATCCGCTATGAACGACAACAAGACGATATACCGCGAAGCCCTTCGCTACCACGAGTTTCCGCGGCCGGGCAAGACGGCCGTATTCATTACCAAGCCCTGCGCCACGCAGCACGACCTCACGCTGGCATACTCGCCCGGCGTAGCCGCACCGGCGCTGGCTATCGAGCGCAATGCCGACGACAGTTACCGCTACACCTCGCGCGGCAATCTGGTAGCCGTCATATCCAACGGCACGGCCGTACTGGGACTGGGCGACATAGGCGCCGCAGCAGCCAAGCCCGTCATGGAGGGCAAGTGCATGCTCTTCAAGGCCATGGCCGACGTCAACGCCTTCGACATCGAGGTCGACGCCGACGACATAGACTCCTTCGTCGACTGCGTAACGCGCATAGCGCCCACGTTCGGCGGCATCTGCCTCGAAGACATCAAGGCCCCCGAATGCTTCGAGATCGAGCGGCGCCTGATAGAGCGGCTCGACATACCCGTCATGCACGACGACCAGCACGGCACGGCTATCGTGACGGCGGCGGCCGTCATCAACGCATGCCGCCTGACAGGCAAGCGGTTCGAGGATCTCCATATCACGACATTCGGCGCAGGCGCCGCCGCCATAGCTATCATGCGCCTGTTAACGGCAATGGGCGTCGACAGAGACAACGTCGTCATGGTCGACCGCCGCGGCGTCATCCACACGCGCCGCGACGATCTGTCGCCCTACAAACGCGAGTTCGCCACCCGGCGCGACGTATCCTCCGTAGACGAATCGCTCCGAGGCGCCGACGTATTCATCGGCGTTTCGAAGGCGGGGCTGCTCCACCCCGATATGATACGCGGTATGGCTACGCAGCCGTTGATAATGGCCCTGGCCAACCCCGAGCCGGAGATCGGCATGGAGGAGGCCTTGGCGGCACGTCCCGACGCCATATACGCCTCGGGGCGCTCCGATCTGCCCAATCAGGTCAACAACCTGCTGGCCTTTCCGTACGTATTCCGCGGTGCGCTCGACGTACGTGCCCGACGCATCGATACGCCGATGAAGATCGCAGCGGCCGAAACGCTCGCCCGTCTCGCCCGCCACACCCCGACGCAGGACGAGCACAGGAGCGGATGCGAGCCGGCATTCTGCCGCGAACGGCTGCTGCCGACACCCTTCGACGAACGTCTGCGCCATGCCGTCCCGCATGCCGTGGCAGAGGCCGCCGTAAGATCGGGCGCCGCAAGGGCAGATTGCGTACCGGAACAAACGGTCGAAGCAGAATAACCGGCAGGCGGCGAGAGCCCCTCGCAAACCCATATCCCCCCTCCCGCCCACCGGCAGGGGGGGGGCTCTCTTTATCATACGCGGAGCAGAGCCCCGGCGCCATACTACGCCGCATGCCGCACCACCGCCACGGCGCACACTTACGCCATGACGGAGTGTAATTTTTTATCGACACTTTTACGACATATCATTGCCATGCGAGCGATTTTTATTATATTTGGAAACAAAATGCACATATAATCTAAAAATACGACTTGTCATGGAGAAACGAATCATCGAATGCGTACCCAATTTCAGCGAGGGACGCAATAAGGAGGTCATACGGCAGATCGCCGAAGTGATCGAAAAATCCGAGGGCGTCAAACTGCTCGACGTCGATCCGGGCGAAGCGACCAACCGCACGGTCGTGACCTTCGTCGGCGAACCCGAGGCCGTCGTGGAGACGGCGCTGGCCGCCGTACGCCGCGCATCGGAGCTTATCGACATGCGCCAGCACAAGGGAGCGCATCCGCGCATGGGCGCCTGCGACGTGCTGCCTCTGATCCCCGTCTCGGGCGTCACGCTTGACGAGTGCGCCGCTATGGCGCGCAAGCTGGCCGAGCGCATCGCCGACGAGCTGTCGATCCCGACCTACTGCTACGAGGCCGCTGCGTTCACTCCCGAGCGCCGCAATCTGGCTGTATGCCGTGCGGGCGAGTACGAGGCTCTGCCCGAGAAGCTGGCTGCCGAGGATAAGGCTCCCGACTTCGGCGCACGCCCCTACGACGAGGGCGTGGCACGCACCGGAGCCACGGCCGTAGGCGCCCGCGACTTTCTGGTTGCGGTCAACTACAACCTCAACACCACCTCGACGCGTCGCGCCAACGCCATCGCGTTCGACGTGCGCGAAAAGGGTCGCCCCGTGCGCGAGGGCAATCCCATTACGGGCAAGATCGTCAAGGATGCCGACGGCAACCCCGTCATGAAGCCCGGCACGTTGAAGTGCTGCAAGGCTATCGGCTGGTTCATCGAGGAGTACGGCATAGCGCAGGTATCGATGAACATGACCGATCTGTCGGTTACGCCGCTGCACGCGGCATTCGAGGAGGTATGCCGTGCCGCCGAGGCTCGCGGCGTGCGCGTCACGGGCACCGAGATCGTCGGTCTGATACCCAAGCGCGCGCTTGTAGAGGCAGGCCGCTACTTCCTGCACAAGCAGAATCGCTCGACGGGCCTCTCGGAGCGCGAGATCATACGCATCGCCATAGAGACCATGGGACTCTCGACTCTGAAAGAGTTCAAGCCCGAGGAGAAGATCGTCGAATACATACTCGAAGCCGAACAGTCGGCCGGCAAGCGCCGTCTGGTGGATATGACCTGCGAGGGCTTCGCCGAGGAGACGGCCAGCGAATCGCCCGCACCGGGCGGCGGCTCGATCTCGGCCTACATGGGTGCTCTGGGCGCGGCTCTGGGTACTATGGTGGCCAACCTCTCGTCGCACAAGGCGGGTTGGGACGAGCGCTGGGAGTTCTTCTCGGACTGGGCCGACAAGGGTCACGCCCTGATGTCTGAGCTGCTGCATCTGGTCGACGAGGACACCGAAGCCTTCAACCGCATCATGGCCGTATTCGCCATGCCCAAGTCTACCGACGAGGAGAAGGCGGCACGCAGCGCGGCCTTGCAGGAGGCGACGCTCTACGCCACCGAGGTTCCTCTGCGCACTATGGAGACCTCGTTCAAGGCATTCGACATCGTCCGCGCCATGGCCGAAGAGGGCAACCCCAACTCGGTATCCGATGCCGGCGTAGGCGCTCTGGCAATACGCAGCGCCGTCATGGGAGCATGCCTCAACGTGAAGATCAACGCCGCCGGTCTGAAAGACCGCCAGAAGGCCGAGGCGCTCATAGCACGCGCCGAGCAGATCGTCGCCCAGGCGCAGAAGGCCGAAGCCGAGATTCTGGCCGCGGTAGAGAGTAAAATACAGTAAAACGCGAAGACAATGACAGACTTTCAGAAAGATATAGTTGCCGGCATACCCGACATCCTGCCCACACCCAAGCCCTACGATCCCGCGATCAACCATGCGCCCAAGCGCAAGGACATACTCACGCCGGCCGAGAAGCGTCTGGCGCTGAAAAACGCGCTGCGCTACTTCCCCGAGAAGCACCACGCCGTGCTGGCACCCGAATTTGCCGAGGAGCTGCGCCGCTACGGCCGCATCTACATGTACCGCCTGCGCCCCGACTACGAGATGTATGCGCGTCCGATCGACGAGTATCCCCACCGCTCGCGTCAGGCCGCGGCCATAATGCTCATGATCCAGAACAATCTGGACAAGGCCGTGGCACAGCACCCGCACGAGCTGATTACATACGGCGGCAACGGCGCCGTGTTCCAGAACTGGGCGCAGTACCGCCTGACGATGCAGTATCTCTCTCAGATGACCGACAACCAGACCCTGGTCATGTACTCGGGTCATCCCGTGGGACTCTTCCCCTCGCATCCCGACGCACCGCGCGTGGTGGTGACCAACGGCATGGTCATACCCAACCATTCGAGTCAGGACGATTGGGAGCGCTTCAACGCCATGGGCGTATCGCAGTACGGACAGATGACCGCCGGATCGTATATGTACATAGGCCCCCAGGGCATCGTCCACGGCACGACGATCACTGTGATGAACGCCGCGCGCAAGCGTCTGGCCGAGGGTCATACCGACCTTCGCGGCATGTTGTTCGTGACCTCGGGTCTGGGCGGCATGTCGGGCGCACAGCCCAAGGCGGGTAACATATCGGGCGTAGTGAGCGTCACGGCCGAGATCAACATCAAGGCCGCCGAGAAGCGCCACCAGCAGGGCTGGGTCGACGAGATGTACTCGTCGCTCGACTCTCTGATACCCCGCATACGCCGCGCCGTAGCCGACAAGGAGGTCGTCTCGATCGCATACGTGGGCAATGTGGTCGACCTGTGGGAGCGTCTGGCCGACGAAGAGATGCAGGTCGATCTGGGTTCCGACCAGACCTCGCTGCACAACCCGTGGGCCGGCGGCTACTACCCCGTCGGTCTGAGCTACGAGGAGTCTAACCGCATGATGGCCGACGATCCCGAGCAGTTCCACGAGAGGGTGCGCGAGTCGCTGCGCCGTCAGGCCGCCGCGATCAACCGCCTCACGGCACGCGGCATGTACTTCTTCGATTACGGTAATGCCTTCCTCTTGGAGGCGTCGCGCGCCGGAGCCGACATCGTGCTGCCCGACGGACGTTTCCGCTACCCCTCGTACGTACAGGATATCATGGGGCCGATGTTCTTCGACTACGGCTTCGGACCGTTCCGCTGGGTCTGCACTTCGGGCAGCGAGCAGGATCTGGCCACGACCGACCGTCTTGCGGCCGAGGTGTTGGAGGATATGCTCCGCACGGCGCCCGCAGAGATACGCGGCCAGCTCGCCGACAACCTGCACTGGATACGCGAGGCGGCCAGGAACCGTCTGGTCGTAGGCTCTCAGGCACGCATACTCTACGCCGACTGCGAGGGTCGCACGCGCATAGCGCTCGCCTTCAACGAGGCGCTGCGCCGCGGCGAGCTGTCGGCACCGGTGGTGCTCGGCCGCGACCACCACGACGTATCGGGCACCGACTCGCCCTACCGCGAGACATCCAACATCTACGACGGCTCGCAGTTCACGGCCGACATGGCTGTTCACAACGTCATCGGCGACTCGTTCCGCGGCGCTACGTGGGTCTCGATCCACAACGGCGGCGGCGTAGGCTGGGGCGAGGTCATCAACGGCGGCTTCGGCATGGCGATCGACGGCTCCGACGACTCGGAACGCCATATACGCGAGATGCTGCTGTGGGACGTAAATAACGGCATAGCGCGCCGCAGCTGGGCGCGCAACGAAGCGGCGATGTTCGCCATACGCCGCCAAATGGAGCGCACGCCCGAGCTGTGCGTGACCATGCCCAACATGGCCGACGACGAGCTGATCGACTCGGCGATAAAGAGTATCGAATAACCCTTAAAACTTCAAAACGATGATACATTACATAAGTTCCGAACATCTTACGATCGACCGTGTGGAGGAGATCCTCGCATCGGGAGCCAAACTCGCGCTCAGCGACGACGCCCGCAAGCGCATCGTCCGCTGCCGCGAATATCTCGACAAGAAAATGGAGCAGACCACGCGCCCGATATACGGCGTGACGACGGGCTTCGGCTCGCTCTGCAACATCTCGATCGAGGCCGACGCACTGTCGCAGCTGCAAAAGAATCTGATGATGTCGCACGCCTGCGGCACCGGCGCACGCGTACCGGCACAGGTGGTGCGCCTGATGATACTGTTGAAGGTGCAGTCGCTCTCTTACGGCCACTCGGGCGTACAGTTGCAGACCGTCGAGCGCATGATCGAGATGTTCAACAACGACATCCTCCCCGTAGTATACGATCAGGGCTCGCTGGGCGCCTCGGGCGACCTTGCACCGCTGGCGCACCTCTGCCTGCCGCTGGTGGGTTTGGGCGAAGTGGAGGTCGGCTCAGAGGTCAAGCCTGCCGCCGAGGTGCTCGCCGCACACGGCTGGGAGCCTATCACGCTCCGCTCCAAGGAGGGTCTGGCACTGCTCAACGGCACGCAGTTCATGAGCGCATACGGCGTATGGTCGCTCATCGGCGCACGCCGCCTGAGCCGCTGGGCAGACCGCATCGGCGCCATGTCGCTCGACGCGTTCGACGGCCGCATGGAGCCCTTCGAGCATATCGTGCACGCGATACGCCCCCACAAGGGTCAGATCACGACGGCCGAGACGTTCCGCACGCTTCTGGCCGGCAGCCAGATCGCCGCACGCCCCAAGAAGCACGTGCAGGATCCCTACTCGTTCCGCTGCATCCCGCAGGTGCACGGCGCATCGAAGGATACGATCGACTACGTGGAGAGCGTCCTTACCACCGAGATCAACAGCGCCACCGACAACCCCTCGGTATTCCCCGACTGGGACGAGGTCATATCGGCCGGCAACTTCCACGGACAGCCCATAGCCGTGGCGATGGATTTTCTGGCCATTGCCGTGGCCGAGTTAGGCAACATCTCGGAGCGCCGTACATACAAGCTCATCTCGGGCTCGCGCGAGCTGCCTTCGTTCCTGGTCGCCAACCCCGGCCTGAACAGCGGCTTCATGATCCCACAGTACACTGCCGCCTCGATCGTCAGCCAGAGCAAGGGTCTCTGCATGCCCGCTTCGGTCGATTCGATACCCTCGTCGCAGGGTCAGGAGGATCATGTCAGCATGGGTTCTAACGCCGCCACCAAGCTGCTGCGCGTAGTCGACAACACCCGCCGCGTGCTGGCTATCGAGCTTATGAACGCCGCGCAGGCATTGGAGTTCCGCCGCCCGCTGCGCTCGTCAGATGCCGTCGAGAAGCTGTTCGAGGATTACCGCAAGCAGGTGCCCTTCGTCGACAACGATCAGGTCATGTATCCCCATATAGCCGCATCGGTGAAGTTCCTCGACGAGTATGAGATTGCTGATTAAAAACATAGGCACGATCGTCGGCATCGACCAGAGCGGTCGCGAGCGCGTCGCGGGAGCCGACATGGCCTCCGTGGGCACGCTCGACGACGCGTGGCTCGTCGCCGAGCGGGGCATCATCTCCGACTACGGTCAGATGAGCCGGCTGCCGCAGATCGATGCCGACGAAACGATCGATGCCGGCGGCGGCATGCTCTTTCCGTCGTTCTGCGACTCGCATACGCATATCGTCTATGCCGGCAGCCGCGAGCAGGAGTTCCTCGACAAGATCAACGGTCTGAGCTACGAGCAGATCGCCAAGCGCGGCGGCGGCATACTCAATTCGGCCGACCGCCTGCACGCCGCATCCGAGGATGAGCTCTACCGTCAGGCCATGGAGCGCGTCGACGAGATCATATCCATGGGTACGGGTCTTGTCGAGATCAAGAGCGGCTACGGACTCTCGACCGAAGACGAGTTGAAGATGCTGCGCGTCATACGCCGCATCCGCGAGACATCGCCCATAGCCGTGCGCTCAACGTTTCTCGGAGCGCATGCCGTGGCGCGCGACTACATAGGCCGCCAGTCGGAGTATGTCGATATGGTATGCCGCGAGATGATCCCGGCCGTCGCCGCAGAGAACCTGGCCGACTTCGTCGACGTATTCTGCGACAAAGGCTTCTTCACGGTCGAAGAGACCGAGCGCATCATGCGCTGCGGCGCCAAGTACGGCATGCGCGCCAAGATCCACGCCAACGAGCTCGACATATCGGGCGGCGTCGAGGCCGGCGTGCGCCACGGCGCGCTGTCGGTCGACCACCTCGAACGCATGGGCGACGAGCAGATCGAGGCGCTTCTCGGCTCGCGCACGATGCCGACGATGCTGCCCGGAGCTGCGTTCTTCCTCTCGATGAGCTATCCTCCGGCGCGCAAGATGATCGACGCGGGTCTGGCCGTGGCGCTGGCCTCGGACTACAATCCCGGCTCGTCGCCCTCGGGCAATATGCGCATGGTCACGGCACTGGCCTCGATCAAGATGAAGATGACCCCTGCCGAGGCGATCAACGCCGCCACGATCAACGGCGCGGCCGCCATGGGCGAGAGCCAGCGCTACGGATCGATAACGCGCGGCAAGGTGGCCAACATGTTCGTAACGCGCCCCATGCCGTCGCTGGCATGGATGCCATACGCATACCAGACGCCCGTGATACGCCATATCGTACTGGGCGGAAAACCGATAAAGACCCTGCAATCATGAAACCGACCTTCGTAATAGCCGCAGCCGCTGCGGCAGCTGCCCTGCTTGCGGGCTGCTGCCAGAAATGCGGCAAGGGCGACGCCTGCACCGCCGAGGCGTGCGACAGCCGCAACGAGGTAATCGAGACGATACTCACGCGCCGCAGCATACGCGCATACTCGCCCGAAGCGGTCGACCGCACGCAGATGCAGACGATCGTCGAGTGCGGGCTCAACGCCCCGAGCGGCCTGAACATGCAGCCGTGGGCGGTGCGCGTGGTCGACTCCGAGGAGTTCATCGGCGGCATGACGGCGCTATACCGCGAACGTCATCCCGAGACCGACGGCGACGAGTCGTTCCGCAATATGTTCCGCAACGCCCCGACGGTAGTATTCATCGCCTCGCCCGACGACGGCAGCGGAGTATTCGACTGCGGTCTTTTGGCCGAGAACATGATGCTGGCCGCATGGTCTATGGGCATAGGCTCGTGCTGTCTGGGCAGCGCGATAGGCTTCATCGCGTCGACACCCGAAACGGCACCTTTCATCGAGCGTCTGTCGCTGCCCGAGGGTTACCGCCCTCTTATAGCCATAGGCTTCGGCTACCCCGACGAGCAGCCCGAAGCGCGCGAGCGCGACATGTCGAAAGCGATATTCGTCGACTGACAAGCGGCGAGCGATAGTGTACGAGGGTGTCTGGTAAGTTTCAGACACCCTCGTTTTCTTTTTGGGTCTAACGGATGTGTATACGCTGCCCGAATGTCTTGCAAGTCTACTGGCCGTTGCGACGGCTTACGCCGTTATACGAATTGTACCCACCCCATAACGTAAATATCGAAAAAATCGTGCATTCTCTACGCCCGGCTGTTCCGGGCGATATCCGCTGCAAGGGCAAGGACGAATACGCACGGCGCACCCATGACATGAGAGGCCGCCGGCATGTTTCGCTATACGTCGCAGGCCGCAGCACGCGACACGATTTTTGCGTCGGACAACACTCGCCCGCCCCTGCGACGAGATAACGCACAGCCGCCGGCAACGCTGTCGGCTTACGCCGTCGGAAGTCATGGCCGTTAAAGCCCCCTCCGGCGGTAAGAGATTCGATTACAATGCGGTTAAGGATATTAAATTTTTTTAATAAAATTGCCGTTGTAAAATATTTGTGTTACCTTTGCACGGAATTATATAGACAACGATTAACAAATAAAAATACAGAGTATGAGTAACATCAATTTGACCCCCGACTTTCTGTTCGAAGTCAGTTGGGAGGTTTGCAACAAGGTAGGAGGCATACACACGGTAATAGCCACCAAGGCGCCTACGGTCGGACGCCGAATGGGCGACAAGTACATTACCGTCGGTCCCGACTTCACGCAGGACGGCGGCAACCCCGAGTTCGCCGAGGACACCGCTCTGCTGGCCGCATGGCGCGAGAGTCTCTACGCGCAGGGCATCCGCGTGCGCATAGGACGCTGGAATATCGAAAGCTCGCCCGTGGCGATACTCGTCGACTTCAAATCGTACTTTTCGCAGAAAGACGACATACTCAAAAAACTGTGGGACATATATCACGTCGACTCGCTCTCGGGACAGTGGGACTATATCGAGCCCGTACTGTTCGGCTACGCCGCAGGCGAAGTGATAGGCTCTTACGTCAAGCAGTTCTGCTCGGCGACGGACAAGGTGGTAGCCCACTTCCACGAGTGGATGACATCGGCCGGCAGCCTCTACCTGCGCAACCACGCACCCTACGTGGCTACGGTATTCTCGACGCATGCGACCGTCATAGGCCGCTGCATCGCCGGCAACCGTCTGCCGCTCTATAACGACCTGCACAAGTTCAACGCCGACGAGCTGGCGCGCCAGTTCAACGTCATGGCCAAACACTCGATCGAGAAGGCCGCAGCGGTATATGCCGATGCCTTCCTTACCGTGAGCGACATCACGGCCAACGAGTGCAAATATCTGCTGGGACGCGAGGTTACGCGCATCACGCCCAACGGATTCGAAAACGGATTCGTACCCGAGGGCGACGCCCTCGAACGCAAGCGCGCCGAGGCACGCCGCAAGATGATCGCCGTGGCCGAGGCGGCATGGGACCACAAGTTCGAGCGCGAGCCGCTGATCGTGGCCACCAGCGGCCGCTACGAGTTCCGCAACAAGGGCATAGACGTATTCCTCGAATCGTTGAAGCAGCTCGCGCAGCGCGACACCGCAGGCCGCGAGGTGCTCGCCATAATCGCAGTGCCGGCCGCCACGGTGGGCATGCGCGTCGATCTGCAAGCGCACTTGCAGGATCCGTCGAATCCGATCGACCCCGCACAGAAGCGATTCCTGACGCACAATATCGAGAACGAGGCGTGGGACGCCGTATGTCAGAGCATCGAGGGCAGCATACTCTCGACCGCCTCGTCGCGCGTCAAGGTGCTCTTCGTGCCGACCTATCTCACGGGCAACGACGGCATATTCAACATGCCCTACTACGACCTGTTCGCAGGCATGGACCTGACGGTCTTCGCATCGTACTACGAGCCGTGGGGATACACCCCTCTGGAATCGGTGGCCTTCGGCGTGCCGACCGTCACAACGACCCTCTCGGGCTTCGGCATGTGGGTGGCCAAGCAGTCGCACCACAACGGCGTCGACATCGTACGCCGCGACGACTACAACGAGCGCGAGGTCGCCTTGGAGCTTACCGAGACCATAGAGCGCTATCTCTCAGCCTCGCCCGAGGAGTACGCCGCACTGAGCAGCGCGGCGCAGGAGGTATCGCGCACCGCACTCTGGTCGAAGCTCTACAACCAGTACGAGAAGGCATACGAGGAGGCTATCGAGAACTCCATATCGCGCACCAACCGCGTAATAGCCGACGGCGGCTCGCGCGACGAGCAGATCAACTTCGTGCGTCAGCAGCTCATATCCAACCGCCCGTCATGGCACCGCCTTATGGTCGAGAAGAGCATCCCCGAGCGTTTGAAGCCGCTCGACGAGCTGGCACGCAACCTGTGGTGGTGCTGGACGCCCGGTGCGCGCGACCTGTTCGAATACGCCGACGAGAATCTTTGGGTGGAGGTCGACCGCAACCCGATCGTGCTGCTCGACAAGCTGCCCGTAGAGCGTCTCGAAGAGCTCTCGACCGATAACGGGTTCCTCGAAAAGATGGATGCCGTATATGCACAGTTCAAGGAGTACATGTCCGAAAAGCCGTCGCCCGAGTCGGCCAAGATAGCATACTTCTCTATGGAGTACGGCCTGCACTCGTCGTTGAAGATATATTCGGGAGGTCTTGGCATTCTGGCCGGCGACTACCTCAAAGAGGCATCGGACCGCAACGTGCCCATGGCGGCCGTAGGTCTGCTCTACCGCTACGGCTACTTCACGCAGCGTCTCTCGGCTCAGGGCGAGCAGGAGGCCGCATACGAGGCCCAGAACTTTACCAAGCTGCCCATATCGCCCGTGCGCGACGAGGACGGCAACTGGATCAGCATACAGGTGGCGCTGCCCGGCCGCACCCTCTCGGCACGCGTGTGGAAGTGTCAGGTCGGCCGCACCGACCTCTATCTGCTCGACGCCGACTACGAGGCCAACCTCGAAGAGGACCGTCAGGTAACCTACTATCTCTACGGCGGCGACTGGGAGAACCGCTTGAAGCAGGAGATACTGTTAGGCGTGGGCGGTATCCGCGCTCTGGTCAAGATGGGCATCAAGCAGCAGGTATACCACTGCAACGAGGGTCACGCAGCCTTCATCGGCATCGAGCGCATACGCAATCTCATCGCCAAGAAGCGCCTGTCGTTCTCGGAGGCATTGGAGGTCGTGCGCAGCTCGTCGCTCTTCACGACCCATACTCCCGTGCCGGCCGGCCACGACGCATTCCCCGAGGAGATGCTGCGCCAGTACATGTCGCACTACCCCGACGTACTGGGCATCACGTGGGATCAGTTCATCAATCTCGGCAAGACCAACCCCAACGACCATAACGAGAAGTTCTCGATGTCGGTTCTGGCATGCAACCTCTCGCAGGAGGTCAACGGCGTCTCATGGCTCCACGGCGAGGTGTCGAAAGACATTCTGGGCAACATGTGGCCCGGCTACTTCAAGAACGAGCTGCACATAGGCTACGTTACCAACGGCGTGCACTTCCCCACGTGGACGGCCTCGAACCTGCGCCGCCTCTACGCCAAGTACTTCGCAGACGGATTCGAGGGTCACACCTACGACATCCCGGCATGGCAGAAAGTACACCGGATCGAGGACGCGACGCTGTGGCGCGAGCGCATGGCACTCAAAGAGCGTCTTGTAAAACATATCCGCAAGCGTTACAGCGACCCGACGCAGGTGCGTCTGGAATCGCCGCGCCAAATGGTACAGGTCACCGAAAGCATCAGGCCCGACGTGCTGACCATAGGCTTCGCCCGCCGCTTCGCCACCTACAAGCGCGCATATCTGCTCTTTACCAATCTCGACCGTCTCTCGGCCATAGTCAACAACAAGGAGCACCCCGTGCAGTTCATCTTCGCGGGTAAGGCGCACCCCAACGACAAGCCGGGACAGGATCTGATAAAGCGCATCGTCGAGGTGTCGTCGATGCCCGAATTTCTCGGCAAGATCGTATTCCTGCAAAACTACGACATGGAGCTGGCGCGACGCATGGTACAGGGCGTCGACGTATGGCTCAACACCCCCACGCGTCCGTTGGAGGCCTCGGGAACATCGGGCGAGAAGTGCGTCATGAACGGCGTGATGCAGTTCTCGGTACTCGACGGCTGGTGGGTCGAAGGCTACAAGGAGGGCGCCGGCTGGCAGCTGCCCATGGAGCGCACCTATGCCGACCAGAGGTATCAGGACGAACTGGATGCCGAGCTTATATACAACACTATCGAGGAGCAGATCGTACCGCTCTACTACGACCGCGCTGAGGACGGCATACCCCACCGCTGGGTAGGGTCGGTCAAGCGCTGCATCGCCGACATAGCGTCGAACTTCACGACCAACCGCATGCTTATCGACTACGAGGAGCGCTTCTACAACAAACTCGCAAAGCGCAAGGAGTCGATGCTCGCCGACAACTACATGCTCGCACGCCGCATCGCGGCGTGGAAGCGCAAGGTGTCGGCGGCGTGGGATTCGGTCAGAATCCTCGACGTCAAGCGCGCCGAGATCGAGAGCGAGGCCATCTTCGTCGGCTCGAAGTACCGCTTCGAGATCGAGCTCGACATAGCCGACCTGTCGAAGGATGATATAGGCGCCGAGCTGGTGGTGGCCAAGCAGATCGAGGCGGGTCGTGCGGCTAATGTCGTCGAGACCCGACAGCTCGAACTCAAATCGGTCGAGGGCAGCAGGATACGCATGGCTCTGGACTACGCTCCGCTGCGAACGGGCTCGTTCGATGTTGCGCTCAGGGTATACCCGCGCAACGAGAATCTGCCCCACAGAATGGACTTCGCCCTCGTCAAGTGGGCGTAACGCACTGATCGACCGACTATTGATGCGATGAAGGGAAGGCCGGCCTTCCCTTTATTCCTTTGATCGTTTGGATATTAGCGGAAAAAAACGTATATTTACTTGTCGTTACGCGACATAAGTCGAGATACAATCTAAAATACACTACCAATATGTCAGGACTCACATTCGATAAGCGTGAATTGGGCAATCTGGAATACTCGCTCTCACGCGAGATGCTGGCTACCGATCGCCGCGGAGGCTACATGAGCACGACGATCGTATGCTGCAACACGCGCAAGTACCACGGTCTGATGGTCGCACCGATCGACGACAGCGACCGCACCTACGTACTGCTCTCGTCGCTCGACGAGACGATCGTGCAGCACGAGCAGTCGTTCAACCTCGCACTGCACCGTTATCGCGGCGTCTACGAGCCGCGCGGCCACAAATACATTACCGACTTCCGCTACACACCCACCCCCACGATCGTATATCGTGTCGGCGGCGTGGTGCTGCAAAAGGAGCTGCTGTGGATACACAAGCGCACGCAGCTGATGATACGCTACACGCTGCTCGACGCCCACTCTGAGACCACGCTGCGCCTGCGCCCGCTGCTCGCGTTCCGCGACAAGCACTCTCTGTCGAGAGCCAACATGGAGGCCAACGGACGCTCGACGGCCGTGCCGTGCGGTGTCAAGTGCCGCCTCTACGAGGGATTCCCGTGGCTCTATATGCAGACCGACCGCGCCGATGCCGAGTTCGTCGCCGCACCCGACTGGTATTACGGATTCGAATATCAGGAGGAGCTCAAACGCGGCTACGAGGGTCACGAAGATCTGATGACCACCGGCTACTTCGAGTTGAAGATCAAGAAGGGCGAGAGCGTGATATTCTCAGCCTCGACCGACATGATGGCCTCGGAGCAGACGATCGACGCCGTGTACGAAGCCTCGCTGGCACGCCGAACCCACAAGATCGACTTTCTGAGCTGCCTGCAACACTCGGCACGTCAGTTCGTCATACGTCGTCCGGGCGAGCGCACGGAGGTCATAGCCGGCTACCCGTGGTTCGGCCCCATAGGACGCGACACGTTCATGTCGCTGCCCGGCATAACGCTGACGCAGGGCTACAAGGAGGACTGCATGGATGTACTCGATACGATGATTCGCGACATGCGCGACGGCGACTTCGCCGGCTCGGCCTCGGCGACAGTCTCGGCCGACGCACCGCTGTGGTTCTACTGGACGTTGCAGAATCTCGAAAGACATATCGGCCCGAAGGAGCTGTGGTCGCGCTACGGCGAGGCCATGAAGTCCGTCTTGGAGGCCTATCGCCGCGGCATGGGCGGCGGCGAGGTGGTCATGCACGACAACGGCCTGATATGGGCTGCGGCCGACAACCGACCTCTGACGTGGATGGCGACTATGGTCGACGGACGTCCCGTCACGCAGCGCGCCGGATACGCCGTCGAGATAGAGGCGTTGTGGTATAACGCCGTCATGTACACCTTGGAGCTTGCACGCAAGCATAAGGACAAGGAGTTCGTCGACCGCTGGAAGGCCGTACCCGAGCTCACGCGCCGCAGTTTCCTCGAAAAGTTCTGGCTCGACGAGGAGGGCTTCGCGGCCGACTACGTGAACGGCTACGAAGTCAACAAATATATCCGCTGCAACATGGCTGTGGCATGCGGTCTGAATTATACCATGCTGAGCGACGCACAACGCGTCTCGGCCATAATGACCATGCGCCAGCATCTGCTCACGCCGCGCGGCCTGAGATCGCTCTCGCCGCGCAATCCGCTCTACGAATCGTCATATGCCGAAGACCAGCGCTCGCAGGATCTGGCCTCGCGCAACGGCTCGGTGTGGATATGGCCGTTCGTATTCTACGTCAAGAGCTGTTTCGAGCTCAGCGGCGGCAACTTCGCCGACGAGGCGCGCGAGATGCTCCACGCCTTCAACGGCGAGTTGCAGACCCACTGCATCGGCTCCGTGGGCGAGCGCTTCGAGGCCGATCCTCCGTTCGCCGCACGCGGTTCGGTGTCGCACGCCACCAGCGTCGGAGGCCTGCTCTACATCAATCGTCTGATCGACGAGTATTCGGCCGCACGACAGGATAAGGACAGGGCTGCGGCAAAGGGTATGTCCGCTGCGCCGGCCGCTCCGGGCAGGGCTGCGGCGAAAGCCGGCGGCGCC
The DNA here is from genome assembly GCA_910574205.1 of Bacteroidales bacterium. Taxonomy (GTDB): domain Bacteria; phylum Bacteroidota; class Bacteroidia; order Bacteroidales; family Rikenellaceae; genus Alistipes. The sequence goes on from CAJSYJ010000001.1 coordinate 766,726, forward strand.
AAGGGCTCTGCGGCAGCCGCCAAGAGCGCTGCGAAGAGGGGCGCCAAAAAGGCCGCAGCAGACAAATAAGCCCTCCTTATAGGAGACACAAAACTATAAATATTACTTAACTTTATTGATTATGAGAGTCTTAATGTTCGGCTGGGAGTTCCCGCCCCATATCGCCGGCGGTCTGGGCACCGCCTGCTACGGTATGACGCGCGGCTTGGCTCGCAACGATGTCGAGGTAATCTTCGTCATGCCCAAAGCCTCGGGCGACGAGGACCAGCGATTCGTAAAGGTCGTCAATGCAAGCGATGTGGAAGCTCTCTATACGGGCGATGTGGCCACCGGCGCAGACGATATAATGCGTAAGATGTCATTCATCCATATCGACTCGAATATGGTTCCCTACCTATCTCCCGAGGAGTATGAAACCCACCGCGAGGAGTACCTGCGTACTGGCAGCAAGACATGGGAGGTGCCGGGCGACGTATGGACGCAGCGCTATACGTTCTCGGGCAAATACGGCGCCAACCTGCTCGAAGAGGTCGCGCGCTACGCCGTGGTGGCCGCACAGGTGGCCAAGGATCTCGAAGGCCAGTTCGACGTGATACACGCCCACGACTGGCTGACATACTTCGCAGGCATCGCCGCCAAGCGCGTCTCGGGCAAGCCGCTGGTGGTGCACATGCACGCCACGGAGTTCGACCGCAGCGGCGAGAACATCAACACGCAGACATACGCCATAGAGCGCGCCGGCATGCACGCCGCCGACATGGTGATAGCCGTCTCGAACCTTACGCGCAACATCGTCATCGACCGTTACGGCGTCGAGCCTGAAAAGGTCGTCACGGTGCACAATGCCGTCCGCTTCGCCGAGAAGCAGACCGAGCTCCCCGAGCGCGGCGTCGACGACAAGATCGTAACGTTCCTCGGCCGCATTACCTACCAGAAGGGTCCCGACTACTTCGTCGAGGCGGCAGCCAAGGTGCTCAAACGCGTGCCCGACGTCCGCTTCGTCATGGCCGGTTCGGGCGACATGATGAACCACGTCATACGGCGCGTGGCGTCGCTCGGCATCGCCGACAGGTTCCACTTCACGGGCTTCCTGCGCGGCGACGACGTGCAGAAGATGTTCCAGCTCTCGGACGTATATGTCATGCCGTCGGTCTCGGAGCCATTCGGCATATCGCCCTTGGAGGCCATGCGCTCCAACGTGCCGGTCATCATATCGAAGCAGAGCGGTGTGGCCGAGGTGCTCGACTACGCCGTCAAGGTCGATTACTGGGACGTCGACGCCATGGCCGATGCAATATACGGCCTGATTAAATACCCTGCCCTTGCCAAGATGTTCTCGTCGAAGGGACTCGAAGAGGTCACGGGGCTCAAATGGAACAACGCCGCCGCCAAGATCAAGAGCGTCTACGAGCAGGCGATCGACAAGTGCAACCGACAGAAATAATAAAAAGATCAATATATGAAGACTGTTTGCCTCTATTTTCAGGTACACCAGCCCTGGCGTTTGAAGGTCTATCGATTCTTCAACATGGGCAAGGATCACAACTACCTCGACGACTTTACCAATCGCGCCATAATGCAGAAGGTAGCCCGACAGTGCTATCTTCCGATGAACGCGCTGCTGTTGAGGCTCATCAAGGACAACAAGGGCAAGTTCCGCTGCTCGTTCTCCATAACGGGCACTGCCGTCGAGCAGTTCAAGGCCTATGCGCCCGAGGTGCTCGACTCGTTCAAGGCGCTCGCCGAGACCGGATGCGTCGAATTTCTTGCCGAGACCTACTCGCACTCGCTGGCTTCGCTGCGCTCCGAGGAGGAGTTTACCGAGCAGGTCAAGCTGCATGCCGCGATGATAAAGCGCGAGTTCGGCGTCAAGCCCACGGCGTTCCGCAACACCGAGCTCATCTACTCCGACTCTATCGCCACCACCGTATCGCGCATGGGCTTCAAGACAATGCTCGCCGAGGGCGCCAAGCACGTGCTGGGCTGGAAATCGCCCAACTTCCTCTATACCGACGCCACCGACAACAAGCTGCGCCTGCTGCTGCGCAACTACAAGCTCTCGGACGACATCGCCTTCCGCTTCTCCAACGAGGGCTGGGACCAGTATCCGCTCACGGCCGACAAGTTCGCATCGTGGGTGGCGGCCGAGAACGGCGACGTGGTAAACCTGTTCATGGACTACGAGACCTTCGGCGAGCACCAGAAAGCATCGACCGGCATCTTCGATTTCGTCAAGGCACTGCCCAAGGCCCTGCTGTCGACGCAGCAGGTGGAGTTCGCCACCGTCAGCGAGGCTGCCAAGCGCCTGCAACCGGTAGCCGTGCTGCACTGCCCGCACGCAATGTCATGGGCCGACGAGGAACGCGACATCACGGCATGGCTGGGCAACGAGTTGCAGAACGAGGCTTTCGAGAAGCTCTATTCGCTGGCGCCCAAGGTAAAGGCTTTGAAGAACAAGGATTTCGAATTTGTCTGGAATTTCATGCAGACCTCGGACCATTTCTACTACATGGCGACCAAATGGCTTTCGGACGGCGACGTGCACTCCTATTTCAACCCCTACGGCTCGGCCTACGAGGCGTTCATCAACTATATGAACGTGCTGTCGGACTTCGAGATCGAGCTCACGAAGGCCAAGACCGGCACCCGCACCAAAGCCTAACTGCCGGCTACATATCCTATTACGAGTTACGACTCGACGAAAAGCGAAATCCTCCGGGGCTGTATGCCCGGAGGATTTTTCTGCCGTCTTACCAAGCTGACTGGCGGCAGAGCGGAACAATATGCAGACGGCCGCCGCGGCGAAACATTACCCGGACGGATGCCGGAGCAGAGACAGGCTGTGCCCCGGCTGCGGATCACGTCATACAAATACATTGCAAACATGAACAGCCGCGATCCACGGCACCCGGCACCCGATACACGACACGCACATGATAGCACGCGTTCGCATCCGAGGCGCTCCCCTCGCGCCTTATCCCTGTTCCAGCCAGCGGTCGCGCACGTCCTGATGAAAGTCGCCTATCGTGAGCAGTATGCCCGTCTCCTCGACATCGCCGAAATCGGGGTTGCTGCATGTGTCGAAGACGCGCATGGTCGTCGAAAGCCTCATATAGGAGTTTATCATGGGCGGCACGGTCTGCCTCAGGTCGCGCATGCGGCGGATAAGTATGCGGTAGTTCTCGCCGTAGGTGCGGCCCACGAAGAGATTGTCGTAGAGGCGGCTGTCGATGTCGTGGTCGACGGGACGGCGGGCACGCACCAGCCGTTCGTTGTCGGGGAAGAATTTGTGCATGAAGTATATCAGCGTATTGCGCGCCAGAGGGCCTATCGACGGATACATCGTGACCTTGCCGAAGAGATATTTTACCTCGGGGTGGAGCATGACTATCGCGCCCATGCCGTCCCAGAGGTTGTCCAGCGCGAATATGCTCTTGGGGTTGCGCCGCTGCTGGTATAACGGCTGCACGAACGAGCGTCCCAGCTCGATCGTATAGGGCAGATAACGGCGGCGGAAGCGCGCCGAGAAGTGGAAATAGTGCCATGTCGACAGCGCATCCATGTCGCTGCGCGCACAGACTATGTATCGGTATCCGCCCACAACGGCCAGCGCCTCGGGGTCCCAGACGATGAGCTGGCTGTAACCGCCCTCGCGCATATCCAGAGAGTCGATATCGACCTCGTCGCCCGTGCCGCCGCCAGCCGCACGGAACGACTCCTCGCGCAGGCGTCCCACCTCGCGCATAAGGTTGGGGCAGCGTGCCGCCTCGAAGGTATATATCTCGTTGGAGGCATGGCGCGTGCCCCGCACGAAGGTAGCCTCTTCCAGCTCGTCGAGCAGGACACGCCTGTCGACGGGAGCTATTATAGTCTCGACCATACCTACATCGCCATTTGATATACCCTGCGCCGAATCTCGCCGCACACCTCGCTCAGCGACTCCGAGCGGCGTATCTGCTCCGACGGCATCGCCTCGCCCACGCGCACACGGATCGTCTGGCCGCTCTGGGCGAACATCTCCGACGGCAGACGCATCATCTCCAAGTTGAAGCCTATGCCCAGACGGCGCCGTATGTCGGCCAGACGGTAGAACGCGTCGGAGAGCTGTCCGGCGACATATACCGGCACTATGTCGCGGTCGTGGAGCATGGCGCGGCGCACGAACGAAGTGTGCCACTCGGTATCGCGCACACGGCCGTCGATGCGGCGCGAGCACAGCCCCGCGGGAAACGTTACGATCGGCTTGTCGCCGCGCAGCGCCTCCTCGTAGCGCAGGGCATAGTCGCCGCGCTGCCGCCCGTGCAGGTTTACGGGCAGCCATATCGCGTCGAGCGGGCGTATCTCGCTCAGCAGATCGTTCACGACTACGCCCACATCCCCGAAACGGTCGATCATGGCTGCGGCCAGCACCACGCCGTCCAGACCGCCGAAGGGGTGGTTCGACGCGAAGATATAGCGGCCGTCGGCGGGCAGGCGGTCGAGCCCCTCGATCGAATAGTCGACACGTATGGTAGCAAGGAAACGGTGCAGAAACTCCGATGTAGGCAGCTCGGCATGGTGTGTGATGTAGTCGTTGAGCCGGTCGACGCAAAGTCGCTTTTCGAGAGCATGCACGGCTATCGGCGGCAGCATCGCGGCCACGCGCGGCGCACGCCGGCGCAACAAATCGCCGATCGAAATTTTCAGTGTCTGAGTCATAAAGCCGATTGAATTGAGATTATATAGTTTTTTTCAAAAAATATTGTCGTTGCGTTCGGTTAAAATATGTAACTTTGACCGCTATTTATCGTAAAAACGAGGCCGAATGTCCGAAACATACCACATACCCGTTTTGCTGGAAGAGGCTGTCGAGCAGCTCTCGATACGTCCCGACGGCGTATACGTCGATCTCACGTTCGGCGGCGGCGGCCACTCGCGCCGCATATTGTCCGAATTGTCGTCGCGGGGACGGCTCTATTCGCTCGATCAGGATCCCGACGCGCGCGTCAACGCCCCCGACGACGAGCGCTTCACGTTCGTCGAGTCCAACTTCCGCTTCGTGCGCGGAGCGCTGCGCAGCAGAGGCGTCGACCGTGTCGACGGCATATTGGCCGATCTGGGCGTCTCGTCGCACCATTTCGACACGGCGGAGCGCGGATTTTCGTTCCGTTCGGATGCCGCGCTCGACATGCGTATGAACAATCGCGGCGGACGCACGGCTGCCGATATCGTGAACAGCTACACAAATGATGCCCTTTGCGAAATTTTTTCGCAATGGGGCGAGCTTGATACGACGTGGAAAATCGCCAACTGCATCCTGCGCGCCCGCGACAAGCAGCCCATACGCACCACCGGCGAGCTGATCGCAGCCGTCGAGCCCGTCACGCCGGCCAAGGATCCGACCAAGTTCCTGACCAAGCTGTTCCAGGCGCTCCGCATCGAGGTCAACGGCGAAATGGAGGCCTTGAAGATGGCCTTGGAGCAGAGCCTCAAACTGTTGAGCCCGGGCGGCCGGCTGGTCGTCATATCGTATCATTCGCTCGAAGACCGCATCGTCAAGAACTTCATGCGCAGCGGCAACTGCGACGGACGAATCGAAAAGGACTTCTACGGCCGACAGACCACGCCCGTCGAGGCTGTCGTGCGCAAACCGATAATACCCACCGACGAGGAGACGGCGCGCAACCCGCGCGCCCGCAGCGCCCGCATGCGCGTGGGCGAAAAGAGGGAGTCATGACCGAGCATAACGACAACATACCGTTCGACCCCGAAGAGGAGGAGCGCCGCCGCCTGCAAGAGGAGGAGGAGCTTATGGCGCGCCGCATACGCCGCGAGCTGATACGCGTCGACAGCGGACTGGCCGAACGCGAGATAGAGGAGGAGCGGCAGCGCATCGAGGCCGAGAAGGAGGAGCAGGAGCGCGAGGAGCAGCGCCGGCAGCGGCGCCGCAGCAGCTTTCTGTGGCAGTTGTTTTCGGGCAGCTTTCTGGTCGGGCACCACGCCTCGCAGTATTACAACTATCTGATAGCCATAGCCGCGATGTGCTTTCTGAGTATATTCGTGACATTCATGTCGCTCAATGCCGACAACGAGAGGCGCGAGATCGAGGAGCGCACGCGCGTGCTGCGCGAGCGTGCCGTGCTGTTGCAGGAGGAGAGGTTCCGCCGCGGCTCATATAAAGAGATAATGCGCATGTTGCAGGACCGCGGCATACGCATGACCGACCTGTCGGACGACAGTCGGCTAATTAAGAGATGATATGGCCGAAAAGAGACCTAATGCCAAGAAAGACATACTGTTTCGGGTAAGGGTGCTGTACGCCGTGTTTATCCTTGCCGGACTGCTCATAGCAACGCGTCTGGTATGGGTGCAGATGTTCAGCGGCTCGGTGGCGCGCAGCGCAGAGGTTCTGTCGCGCAACATCTTCCGGACAACGGAGATACCGTCGCACCGCGGCGCTATTCTGGCGCGCGGCGGCGAGCCCCTCGCAGCGTCGGTATTCCGGTATCAGGCCACGTTCGACTTCGCCGCCGAGGGCTTCGCCTCGGCCGAGCGCTTCGACAAGGAGACCGACTCGCTGTCGGCGTGTCTGGCGCGTTTCTTCTCGCGCGAGGATGCCGCGCGCCACGGCTACCGGTATCTCTCGAAGCGGGACTATAAAAAGATCTTCGACGACAACTATGCCGCCAAGAACCGCAAGCGTTCGGTAAAGATATTCCCGCGCGAAGTAACCCTCGACGAGTGGCGCATGATGCGCGACCGGTTTCCGATCCTCAACGGCAACATGGGCGTCACGTTCGGCAGAGAGCAGTTCGACAAGCGCGTATACCCCTACGGCGACAATCTCGCCCGGCAGATCATAGGTCGCATCAAGGATACGACGGCATACGGCATCGAGGGCATCTGCAACGAGGAGCTTACAGGCCGCGTCGGGCGTACCGTGCAGCAGCAGATAGCCAACGGTTTCTGGGCGCGCGTCAACGACGCCGACAACATCGATCCCGAGGACGGCTGCGACATAGTGACCACGATCGACGCCGGCCTGCAACAGATGGCCGACGAGAGGATGCGCCGCCAGCTCGTCGCCAAACACGGCTCGTTCGGCGTGGCGATAGTCATGGAGGCCGCTACGGGCGACATACTGGCAATGGTCAACCTCGGCGCCGAGGGCGAGCGCCGCGGCGAACGCTATACCGAATACTACAACCACGCCGTGCGCACGTCGCTCACGCCCGGCTCGACGTTCAAACTTACAAACACGCTGATTCTGGTCGAGGACGCCGGCTTCACGGCCTCTAACAGCTACGATACGGAGCACTCGCCGCAGCTGCGGGGCGGACGCTCGTGGCGGCGCGTGGGCGGTGCGAACGTCACCGACTCGCACGACGCGGGCAAGGAGACGGGCGGCATAGTCAATCTGGTGGATGCCTTCGCACACTCGTCGAACATATATTTCGCCAAGGCCATATACGAAACATACCGCAACAACCCGTCGCGGTACGTCGAGCAGCTGCGGCGGCTGCGCATAGACGAATGCGTGGGATTGCAGGCCTTCGGCGAGAAGCCGGGTCATATCTCCGACAGCTACTCGGATGCCTTCCGCCTGCCGCGTCAGGGTTTCGGCTACGAGGTGACGCTGCCGGCCATACACACCGCCGCGATATTCAACGCCGTGGCCAACGGTGGCCGCATGGTATCGCCGCGTCTGGTATCGTCGATACGCCGCGGCGACGAGGAGGTAGAGCGCAAGAAGGTCAACACGCTCGTGGAGAGGATATGCTCCGACCGCACGCTGGCGCTGGTGCGCGAGTGCATGGTGGCGGCGTCGAAGCAGACCAAAAACATCTTCTCAGACGTACCCGTCGACTTCGGCTGCAAGACCGGTACGGCGCACATTACCGGCAGCTTCATCTCCAACTGCCGTCAGGACACGCGTGCGATAGGCGTCCGCGACAAGTACTACCTCGGCTCGATAGGCGCATACTTCCCTGCCGACAGACCCAAGTACACGGTCTTCGTCTGCATGTGCAAGGAGAGCACGGGCTATAACGACTACTTCGGCATCGATCTGGCCGGTCCGGTTGCGGCCGACATAATGAAATACATATATACCAACGATCCGTCGCTGCACGAGGGCATAGAGCCCGCCGCGACGCCCCAGGCACCCAAGAACATCAAGGGCGGCAACGCATGGCACACGCATCGCGTGGCGTACCACCTCTCGCCCGACATCGAGGCCTGCTACGAGGGCAGCGAGTGGTGCTCGGTCAAGGTCGACGAGCAGGGCAAGGCCACGCTCGGCGGCGTGGAGGTCGAGCGCGGTACGGTGCCCGACGTCCGCGGCATGGGGCTCAAAGATGCGCTCTACCTGTTGGAGTACTGCGGCCTGGACGTATCGTTCAGCGGCCGCGGCCGCGTGGTTACGCAGAGCCTCAGAGCAGGCACCAAGCTCTCGAACGACAGGACGAAGATCAGAATAATACTCGAAAGATAACAAGATGAAACAACTGAGCCGGCTGCTCGGCGATGTCCGGGCAAGTTACATATCGGCAGCGGCCGATCCGCAAATAGCGTCGCTCGAATACGATTCCAGACGCGTAGGCGCAGGCGCATGCTTCTTCGCAGTGAGAGGCACGGCGAGCGACGGGCACGACTACATAGCCTCGGCCATAGAGCGCGGCGCCGTCGCCGTGGTGTGCGAGCAGCTGCCCGCGCAGTGCAGCGCCCAGGTGTGCTATGTCGTGGTGGAGGATACCAATACGGCCATGGCCGCGATGTCGGCAGCCTACTACGACCACCCCAGCCGCGAGCTGAGTCTGGTCGGCGTGACGGGCACCAACGGCAAGACTACCACGGCCACGCTGCTATACGATCTGTTCACGTCGCTGGGCTGTCCGTCGGGTCTGATATCGACCGTAGTCTACCGCATCGGCAAGCGAAGCATCGCCTCGACCCACACGACGCCCGACTCGATACGTCTCAACGAGATGATGCGCCGCATGGTCGACGAGGGGTGCCGCTACTGCTTCATGGAGGTGTCGTCGCACTCGATCGTCCAGCACCGCATCGACGCGCTCGACTTCGCCGGAGGCATATTCACAAACCTTACGCACGATCATCTCGACTACCACAAGACATTCAAGGAGTATGTCCGTGCCAAGAAGAGATTTTTCGACATGCTGCCCGCCAAGGCATGGGCGCTGACCAACATCGACGACCGCAACGGCGAGGTAATGGTGCAGAACTGCCGGGCGCATATACACCGGCTGTCGCTGCGCTCGATGGCCGATTTCAGGGCCAAGGTAATCGAGACGCATCTCGACGGCATGCAGCTGAGGATCGGCTCGGAAGATGTGTGGGTAGGCTTCCTCGGCCGCTTCAACGCCTATAATCTGCTCTCGGTGTATGCCGCCGCCACGCTGCTCGGCACCGACAGTCGGCAGACGCTCACGGCGCTCTCGATGCTGCACCCCGTCTCGGGTCGCTTCGAGCCCATAACGGCAGCCGACGGCACGGTGGCCATAGTCGACTATGCTCACACGCCCGACGCCTTGCAGAACGTGTTGCAGACCATAGAGGAGGTGCGCCGGCCGCAGCAGAATCTGATAGTGGTATGCGGATGCGGCGGCGACCGCGACCGCACCAAGCGCCCGGAAATGGCGGCCATAGCCGTCGAGCACGCCACAACGACGATCTTCACGTCGGACAACCCCCGCACGGAGGATCCCGAGGCCATACTCGCCGACATGATAGCCGGCGCAGGCACGTCAGCGCGTTACCTGAAAATAACCGACCGCGCCGAGGCGATCAAGACGGCCGTGATGCTCGCCGCACCGGGCGACATGATTCTGGTTGCGGGCAAGGGGCACGAGGACTATCAGATCATAGGAGGCGAGAAGCACCACTTCGACGACCGCGAGCATCTGCGTGAGGCTTTCGCGGCGAAAGGCATTTAGCGTAACAACAGCAATCAATACATTACAGCAAATCGGAAAATATGTTCTACTCTATTTTCAAATATCTCGATCATGCCACCGACCTGCCGGGCATGGGTATGTTCCAGTACATTTCGTTCCGCTCTGCCGCGGCCATAATTCTGTCGCTGCTGATAGCCATAGTCTTCGGCAAGCGCATAATAAACATGCTGCGGCGCAAGCAGATAGGCGAAGACATACGCGATCTGGGCTTGGAGGGGCAGTTGCAGAAGAAGGGCACCCCGACGATGGGCGGCATAATAATCATTCTGGCCGTGGTGGTGCCGGTGCTGCTGTTCGGCAAGCTGTCGAACGTATACATACAGCTTATGCTCGTTTCGACACTATGGCTGGGATTCATCGGCGGTCTGGACGACTACATCAAGGTGTTCCGCCACAATAAGCAGGGTCTCAACGGCCGCTTCAAGGTGGTCGGGCAGGTGGGTCTGGGCATCATCATAGGAACGATGATGTGGGCATCGGACGACATCGTGGTGCGCGACAAGGTGGTCGAGACGCAGACCGTGCAGTATATCGAGGACGGCCGCGTGAGCTCTTTCGATCAGGAGCGCGTCATCAGCACCACACCCAAGAAGAGCACCGAGACCACGATTCCGTTCATGAAGAACTCCGAGCTCAACTACAACGTCTTCACGGGCGGCAACGACACCGCGGCATGGATACTCTATATCCTCGTGGCGATATTCATCATCACGGCCGTATCCAACGGAGCCAACCTCACGGACGGTCTGGACGGCCTTCTGACCGGCGTATCGGTGCCCATAGTGCTCGTGCTGGGCATACTGGCCTACCTGTCGGGACATATCGTATACTCGGACTACCTCAATATAATGTATATACCCGACAGCGGCGAGCTGGTCATCTTCGCCTCGGCCTTCGCCGGAGCGCTCATCGGCTTTCTGTGGTACAACTCCTATCCGGCACAGATATTCATGGGCGACACGGGTTCGCTGACCATAGGCGGCATCATCGCCGTCTTCGCACTGTGCATACGCAAGGAACTGCTGCTGCCGCTGCTGTGCGGCGTCTTCCTCATGGAAGCCGTGTCGGTAATGTTGCAGGTAAGCTATTTCAAATACACCAAGCGCAAGTACGGCGAGGGGCGTCGCATCCTGCTCATGTCGCCGCTGCACCACCACTACCAGAAACGCGGCATCTTCGAGACGAAGATCATGATACGCTTCTTCATCATCTCGCTGCTGCTGTCGGCACTTACACTCGTAACTCTCAAAATCAGATAAATGAAACGTCGCATCGTTGTTTTAGGCGGAGGTATAAGCGGTTATGGCTCCGCGATACTGGCAAAGAAAGAGGGTCTCGACACCTTTCTTTCCGACTCGGGACAGATCGCCGAACGGTTTCGCCGCCGGCTCGATGAGTGGCAGGTGCCCTACGAAGAGGGCGGCCATACCGAGGAGCTGATACTCTCGGCCACCGAAGTGGTCAAGTCGCCGGGCATACCAGACACGGCGCCTATCGTCCGCCGCATACGCGAAAAGGGCATACCCGTCATCTCGGAGATCGAGTTCGCAGGCCGTTATCTCGACGGTGCACGCACGATCTGCATCACCGGCTCGAACGGCAAGACGACCACCACGTCGCTCATATACAAGATCATGCGCGATGCCGGCATGAACGCAGCGCTCGGCGGCAATATCGGCGAGAGCTTCGCCTACTCGGTCGCCACCGAACGTTACGACTGGTATGTATTGGAGCTTAGCTCGTTCCAGCTCGACGGCATGTACCGTTTCCGTGCCGACATAGGCGTACTGACCAACATCACGCCCGATCATCTCGACCGCTACGACCACTCGTTCGACAAGTACGCCGCCTCGAAGATGCGTATAGTGCAGAACCAGACCTCGCGCGACGCGTTCGTCTACTCGGCCGACGACCAGACCGTCTCGCGTCTTACCGACGCCATGTCCGATACGATGCGCATGCGCCGTCTTCCGTTCGCCACACACACGGCCATAGCCTCGGGTGCTGGCGACGCATTCTGCGACGGCGAGAGCTTCACGGCGGCCGTCGGCGACAAGAGTCTTACGATCGACATCGGCAAGATGCGCATCAAGGGGCTGCACAACACCTACAACGCCATGGCGGCCGCGCTGGCCACCCTCGCGGCGGGCGTCGCCCCCGAGAGCATATGCCGGTCGATATACGAGTTCTCGCCCGTCGAGCACCGTTTGGAGCCGTGCGGCGTGGCCGGCGGCGTGGAGTATGTCAACGACTCGAAGGCCACCAACGTCGACTCGGTGTGGTACGCCTTGCAGAGCATGACGCGCCCGACGGTGTGGATCGCCGGCGGTACGGACAAGGGCAACGACTACGAGCCGTTGAAGAGGTTCGCACGCGAAAAGGTCAGGGCACTGGTCTGCATGGGGCTCGATAACGACAAGCTCGTCAGGGAGTTCACGGGTGTGGTGCCGCAGGTGGTATCGGCCTCGTCGCTCGACGAGGCTATGCGCGCCGCAGTCTCGCTCGCCCTCCCGGGCGATACGGTGCTGCTGTCGCCCGCCTGCGCGAGCTTCGACCTGTTCCGCAACTACGAGAACCGCGGCGAGGAGTTCAAAGAGTGGGTAAAACGCAACCTCCTCGAAGATGATATTCGCAAGTAAAAAGAGGAAGAGCGACGAAAAGCCCGAGCGCACAGCGCCCCGACGACCGAAGCGCGACAGTGCTGCGGCGGCCGCAGCCGCGGCCGAGCTGCTCGAACGCCGCCGGCGCATCATAGGCGGCGACCGCGTGCTGTGGGTAATATTCACGGCACTGGTCGTGGTGTCGATCCTCGTGGTATACTCCTCGACGGCGAAAATGGCATACGACATCTCGTCGCGCTTTACCACGACACAGTCGCTGCGCCAGCAGATCATGCTCGTGCTGCTCTGCATACCGGCCATAGTCATGGTGCACAAGATCGACTGGAAGGTCTTCTACCGCCTCACGCCGGCACTCTACTGGCTGTTCGTGGGGCTGACGGCCGCGACCTACTTCATAGGTACGTCGACCAACGACGCCGCCCGCTGGATCGCTATCGGCTCGATACAGTTCCAGCCGTCGGAGGGGTTGAAGGTAATGACCATTCTGATGCTCGCGCGCCGCATGTCGACACGCCAGGGCAACATCAACAAGATACATCTGCTGCCCACGAATTTCCGTATTACCGAGCCGCAGCAGATGCGCATCATACGCGAGAATACATGGCCTTTGGTAGGACCCGTCCTGCTCTCGTGCGGCGTGGTCGTGACGGCACACACCTCGTCGGCCGTGCTGATCTTCATCGCATCTCTCATAATGCTCTACATAGGGCGCGTGCGCATACGCGAGCTTATGAAGCTCACGGCCGTGGCATGCGTGCTGGGGATACTGCTTATGAGCGTGCTGCGCATAGGCCGTGCCGACGTGGCCGGAGGACGTCTGTCGACATGGGTCAAGGAGTGGACCACATCGGAGGTGCCGCGCAACAGCTACTCGATGTCCGACACGCAGCGCGCCATGATCGCCATACGCGAGGGCGGGCTGTTCGGCGAGGGCGCCGGCCACAGCACCACGCGCGCACTTGTGACGCACCCTGAGAGCGACTATGCCTACTCGTTCTTCATATCCGAATACGGGCTTGTCATAGCCTTGATACTCATGATGCTGTATCTGTGGATATTCTTCCGTTCGATAGAGATATTCCGCGCATGCAGCGTGCCCTTTCCCGCACTTATGACGCTGGGGCTGGGGCTGCTCGTGACATGTCAGGCGCTGCTGCATATCATGGTTCAGGTCAATCTCATACCCGAGACGGGACAGAACCTGCCTCTGATATCGCGCGGCGGCTCGTCGCTGCTGTTCACAACCCTCGCGCTGGGCATGATCCTCAGCGTCAGCCGCACCAACGAGCTGGGCGAAGGGCGTGCCTGACCCTAAAACAGAATGATTATGGATCCCGTCAGAATAGACAAATATCTTTGGGCAGTGCGCATATTCAAGACGCGCAGCGATGCGGCCGAAGCCGTCAGACAGAACCGCGTCACGGTCAACGGCTCGCCCGTAAAGCCCTCGCGCGAAGTACGCACGGGCGACCGCATAGGCGTGCGCCGCGAGAGGGTCAACTACTCTTACGAGGTGGTCGACATCGTATCGAGCCGCCAGCCGGCCAAGAACGTGCCGCTCTATTGCCGCGACATAACGCCGCAGGAGGAGCTCGACAAGCTGCATGCGCCGCACGAGACGATATTCGTCTTTCGCGACCGCGGCACGGGACGCCCCACCAAGAAAGAGCGTCGTGAGATCGACTCTCTGATGGAGGGTTTCATGTTCGAAGAGGAGGATTGAGCCTGCGCTACACGGCCATGACCACCGCAAGGGTGGTTATCGATATGACTGCCCAGAGCACGACACCCAAAATCAGCGGGCGTATGCCGACGCTGCGCACTACCGCAAGCGACAATCCGCAGCCTATCAGAAACAAAGTCATGCACAACACCCTGCGCGATACTTCGACGATTGCACCGGTAACCTGCTCCGGTATACCCGTATAGGTGTTCACGGCCATAGCCGCCACGAACAGCAGGATGAACCACGGCACAGCGATGCGCTTGCCCCGCGAGCGGAATACGAAGGTGGAGAATACGGCCAGCGGAATGATCCACAGTGCACGTGTCAGCTTGACGGTCGTAGCTATCTGCAACGCCTCCTGGCCGTATGCCGCGCCGGCGCCTACCACCGAGCTGGTGTCGTGTATGGCTATCGCAGCCCACATGCCGAACTGCTGCTGGCTGAGCCCGAGCGCCTCGCCCACCGGCGGAAAGACGAACAGAGCCACGGCATTGAGGACGAATATCGTAATCAGCGACAGCGACATCTGGTCGTCGTCGGCATCTATGACCGGACCGACGGCCGCAATAGCACTTCCGCCGCAGATCGCCGTGCCCGACGCAATCAGATAGGAGCCTTTGCCGTCGATGCCCATTCTGCGGCCGAGCGCCACGCCCAGCAGCATGACGCCTATGACCGATACCACCGTAAAGAGCATGCCGTCGCGACCGGCCGCCAGCGACTCGTGCAGGTCCATGCCGAAGCCTATGCCGACCACCGAGGCCTGCAAGGCGATCTTGGATGCACGCTTGGCAAGTGCCGGGTAGGGATTGCCCAGAGTCAGTGCGAGCACTATGCCCGCCAGCAGCGACATAGCCGGCGAGAGAAAGGCCGATGCGGCCAGCAGGATGAAAAACAGTGCACGCAGAGCGGTATTCTTATTCATGGTCATTGCAGTTTTTCGCGCCACTCGTCCGGTATCTCGACCGAACATTGATTCTCGTAGTCGAACGCCACCATTACCGACGTGCTCTCGGTGCGGCACTCTCCGCCGCACAGCAATTGCTGATAGATGGTCATGCTCTTGGTGCCGAGCCTCGACACCGTAGTCGAGACGGTCACATCGTCGGTCATGCGCACCTGAGAGCGAAAGTCGGTGTGCGTCGAGACCGTAATCACGCGCAGCTTGCCGAACGTACCGTCGATGCCCATGACGCGGCGGTAATAGTCCGTCTTGCCCAGATCGAAGTATGTCTGCTGCGCCACGTTGTTGACATGTCGGAACGAATCGATGTCGTTGAAACGCTTCTGTATCTCTATGGTCAAAGTCTTTGCCATTGCACGTATGTTTATTTGCGTATTATCTTCACTTCGCCTCTTTCGCCGAATGCTATGATCGACGAGGGCTTGCGCGTCGGACGCCCCTCGAAGCGCGGGCTGACGACGAAATCCACCCCGTCGATTATCGCGCGGTCGACTTCGGCAAGACCCGCCGGAGCAGGCTCGCCCGAGATGTTGGCCGATGTCGATACGACAGGCCGGCCGAAACGGCGCAGCAGCTGACGGCAGAACTCGTGGTCGGGGACCCTCACGCCGAGCGTGCCCGTCTCGGGGACCAGATTGGGCGCCACCCCCACCGCACCCGGCAGGATCAGCGTCAGCGGCTTGTCGCTCAACTCCATGACTTCGAAAGCTATGCCCGGCGCACGGTCGACATAGCGCACGATCATGTCGGCATCGCGGCAAAGCACCAGCATCGAGTGTTTGTCGGTGCTCCGTTTCAATTCGTATACCCTCTCTACCGCCTCGGCATTAGTGGCATCGCACCCGATGCCCCACACCGTATCCGTCGGATAGAGTATCATTCCTCCGTCTCGCAGCACCTGGACTGCACGCTCGATATCCTTCTGCATAATAACCAGTGTTAATAATCGGCAAAGATAACTCTTTTTCGGTGAAATCGGAGCATCCGCCCTCTGCCCGTCGCCCGGCAAAGGAGGAATGCGCCGATGCTATGCCAGCGGCCGCAGGCGCACCTCGGCCAACGGTGCAAGACGGGCGGCGAGCGCCTCGACGTCGGTCGGATGATCCACTTCGCCGAAATGGTACGGGTAGACGATCCCGGGGCGTATCGCCTCGACGGCTTCGACGGCCTGCTCGGGTGTCATCGTATAGGGCTGGTTGACGCAGACAAAAGCGATGTCGATATCGTGCAGCGCACGCATCTCGTCGGTGGGTTCGGTATCGCCCGAGACGTAGACGCGCATGCCCGACTCGCCGTCGGCGAAAGTCAGGAGATATCCGCAGAACTCGCTTTGGCGCGGGTGGAACTGCAACTGCTCAGGCGAGGTGTTATAGGCCGCCACGGCATCGACGCGCACGCCTTCCAAAGGGTGCGCCGCAGCTCCGGGCAGCATCGTATAGCAGTCGCCCTCGAACGACTCGGCCGTGGTGCGGTCGCAAAGTATCGCCGTGCCCTCCTTGCGCAGCGCCTCGACGGCCTCCATGTCGAAGTGGTCGTAGTGCGGGTGCGTCACAAGAATCGCATCGGCTTTGGGCAGACGCCCGTAGTCGGCGTATTTCATCACGGGATCGACATAGATATGACGTCCCTCGTACTCGAAGGCGATCGAGGCGTGGCCGAAGAAACGGATCGTGAGCAGGCGGCCGTCGCGCATCCGAATAACGTCGGCCGGGCAGGTGTCGGCATCGCTCTTGCGGCCGAAAATCTTTGACAGCATTGACATAGGGCTTGATATTATATTGTCGTTAAAAATTCTATGACGGCGTCCGCCAGACCGGCACTCAGAGGCAGCGTCGAATCGGCATAGACAGTCGACAGCTGCTCCATGCGGTCGGTCGAGGCGCAATCCTTCAATACGTGGCTCATAGCGTCGAGCAGGACGAGGCGCGATTCGGGAGCTGCCTCGTGCAGCCTATGGGCATTGTCGGGCGTGATCTGTATGTCGGCACCGCCCGTTACGATCAGTGTCGGCGCCTCGATACCCCGTATCGTCTCGACGGGATCGTAGCGCATACACGATATGAGGAACGGCTGTATATGCCGGCCGAACAAGGGTTGAAGCTCAGGCGGTATGTCGTCCGCCATGCGGCCGGATGCCAGACGGTTCAGAATCGCCGTGGCACGCACCATAAGCCCCATGTCGACCTCCATGAGCTGCGAGGCGAGCTGACGGTTGAGGATGATATCCAGTCTGTAACCGGCGCCCGACAGCAGCACGGCACCGTCGACATCGCACCGCGCGGCCACGCACCCGGCGATCAGGGCGCCCTCGCTGTGGCCGACGGGCACTACCCTCTCGTAACCCTCGGAGCGCAAATATTCTACGCAGGCCACGGCATCGTCGATGTAGTCGTCGAAGGTAAGATCGGCGATCCTTTCGGGAGGATATGCGCTGCGCCCTATCGCGCGCTTGTCGTAACGCAGCACGGCGAAGCCCGCACGGCACAGCGCATCGGAGAGCATCGCATAACTGCGCGGCTGCAAGCCCAGCGACGAATTGCCGTTGCGGTCGGTGGGACCCGAGCCTGCGATTATGACCACCGCCGTAGTCGCACTCCCGCCCTCGGGCACGGCAAGCGTACCGTGCAGCTCGCCCCACTCGCGGGCGATGCGGATGTCGCTCTCGGCGGCCGCAGCCGTCGACCGTAACAGAAGTGCCGCGATAAGGCAGCATAGCAATCTAACCTGTGTCGTCATCATATCGTCTTGCGGTTTTGAGTATCTAATCCAATGCCAGCAGATTCAGATCGTCGAACTTGTCTTCGATCGTTTCGCGCAGCCGCGCACGGTCGACATGCGTATATATCTCGGTGGTCATTATGTTTTCGTGACCGAGCAACTCCTGTACCTGACGGATGCTCGCGCCACCCTCCAACAGATGCGTCGCATAGGAGTGGCGGAACGTATGGGGGCTTATGCGCTTGTCGATGCCGGCCATAAGGGCGGCCTTGCGGATTATCGTGAAGACCATGATGCGCGTCAGCGCCTGCCCGCGGTTGTTCAGAAACAGCGTATCCTCGCTGTCGCGGCGCGGCTTGCGGCGCTCCATATAGAGCTGCACCTTGTCGCGTGCGGCCGAGCTGACGGGGACGATGCGCTCCTTGTCGCCCTTGCCCACGATACGTATGTAACCCTCGCCGAAAAAGAGGTCGCCCAGACGCAGCGACGTAAGCTCCGACACGCGCAGTCCGCACGAGTAGAGCACTTCGAGCATGGCGCTGTCGCGAATGCCCTTGGCCGTCGAGATGTCGATGACCGATATTATGCGGTCGACCTCCTCGACGGTAAGCACGTCGGGCAGCGTGCGGCCGAACTTGGGCGACTCGACGAACTCGGTGGGCAGCGTGTCGATGCGGTCGCCTAACAGCAGATAGTTGTAGAAGCTCTTTATGCCGCTCAGGCGCCGCGCCTGAGATGTACGCCTGCGCCCCTGATCGTAGAGCCATGCCATATATCGTTCGATCATCTGCGGCTCGACCCTCTGCGGCGGCACGTCATACATGCGCAGCACGAAATGGGCGAACTCGGCCAGATCGCGCATGTAACACTCGACGGTGTTGGGCGACAGATTCTTTTCGAGCCTGATATAGCGGCGGTACTCGCGCGCGATTTCCTCCCACTTTTTCGTGCATTCTGCCATAATATGACTACTTTTGCCGTAAATATAGCAAAATTATTTTACATAATATATACGGATGCAACATTATATCGAACTTTCGGCCGAGCTGCGCGATGCCGAGCTGGCCGATATCCTGACGGCCGAGTTGTCGGACTACCCCTTCGAGGGATTCATGCAGCAGGACGACGCTGAGGGCGGCGTGAGGCTCACGGCCTGCATGCCGCTGGGGATGTGGGACGAGTGCCGCAGCGAAGTGGCGCAACTGCTTGCCCGCTACGGCGTCGCGGCCGCCGAGCGCACGGTCGAGCCCGAAAACTGGAACAGCCGCTGGGAGAGGGAGAGTTTCGAACCTGTCGCCGTCGACGGCGATATGATAATACGCGGCGAGCATCATGCGCCGCACCCCGAGTGCGGCATATTCGATATAGTGGTCGCACCGGCCATGTCGTTCGGCTCGGGGCATCATGCCACCACACGGATGATGTGCCGCGCGATACGCTCTGTCGGCACGGCCGGTCGCACCGTGCTCGATGTGGGGTGCGGCACCGGCATACTCTCGATCGTGGCCGCACGCGCCGGCGCCGCCCGTGTCGACGCCATAGACATCGACCCCGCAGCCGTCGAGAGCTGCCGCCGCAGCATAGCGCTCAGCCGCGTCGAAGAGAAGGTCGTGCCGATCGAAGGCACGGTGGCCGATGCCCCCGCAGGGCGTTACGACATGCTGCTGGCCAACATCAACCGAAACATAATAATATCCGACATGACGCACTACGTCGCACTGCTCGCCCCGGGAGGCGACATGCTGCTGAGCGGATTTCTCGACTCCGATCTGGCCATGGTCGAAGAGTGCTGCCGCCGCAGCGGCATAGAGCCCGCGAGCACCGCGCACGAGGACCGATTCTGTATGTTGCACTGTAAAAAACGATAGATCATGACCATTCTTCCGTCGGTATACTGGGGCTCGATCGAGTGGTACGCCCATATCATGCAGCGCGAGTGCGTGCTCGATCTGGGAGAGAACTATGTAAAACGTTCGGAGCGCAACCGCACGCGCATAATGACCGCCGGCGGCACCATGCTTCTGAGCGTGCAGCTCGAACATGCCGACCGCCCCCGGCAGCCCATACGCGATATGAGGATCGACTACTCGAAGCGCTGGCAGCACCAGCACTGGACGGCCATAGTATCGGCATATCGCTCGTCGCCATACTTCGACCACTACGCCGACCGTCTCGAACCGCTCTACCGCAAGCCGTGGCGCTATCTGGTCGACATGAACTGCGAACTGCTCGATACGGTGCTGTCGATACTCCGCTGCACCGACCGCATGCCGCGCCTGAGCACGCAGTACGTCGCATGCACGAAGTCGGACACCGATCTGCGCGACAAGAAAAGAGGCGCGACGATCGACGTCGCGCCGTATGTTCAGGTATTCTCCGACAGACAGCCCTTCGTGGCGAACCTCTCTATCGTCGACCTGTTGTTATGCGAGGGGCCGGAGTCCGTCGCGATTTTAGAGAGTTGCCGATTGTGATGCGTATGCTGTCGCCGTGCGGTCCCACGTAGGCCGCCACGTCGCCGCGCGAGCCGAACGCAACCGAATCCGACAGATACTGGCACGGCGCCACCATGCGCACGGGAACCGTATCGCCGCCGGCGATGAGCGTCGGCGCCATATCGTATGACGAGTATATCTTGAACTGCTGGATGCTATCCTGCCTTACCGCCCAGCGCCGCTCGGCGATATGGAGCGTATTGCTGCGGCGGTTCCACAGCGAACGATAAAGCCAGAAGGCATCCTTGCGGTCGCGGTGGTCGAATGTCACAAGTCCCGACTTGTTGCGGCCGTAGGCGCGTCGCGACGATCCGTAGTCGAACATGTTGTCGATCCATATTCCCCAGAACAGACCGCTGCGCGTGAGGATATCGACGTAGCGCTCGTGGAACACCGTCTGACGGCGCTCGGGCAGCCAGCGCGTATTGGGCTCGGCACGCGGATAGGTGTCGTCCTGCTGGTCGATCGAGCCGCCCTCGCCGTAGCATACGCCCGAGTGCAGGCTCTTCCACCGCTCGTTCGACGAGAGCTGCTGGCACCACACGCTTACATCGTCGGGCACGCCGCGATACCAGCCTATGTTCTGGCGGAATACGATCAGATCGGTCACGAAGTTCAGCTCGCCGTCGGCATCGCTGCACGCGACGGTAAGGCGCGTGGGGTCGGTCGACTTGACCAGCGCGTTGAGCTCCCTAACAAAGGGCAGCGGATCGTCGCCCTTCTGCCACAGCTGGGAGAATATGCCCCACATCACGACCGAGGGGTGGTTGTAGTTCTGGCAGACGATCTCCATGGCCTGACTACGGCCGTTATCGCGGAAAGCCTCGGTCGAGAAATAGCTCACGTCGCTCAACACCTGCGTGCGAGTCAGCGGCAGGTCGATCCACACCAGCATACCGCTCCGGTCGCACCGACTGTACAGATAGTCGTCGTGCGGCGCCGTGAGCGACCGCAGCGCATTGGCGCCCAAATCCTCCACCATGTCGAGATCCTCGTCGTAGTGGCGCTCGCGCATGGCGCTGGCTATGCCCGCCCTGTCGTGAGCCATGTTGACGCCGTGGACATCTATCGCCTCGCCGTTGATGCGCAGGCGGTTGTCGTCGCCGATCGATATCTTGCGGAAGCCCGTTACCACCGTAACCTCGTCCGAGGGGGCGAGTATGTCGCCCAGACGCACACGCACCGAGTAGAGCGACGGCGACGAGGGGCTCCACAGCGCCGGACGCTCGACCGTGAAGGGTATATCGACCGGCACGGCCGGATCGGGCCTGGCCGCACGCACGCTCTTCGAGTAGACCGTCTCGCCTTCGGGCGAGAGTATTTCGAGATCGACCGTCTGGGCAGTACCGCTCTTGGCAGAGAGCCATACCGACACCGTACCGTCGACACGCTCGGCCGAGACGTTGGTCGGCGTGACGAATACGCCGTCCGACGAGTAGTGCAGCGGCGAAATGGCATCGCGTCCGGTCACTATCAGCTCTACGCCGCGATAGATGCCGCCGTAGAGATTCAAATCGCTCGATGCGGGCAGCACGTCGTTGCGGTAGGCGTTGCTTACCACGGCAAGAAGCGTATTGTTGGCGCCGAACGACACCTTGTCGGTAATCTCGAACGTAAAGGCCGTCCACCCGCCGCGATGCTCGCCCACGTGGCGGCCGTTGACGAATATGTCGGCCACGCTCTGCACGCCGTCGAACTTGACAAATATGCGCCGGCCGCGCCACTCGTCGGGGATATAGATGTCCCGGCTGTAATCGGCCGTAGTTTGCAGATATACGCCCGACGAAGCGGTGGCGTCGAGGTTCCATGTATGGGGCAGCGTCACGTAACGCGCACCGTCGCTGTCGAACTCCTGTTTGAAGAAAAACAGCCACCCGTCGTTGAGCGAGTAGACCTCGCGGGCATTGGCGCCCACACCTGCCAACGCGCTCACAAACAGCGTCAAAGCGATAATATAACGTTTCATAACCAACCTTTTTATAACTGCAAATATAGGAATAAACGAAAATATATGCTAACTTCGTGCGAATTAAATACCCTTTGCAGCGGGGCGCGAGCAGCCCCGCCGGGGATGATTCGCGGCAATCTCCGCGCCATGCCGGCCATAGCGCGGAGCGGTACAATATAATAATATGGACACCATGATCGATTTAACGGTAATTATAATTGCGATATGGTCGTTAGTGCTCGGCATACGGCGCGGCCTCGTGGTACAGCTCTGTCATCTGGCGGGGCTCTACATAGCCATAGTCGCGGCATCGCGTTACGCCCCGACCGTAGGCGGCATATTTCTCGACGATCCGGGCAAGGCGACAACCGCAGGCTTCGCGCTGATAGTGGCCGTAGCCATGCTCGCGGTGTGGATCATAGCTCCGCTGCTGCGCTCGATCGTCGTATGGCGGCCGGTAAGGCAGATAGACGCTCTGCTGGGCGGCGCTGCCGGCGTCGTCACGGCGCTGCTGGTGGTCGGCACGCTCTTCTCGGTCTTCGACCGCGCCAACCTCGATCCGACGAGCATATCGACGGAGACTATACGCAATAACCCCGACGCCGTAAGGAGATATATCGAGACGGGCGATGCCGACGGCCACGAGATCTTCGCGCACAAGTGGGTCGACTACCCCACGCTCGAATCCTCCCTCACGTTCTATCCGCTGGTAAGGTTCAGCGATGCGGTATGCCCCTCGCTGAGGAGCATCGACATGCAGCTGCGCGAGGCGGCCGAAACGTATTTCGAACAATATGTCGACGGACGCATGCCGTCGGCCGCTACCGACGACAATGGAGAACGCTAAGACAGAGGGTATCGTAACCGGCTCGACGGGCAGCTGGTACGAGGTCGCCACACCCGCCGGCACGCTCCGCTGCCGCATACGCGGGCGGCTGCGTCTGCGCGGCGTGCGCTCGACGAACCCCGTGGTCGTGGGCGACCGCGTGGTATGCGATACCGAAGACGACCTGAACCCCGCCATAACCGATATCCTGCCGCGCCGCAACTACGTGATACGGCGCGCCTCGAACCTCTCGAAGGAGTCGCACATAATAGCGGCCAACATCGACCGCGCCCTGCTAATGACAACGCTCTTCTCGCCACAGACCGCGCGCGAGTTCGTCGACCGCTTTCTGGTAACGTGCGAAGCCTACAAGGTGCCGGTAACGATACTCCTCTCGAAGGCCGATCTGCTCGAAGGGCATCGTGAGGAGGAGCAGGATTTCTGCCTGACATACCGCCGCGCAGGATACGACGTGCTGCGGCTCTCCGGCTCGACGGGCGAGGGCGTCGAGAGCGTGCGCGCGCTTCTGGCAGGCCGCACGACGCTCGTTGCGGGCAACTCGGGCGTAGGCAAGTCGACGCTGATAGGTTCGCTGCTGCCCGGGGCCGAGGTGCGCACGGGCAGCATATCCGACTCCCACGGCAAGGGGCGCCACACCACCACATTCTCGACGATGTATCCGATCGACGGAGGATACATAATCGACACGCCCGGCATCAAGGGCTTCGGACTGATAGACATAGACGACGCCGAGCTGTGCCGATACTTTCCCGAGATGATGCGTCTGGCACCCGACTGCCGCTTCTACAACTGCACCCACACCCACGAGCCGGGCTGCGCCGTGCGCGAGGCGGTCGAGAGGGGCGAAGTGGCGTGGTCGCGTTACGAAAGTTACCTGAAAATACTCGACGAAGATGACAAATATCGCAAGTAGGCTGCGCGACGAGAGCCACTCGCGCCGCTGGTACGAAGAGCGGCTCGAATACATGTCGCGCTTTCTCACGGACGAGCGGCGCGAGGTGCTTCGGCGCACGGCCGCACGCCGCACGCGCTACATGACCCTGCTGACCGAAAACATGTTCCATCCGCAGAATGCCAGCGCGCTGGTGCGCCATGCCGAGGCATTCGGCATACAGGACATCCACACGGTCGAGACGCTGTGCCGGTTCGACCCGAGCGTAAACATCGTCCGCGGCACCGACAAGTGGGTCGACATATACCGGCACGAGTCCACGGCCGAGGCTCTCGAAAGCCTGCGCGCCGACGGATACCGCATCGTGGCCACCACGCCCCACCGCCGCAGCTCGACACCCGAGACATTCGACGTGGGGGCGGGACGCTTCGTGCTGGTATTCGGCACCGAGCACGCCGGCATAAGCGACGAAGTGATCGAGGCGGCCGACGAATTTCTGTCGATACCCATGTGCGGCATGGTCGAGAGCCTCAACGTATCGGCCTCGGCCGCGATACTTACATACATGCTCTCGGAGCGCATGCGCCTGACGGTAGACCGCTGGCAGCTCGACGAGGAGCAGCAGCTGCATCTGCTGCTGCGCTGGACGTTGCAGAGCGTCCGCGACGCCGAGAGCATACTCCGACGGGGAGAATTTTCCGAACAATAACGAATCGAAAGACAATGAACGACATACTGCGCAAACAATTCCTGATGCACGTCGGCCAGACCTCGCCCTCGCCCATGATGATCGAGGTGGCGCGCGCCGAGGGGACATTTTTCTACACGCCCGAGGGCAAACGCTATTTCGACCTGGTGGCCGGAGTATCGGTCAACAACGTCGGTCACGGCAACCGCAAGGTCATAGAGGCCGTACAGCGGCAGGCGGCCGACTACATGCACATAATGGTCTACGGCGAGATGATCGAGCGGCCTCAGGTAGAGTACGCCCGACGCATAGCCGCCCTGCTGCCGGGAGGTCTCGACAGCGTATACTTCGTCAACTCGGGCGCCGAGGCCGTCGAGGGGGCTTTGAAGCTGGCCAAGCGCCATACCCGCCGCACCGAGATGATCTCGATGCGGCGCGCCTACCACGGCTCGACGCACGGAGCGATGAGCATGATGGGCGCACCCGAGGGGGAGGAGTGGAAGGCGGCGTTCCGCCCGCTGCTGCCCGACGTAAGGGCGATCGACTACAACTCGTTCGAGCAGCTCGGCCTGATAACCGAGCGCACGGCATGCGTGCTGTGCGAGCCCGTGCAGGGCGAGGCGGGAGTGAGGCTGCCCGCGCCGGGCTACTTGCAGGCGCTGCGCAAGCGGTGCGACGAGGTGGGGGCGATGCTCATCTTCGACGAGATACAGACCGGCCTGGGTCGCACGGGCGAGATGTTCGCATGCCTCAAATACGGCGTCGCACCCGACATAATATGCCTTGCCAAGGCCTTCGGCGGAGGTATGCCGCTGGGCGGATTCGTCGCCCGGCACGAGGTGATGTCGGACCTTACGACCGACCCCGCGCTGGGACATATTACGACATTCGGCGGACACCCAGTATCGTGCGCCGCGGCGCTGGCGGCGCTGGACTATCTGGTCGACAACCGCATCGTGGAGGATGTCGAGCGCAAGGGGGCGCTCTTCGAGAA
Organism: Bacteroidales bacterium; assembly: GCA_910574205.1. Classification (GTDB taxonomy): domain Bacteria; phylum Bacteroidota; class Bacteroidia; order Bacteroidales; family Rikenellaceae; genus Alistipes. The sequence continues at coordinate 792,575 of CAJSYJ010000001.1, forward strand.
GCTCGTGTCGCAGTGCCGCGGCGTCGAGGAGGTGCGCCGCTCGGGACTGCTTATGGCCGTCGAGCTGGGTTCGTCCGAGAAGCTGTACCGGATAATGTCGCTCTTCGCCCGACGCGGCATCATGAGCGACTGGTTCCTCTATTGCGACACGGCTTTCCGCATATCGCCGCCGCTTACGATCGCCGACGAGGAGATCGCCGAGTGCTGCTCGATAATAGAGAGCTGCCTCGACGATCTGTAATGGCAAAAATCGTCGGTTCGGGCGATTGTAATTACGCACATATTTTCTAACTTTGCAGGGTCTGTCGGGCAGCGCGGCACGCAGCGCCGTCCGACACGCATATCAGCCTGTTTATTAGTTGAATACTGATTTTAATCGTAATTAGGAATGAAGCGCATCATACTCTCAGGCGGCGGCACGGGAGGCCATATATATCCCGCCGTGGCCGTGGCCGAGGCTCTCAAAAGAAAATGGGGCGACGAGGTCGAACTGCTGTTCGTCGGCGCCGAGGGCAAAATGGAGATGGATAAGATACCGGCACTGGGCTACCGCATCGTGGGACTGCCTATACTGGGACTGCAACGCCGCTTCACGTGGAAGAACTTTACCGTTCCTTTCCGCGTGCTGCGCAGCATAAGCAAGGCGCGGCGGACGATACGCGATTTCGGCGCCGACGCTGTGGTCGGATTCGGCGGATACGCCTCGGCACCTGTGCTGTGGGCGGCACAGCGCGCCGGCGTTCCGACCGTCATTCAGGAGCAGAACTCCTTCGCCGGCCTTACCAACAAGATCCTCGCACGCCGCGCGCGCCGCATATGCGTCGCCTACGACGGCATGGAGGCGTTCTTCCCGCAGGAGAAGATCACGATGACGGGCAACCCGCTGCGCGGTCGCTTCTCGGCCTCGGGGACAGACCGCGGCGAGGCTCTCGCCCACTACGGACTGAGCCTCGGGAAGCCCGTGGTGCTGGTAGTGGGCGGCTCGCTCGGAACGCGCACGCTGAACGAGATGATGAAGAGCTGGATACTCTCGCTCGACGGCAAGCAGCCCCCCGTGCAGGTCATCTGGCAGACGGGAAAATATTACGAAAAGGAGATGCGCGAGTTCCTCGCGGCACACCCCGCAGAGGGAATATGGCAGGGCGCATTCATCGAGCGCATGGATTTTGCTTATGCTGCGGCCGATGCCGTCATATCGCGCAGCGGCGCCTGCACCGTCTCGGAGCTGTGTCTGGTAGCCAAGCCGACGATATTCGTCCCCTCGCCCAACGTGGCGGAGGACCACCAGACCAAAAACGCCATGGCGCTGGTCGACAAGGATGCCGCGATGATCGTGCGCGACAGCGAGGCCGTCGCACGCGGCATGGCCGCGGCGATCGAGCTTACGGCCAACGGCGAGCGTCTGCAACGTCTCTCGCGAAACATAGCCTCGCTCGCGATAGCCGACTCGGCCGACCGCATCGTGGCACAGATAGAGAAGATATGGTAATCCGCAATACACCCCTGCGAAGCGGCATGAACAGACAATAGAGAAGAACCGAAACACATTTGGAACGGATGAAATTCGACAAGATATATTTTCTGGGAATAGGCGGCATAGGAATGAGCGCGCTGGCGCGTTACTTCCTGCACGAAGGATGCGCCGTGGCCGGCTACGACCGCACCCGCTCGTCGCTGACCGACGCCCTCTCGGGCGAGGGCGCGGCGATACACTACGAGGACGACCCGTCGCTCATCCCCGACGCATTCCGCGACGCGGCATCGACAATGGTGGTATATACCCCCGCCATACCCGCCGACCACAGCGAATGGGAGTGGTTCCGCCGCGAAGGCTTCACGATAGAGAAGCGCTCGCAGATGCTCGGCCACCTCTGCCACGACAAGCTCGTCATGGCCGTAGCCGGCACCCACGGCAAGACCACCACCACCACCCTCGCGGCATGGCTCAACCATAAGGCCTCGGGCGAGGGAAGCGCCTTTCTGGGCGGCATATCGCGCAACTTCGGCTCGAATCTGGTTCTGGGCGGCGGGCGCCGTCTGGCCGTCGAGGCCGACGAGTACGACCGCTCGTTCCTGCGGCTGTCGCCCGACATAGCCGTAGTGACGGCAGCCGATGCCGACCACCTCGACATATACGGCACGTTGGAGGCGGTACACGAAGCCTTCGCGCAGTTCATCGCACAGATACGTCCGGGCGGCGCGCTGATAATAAAGCAGGGTGTCGACCTGCGCTTCGACAACCCCTCGATCGACATCTACCGTTACAGCCTCGACTGCGGGGGCGACTTCTACGCATGCAACATACGTCCCGCAGAGGAAGGTCACTGCCTCTACGACATCGTAACGCCCGACGGCATCATCGCCGACTGCCGCCTCGGCATACCGGGCATGGTCAACATCGAGAACTCGATAGCGGCCGTGGCGGCGCTCTGGTGCGCCGACCGACGCGAGTCCAAGCCGTTCGACCACGACGCCGTGAGAGAGGCTCTGGCGACATTCGAAGGCGTCAAGCGCCGCTTCGAGCTATATATCAACACCCCGCGGCAGGTATATGTCGACGACTACGCCCACCACCCCGAGGAGCTGCGCGCGGCGATCACGTCGCTCAAAGCCATGTTCCCCGGACGCAGGCTCACGGCCGTCTTCCAGCCGCATCTGTTCACTCGCACACGCGATCTCGCCGACGGCTTCGCCGAGGCGCTGTCGCTCGCAGACCAGGTCGTGCTGCTGCCGATATACCCCGCCCGCGAGGAGCCCATAGAGGGCGTCGTGTCGGAGATCATCGGAGACAGGCTCACTGTGCCGTGGCGCATCTGCATGCGCGAGCAGCTGGCCGAGACGCTCGCAGCGATGACAACCGACGTTGTGGCGACATTCGGCGCGGGCAACATCGACGCCTGCTGCGACGCGGTAGCCCTCACGCTCAAACGAAAGGCCTGAGAAATGAGACGCGACCGATTGGGCAAACAGGCGCGATACGCGGGCTATGCGGCACTGTGGCTGCTGATCGTCATCGTTATGACGGCGGCAGGCAACGGTGCGGGAAATCATCGCGCACGCACCTCGGTCGATCGCATAACGGTCGACATCGACTCGCCCGAGGGTGCGTTGCTGACCGAGCAGATAGTGCGCGAATGGGTCGAGACGGAGGAGTACAGCCCCGTGGGCAAGAGTCTCGACAGCATCGATCTGGCCATGCTCGAAGAGCGCATATCGTCGCACAAGGCCGTAGCGCGCGCCGAGGTAAGCCTCAACTGCGACGGCTCGGTCGATATCGACATCCGCCAGCGTCGTCCGCTGATGCGGCTTATGGTCGACGGCTACGACCTATATGTCTCGGACGACGGTTATATCTTCGATGCGCCCGCCGCCTCGACGGCATACGTTCCGGTGGTAACGGGCGACTACCGGCCGCTCTTTACGCCCCGATACTCGGGATACTCGTCGGATATCGTCCGCGACTCGATAGCGGCCATAGAGCGCCGCATAGATGAGCTCGAACGCGAAAAGATACCGTTTTACAGAGCCTTGCAGCAGAATGCCCGCTCGCGCAAGCAGCTCTCGGCGCAACGCGCCCACAAGGGATGGTTCACCTCCGACGAGGAGTATGCCGTCAGGCGCGAGCAGGTGGAGCTCTACAAGGCGCAGCGGCGCGAGGAGCTGGCCGCCGAGGCCAAGCGCCTGCAAACCGACATAGACGGCCTCTCGCGCAATCAGGAGGCCGAGGGCAAACGACAAAAAAAATTGAAAAAAATAGAGGAAGATTTCTCCAAACTGTGTAACTTTGTAGACATTATCCGCCGCGACGATTTCTGGTCATCGGAGATCGTGCAGATCGTCGCGCACGGCGGAGGGGACAAAGCGCTGGAATTGGAGATCATACCTCGCTCGGGACGTTACACGATCCTGCTGGGACGTGCCGACGACATTGAGCGCAAGCTCGCCGATCTCGATGCCTTTTACCGCAATGCGCTGAGCAATGTGGGCTGGGACAGGTATCGCAGCATCAACGTAAAATACAAGGGACAGATAGTGTGCCGTTGAGACGGCGCCGAAGGGAGCTAACGAAAGTTCGATTATGGAAGGCAATTATGTGGTTGTTATCGACGTGGGGTCGTCGAATGTGGTCATAGCCGCGGGTCAGACCGAACCCGGCGGCAAGATCTGTATAAAAGGCATCGTTTCGAAGAGCGTCGACGGTGTGGAGTCGGGACGCATAGACAACAGCGATATGGTCTGTCAGGCCATAGCTGCGGCCAAGAGCGAGATCGAGGAGCGTCTGGGCATCGGTATAACCGAGGCATACGCCGGTATCTCGGGCGAGTTCGTGCGCTGCGCGCAGATAACCGACCACGTATATGTCGAGGACGACTCGCAGAACAGCAACAACGTCACGCAGCGCGATGTCGATGCGCTCGACAGACGCATGCGCAGCGTCAAGGTGGCCGACGACCGCGAGACTGTAATGACATCCGAGCCGCTGCGATACATGGTCGACCGCCGCGAAGTGAAGGCTCCCGTAGGTTCGTTCGGCAAGGTGCTGTCGGCCGTATACAACTTCGTGCTATGCGACAAGATCATGCGCGAACGCCTGATAAGCGTCATCCAGCGCTCGGGCATAACGGTCAAGGAGGTGGTGCCCAACGCCCTTGTGGCACCGCTGGCCGTGGCCAACAGCGACGAGATGCACGACGGCGTGGCGACGGTCGATCTGGGCGGCGGCGTGACGGACGTCACGGTATGTTACGGCGGCAAGGTAAGATACATGGCCTCGATACCTATCGGCGCACAGGCCGTCAATGCCGACATACGCTCGTACAGCATACCCGAGAAATATGTCGAGGAGCTGAAAGTGAACTACGGCCATGCACTGGTCGAGGCGGCTCCGAGCGACAACATAACATTCCAGCGCGGCTCGCGCATCACAAAGAGCATCCTGAGCAAGAACCTCGCTACCATAATCGAAGCGCGCATGAGCGAGATCGCCGAGCACGCACGGCGCGAGATACGCGACTCGGGCTACGCGCAGAAGCTCTCGTCGGGCGTGATACTGACGGGCGGCTCGTCGTCGATGCCCGACATTGAGCAGCTCTTTACCACGGTTATGGGGTGCGAAGTGCGCACGGCATACCCCGAGTACGGCATCACGCAGGAGTCTATGGAGCTCATCACGACGCCGGCATTCTCGACCGCCGTATCGCTGCTCATATACGGCTCGCAGCACGGCTGCTGCAACGTGGTCGACCGCCGCGGCATAGCCGTCGAGGAGCAGAGGCAGGAGGAGCCGCAGCCCGCTGCCGAGCCGCAGCCGCAGCCGCAGCCCCGCACGGCGGAGCGTCCCGCAGCCAAGCACGCCGTCCGCGACGACTTCGACGATTTCGACGACGACGAGTCGGACGACATAGTGGACAGCTCGCGGCAGGGCATGTTCAGCAAGCTGTTCAAGCGCATAGCCAAGGGCACTGCCGACATAGTGAATTCGTTCGAGAATCCCGATGAGGAGCCGATGTCGTCCCGACGCGACAAGGACGGCGATTTCGGCAAAAGAAGTTTGTAAATACCGAAGACGATATGGATAACAAAAGAAATAACGATACGAACGAGACCGACGACCTGATAAAGGCTATCGCCGGCGACAACGTATCGCAGATAGCTCTCGACCCCAGTTCGATAATACTCGTCGCGGGCGTGGGAGGTGCAGGAGGCAACGCCGTGAACCACATGTACGACATGGGCATCACGGGCGTCAACTTCGTCGTCTGCAACACCGACCAGCGAGCGATGGACAACTCTCCGGTCGAGTGCAAGATACGCCTCGGACGCGACGGTCTCGGCGCGGGCAACGACGCGGCCAAGGGTCGCGACGCGGCATTGGAGAGCGAGCCGGTGCTGCGCAGCCTGCTGGAAACCTCGTCGGCCAAGATGATCTTCATCGCCGCCGGCATGGGCGGCGGCACAGGTACGGGAGCATCGCCCGTCATAGCAAAAATGGCTCACGAAATGGGGCTGCTGACGGTGGCCGTAGTCACGCTGCCGCTGCGCATGGAGGGCGAGAAACGATACAATCAGGCATTGGAGGGTATCACGGAGCTGCACAAGTGGGTCGACTCGCTGCTGATAATAGACAACGAGAAGCTCAGCGACATGTACGGAAAGCTGCCCATACGCGAAGCCTTCGGCAAGGCCGACGACGTGCTGGGCATGGCCACCAAGGGCATCGCCGAGCTCATCACGGTGGAGTACTCTCTGGTGCGCGTCGACTTCTCCGATCTGGAAAAGGTCATGCGCGGCAGCGGACGCGCCCACATGGCCGTAGTATCGGCCTCGGGCGAGAACCGCTCGGAGGAGGTCGCCACCGGATCGCTGGCCTCGCCGCTTCTGGATAACAACCTGATATCGGGTGCCAAGAACATCCTTCTGAGCTTCTCGGTAGCCGACATCGACACACTGTTGCAGGAGGAGGTCACGCACGTGCTGAAATACATACAGCGCAATGCCAGCTACACAGATATAGACGGCCGCGTGCATACGGCCAACATCATCTGGGGCGCGAGCGAGAAGCGCACGCTCGACGACGGGATGTTGGAGCTGGTCATCGTGGCTACGGGATTCGACGACGGCTGCGACTTGCAGATCGAGCGCAAGTTCGACGTGGACGATGCCGATAACGGGTTCGGCATATCGCTCGACGAGCCCAAGATAGATATCGAGCCCGAAACAGAACGCGATAACGACGAGCTGATTCCGCCTGCCAGGCCCTCGGCGCAGCCGCAGGGTCAGCAGATAGTACCCGAGCAGCGCATACCGGTGCTCGGAGCGCGCACAGACCGCTACACGTCTATCGACCTGGAAAAGCGCGAGCCGGCCTACCGCCGCCGCAAGATGCAGTTCCTGGCCGAGAGCGAGAGCTCGCGCAAGACCGTGTTCAGGCTCGACCGCACCGGCGAGAAGCCCTCGTCGGAGGAGTCGCTCTTCGGCAACGACCAACAATAATATCCGGCCGACGTGGATGCGATAGGTCTGGCGCCAGACATCGATTCGGCGCAAATAGTCGTGCAGGGTGCCATATGCCTGCTGCTGCTTTTGATCTCGGCAATGGTGTCGGGGTCGGAGGTGGCTTTCTTCTCATTGACGCGTACCGATATCGACTCCCTCGAATCGAAGCGCGACACGGCCAGCCGCACGGTCGTCGCCCTGCTGGACGACGTAGACAGGCTGCTGGCGACCATACTCATAGTCAACAATCTGGTAAACATCTGCATCGTCATACTGACCTCGAATCTGATCGATGCCGTATTCCGCTTCGGCGGCATGTACGAGTTTCTGTTCAAGACCGTGGTCGTGACGTTCCTGCTGCTGCTCTTCGGCGAGATCATGCCCAAGGTATTCTCGCAGAGCAACCCGATAAAGGTGGCACGCACCTTCTCGCAGCCGCTGCGGCTGTTCAACTGGGCGGTATATCCGGTGGCATACGTGCTTATGCGCATGAGCAACCGCATAGGCCGCCTCGCCCCGAAGAACGCCGAGCTGTCGATAGAGGAGCTCGCCGACGCCGTCGACCTTACGCAGACCGCATCGCAGAAGGAGCACCAGATGCTCTCGGGCATAGTCAGCTTCGTCAATACGGAGGTGGTCGAGATCATGCGCCCGCGTGTGGACATAACCGGCATCGAGTGGACAGCATCGTACGAGGAGGTCAAACGCGTGATAGTTGACACGGGCTACTCGCGCATACCCGTCTACGACGACGACCTGGACGACATAAAGGGCGTACTATACGTGAAAGACCTGCTGTCGCACATCAACAACGGCGACGATTTCGGCTGGCAGCAGCTGTTGCGCAAGCCCTACTTCGTGCCCGAGCACAAGAAGATAGACGATCTGCTGAAAGACTTCCAGCGCCAGAAGATACACCTTGCCATAGTCGTCGACGAGTACGGCTCGACGCAGGGTCTGGTATCGCTCGAAGATATCATGGAGGAGGTCGTTGGCGAGATCTCGGACGAGAGCGACGAGGAGGAGCGGCTCTACGTGCGCATAGACGAACATACCTACATCTTCGACGGCAAGACGCACATCGGAGAGTTCGAGCGTGCGCTCGGCTTCGAGGAGGAGACCTTCGCCGATGTCGAGGGACATGCCGAGACGCTTGCCGGACTGATGATGGAGCTGAAAAGCGATCTGCTGCGGCGCGGCGACCGTGTAACGGCACACGGCGTGCAGATGACCGTCGAAAAAATGGAGGGACATCGCGCCGACAAGATAAAAGTCGTTGTAGGCGATGCCCTGTAAAGTAGTGCTCGAACCGGTACGCAGTGCCGATACGCTCGGCGAGGCGGTAACCCAGGCCGAGCGCGCCGAGGCCGCACGGCTCGCGCCGCCTGCCCGGCGCGACGAATATCTGACCTGGCGCGCCGTAGTCCGCCGCTGTCTGGGCTGCGGGGTAGGCATATCATACGACGCCGTCGGAGCTCCGACGGTAGACATTCCCGATATATATATAAGTGTGGCGCACAGCGCAGGCATGACAGCCGTTGCTATCGACAGCGGCCGCTGCGGCGTAGACATAGAGGCGCTCGACCGCGACTTCTCCAAGGGCGTGCGGCGCATACTCTCCGCAAGGGAGCTGTCGCTGAGCGGCAGCGACCACTGGCCTGCCGCGGCGTGGTGCGCCAAAGAGGCCATGTACAAGTATTACGGGCGCCGCGGAGTCGACATGGCGCGCGAAATGGTGCTCGACAGCGTCGACCCGGAAGTGCATCGCATCGAAGCGCATATGCAGGGCGAAGATTCCTGCACCGTGCTTATCCACCGAACGGGCGGATACATCGTAGCGGCGATAAGCCGCAACGATATCGAAATCGTCGTGCCGGCCGAATAAGCGATATATACCGTAAGCGGATCATCGAGAAGCTCGACGCAGGCAACTCCCACCGGGCCGTCGGACCGTCACGGCGAGTGGGGCTGCCCGACTGACACGCAGCGCGACAGCGTGCGTCGGCACAGACCGCCGCCGCGCATATAATTATCGGAGATTCTTGCCACGCTTAGTACGCATTTCAGTTTTTTATGAGTAATTTTGTCCCCTGATGAGTAAAAATACGCATAACAATACAGTCTCGCTGGGTACCGATCCGCTTCGTCGGCTGCTGCCCAAGTATGCCATACCGGCCATTATCGCCATGGCGTCGTCGTCGCTGTACAATATCATAGACAGCATCTTCGTAGGACACGGCGTAGGCGGCGCGGCCATATCGGGCATGGCAGTCACGCTGCCCATAATGAACATCGCCTCGGCCTTCGGCGCCATGGTCGGCGTCGGCGCCGCATCGCGCATATCGATCCGTCTGGGCGAGGGCAACCGCCGCGCGGCCGAACAGATACTCGGCAACGCCGTACTGCTCAACCTCCTGCTCGGACTCTCGGTCATGGGCATAATGCTCGGGTTCCTCGACCCGATACTCCACTTCTTCTCGGGCGACAAGGCCTCGGAGGAGACCATAGCATACGCCCGCGACTTCATGCGCATCATCATGGCCGGAAACGTAATAACGCACCTCTACCTGAGTCTGAACGAGCAGCTGCGCGCCTCGGGCTACCCCGTCAAGTCGATGGCCGTGATGCTTACGGCCGTAGGCATGTGCGTGGTGCTGAACCCGCTGTTCATATTCGTATTCGACTGGGGCATAAAGGGTTCGGCATGGGCGACGGTCATAGCGCAGAGCTCGGCGCTGGCCGTGCTGCTGGTGCACTACACCTCGCGCAAGAGTTTTCTAAGGTTCCACCGCCGCAGCTTCCGCTTCCGGTGGAAGATCGTCGCGGCCATAATATCGATCGGTCTGGCACCCTTCCTGCTCAATATATGCGCCTCTCTGGTGGTAAGGTTCATCAACACATCGCTGCTCGAATACGGAGGCACGGGCGCACGCGACGTAATCACGCAGGCGGTCTTCGACGGCGATGTGGGCGACGTATATGTCGGCGCCTACGGCATCATGAACCGCGTGGTGCTGCTCTTCGTCATGGTAGTGCTCGGACTCAACCAAGGCATGCAGCCCATCGTCGGATACAACTACGGCGCACGGCAATACGACCGCGTGATAAAGACGCTGAGATACACCATACTCGCTGCCATGGGCGTTACCACCGCGGCGTTTCTCATAGGCCACTTCATGCCCGGGACGGTCGCGGCGGCATTCGTCGACGGCTCGAACGGCGGTGCCGACAAGGCCATGATCGACGTGGTGTCGGACGGCCTGCGCATCGTGTTGATGATGTTCCCCGTAGTGGGATTCCAGATCGTCGCCGGCAGCTTTTTCCAATATATCGGCCGTGCCCCGCTGGCCATATTCATGTCGATGACGCGCCAGCTGCTCTTTCTCGTGCCGTTATTGGTCTTCCTGCCGCCGCGTTACGGCGCGATGGGCGTCTGGATGTCGATGCCGGCAGCCGACGGCGTATCGGTCATAATCGCCGCCGTGCTTCTGTTCACTCAGATCAGAAAACTGCGCCGCGAGCAGCGTATGATGCGTCTGCACGGTCGATAGACCCCGCCTGCGCATCTGCATATCACCGCATCTGCCGCTATCCCGCCTCGGCGGCCGGCACGCACGGCGGCGCATAGCGCACCGCGAAGCGAAACTCCGACAACGACATATACGACGAACACCCCCTGCCGATCGGGTCGGCAGGGGGTGTTGCGATATATACGATCCGTCCCTTCGGCAGCAGGCCGCCCCGATGGCGCTACTTGTCGCCGGGGCTTACCAGCCTCAGCATACACGCATCGCATCGAGACGCATCGCCGCTATAAGCATTGCCGAGGAACGTATCGAAGTTCAACGTATGGTAGTTGATATCCCAGCCGCTGGCCGCGGTCGATGTAGCCGAACGGTAAAGATCGCGACACCAATAGACGGCGCCCTCGCGCTTGTAGATGTCGAACAACATGGGACGATACTCGATCTCGCCGGCTGTGTTGTACTCGGAGTGGCGACTGGCGTAGCGCAGCACACCCGTGCCGATATACTCGCCTTGGGTAGAAAAAGGTGTTCCGCCGCGGTCGTCCTTCCGTCGGCCGTGTCCCTCCACGCCGATAGGGAAGAATATGTTATCGCCAGTGATGTCGTTGTAGACGAAGCAGCCGCGCATCCCCTTCGCCCTGCTTCCCGGCTGGTCGCCGTAGAAGCCGTAGGCATCGGCAACGGATACGGCCGGCGAATCGGCGCCGTCGCAATAGAGCACACCGAAACCGTACTGGATATTGGGGTTGGTATCCTCGTTGAAAATAAGTGTGTTGTAATCCTCGAAGGTCGGCAGACGCTCCTCGGATTCCTTGTCGAGCACCCACGAATCGGCGCCTCCGTCAGAAACGGATTTGGCCTTGATGTCGTCCCACGCAATTCCAGTGCGTCCGTCCGAAGTGGAGAAACCTCCCCACGGATTCGCGCCCCAGCCGTATTTGCGGTTGTTCTCTGCGAGTATGCCCACAGCCTGACGCCACTTGAAATAGGTGCCTTCGTCGCGCGGATCGGTTGTCTCCTCGCAGACGAACGTCTGCGGAGCATCGTCCGTGCCGGCAGCCACCGACATGGCCTGCACGTTGAACGAATGCCATTTTGCCTCGCCGCTCTTCAACGCAAGCGGCGCATATCCCTGACGCACGAAGATCAGATGCACGCACGTATTGTTGTGATAATATACACGTATGACGCCGCAGCGGACGTTGTCGCCGCCGGGAGCACCATCGGGCACATACTTGAACTCGATCTTGGTGCGGTCGCCGCCCATTACCGTACCGTTCTGGCCGCTTACGCTCTGTCCTACGGGTTGCAGCGTGAACCAGTCGCCCGACGCTATCTCGGCATACCACGGACCCTCCGAGATGAGCTCGGTAAACGATGTCGCCTTATCGTTGTCAAGATACATCAGCTTGACCTCGAACGGATCGGAATTGTCCGCAGAGCGCCAGATACCCTTGGGGTTGACCATGCGGTGCACCTGATGAATCTCGACCGTATCGGCGTATGTCTTCGTGACGCCCATGTATTCGATATCGGCATAGAATCTTATCTTGGCCGTTCGCTGATAGCCTGTATATACGTTGTTGCCCGTATAACCCGTCGTGGGGCATATCGATCTGGCACGCGTATAGAGCGGAATGGTAAATGTTCGCGTAGCGCCGCCGTTAAGGCCCGTGACATCCTCTTCGACCCTGACCGAATAACCGCCGTTGAGCGATGACTGATCGTGTGAGCCGTGGGTATTCACATACTCGCGAATGTAGCGCGGATCGCCGCCGTTGTCGTAATAGTAGTTCTTGCTGAAATCCAAAGCATTTTGCCACGACACACCCGCACCGAGGACCGTTCGCCATGCTCTTTTCAGCGAAAGGAAGCCCGTAGCATCCTCTGTAAGACGCACATCGCCGGGTTTCTGGTAGTAGACCGTATTGTCGGCATCGTCGGGCCACCAGTGGTTTTCGAGTATCTCGGCATGAAGCCCGCCGATCATCTTTCCCACGACCTTGATATTGACGTTCATCGTACGGTCGTAGATATACGATATGTACTGCGGCGACTTGACGTAAACGCCCGGATCGGGCTCGATATATTCGATATGCCAGTCGATGTCGTTGGCGAAGCCGTTGAATATCAATGTCAGCTTATAGTGATGATTGCGCTCGGCCTCGTAGTTGCGGTCGACATCCTTGCCGAGCATGAAGCGGTAGGTTATCTCGCCGTGGCCGATACGCTCGGGGTTGTCGCTCACGTAGTAGCCCTTGACCTCGACATAGGTGCCGGCAGCGACATTGTCCTTATAGTACTCCTCGCCGGGCTTCCAGCTGTCGGGATACGACACCTGCGAGTTGTTGCCCGTCTTGTCCTGCCACTTCAACGGCCCCTCCTTGTCCTGCATGTTCTCGAAGAAGAAGAGCGATGCGGCCTCCTTCTCGCCGTGGTCGGAGCCGCCGGACGAGGTATTGGGTCCGTTCGACAGATAGATGCCCCTGCGCAGGCGGTCTGCGGCGTCGGCCTCGTACTCCCACATCTCGCCCTCGGCGATAAGCTCCTCGGCCGAAGGCGTATTTTTCTGTCCCAGATAGCACTCCGCCGGTATATCCCTGATCTGCACCGAGTGGATATAGATAGCCACGTTATCTTTGAGTCCGGTGGCATCGTAGGCCACCGTCAGCTTCGACACGCAGCGGCGTATCCACGCCTGCATGGTCGTGGTTGCGCTGTCTATGACGACCGCAGGCGCCTCGAAGGTCGACTGGTCGCCACTGCCGAAGAAGCCGAACATCTCGCGGTTGTCGGCTATCGCCTCGTCCCACGCCAGACGTATCGACTTCAAGCCGTCGACCGTCTTTATGGCCTCGGCATACTTCTCCTGCGCCGACAGATCGCCCATGTTGGCCGCAACATATATGCGGTAGCTGCCGTATGCGACCTTCATGCGGAACGTCGCACGCGGCGTCGTCCGCTCAGCGATGCCGCTGCCGGTACGCTCCTCCTCGCTGAGCGTATAGCCGCCCTCGCCCTCCTCCAAATAGCAGGTCTGGACGAGCTTGTTGTCGTTATCGTAGAACAGCACGCATAGATTGTCGATGCTCTTGACGGCATCGCCCGCCGTGCGTGTGCCGCCGTCAAGGCCCGCAGTCAGCGGTTTGAAGTCGACCGCAGCCGAAACGATGCACTCGCCCTCCGACATACCGCCAGCAGAGTCGACGTCGTCCCTGACGCACGACGACGCGACAAGACAGATGACCGATAATATATAATATAAAACCTTACGTTTCATACTCCTAAAACATATCCTAATCGTTTAATTCAGGCCGAACGAGGGATCGAGCTTGACCTCGCCGTAGGGCAGCAGGTCGACTTTCCACTCGACATCGGTGTCCGATATGCCTATTCTGACCACGACGTGCGTATTGCGCGGCAGCGTCGAGAGATCGGTAAAGTAGTCGCCGCACTCCGCGCCGTCGACCAGGATCTTCATCGAATAGTTGCGCTTGTCGCCCGAGGTATCGACGTAGCGGCCCTCCAAGAGATATATCGGCGCAAGGCGCTTCTGCACGTTACGGGCAAGTTTCACAGGCAGCCCGCCGCCCAGACTGAATGTATAGTAACCGTTGTTGACGCCGGCCGCAGGCACGTCGTAATCGACTATATCGCCATTCTCGTCGCGCTCGACATTATGCGGCAGCAGATACTCCGCGCGCGACATCTTGTCGATCGACAGCCCGGTCAGCGACACCTCCCTGCCGCTGCGGTTGGTAATCAGGAACGTGAACTTGACGGCGGCGCGCGTGATAGTCAGATCGCACGAGCAGTCGCTGTCGGGCACCTCGACCGTATGGCATTCGCTCATGGGCAGCGCACCGACGATCTGCTCCGAGGCGCTCTGCAACGACAGCGTAAGCCCCTCGACACGCTCGGCGGGAAACTCCGTACCCACGGCGAGCGACCCCAGATCGAAATCGATGAGCGGATGCGACACGCCGTCGACGCCGACGCGGCTCGTGAGCTCGTTGGCGAACAGATATATGCGCTTTTTCTCGCGGCCGTAGACACGGAACGTCTCGTCGCCGTAGCGCTCCACAGCGGATGTAAGCCGCAGGAAGCGGTTGTGCTCGATCGTACCGTCGGCTCTGACCACCACGATGCGCAGCGTCCGCATGCGCTCGTCGTCGCTTTGAGCCTCCTCGTATCCGGCACGCGTCTGCGGCGAGGCGATGTCGGATGCGGCCACGTTGATTTGCAGATTGACCATAACCGACTCGGGCACGACATCCCCCACCGTGTCGCTGCAACCGGCAGACGCAAACAGCAGCGGCAGCAGCACGACACGCACTCGGCGCAATATGTCGTAATGTTTCATCATAACATCGTTACCCTTTTCCCTTTACAGCTCGGAATCGTTTATACGCACAGTCCAGTCGTTGATCTTGATGACGGTCTTGATCCATGACATATCGCCGCTGAGGAAGAATACCACCGACCACTCGCTCTGCCTGTCGAGGAACTCCTGCGGCTGCATGTCGGCATAAAGCTCGCTTTTGAGCATCATCAGGCAGTTGTTCAGCGGCAGGTCTATGATGTTGCGGCCGTCGGCCCTGCGGCGCACGACAAGACGCGGCGCGTTGCCGGTCATAAGACGCGATACCGAGAGCTCGGCGAACGCCGCCACGACTTCGCGACCGCCGTCGGTAATCCCCATAGAGGTCTGTCCCCGCGCCCACGGACGGTAGAGCACCTCGCCGCACGGGATAGTGAGATTGTCGACCCCGAAGAGGGTGTTGTCGTCGGTTATCTCGAAGTCGAAGTCGTCGACGTCGACCTTATCGCCGCTCATCTGTTGCAGCACGATGCGGATGTTGTTCGTATCCTTCATCATCCTGACTACGCCCTCGTTGTACAGGTCGCCCGTCGGGAGCGTCAGCGCACCCCAGTAGAGAGGGTGCAGATTGCGGCGGTCGTCATCGCTCAGACAGTCGGCATCGAGCGCCGTGCGAAGATCGCTCATCTGCGACCCCTCGGCAGGCTCCTGCACGAATCCGAACGAGGCTTTCTCGCACGCCATACCGCCGTATGCCACGAAACGGTACACTCCCGGTTCGAGGTCGAGCTTCATGCGATAGCCCTCACGACGCAACGCCTCGCCCGTCTCGGTATATGTGCCGACATAACGTCCGTCGGCATCGTACACCAGCAGCGTAAGGCAGTCCACCTTGCTGGGGAATGCGTCGGCATACTCCATGTTGTAGTCGTAGACGAAGCGCAAAGACACACCGTGGTCGCACGGCGGCAGATCGTCGTAGATGCTCTCGCACGAAGGCAGCGCGGAGATGATCGGTGCGGCGGCGAGCACCGCACCGAACAGTCGGCGGATAGTATTTCGTACTGCGCTTTTCATCGTAGCTTAGAACTCGAAGTCGTTGACGCGCACCGTCCACGGACGCACCTGAATCGAGAGCGAGAGATATACGTCGCCATCCTCGTCGGGATTGTCGGGATCGACCGGATCGGGATCGTTGTCGGTAATACGGGGATGACCCAGACGGCTGATGCCCGTTACGGCCAGCTTGTAGACGTTGTTACGCACCACGCCGAACTCCATAGTGCCCATAGATCCGGGATAGCCGTTGTCGTTGTGACGGTTCCACGCATAGTAGTAGAAGTAGTAGCCGGCACCGGCATTCTTGTCGGCATCCATCTCCGAGTCGTTGCTTGCCTGATAGAGCGTGAAGCCCGCCGCCTTGGCTGCGGCACGGAACGCCGTCAGGGCATTCGTCTCCTCGTCGGTGCCTGCGGCAGCCACAAGAGCCTGATACAGCTCGTTGGGGTTGCCCTTGTCGTTGCTCGACATGGCGGCGGTGTGGAGCGGAGAGCCTGCGCCAGCCGTAGCGGCGGCGCGCACCACCTCGTCGTTCCAGCCTACATAGAGGCGGTTCTGGAACAGATAGAGGATCGGGTAGTTCTTGTCGCCCTCGGCCGTAGGTACGGTCAGCGTATACGAACCTCCCTCGATATCCGTCGGAACATAGGCGCCCTTTATCGCGTCGTCGAGGTTCTTGTGCGCCTCCGGCAGGTTGTCGCCCGCGAGCAGCTTGCCCTTGAAGACTACACCCGTGGTAATGCCGCTCTTCTGGTTGCCGGCGTCGCCCGGGATCGTATTCTCGGTAACGTAGCGCCATATATGATAGCCGTCCTTGTACTTGTCGGTCGGAGTCCACTGGTCGGAATCCTCCGTCAGGCCGAGCACGTCGTCGATCCAGTAGTTGTCCCAGTGGTTGCGCGTGTTGCCGTCGATGATACCCATGTCGTTGAACAGCGGGAAGTTGAAGTGCGACTTCAAATCGGCCGTCACGTCCGACAGAGAGCTGTTCGAATTCTTAAATTCGGCATCGGTATCGACGACATAGTTGGTCATGGTCTCAGCACCGCACACGGCGTAACCCGCGCCTGCTGGCAGACCGTCGTTCGATACGCGGCGCAGATAGTAGAACTCCTTGCTCATGTTGACCAAGCCCATGCGCACGAGCTTCACTTTCAGGCTGCCGTCGTTTTCGCCGCCCGTAGTGCCGATATCGTAGGTGTTGTCGCCTGCGTACTTATCGACGCTGCCGTCGCGGAAATCGAAACGAGCCACCGAACGCTCGACATCGATAGGACCTCGCTTGGTCAGGTTGTCGACATTGCCGTCGTTATCGCCGCTCAGACTGAACGGATGCGACTCCGACGAGTATGTCTCGACCCACTCGTCGAACGTATCGGGGATACTGCGCTCGGCAACCGAGGCGTTGGACATGAGGAACGAATTGTCGGCCCAGATCGAAACGTTGCTTTCGGCACCCTCGTTCCACTTGTCGCCCTGCAACACGCGGCATACCGAGTCGACCCACGAAGCGTCGGAAGTCGACTTCATGCTTGCCATTAGCTCGACCAGATGCTGCGTCGGATTGCAGAATACATATACTCTGATATCGCCCTTGGAGTGGCCGTCCTGATCGTACATCTTCTGTATGTCGGTGCGCTCGATCGCAGCCTTGGCCGCAACGGTATTGCTGGCCGAGGGTTTGGCCAGACCGCCCACGATGCTGTGGGCTATGTACTCGTCGGCCGTGGTGGCCAGCACGAGCATGAGCGTATTGACGTTGTTCTCGACATCCTTGCCCACCTCGACGCCGGTGTCGACACCCGTCGACGAACGCACGCCCTTCTTCGAGGGCAGTGAGACCGAAAGGCTCATGTAGGCGACCTCGCCTTTATCGACCGGACGGTCGTATCCGCCGCCTGCATGGTCGCTGCTGCACCCTGCAAAAAATCCCATAAGGAGAGTGCCTGCCAAAAGTTTACTCCAAATTTTCATTTTACTCGTACTTTTTATTATTTCGTTTATTCGTTGTTCTCGTTCTTTATACGCTCTATCATATCCAGCGCCCCTGCCGCCTCGGCCACACCGCCGTCGCGTGCCTCGGCGAAGAGTCTGCCGGCGAGCATGTAATCGCCTTCGAGGGCGGCATATATACCGCGGGCATAGGTCGCCTCGGCCGACGATCCGGCCTTGGCAAGATAACGCTCGGCACGCTTCATATCCGACAGAGACATAGCGGCATTGGCCGCATTGAGGTTAGCCGCGGCATCGTCGGGGAACATCCTCACGGCTATGGCGAATACCTCGTCGTACTCCTCGCTGCCGGGAGTAAGCCCCTGCGCCGCCAGATACATCTCCTGCAAGCTCAGCTTCTGCGGCGCCGTAGAGAGAAGGCGCCGTATCTCGTCGACGTCGGTATATGTGCGGACCGTATACTCGACCTCGTAGTCCGAGTGGCGCAGTGCGGGATAGACCTCGCGCAGCAGGTAGGCGTAGTCGTCCGGGTAGTCGCGCCTGATCCTCGCATCCTTGGCATCGGGCGACAGGTCGCTGTCGATCAGCGAGAGTATCCCGCTGCGCGACACAATGTCCGACTGCTCGACGAAGCGCCGCAGCCCCTGCCAGTCCTCCGGCTCGTAGGCCGTCAAGATCATCTCATCGGGCAGATCGTACTGGCGCAGCACATAATCTTTCAGCGTCGCGGTACGTCCCTTAGCCAGACGCACGTTATTGTCATAGGGTCCCTCGGGCGAGGCGTAACCCTTGATGCGGATCGACGTAATGCGCGTATCGGGATCGTTGCGCACGAGATCTATCGTGGCCACGATCTTGCGCAGCTCCTCGGGGTTGCGGCGGTAGTCCTCGTATATCTCGGTGCGGTTGATCGGGAAATCGATATATGCCGAGCCCTTCACGGTGCGCGTCTTTACCCTCTCGGCAACGGGACTTACATATACGAACGACGGCTCGAAGCGCATCGGCTCCCTCTTCGGGGCAAGGTCGAGCCGCGCCAGCTGCTCGCCGTAGCGCTCCGCCTCCTCGTCGCAGCAGCCGCTCACTACGCCGTCGATGCCGATCCGCCCCGAGGCCATCCACTCGCCGTAGGGTACTACGGTGCGATACTCGATACGCTCCACCCGCCCATGGCGGTAAATGGTCTCGCAGGCCGCCTTCCGGTCGTTGCGCAGATGATGATAATAGCGGTTGCGACCGGCTATCATGACCGGCTGCATGCGCAGCGTATCGCCCCCGGCCGCAATGTAGGGCGTAAGGCAGAGATCGTTGTTGCTCTTCAACTCCAACGATCTTATGTCGATATCCATCGCCACGAAAACCCTCTCCCCGTCGCGCGATACGGCCACCTCGCCCACGCTCACTGCGTCGCCCAGCGTCGTCTGCGCATCGGCGCTCGTCGCGGCGGCGGCGAGCAGGAAGATACTGCAAAATAATTCGGTTATTCTGTTCATTTCGCTATATGTTTTTGTCCTGTCAGAACGTATACACCAGATTGACTGCCGCTTTGGTGGGTCCGACGTAGTGGTGCGGTCTGTCCTCCGAGAGTTTCCGTCCGCATGCGGCGCACGGGTAGCTGTCGAAACGCGTGTAGATGTATCCCAGACCAATCTCGGCTTCGAGGTTCCAGTGGCGTCCGAGAATCCACGCGTAGCCGTAGGCCACGCCGGCTCCCACGAACCAGCCCTGATAACGTCTGTCGGCCAGTTTTCTGAAATCGGTGCCGAGGAACGATATGCCCGGGTTTATGCCGCCGACGTTGTACTGTCCTCCCAGCGCATGCCCTGCGATGAAGTGTCCCGCAAAACGGTCGCAAAACCAGTAGCGAGCCTCGGGCTGCACGAGCCAGTGCTTCCAGCGGCGGTCGCCCGAGAGCGTCCAGCCGTTATAGTTTGCCGACACGTCGAGCGTCCAGCGCGGAGCGAGCCCCACCTCGACGCCGGCATTCGCCGTAAACGCGGCAATGTCATAGAGTAAATTGGTCTTTACGGCAACATCCTGCCCTTTGGCGCTTATGCTCCCTAACACTAAAAACAGAAACAAAAGTGCCTTGAATCGCGTATTAGTTTTCATAGCTTATTGCTTTGCGGCTTAGGCCGTCGACCTCAACCGCCTCGATTACAATATTTCACAAGAATTGTGAAATTCGAAGCGCAAAGTTAAAATATAATGAATGTTTTTTCAAGAAATTTTTCGTTTTTTTTATGTCGAAAATCCCCCCCCCCTATCAATATATCCCAGAATGCCAACAACTTACATATAATAATTTTATATTGTTACAACCGCGCTCCGCATCGCTGACTCAGCACCCCGCCGCTAAGCCGCCGCCACAGCCGACACAATGAGCACGATGACAGCCGATAAGCTCCGGCGGCAGCTGCTCGCGCGCACTCTCGCAGCCCCCGGCAGCAAAATGTCCCATCGTCGCAAACCGTCCGGCAGAGGCCCCGCCGCAATTACACCGAATCGGAAATGCCATGAATATAATGATACGCCCGCAGCCGGCGCCGAACCAAAGCCTTAATCCCACTGCAACAGACTATTGGGACGCACCACGCAGGCCGCGGCCGCGGCCTGCGGAGTAGCGCCGCAGGACAAAATTTGCTTTTGCGCACGGATTTGCTTATATTTGCACTCAACAAGTCAAACACGCTGACATGGATATCTCGAAAGACAAACTATCGGCATTGGGCGATATGCTGAGCCGGCCGCGCAAGATCGTCATCGTATCGCACACCAATCCCGACGGCGACGCGATAGGCTCATCGATAGCATGGGGCGACGTACTGGCGGCCACGGGGCACACCGTGACGCGAATACTACCCAACCGCTACCCCTATTATCTCGACTTCATGCCCGGCATCCGCGAGATAATCATCCACAAGAACGATACGGAGGGACGCGCCGCCGAGGCCATAGCCGAGGCCGACCTGATATTTTGTCTGGACTTCCACACAGTCACGCGTCTGGATGCGCTGGGCGACGCTATCGAGTCGAACCGCACGGCCGAGCGCGTGCTGATAGACCACCACCTCGACCCGTCGACCGACTTCGATCTGATGATCTCGCACCCCACGGCATCGAGCACGAGCTATCTGGTGGCACGCATCATCGAGGAGATGTTCGGCGCCGGCAGCATCACGCGCCGCATGGCCGAGGTGCTGTTCGTTGGTATGATGACCGACACGGGCAACTTCGCATTCTCGTACATCACGCCCGACCTGTTCCGCGTCGTAGCGATGCTCTGCTCGACGGGGATCGACATACCGGCCATACACAACAGCGTCTACAACTCCTTTACCGAGGGCAGGGCGCGTCTGTTCGGATATGTCATAAACCGCAAGATGAAGATCTTCCACAACGGGCAGGTGGCGCACATGTCGCTTACCGAGCAGGAGATGCGCCGCTTCTGGTTCCAGCAAGGCGACTCGGAGGGCTTCGTGAACTATCCGCTGACAATACGCAAGATGAAGATGTCGGCGATTTTCATCGAGCACCACGACTTCATCCGCGTGTCGCTGCGCTCGCGCGGCAAGATCAACGTCAACCTCTTCGCCTCGCGCTACTTCAACGGCGGAGGCCACAAGAACGCCGCCGGCGGCAAGTCGTTCGCACCCATGGCCGAGACGCTGCGGCACTTCGAGGAGTCGGTCGCCGAGTTCGCCGCCGAAGGACTTTTATAGCAGTAGAAAACGAAAAAGATGTTTAGAACCTACCTCAGACTTTTGGGCTTCGCAAAGCCGCTCGGCAAGTATGCCGTACCCTATTTCTTCTATGCGGTGTTGCACGCCATATTCAATACGTTCAACTATGCGCTCATAATACCGATCCTGAACACGATGTTCCGGCAGGACTTCCGCTTCGAACCGGTTTACGACTTTCCCGCCATATCGCTCGACGCGGGCGGCTTCGACGCTCTGCTGAGCTACTTCTACACGATGTTCTTCGGAGAGACGTTCGACCATATCTATTTCCTCGCGCTGCTGGCCGGCGTGGTCATCTGCACCAACTTTCTGAGCAACCTGTTCCGCTATCTCTCGGCCATGACCGTAGAGAATCTGCGCGTATGCACACTGCAACGCATGCGCGACGAGATGTTCTCGCGCGTGATACACATGAACGTAGGCTATTTCAGCGACCAGCGCAAGGGCGACATAATATCGAAGATTACATCCGACGTCACGGTGGTGCAGTACTGCATAACCAATACGTTGCAGGTAGCGTTCCGCGACCCGTTCCTAATCATCGGATACCTTATACTCATGATAAGCATATCGTGGCAGCTGGCACTATTCTCGGTGCTGTTCCTGCCGGTCGTGGGTCTTGTCATAGGCAATATCGTTAAGCGCCTGCGCCACCCCGCACAACGCGGACAGCAGCGCATGGGCGACATGGTAAGCGTGCTCGACGAGTCGCTGTCGGGCATAAAGATCGTCAAGAGCTACAACGCGACCGACTATCTGGTCGAGAAGTTCAAGAGCATCAACGCCGACTTCTCGCGTTTGGTGATATCCATGGCGCGGCGCCAGCAGCTGGCCTCGCCCATGAGCGAGTTTCTGGGCATCATCGCCGTGAGCGTCATACTGATCTACGGCGGCAATCTGGTCATCTCGGGCAGCGGCGCACTGACGGCCGCAGGCTTCATAGCGTTCATCGCCGCATTCTCGCAGATCACGCGTCCGCTGCGCTCGTTCATCGACCAGTTCGCCAATATCAATCAGGGTATCGCCGCCGGCGAACGCATATTCTCGATCATCGACGCCCAGAGCGAGGTGCGCGACGAGGAGAACGCCCGCGAGTTCGGCGGCTTGAAGGAGTCGATACGCCTCGACGGCGTGCACTTCTCCTACGACGGCTCGCGCGAAGTAATCAACGACGTCACGATCGACATACGCAAGGGCGAGACGATAGCCCTCGTCGGCGCCTCGGGCGGCGGCAAGTCGACGCTCAGCGAGCTCGTCCCGCGCTTCTACGACCCCACCGCGGGAAAGGTGCTCTTCGACGGAGTCCCGATACGCGAATATACGCAGGACTCGCTGCGCGCACGCATGAGCGTGGTGGCGCAGGAGACGGTGCTGTTCAACGACACGATCGAGGGCAACATCCTGCTCGGCCGTCCCACGGCCACGCACGAGGAGGTGGTCGAGGCTGCCAAGGTGGCCAATGCCCACAGCTTCATCATGGAGCTTCCGGAGGGTTACGACACCAACATCGGCGACCGCGGAGCGAAGCTCTCGGGAGGTCAGCGGCAGCGCATCAGCATAGCCCGCGCGATATTGAAGAACCCCGAGATACTGATCCTCGACGAGGCCACGTCGGCACTCGACACCGAGAGCGAAAAGCTCGTGCAGGATGCACTCACGCGACTGCTGCAAAGCCGCACATCGATAGTCATAGCCCACCGCCTGAGCACGATCCACAATGCCGACCGCATATATGTCGTCGATCAGGGACGTATAGCCGAGCAAGGCACGCATGCCGAACTGATGGAGCGCCGCGGCATATACGCACACCTTATCGAGATGCAGAATATATCTTAACGGAGGTAGAAGCCGAGCGAGCCGGCGCATCTGCGCGAGTGGCATGCCCGGCCGCCGTGAAACGGAAAGACACATACCGAATACGAAAATCCCGAACACGCTCACGCGGCTGTTCGGGGTTTTCGCATATTATATAATATGTATATTATTCGAATCTCAGATATCGCCGTATCTGCCGCGGCGTGCGGCTCTGATTACTGCGTATGTGCCGTATATGAAAAAAAAGCGGCGATGCACAGTCAAGTCACTTCTCAACAACCATCGATGAATCGACGGCATCGCCGCTGGGCGGGTACTGAGTCGCAGTACACCACGATACATCCGGCATACTGCCTACCGTAACGTATCGGACGCTCCGTTTTCGTGCGCGCGAGCCCAAAATATGGGCGCATAGACAGCCCCTATCGGTCGGTCTTGGGAACCTTATTCCGAAAGCTGCCATACACCCATGCCGTCCCGCCTGCAAAAAAAAACAGGCGGGACATAACAAGGACTGACAACCATTATACCGGAATTAAACAACCTCTTGCGAGGCTCCCAAGTTTACCGACAGGTATAAAGAGTTGTTTACCTATTATATCTATAATCCGTCTTCTTCGGCGCAGCCGGATCGGACTGCAAATATAGTAACTTTTTTCTATGAACCGAGACAAATAATCCGAACTTTCCGACTAACGCAGCAATAACACTCTGCCAGAGCCTCGGCACGCAGTAATACCGCCTGCGTCGTCCGCACCGCGCCGAAGCGCAAAGCGGACTTTCTATCGTGAACGACACGTGCGCCGATGCAGTAATGTTCATACTACTTTCATAATATGCGACTCTGCGACGGAGCGAAACGGCAGGGGGGGGGAGGAGGACGGGAGGACGAGGGAATGGACGGGACGGGCGGGAGAACGAAAGAGAGAACGAGGGAATGGACGGGACGGGCGGGAGAACGAAAGAGAGAACGAGGGAATGGACGGGA
Source organism: Bacteroidales bacterium (assembly GCA_910574205.1). Lineage (GTDB taxonomy): Bacteria > Bacteroidota > Bacteroidia > Bacteroidales > Rikenellaceae > Alistipes. The sequence continues at coordinate 816,977 of CAJSYJ010000001.1, forward strand.
CGGGCGGGAGAACGGGAGAGAGGTCATAGAGGGAGAAAGCGATAGAATACCGGTCTATTGCCGAGCGACAAGGGGCGGATGTTAATGATGACTTTTAACGGAAAATACGCAAAGATCCCAAACTGTTTTTTCGTCAAATTCCTGCATATGCAACTCTGCGACCGAGCGAGGCGATGGAATGTGCTCGGTGTACTGCCAATTGCCGAGCGACAAGCAGAGGTAGCGGATGCGGCGATTTCACGGAAAAATTTTTCGTCAAAAGGCATCAGTTCGCTATCGCGCACCTTTTCTTTACCTCGGCATAGTCCGAATAAATTCTGCTCTGCCCTCAGCTTAAAGAAAACGTTACAACTCGCAGCGAAATGTCGGCGGACGGGTAGTACTGACGTACGTCCCGTTCGCCGACATAAGTGAAAGGCAGTAAATGATGACTTTTCACGAGAAACTCGCAAAAAGCCTCCAATCTAATTCTTCGTCAAAAGGTGCCAGTTACAAGCCGCACGCGAAAAACCCGCCGATGGGTAGTACTGGTGTACGTCCCATTGGCGGGTTTGAGCGAGGCGCAGGAAATGGTGCCTTTTCACGAAAAAATCACCGGATTTTATATATAACAGCCGAACAAGGCTTCAAACGTATGCGGTTGACGGAACCCTTGGCGAGAGTGTATTTGTTACCGGGGCAGGTAGTTAATATCTCCTCGACCGATGAGGCTGAAAGAGAGAACGAGGCGGAGACGCTGCGGCGGGTGGGGTTGAGTGCGACGAGATAACGTTCGCCGTCCTTCTGGCGCAGGTAGACCATGGGATAGGGACGGTCGGGGTCGCTCAGAAACTGCCATGTGCCGCCAGTACCGAGTGCAGGGGTCGACTTATGCAGGGCTATGAGCTGCCTGACATAGCTCAGCACAGAGGCGGGGTCGTCGATCTGCGCTGCGACGGTGGGACGTGCGGGCGACGGGTCGATAGGCAGGTAGAGGAGCTCGGGAGCGGCCGTAGAGAATCCGGCGTTGGGAGTCGAATCCCACTGCATCGGGGTGCGGCACGACGAACGGTTGCGCGAGGAGAAGCTGCCCTCCTTGACGGGTGCATCCTCGATGTTGCGCATGCCGATCTCCTCGCCGTAGTAGACGATAGGCGTCCAGGGCATAGTGAAGAAGAATGTGAGCATGGTCTTCAACTCGGCGGGCGTAGAGCGGTCGAAGCGGTTGAGACGCCAGATGTCGTGGCTGCATGTAGGCATGGCGGCGATACCCTCGGTGTGGGCAGTCTCGCGAAGCATGGCCGTATAGTCGTCGACGAAGGTGCGGCAGCCGCCTCGTCCCTCGGGGTCGAAGTAGCAGGGCGTATGATCGCCGTTGTTGGCCGTCTGCGTGAAGAGCGTGCGATAGAGCTTGTTGCCACGGCCGTTGTGGATTATCAGGTCGATGTCGAAGCCGGCGTCGAGCGAGTACTGCGGCTGCGACCACTCCGACATGAGTATGCCCTCGGGGTACTTGGCCTCGAACCAGTCGAACAGATCGCTCCACAGACGGCGGATGCCCGTGTGCGCCTTGTCGTCGCCCTTGACCAGCGAGCCGGCCATGTCGACGCGGAAGCCGTCGGCACCCTTGTCCATCCAGAACGAGATGATGTTTTTGAGCTCCTCGCGCACGGCCGTCGGTCCCGGATCGTCGTAACCCTGCTGCCACGGCTTCGACGGATCGGGATTCGTGTAGCCGTAGTTGAGCGCAGGCTGTATGTCGTAGAAGTTCTTCATGTAGTAGCCGTCGCGCGGCAGGTCGTTGTCGACGAATTTCTTGTCGGGCTTGCCGCCCTGCTTGCCGGGCGTCCAGATGAAGTAGTCGCTATACTCGTTGCGCTCGGCCGACGACGAGGCTACGAACCACGGATGCTTGTCCGAGGTGTGTCCCGCCACCAGATCGAGACATACGCGCAGGCCGCGAGCGTGGGCGTCGGCTATGAGGCGTTCGAGTGCGGCATTGTCGCCGAAGCGGGGATCGACGCGGTAGAAGTCGGTGATGTCGTAACCGCCGTCTTCGAACTCGCTCTCGAACACGGGGCTGATCCATACGGTGTTGAACCCGACGCTGCGGATATAGTCGAGCTTGGAGCGTATGCCCTCGATATCGCCTATGCCGTCGCCGTCGCTGTCCATATAGGTCGAGGGGTAGATGTGGTAGACGACCGCATCGCGCAGCCATGCCGGAATGGGATGACGCGCTTCGGCCGAGAGGCCGATCGAAGCGGCCAGAATCAGCAATAAAAGTCTTTTCATGGTAATTATCCGTTTGTTAAGTAATTGGGTCGTACATGCGATCGCTCCGCCCACGCGGTCAGGCAGGGGCAGAGCGTCATTGCAGGGTAAGGATCAGCGTCGTCCGAGGCGGAGCCGCGCCCGTCCTCCTCGGGGACGCAGCCGGCGCTAAATATGGTCGTCGCCGGTCGAGTAGCGCACGTCGTCGATATAGCGCTTGATGTTCTGCTCCTCCTCTCTGGGACATATCAGCAGCACGTCGTCGGTATCGACCACGATATAGTCCTTCAAGCCGCTCACAACGGCTATCTTGCCCTCGGGCAGCGATATGAGCGAGTTGCGAGTGTCGTAGGCGAACACCTCGCCGCCCGGGCCGGCGTTGGCGTAGCGGTCCTTGCGCGAATGCTGGTAGATCGATCCCCACGTGCCCACGTCGCTCCAACCGAAGTCGCCCGAGTGGACGTATACGTTGTCGGCCTTCTCCATGACTCCGTAGTCGATGGATATGGCTTTGCACTCCGAAAATACGCGCTCGACGGCCTCGGCCTCGCTCTCCGTACCCAGATCGTCGGCAATCGACGAGAAGAGCGAAGCATGCTCGGGCAGATATCTTTCGAGCGCGGCCACGATGTTCGCGACCGTCCAGATGAAGATGCCGGCATTCCACAGAAACTCGCCGCACTGTATGAAGGTCTGCGCCAGTTCAAGATTGGGCTTCTCGGTAAAGCACTTGACCTTGCTGACCGGCTCGTCGCTCGAACGCTGGATGTAGCCGTAGCCCGTTTCGGGGCGGCTGGGGCGTATGCCCACCGTCATAAGCGCGTCGTTATGGGCAACGAAGTCGGCGCACTCGCCTATTATACGACAGAACTCGTCGGTGTCGAGCACCAGATGATCCGACGGGGTAACGATCATCGTCGCCTGCGGATTCTTCTTGCGCAGGGTATAGGCCGCATAAGCGATGCAGGGCGCCGTATTGCGTCCTATCGGCTCGCACAACACCTGCTCGGGCGAGAGCTCGGGGATATGTTCGAGCACCAGGTCACGGTAGCGTCGGTTGGTCACCACAAGAAAATTCTCGGCCGGCACTATCTTCGCGAAGCGTTCGTAGGTGCAGCGAATGAATGATTTGCCGGTGGAGAGTATATCGAGGAACTGCTTGGGACGCGACTGGCGGCTCTTGGGCCAGAAACGCGAACCGATGCCGCCCGCCATAATCACGCAATACTTATTGTTATCCATTACCGTTCGGATGTTAAATAGGTTAAAATCTACACAAAGATAAATTTTTTTTGTAATTTTGCAAAATATTCCGATCGGCAGACAGAATGCTACGAGCCGATACCATATAATATTGTTATGAGAATAAGACTCTTTACATTCCCCAATATGCTGACGCTGGCCAACCTCCTGTCGGGCGCCGCGGCTATCGTCTTCGCATTGCAGTACCACGACTACACCACCTCCTTTATGCTGATAATAGCCTCGGCCGTATTCGACTTCTTCGACGGCTTCGCGGCGCGCATGCTCGGACAGTCGTCGCCCATAGGCGTGCAGCTCGACTCGCTGGCCGACGACATATCGTTCGGTCTGGCGCCGTCGCTGGTGCTCTACGACGCCTATATCGGCACCACGTCCTACTATGCGATAGATGCGCAGATATCCGATGCTATGCGCTTCGGCGTGCTCATAATAGCTGCATTCTCGGCACTGCGTCTGGCTCGCTTCAACATCGACGACACGCAGCACACGGAGTTCCGCGGTCTGCCCACACCGGCCGCCACGCTGCTGTGCGTATCGCTGGCCGTGCTGTTCCAGCAGGGTCACATCGTCCTCTACCGCGAGCAGATCCTGCTCATAGCGCTTGCCGTCGCGTTGCTGCTGGTCAGCCCCATACGCATGTTCGCACTCAAATTCACAAGCTTCTCGCCTAAGGGCAACATGCTCAGATACGGATTTCTCCTGACCTCGCTGCTGCTGATTATTTTCTGCACGACATACTCAGTAACGCTGATAATCGTTTTATATATCGTGGTATCCACCCTGCGCTGGATAGTCGGGCACTCGACCGAAGATAGAATCTGACGCAAAAACAAACGTCGCATGACCCGTAGACACAGGTTCATACTGCTCGCACTGGCCTTTCTGGCCTCGGCGGTCGTCTATCCGGCCTCGGTCGAGGCTCAGATAAGCGCCTCCGACATAGCGCGCGCGCAACGCGACGCACAACTCAACGGCACGGACTACAACGGCGGTTACGGCACCAATCCCTTCGAGAACCCCGAGGAGGAGAATCCCGATGCCGAGGTGCAGGACTCGACAAAGAAAAAGCGGCCGCGCCTGCCGCTTGAATCATACTATTTCAACGACTCGATACGCTCGCTCAGAAACTGGAAATGGTATATCGACCGCGACTACAACCGCGTCAAGGTCGAGCCTCTCGACACCACGCTGGCCGACTGGCGCATCGATTATCCGTTCTACCGCCGCGGCGCGGGCGACATGGCGCTGGGCGGACTGGGACAGTCGACGCAACCGGTCAACTGGTTCGAACGCCGGCAGTCGCCCGACTTCATCTTCGCACGCTCCTACGACGCATACACCGCCCGCATCGACAACGTGCCGTTCTACAACGGAAAGACGCCGCTGTCGAATCTGATGTATATCGAATCGGGACAGAAACGCTACCGCGAGGAGCACTTCGAGCTGGTGCACTCGCAGAACGTGTCGCCCTCGACATCGGCCAACATCAGCTACAAGGCGCGCAGCACCATGGGCAAGTACGAGTGGCAGCGCACGAAGAACCATGCCCTCTCGGTCGCATTCGCCCATACGGGCAAGCGCTACTCGGTGCATGCGGCCTACATGAACAACATGATCGACACGCGCGAAAACGGCGGCGTAGTCGGCGAGTGGGCCATAGTCGACACCACCTTCGAGATGCCGTCCGGCGTGCCTATGCGGCTGACCAACTCCGAGGCGCACAACAAGTACCGCAACAACGGCTTCTTCATCAAGCAGGCATACGCCATACCGCTGCAACGCGTGACCGAGTACGACTTCTCGCTGGCCGACCTGTCGGCCGTATATATCGGCCACCAGTTGGAGTACAACGCATGGACCAAGACCTACACCGATCTCAGGGCGACATATACCGACGAGCGCGGCGGAGGCGTCGACGAAAACGGCGACTACATACCCGTCACGCGCGAGTACTACGACAACTGGTATATCAACCCCTACTCTACGCGCGACTCGATAAGCGAGCGGCTGCTGTCGAACAAGATCTTCATACAGGCGCAGCCGTGGGACCGCAACGGCGCGGTGGGCACGCTCGACGGCGGCGTAGGCGTCGATCTGCACACCTACTCCCACTTCTCGCTCGAAAGCTACGCTTCGGGCAAGTTGCAGAAGACGCGCAAGACGAGCTGGTACGTCTACGGCTCGGTAAACGGCAAGATCAAACGATATGTCGACTGGCAGGCCGATGCCAAGTACTACCCGTCGGGATATCGGGGCTCGGACCTCTCCATAGGCGGAGAGATCACGCTGCGAGCCTTCATACGCGAACACCCCCTGATTCTCACCGGACGCTTCCGACAGGAGTTCCGGTCGCCGAGTTTCTGGCAGGAGAATCTATTCTCGAACCACTATGTGTGGTTCAACTCTTTTTCGAAAGAGAAAACGACTCGTTTCGAGGCGCGATTCTCGGTGCCCGACTATGCCCTCGAACTGGGGCTGTGGCAGGGCGTCATGAGCGACATGTTGTATTACGATTCGTCGAGCGACATCGCGCAGGCCTCCTCGGCCGTAAGCCTTACGAGTCTGTACGCCCGCAAGGATTTCCGCATAGCGGGACTCCACCTGGATCACAGGGCATTGGTACAATTCAGCTCCGATGAGCATGTTCTTCCCGTGCCGTTGCTCAGCGCCTTCGTATCGTACTACTACGATTTCTGGGCGGTGCGCGACGTGCTTCGTGTGCAGATAGGTCTGGACTGCCGCTACAATACATCGTATTACGCGCCCTCCTACAACCCCGCACTCTCGGTCTTCTTCAACCAACGCGACGTCTCGATAGGGTCGTACCCCTACGTCGACGCGTTCATATCGGCCAAGTGGAAGCGCATGAGGATACTCTTGAAGTTCCAGCATCTGAACAACGGACTTTTCGGCAACCGCCAGTATTTCCAAGTGGCGCGCTACCCGCTCAATCCGTTCATGTTCAAGATGGGCATCTCGTGGTCGTTCTACGACTAAGGAGGGTATCGTACCGCATAGCAGCCCGCAAAGACAAACTCTATGCTTAAAAGAATTTCATTCCTTTTGGTTTCGGCCGTAACGCTTACGGCATTCGAAGCGACGGTAGACTATTCCGACCCTATGGTCGATCGCCTGCTGGCTATCGAGCAGAGCCTCGAACAGGCCGACGAGCCCTGCATCATCTCGCAGTACGACGCCGTCATGCGCAAGGTAGCCTCGGAGCAGGGGCATGACTGGCGGCTGATGAGCGCCATAGCTTACAGCGAATCGCGGTTCAGAGAGGGACTCGTATCGCGCCGCGGTGCCGCAGGCATCATGCAGATACGCCCCGTGGTGGCACGTCACTTCAACATACCGGTCGAGATGATCGATGACCTCGAAACCAATATCCGTCTGGCAGGCATGCTCCTCTCCGAGCTGGATGCGATGCTCGGCATATCGGCCGATGCGTCGGCGAGCGACCGCCTGTGCATAATCCTCGCCGCCTACAATGCCGGCGTGGGACATGTGACGGACGCACGACGCCTTGCGCGCCTTCACGGCGAGAATCCCGATTCGTGGTCTACCGTGAGCCGCTACCTGGCTCTGAAAGCCCAGCCCGAATACTATCTCTCGGAGGCCGTGCGCAACGGCCGTTTCACGGGCAGCCGTCAGACCGACAAATACGTCGCCGGCGTCATGCGCAAGTACGGCCAGTATTGCGACATGGCCGTCTGAGAGCCCAAAGGCCGCACACGACAACATGCCGTCCGCAACGCCCGACACAGCCGTTGCGGACGGCTTCGTCTTTCGGCCAGACGAGACGAGCGGATATTTTTGAGCATAAGCCGCCGCAAGATTGGTCGATAGGTCGAATATTTTTGGAGAGATATCTCCAAATGATTTCTTTTGCCTGACCTTATCTTCAAGCCGCGGGCATAGCCGAATCGGTTCGGGCGATGCCGGGGCGAGGAAAAGGTCGAAAGAAAAATTCAAAGAATGGAGAGCCTGAATATAATTACCGAGCCGGATCGCGAAGACGCACGAGCCAAGGTAGAGTCGATCGAAGAGGACTTCATACTGGCGCAGGAGCTGACCGTCGACGACAAAGAGCTCATAGAGGAGCTGTGCCGCTCCGACAACACCAAGATAATCGTCTGCCAGAGCGGAGCCGTAGAGCTGCGCATCGACATGCAGTGCACTACGATCGAGTCTCCGGCGATGATGATCCTCACGCCCGAGCGCAGGATCGAGCCGCTGTCGATAAGCCCCAACTTCGGTGCGATATTCATCTCGATGTCCGACCGCTTCATCGACATGCTCAACATAAACTCGCGGGCGCAGATGTTCATGACGCTGCGCAACAACCCCGTCATACAGTTCGATACGAACATCATGAGCGCCGTGGAGTCGTACCGCGAGCTGATAAGCCGCTCGCTGAGCCACACGCAGAACCCCTATCGCATGGAGGTCGTCGAGAACTTCACGCGGGCATTCTTCTACGCATGCGGGTTCTACTTCCACGAATTTGTCGGCAAACGCACTTCGACCTATCAGGACTCGATCGTCGAGAAATTCATCCTACTCGTGCGCGAGAACTATCGCCTGCATCGCCGCATAGGCTTCTACGCCGACAAGCTCTGCATAACGCCCAAATATCTGTCGAAGGTAATCAAGCAGAGCAGCGGGCAGTCGGCCGTCGAATGGATCGACAGCTATGTGCTGCTCGAAGCCCGCGCCATGCTCAAATCCTCGCACATGACCATACAGCAGATCGCCGGAGAGCTCAACTTCCCCAACCAGTCATTCTTCGGCAAGTACTTCAAGCGCATGACGGGCATGTCGCCCAAAGAGTATCGCGAGGGGGGGGGTAAATCACGCCGTGCAGGGCAGCGAGGCCGGCGCTGAGCAGGCAGCCGACGTCCGGATACTGCGCCTCGGCTACGGCATACGCCGCCCCGGCCGAAGTCGCGGCTAACGCCCTGCGACGGCATCCCGCAGCGCCTCGACGAAATCGGGATACTCGCGCCACAGCGGCTCGGTCTGCAACCACAGCTCGCGAGCCTCGGCCGCATGCGAGGGCGAGGACGACGATATGTCGGCCATGTATGCCTCATCGGCATCGTGGCTCGGGGCAGTAAACTCCGCAAGATACTCCTTGAAGCTGCGCCGCATGGTTTGCAGCAAAGCCTCGTCGATGCGACGCTCGCGCCGCCATGCCGCCCACAGACGCACCACCGTCGCTGCGGCCGACCGCTCGCTCAGATCGATCGACATCTCGTCGAACAGCTCCCACTCCCCGGTGGCCGCATAGCATAACGCCAGCAGCTCCACCGCTCCGGTATGATCCTCGGGGTCGATGTCGAGCACCATTTCGAGCATGGCCTCCGACATCTCCAAATCGCCCAGCAGGAACTGGTCGACGGCCGCCGCACGCACGATCTCTATGGCGGCTGCCGAGTTGCGGTGCTCCCACCTCAGCTCCGTCGCCTCCTCCTCGGGCAGCAGCCCCGCTATATCCTGAAACGCATGGAAACGCTCGTTGCACGCCTCCGCAGTACGCCCCTCGGACAAAAGTGCATCGATCTTTTCGCTGCGGCGCACGAAGTCGTATCTGCCGCGGGCGACGATCTCGAAACGCTGGTCGAGGGTGGGTTTAAGCATCGAATCCAGATCCATTGTCATGTCTTATTCTGTTAATCATCAATATACTTATGGCAAGCGTCACGGCAGCTCCCGCTGCATAGGCCGCCGTCGTGGCACCCATGCCGACGAACTGCGGCGAGACGAACACGAAGCTCGTGCAGACGAACGTCATGAATACCGCAGGCAGCAGCGCCACCCACAGCCCGCGCCGCATGCGCCTCAACCACGCCACGATCATCCACAATGTAATTACCGACAGCGCCTGATTCGACCATGCGAAGTAACGCCATATAACGTCGAAGTCGATGAACGTCATGACGATGCCTATGGCGAAGAGCGGCACGCACACCCACAGCCGTTTGACGACCGACCGCTGGTCGATGCCGAACATGTCCGAGACGATGAGCCGTGCCGAGCGGAACGCCGTGTCGCCCGATGTTATCGGCGCCACCACAACGCCCAATACGGCCAGCACGCCGCCGACCATGCCCAGCGTCGTATGCGATATCTCCGTGACCGCCCAGCCGGCATCGTTGCCGTGCGCGGCCAGTGCGGCGTTGAGACCGTCGGCACCGTGGAAAAAGGCCATGGCGACGGCTGCCCAGATAAGGGCAATTATCGACTCGGAGATCATGGCTCCGTAGAATACCGAGCGGCACTCGCGCTCGTTGCCCATGCAGCGCGCCATAAGCGGCGACTGAGTGGCGTGGAAACCCGATATAGCGCCGCAGGCTATGGTTATGAATAACGTAGGTATGATCGGCATCGCCGCTGCATCCGGACGGAAATTATGCAGCGTGGTCATCTCGGGCACCTCGTATCCGCCGAAGATCACCACACCGGCCAACGCCAGCGCCATTATGATGAGCGCAGCCCCGAACACCGGATAGGCGCGGCCGATGATCTTGTCTATGGGCATGAGCGTGGCCACGAAGTAGTAGACGACGATAACGCCCAGCCAGAGATACATCGACATGCCGGTCATGTCGGAGAGTATGGCTGCCGGCGAACGCAGGAATACCACGCCCACCAGTATCAGCAGCACCAGCGAGAACCACCTCAGCACGCGTCCCACGCCGCTGCCCAGATATATGGCCACCACCTCCGGCAGGCTCTTGCCGTCGTGCCGCAGGATGATGACGCCCGATATGTAATCGTGCATGGCTCCGAGAAATATACCGCCGAAGGTAATCCACAAAAAGGCCACCGGACCGAAACAGGCACCCATGACGGCACCGAATATCGGACCTATCCCGGCGATGTTGAGCAGCTGTATAAGGAACACGCGCCAGCGCGGCATGGACATGTAATCCACTCCGTCATAGAGCTTTTCCGACGGAACGCGTGCCGCCGGATCGATGCGGCACACCTTGTCCAGATAGCGGCCGTAGAAAAAGTAGGCTGCCACCAGCAACGAGAGACAAACAAAAAAAGTAATCATTTCTGAAAAAAAATCGGGTTTTATAGTGCGAATTTAATAAATATTTACGATATTTGCACCGTCGATCATCGAATCGACCATTAGGTTGCCTTAATAGCTCAGTCGGTAGAGCACTTCATTCGTAATGAAGGGGTCGGGGGTTCGAGTCCCCCTCAAGGCTCCAAGGTATTCGACGACAAGCGATTGAGTTTCTCAATCGCTTTTTTTGTATCTTTTCCCCGGATGCCACCGCACAAGGCCGGCCTCTTTTCATACGATATATATACTTTTTCCGTCCGGGCGGATAGCGCAGCCCGGCAAGGCACTCCTCGCCTCCCGCGGCAAGGCCGACGCAGGGCAGGCGCATCCGCTCTCTATCCGCACCGCTTCCTCGATCGTACAAAATCGTCAGCTGAGGGTCAGGGCGTTATCGGAGAGCCGATAATTTAACATAATAATAGATACAGAGCGTGCGTTATGATATTGAAAAATTTTAAAAAGTAACTGAGAAAACATGATGCAGACCAGGATTTCAAAGACGCTCGAAGCAATCATCGCACGCGTAACGTTTGATGTTTCGAAATCGAATACGAAGAGTTCTTACAAGGATCGTCTCGCATTGGAGATATTGCGCGAGGAGGGAGCCTTGGCCTACCAGATGCTTTCGACGAAGCTCAAAGACTGGGAGCTGTACCAGCTGCCTCAGAGGATCGAGCGCGAGATAGAGACGTCGCCCGAAGCCGAGCTCTCGTCGCCCGAGGAGTTCTACACATCTCTGTGCGAGCAGATGAAGGCCTCGACGCCTGCGCGCAGCGTATCGACGGCGCATGCGCTTCGCTTCATCGCCTCGGACGCAGCGACCGCCACCTCGCGCATACTGGCCGAATTTGACATATCGGACGACATGCTCGACGAGGAGATCGTGCGCATAGGCTCCTCGTCGGACGACAACTCCGTCCGCATCGACATGCACGTCATAGACCTGAACCGAGAAGAGACCCGCCACACTCCGAACGCCTCACTGGACAAGTTCGGCGTGAATCTCACACGCTTGGCGCGCGAGGGACGGATCGACCCCGTCATAGGACGCACCGACGAGATCGACCGCGTGATACAGATCCTCTCGCGCCGCAAGAAGAACAACCCGATGCTTATCGGTGAGGCAGGAGTGGGTAAAAGCGCGATAGTCGAGGGACTCGCGCTGCGCATGGCTTCGGGCGACGTACCGTATACGATAGCGGGCAAGGAGCTCTATTCGCTGGACGTATCGTCGCTTGTGGCCGGCACGAAATTCCGCGGCGAGTTCGAGGAGCGCATGCAGCAGCTCATAGAGTCGCTCTCGAAGTCGCACGACACCATAATATTCATCGACGAGATACACACGATCGTCGGTGCAGGCTCGACGCAGGGCTCGCTCGACACGGCCAACATACTCAAACCGGCTCTGGCGCGCGGCGATCTGCAAACCATAGGAGCCACGACGCTCGACGAGTTCCGCGAGAACATCGAGAGCGACCCGGCGCTCGAACGCCGGTTCCAGAAGGTCGTCATCGAGCCTACCACGGCCGAACAGACGCTCGACATACTGCGGCAGGTGGCACCCTACTACGAGCGTCACCACAAGGTGCGCTATACCGACGAGGCGCTCTGCGCCTGCGTAAAGCTCTCGGAGCGCTACATAACCGACCGCCACTTTCCCGACAAGGCGATCGACGTCATGGACGAAGCCGGCTCGCGCGTACATATAAGCGCCGCCCGCGAACCGCACGAGATACGCGAGTTGGAGGCCGCGCTGGCAGATGCGCGCAACCAGCGCCGAAAGGCCGTCGAGGCACTTATATACGAGAAGGCGGCTGCCGCACGGCTCAACGAGATAGCCATAAAGACCCGCATCGGGGAGCAGCGTGCCCAGTGGCGCCGCAACATGGAGAACAACCCGACCGAGGTGGGCGTCGAGCATATCGAGCGCGTCATACACTCCATGACGGGTATCCCCACCGAGCGCATCGAGACCGGCGAAATGGCACGTCTGCGCGGCCTGCAAGAGTATCTCTGCGAGCGCGTGATAGGACAGCAGGATGCCGTGCGTCATCTCTCGCAGGCCATACGCCGCTCGCGCGCCGGGCTGAAAGACGAACACCGCCCGATAGGCGTATTCCTCTTCGTCGGCCCCACGGGCGTAGGCAAGACCCTGCTGGCCAAAGAGATCGCCAAGTGGCTGTTCGACGATCGCCGCGGGTTGATCCGCATCGACATGTCGGAGTACGGCGAGAAGCACAACGTGTCGCGTCTGATAGGCTCGCCCCCGGGATATGTCGGCTACGGCGAGGGCGGCCAGCTCTCGGAGGCGGTGCGCCGCCATCCCTACTCGGTAGTGCTGTTCGACGAGATCGAGAAGGCGCATCCCGACATCTTCAACACGATGTTGCAGATATTCGACGAGGGGCACCTGACCGACGGCAGCGGCCGGCGCGTCGACTTCCGCAACACGGTCATCATAATGACCTCCAACGTAGGCTCGCGCAACGCCGCGGCACGCATAGCGCAGGTAGGCTACCGGACCGAGTCGAAGAGCATCAACGAGCGCTCGGCACCGCAGACCGAATACGGCCGTGCGCTGGACGAGTACTTCGCTCCGGAGTTCCTGAACCGTATCGACGACATCGTGGTATTCCGCAGGCTCGAAGCCGAAGATGTCGAGCGCATTGTCGATCTGGAACTCTCGACGATCCTGCGCCGCGCCCGCGACATGGGCTACAACGTCGAGATCACATCGCCGGCAAAGAGCCTGCTGGCCGAGCAGGGTTTCGACTCGCGCTACGGGGCGCGTGCGCTGCGACGCACGCTGCTCGACAAGGTGGAGGCGCCGCTGTCGACGATGATCGTCGAGGGACGGCTCTCCAAGGGCGACACCGTGACGGTCGAGGCGCGCCGCGGCGAAGTGGCGCTGCGCATAGCCCGCAAAAGCCCCAAGGTGGCCTGACGGATCAATTTCGAGGCAATAAAAACCGCATCCTGAAAGATGCGGTTTTTGCGTTTGCCCTCTTTTATTGTTACCTTTGCCGCCATGCAATACTTCAAAAGACATATCGATTACTACAAACGCATCCTCACGCTGGCCATGCCCGTCGTCCTGGCGCAGGCAGGACAGCTTACCACGCAGTTCGCCGACACGGCCATGGTGGGACGCTTCGGCGGCGAGGATCCGCTGCCGCTGGCCGCAGTATCGCTCGGCAGCGCGCTCTTTCTGATAATTTATCTCGGAGCGCTGGGACTCGCGCTGGGCATCACGCCCATAATCGGCGAGCACTTCGCACGAGGCGACAAACGACGCGTGGCGCATCTGCTGCAAAACAGCATGCTCTACTGCACCGTGGTCGGCATCGCAGCCACCGCCGCGGCGCTGCTGGTAAGACCCCTGATGTGGTCGCTGAGCGACGTGCTGACGCCACAGAACGGCGCGCACGACATAGGCGACGTGGTAGCGCTGGCCGTGCCTTACTTCGACATGCTGACTTGGAGCATTCTGCCGCTGATGATCTTCCTGTCGTTCAAGCAGTTTCTCGAAGGCATAGGCAACACCTCGATCGCCATGTGGATCGTACTGGCCACCAATGCCCTGAACATACTGCTCAACTGGGTGTTCATCTTCGGACATCTTGGCGCCGAGCCCATGGGCGCCGAGGGTGCCGGTCTGGCCACGCTCATATCGCGCATAGCGCAGATGCTGTCGATAGCATGGATCGTCATGCGCAGCAGACGCTTCGCCGTCTACCGCCGCCACTTCGCGCGACGGGTCCTGCGCTGGCAGCCCATACGCGAGATACTTCGCGTGGGCTACCCCACCGCCTTTCAGATGATGCTCGAAGCCAGCGCGTTCATCACGACGACGATCCTCGCGCTCTCGTTCGGCGCCGTATCGTCGAGCGCGTTCCAGATAACGTTCAACATAGCCAACATAGCGTGGATGATAATCGTCGCCGTCGGGTCGGCCTCTACCATAGTCGTGTCGCATATCTACGGTTCGGGCGAGTTCGGCAGGCTGCGCCCCACCATACGCGCCACATTCCATATAGGTCTTGCGTGGAGCATCCTCATGGCCGCGATGTTCATCCTGCTCAGAGGCTCGATACCGGCGCTGTTCACAGACAACGAGGAGGTCATAGCACTGACGGGCTACCTGCTGATATACATATCCATATATCAGATATCGGACGGCATACAGGGTCTTTCGATAAGCATCCTGAGAGGATTGCAGGACGTGAGGATCATCATGCCGATCGTGGTGGTGGCCTATGTCGTTCTGAACATCCCGATAGGCTATATGCTTGCGTTCCGCTTCGGCATGGGCCCCGTCGGCCTTGCGCTGGGTCTGGTCTTCGGACTTACGACGGCCGCCGTGCTCACCCTTCTGCGGGTGCGGCAGCAGATGCGCCGGCACGATGCCGCGGCACGACGAGACTCGGCTCAGGGCAGCGACCGATAACGGCCTGCCCCGGCCAAGGGCGCCGCGAGCGAGATAAATATCCGCTCGGGCTGAATATTATTCGGATTGTTTGCCCATGCAGGACAAAATTTCGCTATCTTCGCAAGCGAGAAACCGTATAACCCTCGAAGCATGAATGTCCGTATAGCCGAAGACTGGAAGCAGGTCATAGGAGAAGAGTTCGACAAACCCTATTTCGCCGAGCTGGCGCAGTTCGTCCGCGACGAATACTCGTCGCGCAGGATCTTTCCCGCAGGCCGCAACATATTCCGCGCATTCGACAAGTGCCCCTTCGACGATTTGAAGGTGGTTATCATAGGTCAGGACCCCTACCACGGCGAGGGTCAGGCCAACGGCCTCTGCTTCTCGGTGGGCGACGGAGTGCCGTTCCCGCCTTCGCTGCAAAACATCTTCAAGGAGGTGCACGACGATACGGGGGTGCCCGTGCCGCAGAGCGGCAACCTCGACCGCTGGGCCGAGCAGGGCGTGCTGCTGCTGAACGCCGTGCTTACGGTGCGCGCACACGAAGCCGCCTCGCATGCCGGACGCGGCTGGGAGCAGTTTACCGACGCCGTGGTGCGAGCCATAAACCTGCACAAACGCAACGTAGTATATATGCTCTGGGGCAGCTATGCCCAGCGCAAGGGCTCGATAGCCGATGCGGCGCACAACTGCATTCTGCGAGCCGTACACCCCTCGCCGCTGTCGGTATATCGCGGATTCTTCGGCTGCCGCCACTTCTCGCAGGCAAACGCCTATCTCGAAAGTGTGGGAAAAAGCCCGATTGTGTGGTAGGCCGCAGATAATGTTTTGAAGATTACGAATTTTTGTATTAACTTTGCAGTTCCGATAAAGAAACGATAATTATGACAGGACAACTCAGATTTCTGCTTGTAGTTTGCGCTCTTATCCTTATCGCAAGCATCCCGTGGGGCCTGTGGTGCGCAGCGACAGGACAAATAATCAAGGCTGCCATATTAGCCGTCGTGGCTCTGGCGGCATTCATCGCTCTGATTATAGTCCGTCGCAATCTGACGTTCATACGCCAGATGAACCAGACCTTCGAGGACGACAACGTCACACCGCTTTAATCGTTCGCCGCCGCGCACCTTCTGCGTCTCGGCACAGCCCTGACAAGAGGGCTCTGCGCACGGCTTAACGAAAACGTCTTATTGCCACAGGCCGCCGCGTGCGGTCGGGCATCATCACTCCTTATATCGCCTCTGGTGCCGGCAATCCGCTGCGATCGCCGGCACCAGAGGCGTATTCGATCCGAACGGCAAACCCTCTCAGACGACATATCCGCGCTGCGTCCGGCAGCATGCGCTATTGCGTATGCAGGCGGCAGGCGCCGCCCCGCCCGGTCGGGCGAGACCGCCACGTCATAAATATCGCAATCGGGTACAAAAAAAAAGCGGCCGGAATATCCGGCCGCGACTTTTTCGCATTGACGGCGATTACTTGCTGACGCGTCTCTCCTTGATACGCGCCTTCTTGCCGGTAAGGTTGCGCAGGTAGTAGATACGTGCGCGACGAACGACACCGTACTTGTTGACCTCGATCGAGTCGATATGGGGCGAGTAGAGCGGGAAAATACGCTCGACACCCACGCCGTTCGAGATCTTGCGGATCGTAAACATCTTGGTCTTGCCGCTACCCTTGATCTGGATAACCACACCGCGGAAGCTCTGCAAACGCTCCTTGTTACCCTCGACGATACGGTAGGTAACAGTAATCGTGTCACCGGCCTTGAACGACGGCACGTCGGCCTCGCTCTTGGTCCACATCTGCTCGTTGACGAGCTTGATCAATGCATCTTTGTTCATGTTGCAACAAATGTTAAATAATTATCGCTCAACATTATCGCTGCACGGTCTCTACCATGACGGCACCCTCGCCGCCAATCCCCGAAGCCTCGTCCGATCCTCTCCGCCCCAAAGAACAGACCGATCCGGCGACGCTTCGCCCCGATGCCGCACCCAATATAAGAGGTTGATACGGACTGCAAATATAGCGAAATAATCCGCCGCGACAAATTTTCCCGGCATTTTATCTCGACGACCCTACCGCGGCGCCGGCCGCCGCGAAAAAAAAGTCGACGGCCGGCATACGATCCCGAAGATTTATTTCGTAACTTTGTATTGGATTCACGTCGGCCGAGGTCGAAATATGCGGCCCGCTATTTGACGGTCGCGCATAGGCGCCCGCGACGGTGCTCCGAAATATTTTAACGGACTTTACGATTAGCATAATGAACAACAAGTATCAACTGCCGCGCGACGGCGGTCTTATCGAGGAGGCTGCGCCGCGGGACATAATCCACCGCTGCGAGAAGATACGCACGCAGGTGTTCGACAGCGAATACCGCGGCGTGCAGTATGTCGCCGACATCATCTGCCGCATGATACGCTCGCACGAGCAGAGCGCACCCGTCGACGACATGTTCGACGAGGGACGTCCGTTCGTGCTGGGTCTGACCACGGGGCGCACGCCTCTGGGACTCTACCGCGAGCTGGTCAGACGCTACCGCGCCGGCGCAATCAGCTTTGCGGGGGTGGCCGTCTACTCGCTCGACGAGTTCTACCCCATAGCACGCTCCGAGCAGCAGAGCCGCAACTACCGCATACACGAGGACTTCCTCAACCATATAGACATCCTCCCCGAAAACATCCATATCCCTGACGGCACCGTTTCGCTCGACCGCGTATCGGAGTACTGCGCCGCTTTCGATCAGGACGTGCGCAATATCGACCTGATGATTATCGGCATGGGCGAGCAGGGGCAGATCGGCTTCAACGAGCCGGGATCGTACGTCAGATCGCACACGCGTCTGGTGGAGCTGACCCACAACTCGCGCAAGGTGCAGTCGTCGCTCTTCTTCGGGTTGGAGAATACGCCCAAAATGGCCATAACAATGGGACTCGACACGGTAATGCGTGCCGACAGGATAATCCTCATGGCTTGGGGCGAACAGAAGGCCGATGCCGTGCAGCGCGTGGTCGAGGGCGAGATAACCGACATGGTGCCGGCCTCGCACTTGCAGCAGCACCCCGACATAGAGGTTGTCATCGACGAGAATGCCGCCCGCCTGCTCACGCGCGAGCAGACGCCGTGGCTGGTAGGCCCCTGCCGCTGGACGCCCAAATTCATCCGCAAGGCCGTCGTATGGCTCTGCGGCGTCGTCGACAAGCCTATACTTAAACTGACATATCTCGACTATATCGAAAACTCGCTGGGCGAGCTGCTCGAACGCACCGGCCAGACATACGACAGAATCAACATCGACGTATTCAACGATCTGCAACACACCATAACTGGCTGGCCGGGAGGCAAGCCCGACGCCGACGACTCCACACGGCCTGCCCCGTCGCAGCCATATCCCAAGCGCGTGCTGATCTTCTCGCCCCACCCCGATGACGACGTGATATCTATGGGCGGCACGTTCATACGTCTGGTCGAGCAGGGCCACGACGTGCACGTGGCCTACGAGACGTCGGGCAACGTAGCCGTGCACGACGACGTGGTGGTGCAGAATGTCGACACGGCGCGCGAAATGGGCATGGGCGACCACAACGCCGAGATGCTCGCGCTGATCGCCTCGAAGCGGCGCGGCGAGCCGGAGCCCCGGCGCCTGCTCGACATCAAGGGCGCCATACGCCGTGCCGAGGCGCGTGCCGCGGTGCGCTCGTTCGGCCTGAACCCCGACACCAACGCCCACTTCCTGAACATGCCATTCTACGAGACGGGCGGCATCAAGAAGGGGCAGCTGACCGATGCCGACATATCGCTCATCGTCGATCTGCTGCGCCGCATACGCCCCAACCAGATATATGCCGCCGGCGATCTGGCCGATCCTCACGGCACCCACCGCACCTGCATGGAGGCACTGTTGGAGGCTATCGACATCGTCCGCGACGACGACTGGATGACAGACTGCCACCTATGGCTCTATCGCGGCGCATGGATGGAGTGGGATCTCGGAATGGTCGATATGGCCGTACCGCTCTCGCCCGACGAGATGTTGAAAAAGCGCCACGCGATATACCGCCACCTATCGCAGAAGGACATAGTGCCGTTCCCGGGCAGCGACACGCGCGAGTTCTGGCAGAGAGCCGAGGAGCGCACGCAGAACACAGCACGCCAGTACGACAAGCTGGGCATGGCCGAATATCAGGCCATAGAGGTGTTCGTAAGGATGTTCTGAAACAAGCCGCGGCATCCCGAGCAAAACTGCCGCCGGCCGGCCGACTTATACGCCGCCCGGTCGGCGTATGCGCGCCCCCGGATGCTTGACGCTATGTTTCGGCACAAGACCGCCGTGAAGACCGCCGCGCACACGAACGAAGCGGATATTGAAAATTATATAAAACAAAACATCGGATAATATGAGAGTAATAATCGAATCGTCGCCCGAGGATGTGGCACGACGCTCGGCAAGATACATAGTCGACCAGATAGCGAGCAAGGCGCGCTACACCTCGTCGCCCTTCGTGCTGGGTCTGCCTACCGGCTCCACGCCGCTGGACACCTATCGCGAGCTGATACGCCTGCACCGTGCGGGCGAAGTGTCGTTCGCCAATGTCGTGACATTCAACATGGACGAATATGTCGGGCTGCCCGCCGGCCACGAAGCGAGCTACCGTACCTTCATGCAGCGCAACTTCTTCGATCATGTGGACATACGTCCCGAGAATATCAACATACCCGACGGCAACGCCGCCGACCTCGAACACGAGTGCGCCGACTACGAGCGCCGCATAGCCGAGGCAGGGGGTATCGATCTGTTCATGGGAGGCGTGGGCGAGGACGGGCACATAGCCTTCAACGAACCCTTCTCGTCGCTGGGCTCGCGCACGAGGGTCAAGACCCTGACTCCCGACACGCGTCAGGCCAATTCGCGATTCTTCGACGGCGACGCCGACAAGGTGCCGCACACGGCCATAACCGTAGGCGTGGGCACCGTGCTGTCTGCAAAACGCGTGATGATTCTGGCCACGGGGCTTCGCAAGGCGCGCGCAGTACGCCATGCCATAGAGGGCGGATACAACCACCAGTGGACCGTATCGGCCTTGCAGACGCATCCGTGCGGAATAATCGTCTGCGACGACGATGCGGCTCAGGAGCTGCGCGTAGGGACATACCGCTACTTCAAGGCCGTCGAGGCCGACAACGCAGGTCTACGTTAAGGCCGGGCGTGATCCGAGGCCGGGCGCATGCAATGCCGAGAGCGCCGGCGGCAGGATCGGCGGAGATACATCAACGAGACAGGGGCTTTCCGTATGGAAAGCCCCTGTCTCGCATATAGGATCGGCCGACCTTTACAGGCGCGCCTTGATCTTCTTCGACTCCTCCTCGTAGCCGGGCTTGTCGAGCAAGGCGAACATATTCTTCTTGTACGCCTCGACACCGGGCTGGTTGAAGGGATTGACACCCAGCAGATAGCCGCTTATGCCGCACGCCTTCTCGAAGAAGTAGAGCAGCTGGCCTATGGTGCGCTCGTCGATGCGCGCTATCTCGATGCGCATGTTGGGTACACCGCCGTCGACATGTGCTATTCTCACGCCCAACTCGGCCATGCGGTTGATCTCAGATATGCGCTTGCCGGCCAGGAAATTAAGTCCGTCGAGGTTATCCTCGTCGGCCTCGACGCGAACGGTATGTTTCGACTCCGCCACCGAGACGATCGTCTCGAACAGAGTACGCTCGCCCTCCTGTATGTACTGTCCCATAGAGTGCAGATCGGCCGTGAGGGTCACGCTGGCGGGGAATATACCCTTGCCCTCCTTGCCCTCGCTCTCGCCGTAGAGCTGCTTCCACCACTCGGCGATGTAGAGCAGTTTAGGCTCGTAAGAGCCCAGAATCTCGATCTTCTTGCCGCTGTTGTAGATCTCGTTGCGCACGACGGCATAACGGGCGGCGGGGTTCTCGGCTATGGGGCGGTCGGCTCCGCACATACGCTCCATGTCGCGCGCACCCTCCACCAGAGCGCGGATGTCGATACCCGCCACGGCCAGCGGCAGCAGTCCTACGGGGGTAAGCACCGAGTAACGGCCGCCCACGTTGTCGGGAATGACGAACGTCGGGTAGCCCTCGTTGTCGGCCAGCGTCTTCAACGCGCCGCGCGACGAGTCGGTTATGGCCACGATGCGCTCGGCGGCCTCCTCTTTGCCGTAGCGGCGCTCCAACTCGGCCTTCAAAAGGCGGAATGCGATCGCAGGCTCGGTCGTGGTGCCCGACTTCGAGATCACGATGACAGCTATCGAGCGCTCGGCCGTAGCGGCAAGCAGCTCGTGGGTATAGTCCTCCGATATGTTCTGGCCGGCGAAGAGAATCGTCGGGTTGTCATGGTGGCGTTTGAGCGACTCGAACGAGTCGGTCATGGCTTCCAGCACGGCCTTGGCTCCCAGATACGAGCCGCCGATGCCTATACAGATTACCGTATCGGCCTTGCCGCGCAGCTTGGCGGCCACGGACTCGATATCCGAGAGCTCTTTCTTGCCGATCGACGAGGGGAGCGAAACCCAGCCCAGAAAATCGTTGCCGGCGCCCTTGCCCGTATGCAGCAGCTCGTTGGCGCGTGCCGCACGTTCGAGCATCGCGTCTGTTACGGTGACGCCCGAATGATCGGCGTCGAATCTTATAAGTTCCATAGTATGATTGTTTATAGTTTGTGTGTATCAAATCAGCTCCGCCGTCAGCCGCGCCATGCTCTCGCGAGCCGGGGCTGCGGAATAGAGTACGTCGTACACCATGTCGGCTATCGGCATGGCCATAGCCTCGACTGCACCCACGCGGCGTATGCAGTCGGCGGCGTAGTACCCCTCGGCGATCATCGTCATCTCGTTCAGAGCGCTCTTGACCGAGCATCCGCGGCCGATGAGATTGCCCAGACGGCGGTTGCGGCTCAACGGAGAGTAGCAGGTCACCAACAGGTCGCCAAGATAGGCCGACGTCGCCGTATCGCGCTGCGACGCGGGTAGTTTGCGCTCCAAATAGTGCGCCATTTCGCGTGCGCAATTAGCTATAAGGACGGCGAGGAAGTTATCTCCGTAACCCAGCCCCACTGCCATGCCCACGGCTATGGCGTAGACGTTTTTCAGAATGGCCGCATACTCGACGCCCAGCACGTCGCACGAGTAGTTGCACCGCACGTAGTCGTTGGCCAGCATACCGCCCACGGCGCGCGCCCCATCCGAATCGGTCGAAGCGACGGTCAGATACGACAGACGCCCTATGCCCACCTCCTCGGCATGCGACGGACCGGTTACAACGGCCATATCCGAGAGCGGCAGCGAGTACTGATCGCACATATACTCCACCACGGTCTTATAGTCGCCCGGTATGATGCCCTTGACGGCCGATACCACCCTCTTGCCGGCGAGCGGCACCGAGAGCGGCGCGAGAAAATCCTTCAAGAAGGCCGACGGCGCAGCCAGCACCACGGTCGAGGATGCGGCCACCACGGCGTTCAGATCGTTCGACGGAGCGATCAGCGAGCGGTCGATCCCGACATAGGGCAGATACTTCGGATTGTGTCCCGTGGCACGGAGCGAGTCGAGCACGCGGTCGTTGCGGACATACCATTCGACACGGCGGCCGTTTACGGTCAGCGTCTTCACGATAGCCGTAGCCCAGCTTCCGTAACCTATTACAGCACAATTTTCCGAGTCGATGCGGTCGTATCCCATAGGCAAGAATTTTATTGGGCAAAAGTAGATAAATTTTGCCAAACTATTGCAATATGTCCATATCTTTTTCGTACCTTTGTCCGGTATACTTATTATAGAGACGTTTTCGGCACGGCCGCAGGCGCACCACGGCGGATCATGCTATGCTGTCGGGCGGCGTTTGGGTCATGACGACAATCAAATAACGATAATTCGCTATGGGCTTTTTTTCTTTGACACAGGAGTTGGCCATCGATTTGGGTACGGCCAATACGCTGATAATGCACAACGGCAAGGTTATGGTCGACGAGCCTTCGATCGTCGCGCTCGAAAAGCATACGGGCAAAGTGGTCGCCATAGGCCACAAGGCGCGCCAGATGCACGAGAAGACCAACCCCAACATCCAGACTATACGACCTCTTAAAGACGGCGTGATCGCCGACTTCAACGCCACCGAGCTGATGCTCCGCGGTCTGATAAAGAAGGTGCATGCGTCCAGCGGACTCTTCGCGCCGTCGCTGCGCATGATGATCTGCATCCCGTCGGGCTCGACCAACGTCGAGATACGCGCCGTGCGCGACTCGGCACAGCATGCGGGCGGCCGCGAGGTCTACCTCATATTCGAGCCCATGGCGGCGGCACTGGGTGCCGGTCTCGACGTCGAGGCGCCCGAGGGCAACCTCATAATCGACATCGGCGGCGGCACGTCGGAGATAGCCTGCATATCGCTGGGCGGCATCGTATGTTCGGAGTCGATCAACGTCGCCGGCGACGTCTTCACATCCGACATCCAGAACTACATACGTCAGCAACACAATATCCGCATCGGCGAACGCACGGCCGAGAAGATCAAGTGCGCGATCGGCGCGGCCGTCCCGGAGCTGGACGACGAGCCGGAGGACTTCGAGATCACGGGTCCCAACATGCTGACCTCTCTGCCGCAGAAAATAACACTAAATTACAGCGAGATAGCATACGCACTCGACAAATCGCTCGTCAAGCTCGACAACGCCCTGATGAAGGTGTTGGAGGATATGCCGCCCGAGCTTTACGCCGACGTTGTCAAGAACGGCATCTATCTGGCCGGCGGCGGTGCCCTGATAAAGGGTCTCGACCGGCGTCTGAGCGAGAAATCGGGTCTGCCCGTTCATGTAGCCGAAGATCCGCTGCGCGCCATTGCCCGCGGTACGGGTATCGCTTTGAAGAACATAGGCAGCTTCTCGTTCCTGATGAAATAACATCGCGGCAGATGCGCCGCGACCGCCGTCGGGCTTCGGCCGAACGACTGATCCGCACTGCGGCGATCGATAGCCGAGTACCGACCCGGACTCCATTACATTCGACAAAGGCCGATGTACAGACTCTTCGAGTTTATAAAACGCACGTATGTAGTGCTGCTGTTTCTGTTGTTGGAGGCGGTGGCACTGAATCGTTACGCCTCGTCGACGGCCTACACCCAGGCCAAGATACTCTCGCGCACCAGTGCCGTCACGGGGGCGGTCGACGGAGCCGTCAGCAGCGTCAAGCACTACTTCTCGCTGTCGGAGGAGAACCGGCTGCTTACGCGGCGTCTGGCCATGACCGAGGCGCGTCTGGCCGCCATGCGCGAATCGGAGCAGGGGGCGGCGATGCTCTCGATCGACGATCTGCTGCTGCCCGATACGCTCGTCCCCGAGTGGTCGCAATACCAGTTCCACACGGCACGCGTGGTAGCCTCGTCGACCGACAGGCCGCGCAACTTCGTCGTGCTGAACCGCGGCATCGCCGACGGCATACGCGAAGACATGGCCGTCGTGACGCCCGACATGAAACTCGTCGGCTACATCGTCTCCTGCTCGGAGCGGTATTCGGTCGTGCTGCCGCTGCTGAACACTACATTCCGCACGGGAGGACGTCTGGCCAGCGGCAACCACTACGGCTCGATATCGTGGGACGGACTGTCGCCCTACCGCATCACGCTGGGCGAGCTGTCGAAGTATGCCGACATCGACCGCGGCGTGCCGGTCATGGTCTACTCGGAGCGCTTCCCTGAGGGAATATTGGTAGGCTATGTCGAGGAGTATGCGCTCAACTCGGCACAGACGGCATATACGGCCACAGTATCCGTAGCGGCCGACATGTCGAGCCTTTACAACGTAATAATCATAGAGAACACGCACTACGGCGAGATCGAGGCTTTGATCGACGACGCCGACAAACGATTCTGATACCGGAGATGTACAGATACAGGTCATATATTTGGTTGTTCCTCATAGCCCTCTCGGCGCAGCTGTTCATCCTGAACAACCTGTCGCTCAGCATCTGGCTGCGCCCGATGATCTTCTCGGCCGCCGTACTTCTGCTGCCCGTCGAGTGGCGCACGGTGTGGGTGCTGGTCACGGCCGCCGCCGCAGGCTGGACGCTCGACATGGCCACCGGATGTCAGGGACTGTATACCGCCTCGCTGCTGCCGCTGGCCATGGTGCGCGGCGCCATAGTGCGTCTGACGGCCAACCGCAGCGTCGAGCCGTCGGATCAGACCGAAGTACTGGTAAGCCTCAGCCGCAAGCAGCTGTTCATATATCTGGCCGCAGGCATCGTGCTTCACCACGCGATGTTCTTCTTTCTGGAAACCATGTCGTTTACGTTCTTCTGGCAGACTGCGGGTCGCATATTCGCCGGCAGCGCACTAGCCCTGGCACTCGTCTGGCCGGGGGCGGCGTGGTTCATGTCCAACGAATCTTCGGGGCAATGAAATTCGAAAGGGCTTCGCTTCAACGCTATGCGACGCTGCGCTGGATAGTCGCGGCGGTATTCGTCGCGCTGGCGCTGCGTCTGTGCTACATCCAGCTGATCGACACCAAATACAAGGATCTGGCTACGTCGAACATCATCCGGCGCGTGGTGGAGTACCCCTCGCGCGGCGAGGTGCTCGACCGACGCGGCGAGTATCTCGTGCAGAGCCGCGAGTGCTACGACGTCATGGTCATCGCGGGCGAGATACCCCACGAGGGTTTCGACACGATGCGCATGGCGGCCATACTCGACATCACGCCCGAACGTCTGCGCTCGCAGATCGACAAGGCGCGACGCTATCCGCGGGCGCCGTTTCTCGTGACCAACTATGTGCCGCAGCAGGCCAAACTGGCATTCGACGAGTGTTACTTCAAGGGGTTCTATACGGTATTCCGCACGGCGCGGCAATACCCCCGCAAGATCGGCGGAAACCTGCTGGGCTATGTCGGCGAGGTCAGCGAGCGCGACATCAAGCGCTGGCCCTACTATTCGGCCGGCGACTACATAGGCATCGGCGGCGTAGAGTCGGCATACGAGGTCGAACTTCGCGGCCGCAAGGGCGTCAAGGTCGAGACGACCGACACCCACGGCGCCGTCAAAGGCTCCTACATGGACGGTGCGTTCGACACGCTTCCGGTCAACGGGCGCAGGCTCATATCGACGATCGATGCCCGCCTGCAAGCCTTCGCCGAGGAGCTTATGGAGGGCAAGATCGGCGCTGTGGTAGCTATCGAGCCGTCGTCGGGCGAGATACTCGTCATGGCTTCGTCGCCTACATACGATCCCGACGAGCTGGTCGGCCGCCAGCGCGGCAACCACTACATGACCTTGCAGGAGAACGTGCGGCAGCCGCTGTTCAACCGTGCCGTCAAGTCGAAGTATCCGCCGGGATCGACATTCAAGCTGGTACAGGGGCTTATAGGCATGCAGGAGGGGGTGCTGCATTCGAGCGACCTGCACCCGTGCCACGAGGGCTTCGTGGTGGGCAAGCGCAAGGTCAAGTGCCACTCGCACCGCTCGCCGGTGGATCTGCGCGACGCCGTGGCCACCTCGTGCAACGCCTACTTCTGTTACGTATTCAAGGATATAATCACAAACCCCAAGTACGGCGGAGTGAGGCGCGGTCTGGAAGTGTGGCGCGAGTATGTCGAGAGCTTCGGCTTCGGCCGCACGCTCGACTCGGACTTCATAGGCGAGGGCGTGGGCAACGTACCCTCGACCGAGGACTACGACCGCATGTACAACGGACGCTGGAACTGGGGTACGCCTATTTCGCTGTCGATAGGTCAGGGCGAAATGGGATGCACGCCGCTGCAAATGGCCAATCTCGCCGCCATAGT
The DNA here is from genome assembly GCA_910574205.1 of Bacteroidales bacterium. Lineage (GTDB taxonomy): Bacteria > Bacteroidota > Bacteroidia > Bacteroidales > Rikenellaceae > Alistipes. The sequence continues at coordinate 843,806 of CAJSYJ010000001.1, forward strand.
CGCCAACCGAGGATATTACTACATACCCCATATCGTCAAGCACATCGAGGGATGCGACTCGCTCGACGCACGCTTCTACCAGCGGCAGTATACCAAGGTCGACAGCCGCTACTTCGAACCGATAGTCGAGGGCATGTGGCGCGGCGTGAACGTGTGGGGCACCTCGCGCGGCGCCGAGCTGCCGGGACTCGACGTATGCGGCAAGACGGGTACGGCGCAGAACCCCCACGGCAAGGACCACTCGACATTCCTGTCGTTCGCACCGAAGGACAACCCGCGCATAGCCATATCGGTCTACGTCGAGAACGGAGGCTTCGGAGCCACCATCGCCCTTCCGATAGCCAGCCTTATCGAGGAGCTCTATCTGACCGACACCATACGCCGCCCCGAGATGCTTAGATATGTCAAGGAGCATACGGTCTATTACCCATATTACGACAAGCTCAATGCGAAGAAAAACCGGAAATAGCATGTTCGACTCCTCGTCCGAGGGGCTGTTCTACGGCATCGACCGCGTTGCGCTGCTGCTATACGTCGCGCTGGTGGCCGTCGGCCTGCTCTGCATAACGGCAGCCTCCTACGACGAGCGCATCGACGACGTATTCTCCATGTCGCACTTCTACATGAAGCAGCTGATGTGGATCGGCATATCGTGGACCGTGGCTCTGGTGCTGCTGCTGATCGACGAGAAGTATTTCCACATGTGGGCCTACCCTGCCTATATATTGGGTATTGCCTCGCTGGTGGCCGTACTGATGTTCGGCCGCGAGGTCAACGGCGCCAGGGCATGGTTCCAGTTGGGCGACGTGAGAATACAGCCCGTCGAGTTCGCGAAGATAGCCACGGCGCTCACGCTCGCGCGCGTGATGAGCGCATATTCGTTTTCGATATCGCGCCCGAGCGACATCGTCAAGGTCGCGGTGGTCATCATGCTGCCGCTGGGCATCATCATCTTGCAGAACGACACCGGCTCGGGCGTAGTGCTATGCTCGTTCCTGTTCGTACTCTACCGCGAGGGTCTGAGCCGCGCGATATGTATGCCGCTCGTCCTGATCGTCTTTCTGTTCATCTTCTCGTTCATCTTGGAGCCTCTGGCACTCTTCCTCGTACTGCTCGCGGCGCTGGTCGTATACAGCGCGGCACGCAGCGGCAGGTGGTCGGCGCACGTGCGCTTCATGGCCTTCACGCTGCTCTGCTCGCTGCTCCTGTCCGTGGCTACGCCGCTGAGCGGATATGCCTCGCTGATGATCGTCTGCGGCGTCGAGGCCGCGGTGCTGATTATAGCCGCCGTGCAGAACAAGGCTTACGAGATATTGTGGCTTACGGCGATGTTCATCGGCTCCATGATATTCGTTCCGACGACCGACTACATATTCGACAACGTGCTCAAACCCCACCAGAGAGATCGTGTGCTTAGTTTCGTAGGCATGAAGAGCGACCCGCTGGGCATCGACTACAACGTCAACCAGTCGCAGATAGCCATAGGCTCGGGCGGCTTTGCGGGCAAGGGCTTCATGGAGGGTACGCAGATACGCTACAACTTCGTGCCGGAGAAGCACACCGACTTCATCTTCTGCACCTTGGGCGAGGAGTGGGGCTTCGTGGGGACGATAGCCGTACTGGGGTTGTTCATCGCTCTTATACTGCGCCTTATGAAGATGGGCGAGAGGATCAAGGAGCCTTTCGGACGCATATACTGCTATTGCGTGGCGGCGATATTGCTGTTCCACGTCATGGTCAACGTCGGCATGACCATAGGTCTGATGCCCGTAATGGGTATCCCGCTGCCGCTTATGAGCTACGGCGGCTCGTCGCTGGTGGCCTTCACGATGTTGATCATAATAGCCATACGCCTCGACGCCTCGACGCGTCAGGATGCCGCCAACATCTGAGCCGTCGCCTCGCAGAGCGGCCGGGAAGCTGGCAGGAATTGTAAAACATAAATTTCTTAAATAACGTGATCTACCTTATCTATTTCATCGTGGCGTGGCTCGTGGTGCGCTTCTCGATCATGGCGTCGAACTATATCGACATGATCGACCGCTCGACACGACTCTCGGGCGCCTTTCTGGGCGGCGTGCTGCTCTCGGCCGTCACGTCGCTGCCCGAGCTGTTCACGAGCATCTCCGCAACCGTCTTTCTCGACAAGCCCGACCTGTGCATGGGCAACATCCTCGGCAGCGACCTTTTCAATGCGTCGATGCTGGGTGCGGTCGTGATGCTGTCGATACGCCGCTTCGGCCGCGTGCGCTGCTCGCGCAGCCATATAATAGTAGTGGCATACCTTATAATAATGTACGCCGTGCTGGGGCTGCGCCGCGCAGAGATCACGGCGTGGCGGCTCGGCTGGTTCGACGCAACGAGCCTGATAATACTGCTCCTCTACATATTATCGGTAAGACATCTGGCGGCCGAGAACGGCGAGCCCGCACAGGACGGGAGCGCAGACGACAAGCCGATCGCGCTGTCGCTCCGACAGATCGTCTTCCGCTTCGCGCTGTCGAGCGTAGGCATCATCGTGCTGAGCATCGCCATGACATACATCACAGACGAGATCGCCGACAGACTCTCGCTCGGCGCGGGGCTGGCCGGCGCGCTTTTTCTGGGCATAGCCACATCGCTGCCCGAGGTAACGTCGACAATTGCGCTGTTCCGCATACGCAACTACGACATCGCCGTGGGCAACATCATAGGCAGCAACGTATTCAACTTCTTCGTGCTGGCCGTGGCCGACCTGGTGTCGGCAGGCACGGGCGTCTACGGCTTCGCCGACGGCAAGGTGCAGGGGCTTCTGATGTTCGGTTCGCTGGCCATGCCGCTGCTGGCCTTGATGCTCATGAGCAGCCGTCCTATGTTCCGGTTCGCATGCGCGGCCGCGGCCGCAGCCTGCTACATAGGCTTCCTTCTGGGATGACGCACGGAAAGGAAGATGACCGGATTTTTTAGTTACGCCGATTTTTAGTATATTCGCATTCGTTAAACCGGATTGAATGATGCAGAACGAACGATTGATATTTCTGACCAACGACGACGGGTACATGTCGAAGGGGTTCCGCGCGGCTATCGAGGTGGCGCGCAGTTTCGGACACGTGATAGCCATTGCCCCCGACCGCGTGCAGAGCGGTATGAGTCAGGCCATAACCATATCGACACCGCTGTTCCTGCGGCAGGTCGAATCGACCGACGATGTGGAGATATACTCCTTCTCGGGGACACCGGTCGACTGCGTGAAGGTGGCGTTCGACCACTTCTTGCAGGAGCGCAAGATCGATCTGGTGCTGTCGGGCATCAACCACGGCTCCAATGCCGCCGTCAATGTCATGTACTCCGGCACTATGGGTGCGGCTATCGAGGGCAGCTTCTACGGCATCCCGGCCGTGGGGCTGTCGCTGGACGACCACTCGGCCGAGGCCGACTTCGAAGCGGCCGTCGAGTACGGACGCCGCATCGTCGCCGCCGTGCTGGATGCCGCCGCGACGCTGCCGCGGCCGCTATGTCTGAATGTTAACGTGCCGGCCATACCCCTCGGCGAGATACAAGGCATAAAGCCCTGCCGCCAGACCAAGGGTTTCTGGCGCGAGGACTTCTACCGCCGGCAGGATCCCCACGGCCGCGACTACTTTTGGCTGACGGGCAAGTTCAACAACGCCGAACCCGACGCCGAGGACAGCGACGAGTGGGCACTCGCGCACGGCTATGTGGCCGTAGTTCCGGTTCAGGTCGACATGACCGACTACCGCATGCTCTCGGCGCTGCCCGACATATTGCCCTAACACCCAAAAGCCGACACGATGACTACGATCGAAATAATGCTCGTGATAGCCATAATCTTGCAGACGGTGGCTACGGTAATCTCGATACTTCTTATCAACCAGACCAAGTTCAACGTGCTGTGGATATGCTGCATCGTGGGCTTCACGCTGCTCACGGCCGAGCGCGTATGCCAGCTGCTGGCCTACGACAATGTGGACGTGCCGCCGCAGACGTTCATCTGGCTGGGCATAATCATCTCGTTCTGCTTCTCCGTAGGACTGCTCTTCGCAAATGTCCTGATAAGATACATAGACCGCATAAACCATAACCGCCGGCTGCTCGAAAACCGGCTCATGACGGCCGTGCTGCGCACCGAGGAGCGGTCGCGCGCCGACTTCTCGCGCGAGCTGCACGACGGTCTGGGCCCGCTGCTCTCGTCGGCCAAGATGTCGCTTTCGGCGCTCTCGACAGAGAAGGGCGGCGACAGCCGCACTCTGATCGACAACACGATGTATGTCATAGACGAGGCCATACGCTCGCTCAGGGAGATATCCAACAACCTTTCGCCCCACGTGCTCAATAACTTCGGTCTTGCGCGCGGCATACAGAATTTCATCGACAAGAGCTGCGCCATGCACTCGACGGCTATCGAGTTCAAGACCAACCTGCGCACCGAACGCTTCGACTCGAACATCGAAGTCATACTATACCGCGTCGTATGCGAGCTTATCAACAACTCGCTCAAACACTCGGGATGCTCGCGCATCGAGCTGGCGCTCATCCTCTGCGGCGACGTGCTGCAACTCGACTTCACGGACAACGGACGCGGATTCTCACCGCGCGAGATGATGGACTGCGGCATGGGACTGTCGAACATCAATTCGCGCATAGGCTCGCTCAACGGTTCGTTCGACATCGAGAGCCGCGACGGCGAGGGCATGCACGCACGCGTGAAGGTCAATATCGACAGCGCGATCATTCTCACTGTGCCGCGTCGTCGCGACAAGATCAAAAACCGTAAGTAACAATGGAACGCATAAGACTGGCACTGGTCGACGACCATACTCTGTTCCGCAGCGGTCTGCGCGGACTGCTCTCGCGCCAAGAAGGCTTCGAAGTGGTGGCCGACATGGGCAGCGGCGAGGAGTTTCTGGCCGCTCTGCCGACACTGGCCGTCGATGTCGTCTTCATGGATATATCGATGCCCGGCATCGACGGCGGCGAGACTTCGCGCAGGGCTTTGGCCATGCGTCCCGAGCTGAGGATAATAACGTTGTCGATGTACGGCGACGAGCAGTACTACACGCGCATGATGGAGTGCGGCGCATCGGGCTTTCTTTTGAAGGACTCCGACATAGCCGACGTGGTTGCCGCGGTGGAGACGGTATATGCCGGAGACAGCTATTTCAGCCGCACGCTGCTCGACTCGCTGGCCGGACGCATGCACTCGGTCGCCGTATGCGAGGACGAGGAGAGTCTGTCGGCACGCGAGATAGAGATACTCGCCTGCGTATGTCAGGGCTTGTCGAACCAGCAGATCGCCGACCGCCTCTTCATATCGAAGCGCACGGTCGACAAGCACCGCGCCAACATCCTCGAAAAGACCGGATGCCGCAATACGGCCGATCTGGTGGTATATGCGATCAAAAACAAACTCGTGGAGATCTGACCGGCGCCTCGTCCGCTCCGTCCGCTCTTTCGACATCGCCGGCCGGAACGACATAGGCTGCCGTTGACCGCAGCACAACGCCCCGCAGTCGGAACTCGCAGGCAAACATATTCTAAATAAAAACCCGACGAGAATTACTCCCCATCGGGCCGACTGTGAGCAAGTGTTCTGCCTCGGTCGGATCAAAAAAAGTATGTTTCGTATAACGCAGGTATTTTCATAAGAAAACCCAAACGAGACCACCCTGCGCCATAACCTGTTATATTCAGGCCGATAAAACGGCCGCTCCGAACCGAGCTTCCCGCATTCCGGAATATCCCGCCGCACCCCGCCGCAGGCAAGGCCGAGGCGATATACATGCACCTACCCCCAGCCTCGCATAGTTCCGGACACCTTCCGTTCCGCACCGGCTCGACGAGAACGATTCCTGCCGGGGGGGGCAGTTTTCAAGCCTCGACATAGTCCGCTCGCGGTTTATGCTCCCGCCCGACGGAAAACATCGAACCGCTTCCGGCATCCTATCTACCCCAGCGCTGGCCGAACGGTTTTTCTGCATCAGGCCCGTCTTAACGAGACTCCATGTCCATCACCTTTTCTGCCGCAGCGCTTCCCGAACGGTTTTTCTGCATCAAGCCCGTCTTGACAGCTACTCCATACCGAGCATCTTTTCTACCCGGCGCTGCCAGAGCGTATTCGATTCCGCACCGGCTTGCAAATAAAATTTCTTCTCGACACCTTTCGTCCAGCTCGGTGCAGACCTGACATATCAGGCTATGAATCCTATCCGGCGGTAACATGCCCTTCGGGCACCGTTGCCATGACTCGGCGCAGTCCGCCGGCCGATTAGCCATCGATTACATAAAATGTCGACATCCGCACGGCTACAAGAGCTGCCGGACACCCGATACGATGATATTCCTAAGCCATGAAACGAATCGACGCCCCTGCATTGCATCCGCTCCGACGTTAGTCTGCATACGAGCTATCGGCCGCCTGCATATTATTGCGAAACGCTGTTGCAGATAATAATATGCCGGATCATGCCGGATCAATGAAAAAGTGTGGAGCCGAATCGTTTACTTGCCAGTGGCTATGGAATGCCTGCGTGAAATAAACAATGCCCCACACCGATGATATCATGTATATATACATGACAATCGGCAGAGTGCCTGCTTACCTTCACGCGTCGAAAGTTCCAGATTTCTGGCAAAGTTAAAGCTAAAACACCTCTATCAATTATGCCATTCCCTTATCAAAGGGACTTCACAAAGATATGTAATGTTTTTGTAAAAAGCAACTCTTAGGGGGCATTGCAATAGCAAATATCCTAAATTATATTGAGATATGCAATAAAATAGTCGACATAAATACACTCCATGCGGCGAAAAGATCTTTTTTTGAAAAATATATGCAACTTATTAATCCAAAGTTGTATAGATAATTTCCGACGGACGGGTTGCTGGGGATCGGCCTTACGGCACGGCGCAGCCGCCGTCGACCGGTCAGTTCCGATTTCAGACATCGCAGTCTGCACCAACTTCTCGCCGCCCGCTGCCGTCGCGACGAGACAGGCATTACATCGCAGCGGCACGGCCGCAGCGTCCGAGCCGGCGCCGCATCTTGTGCCGCATGCTGATAACGAGCTTAAAACGTTGCATGAAATTGCGGTTTTTAATAATATTTAGTATCTTTGTGCGGTTTTTGAGAATCACTCCTTTCAAGGGAATTTTACAAACATCATAAATTTATCGCATTATGGTATCTTACAAAGAGTTGGGTCTTGTGAACACCAAAGAGATGTTCAAGAAGGCCATTGACGGAGGTTACGCGATTCCGGCATTCAATTTCAACAACATGGAGCAGTTGCAGGCGATCATCATGGCTTCGGCCGAGACCAAGTCGCCCGTGATTCTGCAAGTATCGAAGGGTGCGCGCAACTACGCCAACCAGACGCTGCTGCGCTACATGGCCGAGGGTGCCGTCGAGTATGCCAAGGAGCTGGGCTGGGAGAAGCCGCAGATCGTCCTGCATCTCGACCACGGCGACAGCTTCGAGCTGTGCAAGAGCTGCGTCGACATGGGCTTCTCGTCGGTAATGATCGACGGTTCGGCCCTGCCCTATGACGAGAATGTCGCCCTCACGCGCAAGGTCGTCGAGTATGCCCACCAGTACGACGTCACGGTCGAGGGCGAGCTGGGCGTGCTGGCCGGTGTCGAGGACGAGGTAGCTTCCGAGGTAAGCCACTATACCAAGCCCGAAGAGGTCGTGGACTTCGTTACCAAGACCGGCGTCGACTCGCTGGCGATCTCTATCGGCACGTCGCACGGCGCGTTCAAGTTCACGCCCGAGCAGTGCACCGTAGATCCCCAGACCGGCCGTCTGGTACCGCCGCCTCTGGCATTCGACGTACTGGCCGCAATCGAGAAGGAGCTGCCCGGCTTCCCGATCGTTCTGCACGGCTCGTCGTCGGTTCCCCAGGAGGAGGTCGAGACGATCAACAAGTACGGAGGTGCGTTGAAGGCCGCCGTCGGTATCCCCGAGGAGCAGCTTCGTCAGGCCGCCAAGAGCGCCGTATGCAAGATCAACATCGACTCGGATTCGCGTCTTGCCATGACCGCCGCAATCCGCGAGGTATTCGCCAACAAGCCCGCCGAGTTCGACCCGCGCAAGTATCTGGGTCCCGCTCGCGACAACATGAAGAAGCTCTACATCCACAAGATCAAGGAGGTTCTCGGCTCGGACGGCAAAGCCCTCTAACAGCCGCATACACGGGGCGGACCCTACCGCCCCTGCAATAGATGCCGACGGGAGCAGAAGATGCTGCCCGTCGGCATCCGTTTTTTTATACAGCCGATACTCGCCGGACATATACGCCCGACTGCCGTTCCGGCCACACCGGCCGCCGAGCCCGATGCCGAACCGGACACGAAGCCGCCCCATTCCGCCCACGCCGCGATAACGCGAGGCACACCAGAATCGACATACAACCGGCACACGACACAACATTATACCGAAACCCCGCCCACCGGCAACCAGAGCATCGCAGAGAGAAGCGGCGCCGTCATCGCATACAGTCCCCGACAATAAAAAGAGCTGCCGGACATAAAGTCCGGCAGCCCCTATATATAGGCGTATGCCGCGTTATCGCGCGATGCGGATACCCATGTTATCCGCCCACATGCGCGGGTTGTTGCCCGAGCCGGCCGTGTAGACCTTGATACGGGTCGCGGGAGTTATACCCGTGATCTTCACCGTGTGGTGAGTCATCTCGTAGCGCTTCATGGCCTCGGCACCCGTGCCGCCGAACATATCGCGCGCGAGTACGTTCGTCAGCTCGGCATCGTCGGTTGCGGCAACGGCAGCACCGTCGACCTCGACGATAGCGCCTTCGCCCTCGACGATAGCCACATGGAACGTCTTGCCGTTCTCGGCGGCGCAGTTCTCCTGCATGTTGCCGTTCGTAGCCTCGTCTTTCGTATTCGACGGCTCGTAGTAGGGCATGGCATCGATCTCGAAGATCACGTCGCCGGTATGGTCGACCGCCGGAAGCCAGATATGAGCAGGCTTCGAGCCGCCGCCGAACTTCATCACGCCGCCGGCCAGAGCCACGTTATACGTCTTGCCGTCGGCAGCGTTGCCGCTCACATCCTCGTAGCTCCACTGCGGGAAGTAGGTCGCGGCATAGCCCTCGTTGCCCGTCACGCGCGAAGGATTGTAGACGGTGTTCTTGCTGGCGCCGCTGCCCAGAATGATCTGCGACGTGTAGTCCGTAACACCGGCATCGATGTTCGTTCCGTAGGCGCACGTAATGGGCTGTGCGCCGTAGGGGAAGTTCTCGAAATCGGCGAAGAACAACCAGCCCGAACGGTCGGGAGCGGCGTCGGTCGTAACGTCGACACCCACCCACTCCGAGTCGAGATACTTGTCGAGATTATCCTCGACAATGCGGCGGCGCATCTCGATGCGATACTTCGTGCCGGGGTTCAGACCGGCATATACGAAGCGCATATGCTTGTAGCGCGCAAAGGCGAAGAGGTTGTAATTTTCGAGCGAGCGTCCCTCGATAACGTTGCCCGCAGCATCCTTCAAGCGGAAGTCCACGAGATCGGCCGCACCCAGCTCCTGCTCGGCCAGCGCCTTCTCGTCGTAAGACCACTCGATGACGGCATAGCCGTGAGTCTTCTCGTAAAGCTTGACCGAAGGAGCCGTCAGCGGGTCTATCTTCACACCGCCCTCGGTTACCGCCTCGACAGCGACAGCCTCCGAGTTCCACTTCTCGTCGGCCGAGTAGACCGCCGTAAGCGTGATATTGTATGTCGTACCCTCTTGCAGACGCGTAATCTTCAACGTATTGGCCGAAGTATCGACGCTCTTCACGAAGTCGGGCTGCGTGGCTGCGGCAATCGTCAGACGATAGTTGTCAGCACCCTCGACCTTGTCCCACGCGAGCGTTACGGTCGTACCCTCGACCGCAGCCGTGAAGTTCTGAGGAGTGTCGAGAGGCTCGGTGCGCTCGACGATCGAGGCCGATCCCATGACCTTAATGTTGTCTAGGAAGAAGCGGCCGCCGCCGTCGGTAGCCTCCGTCGACCACTTGAACGCCGTAGCGCTCGTAGCGCCCTTCACAGTGAAGGTAAACGTTGTCCACTTGGCGCTCTTCCAGCTGCTGTTGACCTCCGGGGTCACGCTGCCGTTGCCCATAAGCTCGCCGGCACCAACCACCTCGAAGAGAATGGGCTCAGCCGAACCTGTCCACATGGCCGCGTCGAACGACACGACTATATCCTGCGCCGCCGACAAGGACGACACCTTACCCATGGCCGGAGTCTGTATCCAGCCGTTGTTAGAGCCGGTACCCATCTTGAAGTAACCCGGATGCTCGTAGCAGCGGCAGCCCGACCAGCCGATCAGATCGCGTGCGTTGTAGTAGTCCTGATATGCCTTCGACGTGTCGGTCGTAGCTGTGTCATTGCCCTTGAAGGCATCCTTCACGCCGTCGGTCGTGGTCGAGCCGGGAGCATCGCCCGTCGTGGCCGTCCAGTCGACACCCTCGGTAATATCTATCTGAGCCCCCCCCGGGATGTAGCCGGGCAGATTGTGCATCTGGTCGGCACCGTACAGCAGCTTGTCGAAGCCGAAGCTCCAAATGAAGTTATCGTTCACGACGCTCGCATTGAGCGCACCATCGTAAACGACCTTGCCGTCGATAGTCACTTTGAGCGCTACCTCCAACGATCCCATATCCTGAGCCGTACCGGTCAGCGGCAGGGTCAGCTGACCGTCGCCCTCCTTCTCGATAGCGGTCGTCCACGGCGACTCGACAGCCAGACCGGCCGAGACGCCCGACAGAACGGTCTCGATAACGACGCTCTCGCCGCCGATAGCCTTCAAGTATGGCACGACGATGTAGGCCGAGCTCTCGACATTCTGCTTGATGTCGCCGCGCAGCTCGGGCTTCGACACCTCGAATATGCCGGCATCCTGACCTACGGCGATCTCCAACGCCTGCTGCGAGCCGCTCTCGCGCAGATACACCACAGCCGAGCGGGCATCGCCCGTATTACGCTCGGCGGTTATGCTCAAATATTGATAATCGGTTCCGTTACCGACGCTCGATATGCTCGCGGCGGGCTCGACACCGTCGGTAGACAGAGTGAGCCAGTCGCAACCGGTCGAGACCTCAGCCTCCCACCGGCCGTCGTAACGCACCGTTATCTGCGAGGTCGAACCGTCGGCATAGGCCAGATTTACCTCATCGGTGTCTCGCTTGACCACGTTTGCCGTATCGTCGTCCGAAGTACAGCCGACCGACAGCAACGATGCCGCAGCGAACAACATTAATAATCTTTTCATAAAAGTTCTTTGATTTAGAGTTAACTATTAAAAATAGCAATTCGGAACGCGCCGGCGGCGCCTCCTCCCCTAAAAAGATATGTTCGCATCCGCATCCCTCTCCTTCGCCCCGGTATCGTCCGGGTTTACCCGGCCTGCACCCGACACGACGGAAACGTCCGCTTGCTCGACCCGTCCGCTTCTGCTCCCGAGACAGTCCGACTAATCGGCTCCGCACGCAGCACCAAGAGAAAGGTCGTTACGACTTACGGATACAAATATATAAACTTTTCGTTTATCGCGCAACATTTCCTAAACATTTTTTTTATTTAATTCGCATTGCATACGTTTTTCGCAAATACGCCCTTTTCCCATGAATCGCAAGCAAAAGCACCGAAAAACGAAACGAAAAGCAAAAATCATTTTACTTTTCAATATCATTTTGATCGTATTTTATTTTGAACTTTTGAAAATATGACATACCTTTGAAATAAATTTAGAACGATAGACACAGAAACAAACCCGGAACTAATAACTAAAAATTTTAAAAACAATCCAAAAAATCACTTAACAAACTGTTTTCAATCCTCGAAAGGATACTCTTGTTCGCGATTACGACTTACACACGCCCGAAGCGCAAGGCGCATACCTATATATTATATTGCAGGCATGACGACTCGGGCGAATCCGAACAAAAACTTAAACTGTTGTAAAATGAAACAATGTTACTCTAAAACACGGTCGGCAACCACGGGCTCGGGCATGCGCCTGCGGCTGCGATCATTCGTGCTCTTGCTTCTCTTTACAACCTTCTCGGTGGCAGCAATGGCTCAGAGCGCCGTTAAGGGTACGGTAAAGGACGAAACAGGAAACCCGATGATCGGCGTTGCGGTATCGGTGCCGGGAACATCGATCGGTACGTCGACCGATGCGGCCGGTAATTATCAGATCAAGGCCGCAGCCGATCAGAAGTTGCAGTTCAACTTCCTCGGCTTCAAGCCGCAACTCGTCGATATCGACAACCGCTCGGTAATCGACATCGTAATGACGGAGGACAACACCTCGTTGGAGGAGGTAGTCGTCGTGGGTTACGGCGTACAGAAGCGCCGCGACATAATCGGCGCCGTCGAGACTCTGTCGGCCGACAAGCTCGACGGACGTCTGGGACAGTACCAGAATGCCGCACGCTCGTTGCAGGGCGCAATCCCCGGCATGACCGTATCATTCTCGGACGGCAAGCCCAACCGCGGCGCGACGATGCGCATCCGCGGTAACGTAACCTCGATCGGCATGGGCGGCGACGCTCTGGTACTGGTCGACGGCGTGGAGCAGGCGCTCGAAACGGTCAACCCCGAGGATATCGAGAGCTTCACGGTGCTCAAAGACGCTTCGTCGACAGCCGTATACGGTGTACGCGGTACATTCGGCGTGGTGCTCGTCACAACCAAGAACCCCGACAAGGGCTCGGCCAAGATCAGCTATAACGGTTCGTTCTCGCTATACCAGCGCACGACGACTCCCCAAATGGTAACCAACGGTTACGACTGGACCACCTCGTTCCTCGAATCGTATATCAACCGAGCCGGCAGCGATCCGGCCAATATCAACAACGTGTTCAAGTTCTCGCGCCAGTGGTACGACGAGCTGGCACGCCGTAACGCCGACCCCTCGTTCGAGAAGTGGAGAATCAACCCCGGCAGCGGCCGCTACGAGTACTTCGGCAACACCAACTGGTACGACCTGTTCTACCGCGACGTGGCCCTGGGACACACCCACTCCGTGACCGTACAGGGGGGGGGCGACAAGGCTACCTACTATGTCAACGGCCGTTACTTCTATCAGGACGGTATGTACAAGGAAGGTAACGAGTACTACGACCAGTACAACGTCACGGCACGAGGCACGGTCAAGGTGCGTCCGTGGCTGCGGCTCGACAACACCACGACCTTCTACTACCGCCACTCGAACCAGCCGCAGGGACACACCGGCATCAACAACACCATGACCCCCGTGCGTATGATCGCGCATCAGGGCTACCCGATGACCATGCCCTACAACCCCGACGGCTCATGGACTCAGACCGCCGTATACACCGGCTACGCAGGCTTCGTCGAGGGCAACAACTGGCGCCGCGACCACAAGTTCGACTTCCGCAACAAGACCTCGCTTACTATCGACCTGATAAAGGACGTCCTGACGGCCAAAGGTACCTTGGGCTACTACTACAACCACACTCTGCGCGAGATACTCATCTACCCGAGCATCTACTCGAACGGCCCGGGCATGACCGGCCAGCAGGTCGCCGACTCGAAATTCGAGGAGCGCACCTACGACCGCGACAACATCATGGGCGACGCCACGCTGACGTGGACACCGCGTCTGGGCGAAGACCACAACTTTTCGGCTATGGCCGGTTGGAGCATCGACAACATCGTCTATAACTCGCGCGCAATGGAGCGCTACGGCATATCGGATCCCGACAAACCCAATCCGAGCATGTCGACCAACAGCGAGACGATGATGTACAAGGACAACGGCTCTTACGACTGGGGTATGGTCGGCGCATTCTTCCGCCTGAGCTACGGCTACAAGAGCCGCTATCTGTTCGAGTTCTCGGGACGTTACGACGGATGTTCGAAGCTCATGTCTAACGAGCGCTGGGCCTTCGCTCCCTCGGGATCGTTCGGCTGGCGCATATCAGAGGAGCCTTTCATGGAGGGCGCCAGAAGCTGGCTCGACAACCTGAAAATACGTTTGTCGGCCGGTCAGTCGGCCAACGGTCTGCTGAACAAGTACTACGAGTTCGAGCAGGTCATGGATATCAAGACAAGCACGGTGCTGAGCAACGGCGCCTTCATGACCTATACGAAGGCTCCGGCACTGATACCGTCGGGTCTGACGTGGGAGATGGCCACCAAGTACGACATCGGTATCGACTTCGAGGCGCTGAACGGCCGTCTGAATATCGTCGCCGACGCCTACCGCACCTACACCAACGACATGTACGTTACCGGTCCGGAGCTTCCGGCCGTGTTCGGACAGAGCGTGCCCAAGGGCAACTATGCCGACATGGAGACCAACGGTTACGAGATCTCGGTTTCATGGCGCGACTCGTTCATGGCGGGCAGCAAGCCCTTCTCGTACAACATCAAGGCCATGTTCTGGGACAGCACCTCGAAGCTCAACCGCTACACTTCTAAGACCGGCACCCTGCCCACCAACTACACCAACAACTACTACGAGGGCATGACGCTGGGCGAGATATGGGGCTATACGGCCGACGGGCTGTTCGAGACCGACGCCGAAGCCGCCACGCTCGACTACTCGAAGTTCGCCAACGGCAACCAGGTGTTCCGCGCCGGCGACCTGCGTCTGGTCGATCTCAACGACGACGGCGCGATCAACAACGGCGCCAACACGATCTACGACCACGGCGATCTGCGCGTGATAGGCAACACCACGCCGCGCTACTGCTACTCGATTCAGGCCGGCTTCAACTGGAACGGACTCGGATTCAGCATGCTGTGGCAGGGCGTAGGACAACGCGACTGGTACCCCGCCAAGGAGTCGAACTACTTCTGGGGCCAGTACGGCCGTCCATACTCTATGGCACTGCCGTGGCACGCGGAGCGCTACACCGACGACAACCCCGACACGGGCGCATACTGGCCTCGTCTGACGGGTTATCAGGGATCGGCTTCGGGCGGTCTGTTCGCAACGCCCAACACCCACTTCCTGCAAAAGGCACGCTACATACGTCTTAAAAACCTTACGGTCGACTACACGCTTCCCAAGGATGTCGTAAAGAAGATCGGCTTGCAGAACTTGAAGATATATGTCTCGGGCGAGAACCTGCTGACATTCTCTCCGCTCAACAAGCATGCGAAGAACTTCGACCCCGAGGGCATCACTCCGGGCGACAAGGATATTCAGGAGACGCGAGGCGGCGATAACTCGGGCGACGGCGAGGGTTATCCGATGCTGCGCTCGTATACGATCGGCCTTAACATAACATTCTAATAAGGGACTCTATGAAAAGAATAATATATTTAATGGCGGCCGCGATAGCGGTAGCGGCGAGCGGATGCGAAAAGTGGATGGAGCGTCACGATCCCGCATCCGTCGACGCCACTACATACTGGAAAAACCGCGATGCGTTGGAACAGTACACCAACGGTTTTCTCGAATCCTACACCCCGGGCGAAGGCACGATAGCCTACTCCTACGACAGTTACAGCGACATCATTCAGGCGCGTAACCAGAACGACTTCCTGCAAACGGCATGGACCTCGTCGCAGCAGGGCTCGTGGGGCAAGGACGACTGGAACTTCATCTACAACATCGAGTATTTCCTCGACAACTTCCGCAACGTGCCGGGTCTGAGCGAGGAGGTGTACGACCACTACGAGGGTGTAGCCCGCTTCTGGCGTGCATGGCACTACTTTACCAAGGTGCAGCTCTTCGGTGCCGTTCCCTACTACGACTACGTGATCGAGCCCGACGACGAGGGTCTCTACAAGGCACGCGACTCGCGCGAGTATGTCTGCGAGAAGATCCTCGAAGACCTCGACTTCGCCGCCGAGCACGTGTCGACCGACTCGCAGTATCTGAAAGTATCGAAGATCAACCGCTACGTGGCTCTCTTCGTCAAGGCCAAGTTCTGCCTGTGGGAGGGTACATTCCGCAAGTACCACAGCGTCGACCCGTCGACGGGTCTGGCATGGTCGTCGGAGTACACCTCGTCGGAGGAGTTCCTGCGCGCAGCCTGCGACGCCTGCGAGGAGCTTATGGAGAAGAGCCCCTTCTCGCTGGCCACGGGCATCTCGGCGGCCGACCGCAAATCGGTATACCGCAGCCTGTTCATCAACGAGGCGATCAATCATCAGGAGGTGCTGTGGGCACGCGAGTACAACGACGGACTCAACGTATGGCACAACGTGACATGGTACTTCTGCTCGGGCTCGATGGGTCAGGGCTGGTCGCTCGATTCGGACTTCGTGGCGATGTATCTCAAAACCGACGGCTCGCGCGTAACCGACGACGCCGACTGGAAATCGATGCAGTACGCCGAGGTATTCGCCGACCGCGACTACCGTCTGGCGCAGACCGTAATCTCGCCCGAGTACAGGAAGTACAACAAGGCAGGTCTGCTCGTGCCGACGGCTCCTAACTTCGCCGTTACCGGCACCGGCTACCAGATCATCAAGTGGAACATCGACAACGAGGCATACGAGGCCTCTAAGATCTCTAACAACTCGCTGCCCATAATGCGCTACGCCGAGGTGCTTCTGAACTATGCCGAGGCCAAGGCCGAGCTGGGCGAGATGACCGACGACGTGTGGGACCGCACGATACGTCTGCTCAGAGAGCGCAGCGGCGTCAACGGCGACCGCCCCGCGACTGCCGACAACTATCTGGCCGACTACTACGCACAGCTGGACGGCTCGAAGATCTCCGACAAGGATATCCTCGAAGTGCGCCGCGAGCGCTCTATCGAGCTTATCTCGGAGGGCGACACGCATACCAACCGCTGGTTCGACCTTCTGCGCTGGCATCTCGGCCACAAGGCCGTCAAGCAGTGGTACGGCATCTATGTTCCCGCGCTGAAAACCCCGATCGACCTCAACGGCGACGGCATCAACGACGTATGCGTCGTAGCCGAGAAGAAGGACATAGGCAGCGAGACGGGCGTGACGTATATCAACCTCGGCGAGGGTCAGTTCCGCCTCGAAGAGGGCGACCACGGACGTCTGATGTATATCAAGGAGCGTTACTGGGAGGAGGCCAAGTATCTGCGCCCCATACCCTATACGACCTTGCAGATCAACACCAACCTCACACAGAACGTTCTCTGGGAGGGTCGTTGACGATGATTTGCCGTGAAGAGGGGTTCGCACCCCTCTTCGGCGGCAGATTTTCCGACAAACCGCTTAAAACAAAACAACCATGAAACGAATATTACTCTTTCTGACGATACTGGGCACGCTTCTGAGCTCGTGTTCGAGCGACGACAAGGGCTCGTCGTCGCCTACGATGATAACTCCTGTCGAACCGGATAACGACATCTACGGCCTTATCACCGACACGAACGGCAACCGCATGGAGGGCGTTGTTGTCAGTGACGGCTTCACAGCGACCGTTACCGACAAGAACGGCGAGTACCAGTTCAAGCGCAGCGGCGACGCCGTGTACGTCTTCTACTCGATCCCCGCCGATTGCGAAGTTCCCGTCGACAACGGCGGCCCGCGCTTCTACCAGACGCTCAAAAACAAGGTCGAGAGATACGACTTCACCCTCACGCGCCTCGCGGCTCCGCAGAAGAGCTTCAATCTCTTCTGTCTGGCCGATCCCCAGTCGAAGGACGTAACCCACAACACGCGCTTCATCAACGAGACCATGCCTCAGATCAAGAAGGCGGTCGAAGCGTCGGACGTCCCCTGCTACGGCGTCACGCTGGGCGACATCGTATACACCGAGGGCACGCGCAACACCACCACCAACATGGTGCCCATGCGCAACGCCATGCGTACGAGCAACAGCGGCGGCATGCCCATATTCCAGACCATGGGCAACCACGACAACAACTTCGCGCCCGTTGCGGCCGACGACAAGTCGTCGACATTCAACCTCGCATTCCAGCGCCAGTTCGAATTCGTATTCGGACCTATCGACTACTCGTGGAACCGCGGCGATGCGCACATAGTCTGCATGCGCGACATACAGTACAAGGCGGCCAACTCGTCGGGCTCCTACGACCGCGCCTTTACCGACGAGCAGCTCGAATGGCTGCGTCAGGATCTGTCGTATGTCGACAAGGACAAGCTCCTCATCTTCTGCGTACATATTCCGCTTGTAAACGCCAACACGCAGAACGTACAGAACGTCCTGAACCTGCTCAAAGAGTTCAAGGAGGTGCATATAATGGCCGGCCACACGCACTACGGCCGCAACTACATCTACTCCGAGAACATGTACGAGCATATCCACGGTGCCGTCTGCGGCGCATGGTGGTACTCCAACCTCAACGGCGACGGCACGCCCAACGGCTTCGCCGTATACCGCATCGACGGCAACACCATTACCGACTGGCATTATCGCGGCGTCAACGAGCAGATGAACGACGAGAGCTTCCAGATACGAATGTATCGCGGCGACGCCCCCTGCGGCGGCAAGTACGAGACGATGCAATTCGGCTACGGCAGCCAGACGGTTCTGGCCAACGTCTTCAACGCCGACAAGAACTGGACCGTGCAACTCTATGAGAACGGCGTGCTGAGCGGCGATATGACCCTCATAGCCGAGAAGAAGCAGGACAACCCGTCCGACGTCTCGTCGCAGGACTGGTGGGCGATAGGCTACAACGTCGGCGTGGTCGGACGCGGCTACAACGGCGGCACACGCAGCAACTACTGCACCAAGTGTTTCCACCTCTACAAATATACGCTCAAAGATCCGTCGGCACAGGTCAAGGTCGTCGCGACCGACCCCTTCGGCCGCCGCTACGAGTGCGACAAGTTCTCGACCAACAGCGACTATTCGTCGGCCACGCCACCCGCGTATTGATACGCACGGAGGGGGCTCCGATACTTTTTGCAGGCGCGGTTTGACCGCCGCGCCCGCAACCAATTCGTCGTCGCGCGAAGCCGGCGGCGCACAACAGACTTTACATTGTAACAAGGTATATGAACAAAGTTGAACAAGCACTGACACGCACGACCGATACCCGGGATATATATATCGGTCGCGGCGTAGTATCTCGTACCGGCGAGATGTTTAAGAAGTTATTCCCCGAGAAAAAGGCCGTTATCGTGGCCGACGAAAATACATGGCGCGTAGCGGGCGCTCAGGTCGAGCAGTCGCTGCGCGAGGCGGGTGTCGAGCAGCATGCGCCGCACATATTCCGCGACCCCGAGCTCTATGCCCACTGGCGTTATGTCGAACAGCTGGAAGAGGTGCTCTCGGCTACCGACGCGATTGCCGTCGCCGTAGGTTCGGGCGTGATAAACGACCTTACCAAGCTCGTATCGCACCGCTGCTCGCGCCATTATATGTGCGTAGGCACGGCAGTCTCGATGGACGGATACACCGCCTACGGCGCCTCGATAACGCTCGACGGCAACAAGCAGACCTTCGACTGCCCCGCACCCTACGGCTTTATCTTCGACCCCACCATAGCCGCCGAAGCGCCCAAGGAGCTGGCCGCGTCGGGCTATGCCGATCTTATAGCCAAGATACCCGCCGGCGCCGACTGGATGATATCGGACGCTATCGGTTCGGAGGCGATCGACCCCTTCTCGTGGGATCTGGTGCAGAACGGTCTTCGCGAATCGCTCTCGGCTCCCGATGCCGTATTCGCGGGCGACGTCGATATGACCGAGGCTCTGGGCGAGGGTCTGATAATGTCGGGATTCGCCATGCAGGCCATGCAGTCGAGCCGCCCCGCATCGGGCGCCGAACACCAGTTCTCACACTGCTGGGACATGGAGAATCTCTGCTTCGAGGGCAAGCACGTATCGCACGGATTCAAGGTCGGCATAGGTACTCTGATCTCGACCGCCGCCATAGAGCTGCTGCTCAAAGAGCCGCTCGAAGAGCTCGACATCGATCGCGCCGTGGCAAATTGGAAGCCCTGGGATGATGTCGAACAGGATATTTTGCGTATCTTTGCCGGAAAACCCGGACATACGGCACGCGCCATAAAGGAGACGCGCGACAAGTATGTCGACAGCGAGGGTCTGCGCCGACAGCTTACGCTGCTCAAAGACAAGTGGCCGCAGCTAAGAGAGAAGATCCGTCGCCAGATAATACCCTTCGAAGAGGTATACGCCGACCTGAAAGCCGTCGGCGCCCCCTACGAGCCGGAGATGATCGGCGTAACGCGCGAGCGTCTGCGCGACACGTTCGGATACATTCCCTACATGCGCAGCCGCATCACGTCCGTCGACATCATCTTCCGCTGCGGCCTTATGGAGAAGTTCACGGAGCTGCTCTTCGGCCGGGGCGGACTGTGGCAGGTATAATCCGCCGCGCAGCAGCATCGGGAGCCTCTGCCGGCCGGGGCGGCATATCGCCTCCGGCAGGCGGATACGGCGGTCGTCGCTACGGCCGCCGGGCTATGCCGAGATGCGGAAAAGATGTGCGACAGCAAACTATTTTAACATACTACAATGGACGCTAATCAAAAGAAACTGTTCAATTACTGGCAGACGCGAACTATCGTCGTGACGATGATCGGTTATGCGCTGTTCTACTTCGTCAGAAAGAACTTCTCGTTCGCCATGCCCGGTCTTGCGGCCGAGTACGGCATCTCCAACACGAGCTTCGGTATCATTCTGGCCGTGGTGGGACTCGTCTACGGTCTGTCGCGTTTCGTCAACGGTCTGATAGCCGACCGCATGAATGCACGCTATCACATGTCGCTCGGCCTGCTGCTCTGCGCACTGGCCAGCTTCGCATTCGGCTTCGCGCCGTCGATTCTGGGAATCGACATCGGCGTAGCGCCACACACTCTCATCATCCTCTTCGGCGTGCTGCTCGTTCTCAACAACATCTTCCAGGGCAGCGGCTTCCCGCCCTGCGCACGACTGCTCTCGCACTGGATACCGCCGCAGGAGCTGGCCACCAAGATGTCGATATGGAACACGTCGCACTCGATCGGCGCCGGTCTTCTGGCCATACTGTGCGGCTTTATCATGGGACACATGGGCTCGGACGTCAGCGGCGACGAGCAGAAGGTAGCCGACATGACATACAACTACGTCACGTGCAACCTCAAAGACGATATCAAGAAATCGGACATCCACATCGCCAAGGTCGACGGCATCGACGTCGAAAAGCAGGGCGACGACGTCATCGCACTTGTCGAATACACCTACAAGGAGAACTGGCAGCAGGGCGAGACCGTCAGCCAGCGGCTCGTCTTCGGCCATGACGACTATACGGCCGCCAAGAATCTGATCGAGGCCGACCCTAAGGCTACGCCCGAGACTCTCGCCCGAGAGCTCGACATGCCGGCCGCGCAGGCCAAGGCGCTCGCGTCGATCGTCGCACTGTCGACCAACGCCGGAGCTTGGCAGTGGTGCTTCTTCCTGCCGGCGCTCATCGCGCTGCTGGGTGCCTTGGGCATCTTCGCGTTCCTGCGCGACACGCCCAAGTCGGTGGGTCTTCCCGAGCTGGAAAACACCAAGACCTCGATCGAGAACGACGACGACCCGGCCGCGTACAAGAGATTCGTGCGCGAGAAGGTATATCGCAACCGCCTGATATGGATTCTGGCCATAGCCAACTTCTTCGTCTACATCGTCCGCTTCTCGGTGCTCGACTGGGGGCCCAAATTCCTGACCGAAGCACGCGACATGTCCTACTCCTATGCAGGCTGGACGGTGGCCATATTCGAGATATTCGGCATCATCGGCATGCTCGTGGCAGGCTGGGCGACCGACCGCTTCTTCAAGGGACGCGCACACCGCACCTGCGTATTCTGCATGCTCGGCACGGCAGTATTCATGACGGTGTTCTACCTGCTGCCCAACGACGTGCACCCTCTGGTTCTGATCTGCGTACTGGCCATGGCCGGCTTCTGCATCTACGGACCTCAGGCGCTGATCGGCATCGCGGCGGCCAATCAGGCCACCAAGAAGGCGGCTGCAACGGCAAACGGCCTTACGGGTATCTTCGGCTATCTGAGCGTCTTCGTCTCGGGTCTGGGCGTGGGTATGCTGGTGGACGCATTCGGCTGGAATTACGTCTTTCTGGGCATGATCGCCATAGCCGTCATCGGCATGCTGGTCTTTACGCTTATGTGGAGCGCCCGCGCCAACGGCTACGACGAGCAGCAGGCATAAGGTCAAGGATAAAAGAATCGGATACGGGTGCCCCTTCCGGAGGCGCCCGTATCGTTTTAAGCGCAGCATATCATCCTTTTTTCCGCCGCGCGCGTAATATTTGGAGCATGACGGCCGTTATTTCGAAAAATATGTATAACTTTGCGTGCTTGTTGCCATAGCAGGCACACGATTTTTTATCACAATGAAGCGAATTATCGGATACATAACGGTTGCGGCGACTATCTGTGCGATAGCCGTATCGTGCTCGGGCATCAACAAGATCATCAAGTCGGGCGATCCCGAGTTTGCATACCGTCAGGCCGTCGAGCTCTACGACGCGGGCAAGTGGTCCAAGGCTTCGACCCTGTTCGAGGCCTGCGCGCATATCTATGTCGGCACCCCGCGCGAGGATTCGCTGTCGTTCTACAACGCACGCTGCAAATTCAAGGAGAAGGACTGGGACTCGGCATCGATGCTTCTCGACGAGTTCCGCCGCAAATTCGGCCGCAGCCCCTTCATCGAAGAGGCCGAGGGCATGTACGCCCACTGCTTCTTCCGCATGGCACCGGGTCCGAAGCGCGATCAGGCCCTCACGACGCAGGCCATAGTGGCCATATCGGAGTTCATGTCGCGTTATCCCGAATCGGAGCAGATACCCCAGTTCAAGGAGATGCTCGACATACTCTCGGAGCGCTTGCAGGAGAAGAGCTACATGAATGCCTATACATATTATAAAATAGGCCGATACAAGGCGGCTATCGTCGCATTCAAGAATGCTCTGAAACGCTACCCCGACTCGAAGCACCGCGAGGAGATGATGTACTATACGGTAGTGTCGTCGTATCGTCTGGCCGCCAATTCGGTCGAGCAGAAGCAGACCGACCGATATCTGTCGATGCTCGACTCCTACTACACGTTCCTCAACGAATTTCCCGAGTCGACGCATATCAAGGAGTTGGAGCGCATGGCACGCGACGCGCGCGACTTCCTCGACAAGAACCGCAAGGGCGACGATAGCGGCGAACGGCACACAGTCACGCAATAACAAAAACAACATATAACGATGGAGATCAAGAAGAATATTCCCAACAACACCATCACGCGCAAACTGGTGGATCTGGACCGTCCGACGGGCAACATATACGAGAGCATAAACATCATCGCCCGCCGTGCCAACCAGATTGCGACCGAGATCAAAACCGAGCTCAACCGCAAACTGGCCGACTTCTCGGCACCGAGCGACAGCTCGGTCGAGGAGACCTTCGAGAACCGCGAGCAGATCGAGATCTCGCGCTACTACGAGCGTCTGCCCAAGCCGGCGATCATCGCTACCGAGGAGTTCCTCGACGACGAGGTATACTTCAAGCACGGCGAGACCAAGAGCGACGAGCAGTAATCCCCTCGACAGCCGACGGCATACCCTCTTATGGGGCTGCTGCGACGGCTGCGACGAGATATCCCACAAGGTCATGTTGAAGGGAAAACATATCATACTCGGAATCACGGGCAGCATAGCGGCATACAAGGCGGCTATGCTTTGCCGTCTTTTGAAGTGCGCCGGATGCGAGGTGCGCGTGGTCATGACGCCCATGGCCAAACAGTTCATAACGCCGCTTACCATGGCCACGCTGTCGCGCAACCCTATTCTGGTCGACTTTTTCGACCCCGAAAACGGTGCATGGAACTCGCATGTCTCGCTCGGCGAGTGGGCGGACTGCTATCTTATAGCGCCCGCCACGGCCAACACGCTGGCCAAAATGGCCACGGGCGTGGCAGACAATCTGCTGCTGACGACCTATCTGTCGGCACGCTGCCCCGTCGCCATAGCTCCGGCGATGGATCTGGACATGTATGCCCACACCACCACGCAGCATAACCTCGCCGCGCTGCGCTCGACGGGCGTCGCCGTCATCGAGCCGGGCGAAGGCGAGCTTGCCAGCGGCCTTACGGGCAAGGGGCGCATGGCCGAGCCCGAGCAGATAGTAGCCGAAGTGGAGAGGCTGCTCGGCGAAAAAAAAAAGAGTCTTTCGGGTAGGCGCTTCCTCGTAACTGCGGGAGCCACTATGGAGCCTATCGATCCTGTAAGATACATTACCAACCACTCGTCGGGCAAAATGGGCTATGCCATTGCCGGCGAGCTGGCACGACGCGGTGCCGAAGTAACGCTTCTGAGCGGCCGCACGGCGCTCCCGACGCCCGACGGCGTGGAGAAGGTCGAAACGCTCTCGGCCGCCGACATGTACACCGCCGCGACCAAGCGGTGGAGCGAGTCGGACGGTGCGGTCATGTGTGCCGCCGTGGCCGACTACACGCCCGCTCGGACGGCGGCGACCAAGATCAAGAAGGGCGACGGCGACATGTCGATCCTGCTGCGCCGCACCGAGGATATAGCCGCGACGCTGGGGCGCGACAAGGGCGGGCGTCTGCTCGCAGGCTTCGCGTTGGAGACCGACAACGAGCTGGCGAACGCCGAGGCCAAGCTCGCAAAGAAGAATCTGGATTTCATAGTACTCAACTCGATGCGCGACAGCGGCGCATGCTTCCGCGGCGATACGAACAAGGTCTCGATCATCGACCGCGACGGCCGCACCGACCACCCGCTGATGACCAAACGCGAGGTGGCCGCACTGATCGTCGACCGCATCGAGAGCTGTCTGAACCGATAAACATCCGAGGCAAAATGTTGCAACACCTGTCGATAGACAATTATCTGCTGATCGATCGCTTGGAGATCGACTGGGACCGCGGGCTCAATATCATTACGGGCGAAACGGGTGCCGGCAAGTCGATCCTGCTCGGCGCGCTGGGGCTGCTACTCGGCTCGAAGAACGAGGGTGCCGCCATTAAGGATACGTCGCGCAACTGCATCATCGAAGCCGCCTTCGACATCGAAGGCTACGGGCTGGAAGAGCTCTTCGCCGACTCCGATCTCGACTTCGAGTCGCCCTGCACCATACGCCGCATCATCACGCCTGCGGGCAAGAGCCGCGCCTTCGTGGGCGATGTGCCCGTGCAGCTCTCCACCCTCAGGCAGATAGGCACGCGCCTTATCGACATACATTCGCAACACCAGAACCTCGTGCTCGCCTCCGAGGAGTTCCGCACCCGCGTGCTCGACATCCTCGCCGGCAACGACGGGCTTCTGGCAGAATACCGCACCCTGTACGAGCAGCTCGCCGCCGCCCGCAACGACTACCGGCGCCTCTCGGACGAGGCAGAGTCGTCGCGCAAGGACGAGGAGTGGCTGCGCTACACGGTCGAGGAGCTTCGTGCGGCCGATCTGAAAGAGGGCGAGCAGGCACGCACAGAGCAGCAGCTGGCCACATTGGAGAGCGCCGATGCCATAATGCAGGCGCTTACGGGGCTGCGCAACGCCCTCGACACGGACGAGACGGGTGCCCTCAGCACACTCACGCAGTCCGAGCGCGAGCTGTCGCATCTGGCCGACCGCTACCCCGCAGGCGGCGATATGGCAGCAAGGCTGCGTTCCGTGATAGAGGAGCTCAAAGACATAGGCTCGACAGCGGCTCACGAGTCGGAGCGCATCGACGCCGACCCCGAGACGCTGCAACGTCTGGGCGACAGGCTCAATACGATATACTCGCTGGAAATGAAGCACAAGGCCGCCGATCTGGACGAGCTGCTCGCCAAGGCCGCCGAGTACGAGCGCCGTCTCGCGGCGATCGACAACAGCGACTCCGCCCTGCGCAAGGCCGCCGCACGCGTCGACAAGTTGCAGCGGCAGGCCGAGAAGGCCGCAGCCGAGCTGCACCGCTCGCGCGAGGCCGTCAGATCCTCGCTGTGCGAAAACATAGTCGCGACGCTCGCACGTCTCGGCATCGCCGACGCACGCTTCGTCGTCGAGATCGAGCAGATGCCCTCGCTTACCCCCTCGGGCAGCGACCGCATCGCGTTCCTTTTCTCGGCAAACGCGCGCATCGAGCCCCAGAGCATAGAGCGCACCGCCTCGGGCGGCGAGATCTCACGCGTCATGCTCGCACTCAAATCGCTGCTGGCGCGACACTCCAAGCTGCCGACGATCGTCTTCGACGAGATCGACACGGGCGTGTCGGGACGCATCGCCGACGCCATGGGCGAGATCATACACTCGCTGTCGCAGACCATGCAGGTAATCGACATTACGCACCTGCCGCAGGTAGCTTCGAAAGGCTCGACGCACATGGTCGTATACAAGCAGGACGGCCGCACCGACGTGCGTCGCCTCGACCGCCGGGAGAGGGTCGACGAGATAGCCAAGATGCTCTCGGGCAGCGCCATTACGGATGCGGCGCGCGAGCAGGCGCGAATCCTTCTCGACAACCGCGAACAACGTCTGTTCTGATCGCCTACGACCGACTCCGCTCCGCACGGCAGCTACTCTACCCTTTCGTATATATACAGTTCGTGGATTTCGCGGTCGTAACCGTCGTAGAATCCGCGCGGCATACCCAGTACTATGCGGGCGCCGCGGTTCGACAGCACCACCAGATCGTCCGTCACGGGATCGACGGCCAACCCCTCGATCTCGCCCGCACGGCGCAGATCGTCCATCGTGCGCAGCACCTCCACATCGGCCGATGCCGCAGCCGGATCGGCTATCGACGCCCGATATATGCGGTCGGCTTCGCCCTTGTCGGCATCGCCGTCGTCCGACGATATGAGCACCTCGTCGCCGAGGATGAATATCCCCTGCTGCAACGCGGGCATTGGACGCAACTGCACCTTGTCCTCGTAGCGGCCGCCGGCCAGATCGTAACGGTATATGTAACGTCCGTCGACCCAGTCGGCCATATACAGCTTGCCGCGGTCGCGGTCGATTGCAATGCCGCACACCTCGACCTGACCCGAGGCCGGCTGCCACTCTATCGAGCGCTCGAAAGCCAGCGTCGCGGCGTCGTATACGGCGGCCTGGATGTTGCGCCCGACACCGTCCTCGAACCACTCGATGCCGGCATATATGCGGCCGTCGTACACGTCGATATCGCCGATATGGTTGGCCTCCAACGGCAGATCGGCGAACGGCGAAAGGTTCTCCGCCACCAGCCGCCCCTGCTTGTCGTATTTATAGAGCGCCGTCGAGCCCGATACATAATAATAATCGTCGTCGACGGCGACGCCCTGCCGCCCCTCGACCTCGATTACACGCGAGAGACGATATTGCGGCACGGCCGCCGCAGTCCCGGGCGAGGACTGCATACGAGCGCATGCGACCGCCATGACGAGCGGGCACAGCGCCGAAATCAAGTGTAAACGTTTCATATCGCAAATATAACATTTTGTCATCTGACGTGCAATTTTGTCGCCGAAGATCGACGCTTTGTCGCACTATGCGTGTCAGAGAGCGACACGGCGCGACAAAATTGCAGGCATCGAGGCTCTGGCAGATAATTTGCCGTCATGCCGTCCGTAAGCAAAAGGCAAACGAATCAAAACATATAGCGACATGAACATCAATTCACTTACGATCAAGGCACAGGAGCTGCTGCAAGAAGCCATGGGCACGGCACAGCGCTCGGGGCAGCAGGCCCTCGAACCGCTGCACATCCTCTCGGCCGCCATTGCCGGGGACGATTCGCTGTCGACCTATCTGCTGGGCAAGGCTGGCGTCGACGTGCGCACGCTGCGCACGGCCGTCGACCGCGCCCTCGCAGCACTGCCAAAGGTCTCGGGCGGCAACGGCGAGACCTACTTTTCGAGCGACTCGTCGCGCGTGGTACAGCGTGCGATAGACTTCACGCGCACATTCAACGACAAATACGCATCGGTCGAACATCTGCTGCTGGCGCTCGTCGCCGAGAAGGGCTCCGCCGCCGACCTGTTGAAGCAGCAGGGCGCGACGGTAAGGGAGATCGAAGCCGCCGTGAGGGAGCTTCGCAAGGGCGGCACGATAACCTCGCAGACCGACTCGCAGGAGTTCGACGCGCTGGGCAAGTATGCCGTCAACCTCAACGAACAGGCACGCAGCGGCAAGCTCGATCCGGTCATCGGCCGCGACGAGGAGATACGTCGCGTATTGCAGATACTCTCGCGCCGCACCAAGAACAACCCCATACTCGTAGGCGAAGCCGGCGTGGGCAAGACGGCCATAGCCGAGGGCATCGCCCACCGCATCGTCGACGGTGACGTGCCCGAGAACCTGAAAGACAAAGCCATCTTCTCGCTCGACATGGGCGCGCTGGTGGCCGGAGCCAAGTACAAGGGCGAGTTCGAGGAGCGTCTGAAAGCCGTCGTCAAGGAGGTTACCGCCTCGCAGGGCGAGATACTTCTGTTCATCGACGAGATACACACGCTCGTGGGCGCAGGCAAGGGCGACGGCGCCATGGATGCGGCCAACATCCTCAAACCGGCGCTGGCGCGCGGCGAGCTGCGTACCATAGGCGCCACGACGCTCGACGAGTTCCAGAAGTATTTCGAGCAGGACAAGGCATTGGAGCGCCGTTTCCAGAAGGTCATGGTCGACGAGCCCTCGACCGAGGATGCCATATCGATCCTGCGCGGCTTGAAGGAGCGTTACGAGAACCACCACCAGGTACGCATCAAGGACGAGGCTATCATCGCCGCCGTCGAGCTCTCGCACCGCTACATCACGCAGCGTTTCCTGCCCGACAAGGCTATCGATCTGGTCGACGAGGCGGCGGCGCGCCTGCGCTTGGAGATGAACTCCGTGCCCGAGGAGATCGACAACCTCGACCGCCGCATACGGCAGTTGGAGATCGAGCGCGAAGCCATACGCCGCGAGGGCGATCAGGAGCGTGTCGACACGCTCACGCACCAGATCGACGATCTGCGCTCGCACTCTTCGGCGCTGCGCGCCAAGTGGCAGGGCGAGCGCGACCTGCTGCGCAAGATCCAGCAGGACAAGGAGTCGATCGAACGACTCAAAATCGAGGCGCAGCAGGCCGAGCGTCAGGGCGATTACGGCCGTGTGGCGGAGATACGCTACGGCAAGATCGTCGAGGCCGAGAAGCGCATCGACGCCCTGCAACAAGAGCTTCGCATGACCACGTCGGAGGGTGACGCCATGATAAAGGAGGAGGTCGACTCGTCGGATATCGCCGAGGTCGTATCGCGCTGGACGGGCATACCGGTGCAGCGCATGCTGCGCTCCGAGCGCGAGAAGCTCCTCAACATGGAGCAGGAGCTCCACCGCCGCGTGGTGGGACAGCAGGCGGCTATCGAAGCCATTTCGGATGCCGTGCGCCGCTCGCGCGCCGGGCTCTCGGACTCGCGGCGTCCGATCGGGTCGTTCATCTTTCTGGGCACCACGGGCGTGGGCAAGACCGAGCTTGCCAAGGCGCTGGCCGAGTTCCTCTTCAACGACGACCAGATGCTGACGCGCATCGACATGAGCGAGTACCAGGAGCGCCACAGCGTATCGCGTCTGGTGGGCGCGCCTCCGGGATATGTCGGATACGACGAGGGAGGACAGCTGACCGAGGCCGTAAGGCGCAAGCCCTATTCGGTCGTACTGCTCGACGAGATCGAGAAGGCTCATCCCGACGTATTCAACATACTGTTGCAGGTGCTCGACGACGGTCGTCTGACCGACAATAAGGGACGCACGGTCGACTTCCGCAACACGATCATAATCATGACCTCCAACATGGGCTCGCACATCATTCAGGAGCGTTTCGCCGCCGCAGGCGACACGGTCTCGCCCGAGCTGGTCGAGAGCACGCGCGACGAGGTGGTCGAGCTGTTGAAGCAGCAGCTCAAACCCGAGTTCCTCAACCGCGTGGACGAGATCGTCATGTTCGAGCCGCTCTCGCGCACCGACATCGAGAAGATCGTCGACATACAGCTGCACATCGTCGAGCGCATGCTTCACGAGAACGGCATAAGCCTCAGCGTGAGCGCTGCGGCCAAGAGGTGGATAGCCGATGCGGGCTTCGACCCGCTCTACGGCGCACGACCCATAAAGCGCACTATCCAGCGCGAGGTGGTCAACACCCTCTCCAAGCGCATCCTCGCCGGCGAGGTCGACCGTTCGAGCACCATTGCGATAGATGTCGACGACAACGGGCTGCGGTTTTCGAATTAAAAACCTATCGGTGCTCAGGAACGTGAATACGCTGCCCGAAGGCATTGCATCCCGAACGGCCGTTGCTACGGCTTGCGCCGTTGTACGATCTTGACCCCAACCTCTAATCTCCCTCCTAATGAGGGAGATTAGAGAAACTTGCTGTACTTAGCATAGTACATACGCTACCCGATTGTTTTGCAAAGCCGACGGTCGTAACTACGGCTGACGCCGTTTTACAATTCTGACCCCACCCCTAACCCCTCCCTCAGGGAGGGGAGTAGGGATGTTAGTAATGCTTATTAATGTATTGCACTGCCCGAAGGCATTGCATCCCGAACGGCCGTTGTTTTTGCAGCGCGCTTTTCGCGCACCGCAGCGACGGACGACACCGATATGCGATCGAACGCCACAAGAAACCCGGGCTGTCCGAATATTTCGGACAGCCCGGGTTTCATTTAAGCCGACACGCTAGGCGTCATCCGCTAAGCGCCCAGCTCATCCTCTATCAGCTCGTCCTCTTCCTCCTCCTCGGCCTGTTGCCCGTCCGCATCGTCCGAGGGCGACGACTCGCTGCGGTTGCCGGCGCCAGTATCGTCGCCCGCAGCGGCATCTTTCTGCATGACCAGCTTCTGCGTGGGGTAGGCGAACTGCAATCCCTCGGCGGCAAAGGCCGTCATAATGGCCATGTTCATCTCCGACATGGTCTGCGCTATGTCGGCCGGGCGCTCGATGTTATAATACAGCGTCACTATCAACGCCGACTCGGCATACTCCGTGAAGCATGCCTTGACATCCTCGGCACGCCGCGACACCCCCTCGACGCTCTGCGGCAGCGACCGCAGCACTTCGAGCGCCCGGGAGAGCCTATCGACACCCGTATCATACGACAGCGCCAGCTTTACCACCACGCGCCGCTTCGGTTCGGACGATATGTTGACTATGGGCGACTCGGTAATCTTGTAGTTGGGGTAACTCGTTATGCGCTTGTCGGCTCCGAGGATGCGCGTGCTGCGCATGCTCACGTCGACCACCGTGCCCTCGACGCCGTTGACGTTTATCGAATCGCCTATGCCGAAAGGCTTGTCCGTGAAGATCGTAAAGGCGCCGAATACATTCTTGATCGTATCCTGCGCCGCCAGCGCTATGACTATACCGCCGATACCGAGCGTACCCCACAGCGCGCCTATATTGACCCCCACGTTGCTCAATGCCGTTACCACGCCCAGGATCCATATCACGATCAGCAGCGCGCGCCGCGCCACGGGCATCATCTTGCGTGTGGGCGAGGTGTCGTGCCGGCGCCACATGCGTTCGAGCAGCATGCTCGACAGCCGCGCAAAGACCCACGTCACGTCCAGCACGATCATTATCGTGAACGCCCGGTCGACATATATGCCCCACGACGAGGGATAGACCAGCTTGTCGAGAGCTATCCAGATGCCGAGCAGGATGATGCCGAGCTTCAAGGGCGCGATGAGCGAATAATATATGATGTTGTCGACACCGTTGCGCGTGCGTGCGACCATAGGTTCGACGAACCTGCGGCTGAGCCACGCGACCAGTTTCACAGCCACGACCGCCGCCACGACGACCGCCGCGGCCAGAAGCCACGATGCGATGCTGTTACCGAGAATCACATGATCCATTGTAATATAATTTTAAGTCGTTTTTTCGAGATACCGGCCTCTGCGGAGCGGCACTCCGCACCGCAGCCGTTACATTTCGTAACAGCAAACCTCCTGCCATAAAGCCGCAGGGCCTGCGGCCGGATTCGAGCCGCCGCTGCGCGAGGCGATCGCAGCGGGTGGCCGGCAAGAGGCCGGACAAACTGTAACCCGAGGTATAATCGGGCTGACATAGAAAAATTTTTTGAAAAAATTTCAAATAGGCAATATACTATCAATCAACACATTGGTAATCCGCGAGGGGGGGGGAAATCGGGGGTTCAAAAAATCGGGAAATTAGTAGGATTTATCTCAAAAAAATATACTACTTTTGTCTCGGATACTAAGATTTTATTACGTTAGACAAGAGATATTATCGCGACGGATAACGGCATTCGTCGACAAAAACCTGACCCGAAAATGAGAACACTCAAATCATTGAAGCTGCTGTCGGTTCTGTTCGCAGCCTTAGTTTCGCTCGACGCGAGCGGACAAAAGGCGGCCGTAAAGACCAATCTGCTCTACGACATAGCCGCCTACACGGCAAACCTCGGCGTCGAGATCGGGCTCGCTCCGCGCTGGACGCTCGATGTCTCGGCCAACTACAACGGCTGGACGCTGTCGGACAACCGCCGCTGGAAGCACTGGGTCGTTCAGCCCGAGGCGCGCTATTGGCTATGCGACCGCTTCGCGGGGCACTTCTTCGGTCTGCACGCCCACGGCGGACAGTTCAACATCGGCGGGCTGAAAAACGGCATCTCGTTCCTCGGCAGCGACTTCTCGAAACTCGAAAACCGCCGCTATCAGGGCTGGCTCGCCGGCGCCGGCATCGCCTACGGATACTCGTGGATTCTGGGCAAGCACTGGAATCTCGAAGCCGAGATCGGCCTGGGATACATCTACACCCGCTTCGACACCTATCCCTGCGCCGATTGCGGCCGCAAGATAGCCGAGGACGGCTCGCACCACTATGTCGGACCGACCAAGGCCGCGATAAATCTCGTATACATGTTTTAACCCAAACGCAGAGAGATCATGAACTACATGCACAAGATATTATGCCTGCTCGCGCTGCTGCCCGCCACGGCGGCGAGCGTACAAGCCCAGAGCGCTGGCTGTATCGAGATACTCGACGGCAGTGCCCGGGTACGCGAGATCGCCGTCTCGCACAACGACGACAAGCTCTTCGTGTCGATGGATATCGACATCTCGCAGCTCGACCTGCGCAGCAACCGCGAGATAGTATTCTCGCCCGCCATAGAGTCCGCCGACGAGCTGCTGGCGCTGCCGGCCGTGACTATCGCCGGCCGCAACCGCTACTACCACCACCTGCGCAACGAAGCTGCCGACGAGACGATGCAGCTCTACCGCACGGGACAGACCGACATCATCCGCTACCGCGCCGTAGTGCCTTACAGCGAGTGGATGTCGCTCTCGGACCTGAATGCCGAGAGCCGCGAGTGCGGCTGCTGCAACGTGCAGCTGGCATCGGACAAGATGCGCTTGACGAGCATCGAGATCGCCCATCCCGCACCGCCCGTATTCGTGCCGTCATTGGTCTACATACGCCCCGAGGCACGCGAGAAGATCGTCGTGGCCGAAGGCTCGGCCTTCATCGACTTCCCGGTCAACCGCACAGAAATACACGAGTCGTACCGCAACAACACGGCGGAGCTTAACAAGATACTCGCGACGATCGACGCCATACGCAACGACGCCGACACCCGCATACTCGCAGTCACGATCAAGGGCTACGCCTCGCCCGAGGGTCCCTACGAGCGCAACGTCGAGCTGTCGAAAGGCCGTACCGAGACCCTCAAAGAGTATGTACGCCGCCAGTACAGCTTCCCCGACGGCCTGCTGTCTACGGACTACGAGCCCGAGGACTGGCAGGGCCTGGAACGCTACGTGGCACACTCCGAGCTGCAAAACCGCGACGCCATACTCGAAATCATACGCGGCACGCTGGCGCCCGACGCCAAGGAGTGGAAGATAAAGTCGACCTATCCCGACGACTACCGCTTCCTGCTCGACAACGTATACCCGGCACTCCGACACTCCGACTATGCCGTCAAGTACGAAGTCAGAGCCTACACCGACGTCGACCAGATCAAGCGTCTGCTCTCGACCTCGCCTCAGAAGCTGAGCCTCGAAGAGATGTATATGGCCGCACAGCATATGGAGCCGGGCAGCGACGAGTATAACGAGACGTTCGAAATCGCGGTCAGGATGTACCCCGACGATCCGACGGCCAACCTCAACGCCGCCAATACGGCCATGAGCCGCGGCGACATGAAGAACGCCTCGCGCTATCTGGCCAAGGCCGGCTCGACGCCCGAGGCGACCTACGCCCGCGGCATGTACGCCGCGATCGAGGGCGACTGGCATGCGGCGCGCATGCTGCTGGAAAGCGCTCTGGACATGGGCATAGAGAGTGCGCGCGAGGCGCTGCGCCAGATCGACACGATCGCCCCGGCCGACGACAGCCGTGCGACGGACTAAGAGCTGCAAACGACGGACATATATCAATTATCAATAAATCCAACGTATTATGAAAATTACCAAACTACTGCTCGGCTTGACGGCAGGCGTGCTCGCAGCGTCTTGCTCGACCGACGACACTGCCTCCAACAGCTACACCGCACAGGAGGACGGCATGCGCTACTTGAAGGTCGCGCTCTGCAACCCGACATCGACGCGTGCATCGCTCTCTTCGCCCGACGGTTATGAGAACGGCAGCGACGACGAGAACAGAATCGAGGGTCTGCGCTTCGTATTCTACGACACGAAGGGCAACCGCGTCTCGAACGTAGTCGACTTCAACAAGTCCGACCTGCAAGACATGCAGACGGGCAGCGGCACCGGCAGCGGCGGCACCGTCGAGAAGTTCATCACGGCCACGCTTCCTATCCAGATCATCAAGGGCGAGGAGCTTCCGGCCTATGTCATGTGCTTCGTCAACCCCGTGCGCGACAACCAGACCATGAACGACAACATATCGCTCATCAACTGGCGCAACATGACCTATAACGACTACATGGGTGCCAACAACTGCTTCGCCATGAGCAACTCGGCCTACTACGACTACGATCCCATGGCCGGCGGCCAGTTTACCAAGATATCGGGTACGCCCATTCAGCTGGGCGACCTCTATCAGAGCGCCGACGATGCCAAGGATGCCGAGGAGGTCGAGATCTTCGTCGAGCGTTACGCCGCCAAGGTGCGCTTCGAGATGAAGGCAAATGCCGTTCAGGAGAACACCGACGTCGACGGCTGCACGCTGACATTCATGCCCAAGGCATGGGCTATCAACGCCGACGCTCCGTCGATGTACGTGGTCAAGCGCTTTGCCTCTACCGCCGGCGACGACGCCCCCATACCGGCATTCGACGATGTCCTCGGTGCAGGCGTCAACTGGTGGAACGATGCCGCCAACCATCGCTCGTACTGGGCTTGCTCGCCGTCGTACTTCGCCTCGGACTACCCGCAGGTATCGGACAACATCCGCGACTACGTCATTGAGAACAACATCGAAGGCGTAGGCAACGGCGCAGGCTGGGTGCCCGCAAACGACGCCGACTACCCCTACTCGCTGAAATATTACAGCTACGATCAGATCGTCGCAAACGGACAGAACCCCAATGCCGGAGCCACGGAGATGTACACGCTCGAAAATACCGTTCACGAGAACGGCCTGCACTCGATCAACCCGCGCGCCGCAGCGCCTTCGGTAATTCTCGTGGGCAACTACCGCATCCGCCTCGATGACGAAACCACTCCTATCGACCAGAATACGACGTTCTATCTCTACGGCCGTCAGAACGACAAGCACAAGATCTATATCGACGGCCGCGACGATATTCTCGACGCCATGCTCGCCAACCAGACCGTGCTGGCCAAGGATGCCGCCGGAACGCTCCTGGGCAAGGATGATAAGGATACGTACAAGGCCGACTTCGCCATAGAGCACCCCTCGCTCGCCGTGAGAAACAGAGCCAACCAGACCGTGCCCGCACGTTTCGTGACGCTCCAACTCGCCAGAGCCAATACGGCGCTCCACTTCTTCAAGGACGGACAGTGGGTTGCCGTCAGCTCGACCAACATCGACGAGGTCAACACCGCCCTTATGCAGAGCGTCGGCTTCGCCAGATCGTATGTCAACGGCATGTGCTACTTCTCGATTCCGATCAAGCACGTCGGCTTCTATCAGGGCGACAACCCCAATGCCGACAAGAACGCCGGCGACGAGAGCTTCGACTGGGCCTCGACACGCACGGGCGACTACGGTCTTGTCCGCAACCACATCTACGACATCGCCGTCAACTCGATCTCGGGTCTGGCTACCGGCCTGCACGGTTCGGACAACCCGATCGTGCCTCCCATGAACGAGGAGACCTATCATCTGCGCTACAAGCTCAACATCCTGCAATGGGGCGTCGTGCGCAAGCAGGAGGTAGATCTCTAAACCGGAGCGGCCGCAACCGCACATACCGCACGAGCGGATATTCCGGAGAGGCCTGACCGCCTCTCCGGGAGCTAACGAAAGATGAAATGAAGAAAGCCATGAAACATGTAACGATATCGTTATTGAGAAACATACTCGGCGTGTCGGTTCTTGCCGCGTCGGTTGCGCTCTCTTCGTGCGAAACGATATACGACGATCTGGCGCCCTGCCGGACGGAGTATCGCATGAAGTTCCTCTACAACCGCAACATGAAGTTCGCCGACGCCTTCGCGGGCGAGGTCGAATCGGTCGGCCTCTGGCTGTTCGATACGGCCGGCAACATGGTATGGAGCGGCTCCGAGTCGGGCGAGGCGCTGCGAGCCGAAGACTACGCCATGACGCTCGATGTGGCTCCGGGCACCTACGACGCCATAGCGTGGTGCGGTCTTGCTGGCGGCGACGCCTACTATCTCGCCTCGGACAAGGTATCGCGCAAGGAGGACCTTATACTCGGCATACGCCGCCGGCAGACCGACGGCGCCGCCACGGTCGACAACGACCTGCACCGTCTATATCATGGCTTCGAGCATATCGTGCTCGCCGAGCCCGAGGGCGGCGGCACGGTCACGGCCGAGATGTCGCTCACGAAGAATACCAACGCCGTGCGCATCATGCTGCAACACCTCGACGGCTCGCCCGTTCGCAGCGAGGACTTCGACTTCACGATCGAGGAGTCGAACGCGGTAATGAACTACGACAATGCGATTCTGGGCAACGACCCCGTCCTCTACCGCAACTGGATCAAGACCGAGACATCGGCATGGTTCGACGAAGAGGACAACCGCATGTACGACGACTCCGACCCTACGGGGGGGGGCGAGCCCGGCGACGGGACGCTGGTCGAGGTCAACGGTCTGATGGCCGAGCGCACCGTCGGACGACTCATGGCCGACCGCAACCCGCAGCTCGTCGTCACGCGACTGACCGACGGCAAGCGCATCATACGCATACCCCTGATCCGCTATATGCTCATGGTCAAGGGCGAATACAACAAATCGATGAGCGATCAGGATTATCTCGACCGTCAGGACGACTACACCATGACATTCTTCATCGACAGCGAGAATCGGTGGTACACGCACGCCGGCATATATATCAACTCGTGGTATGTAGTACCGCGTCAGGAGACCGAAATATAACCCCACACAACGCCGTATCATGAAGAGATTCATCAACATATCTGCCACGGCTCTGTCGCGCACGATGCGTCTGGCGACACTGTTGCTGCTCTCAGCGGCCTCTGCCGGGTGCATATACGACAACGACCTGCCCTACGATCCGACCCGCAGCGCCGAGACCGTGACGATGCGGTTCAACATCGTCACGCACGACTCGCGCCCGAGCCTGCGCGCCGTAGGCGGGGAGGCTGCACTGGACGTCGAGAACCGTATCGCGGCCGACGACATGAAATTCCTGCTCTTCTCGGCCGAGGGACACCTGTTGCAGGATATATCCAGCATAGCACGCACACAGAACGACGATACGACATACTCGGCCTACACCATGCAGGCCACCTTCGAGGAGCCCTACTTTACCGAGGGCGGCGCCGACGACACCGTTTCGTTCCAGATAATGGTGCTGGCCAACTGGCCGAAAAATGCCGTTGCGCAGATAGGCCTGCTGACCAATATCGACGACATACTCGCCTCGGCCGCTACATACGACATGGCCGACGACTTCTGGCCGACGTTCGACGACAAGCAAAGCGTCGGCATCCCGATGTACGCCCTACGCAGCTTCCGCGTCACACGGCAGCAGCTGCGGCAGAGCAGCGCCAACTACCCGCTCGTCTTCGAGGGCAGCGAGTCGATCACGCTCCTGCGCGCCATGGCCAAGTTCGAGGTTGCCGACAAGATCGAGGGCAAGAACGACGACGGCTACCCCAAAGTCGGCAGTGCGGTGGTGCTGGGCTGGAACAGCCGCGGCATGCTCATTCCCAACAACTTCGAGAACGGCAAGCAGGTCACAGCACCCACCTACCCCGCCAACCCCTCGCCGCGCAGCGAGACCGACGAACGCTACGGACGCCGCATGCGGCAGCTCGACTATGCCGCGCACAAGGGCTGGACGACCTATCTGCCCGAGATGTCGCTGCTCTCGCCCACACGCTCGCTCTCGATCACGATCGAGAACTACGCCGAGGGCGGCAAGCCGCACTACACCGGCGAGAAACGCACGCAGAGATACACCGTCGCCATACCTACGGGCGAGGAGTGGTCGCACATGCTGCGCAACCACATATACCGTATCGAAGTAACCAGCGCCAAGGGCGGCTTCACGTTCAACTACACGATCTGCCCGTGGGACAGCAAGTCGGCCGACGACATTACATTCGACTAAACGACAACAAGCGATGAAACACTTTCCGCATATCTCCGGCATACGGCTTAGGGCGATGATCTCGACGATCGTCGCCGGCATCACGCTGTCGACGGCATGTACTTCCGACATGTCGGAGCCCTCAACGCCCTATGAACCGGGACAGCCGGCGCACATCCGGCTGAGCTGGTCGCTGCCCGAAATGAACCCAGCTACCAGAACCCTGACCGAGGAGGACGAGCGCACGGTCAACAACCTCTGGATAGGCATCTACGACTACACGAGCGGCAAGTTGAAGAGCCAGCAGTTCATAGAGCCCAAAGACGACACGCCCGGCCACCACGTGCTGCAACCGACCGACATACTCGACGTGAAGACCGTGTCGGGACAGAGCCGCATAGTCGCCGTGGCCAACGCCGACACCAACTACGGTTTCAGCGACGACACGTCGCTCTGCCCTGTAAAGGGCAAGATCGTGCGACTCGACGAGCTCCTCGCCAAAGCCGACACGTGGCAGAAATATCTCTCGATATGCGTCGCGAGAACCGACGCCACCTCCGTCGACCTCATATCGCGCGACATGGTCATGAGCGGCATCTACTACGGGACGATGGATCATCCCGCCGACATGGACTGGACGGCGGCAGACGGCGGCGTCTACATCCCCGCGGGCGATACCGAGCTCGACGGCGCGCTGCATCTGCGCCGCATCGACGCCAAGGTGCGGTTCGAGATCGTCGCAGGTGCCGGCGTCGAGATCGAGATGACGAGCTGGCAGGTAATAAACAACCCCATATTCTGCAATCTGCACGAGCAGCGGTTCAATGCCGGCGACCGCACCACCTACTTCATCGACAACCGCGACGACACCGACTCCAATTACAGCGAGTCACGTCTGTCGCAGATCTTCGAAAACAGCGACGGCGGCGGATACGAATTTACGTTCTACCAGTACGAGAACAAGCGCCGCGGACTCGAAAAGACCGCCCTTGCCGACGGCGACTGGTATGGCGTGGAGAGCTACGCCGACCGCGAGCGCGAATACAAAAACGCCACGGGCGGCAACTCGGGCGTCTACAAGAGCCTGTGCGCCACGGCCGATGCGCCCGACACCGGCGCGGGCGTCAACCTCGACAACTACGCCTCGCTGGTCGAGATCAAGGCCAAGGTATCGTACAACGCCGATGACAAAGGCAACGTCGTTACCGAGGGCGGCAATCCCCGCATCGGCTACGCCACCTACACCGTGCATCTGGGATACTGCGAAGATAAGGACGACGCGGCCGAGCGCGCACGCGACTTCAACTGCCGCCGCAACACCTCCTACAACTACAAGATAACGATCAACAGCCTGACCAACATCGTGGTCGAGGCCGAGAAGAGCGGCGAGAACCAGTCGGGCGCCGAGGGCGACGTTACCGATGCCATAGCTAAGGTGCTATACCTCGACAGCCACTACGGCGTCTTCAACATACACCTTACCGACGATGAACGCAGGGTGCTCAACTGGCGCATAAACGCCCCCTACGACGATCAGCCGCAGTGGTTGTCCCACGAAGATTACGAGCTCACGGGCGAGACGCCCGAGCTGCGGGAGAACCCGTTCTACAACTGGGTAAGATTCAAGCCCACCTCCGACGAGAATACCCTTGCCGTTTACATGGAGCCGGGACAGAGCGACAGCGACCTGTGGACGCTCGAAGACATGCGCGACGTGGATAGCCGCAAGAGCAGCCCGACGGGGTGGTATACGGTCTTCATCGACGAGTACTCCTATCTGCTCGACAGCAAGGGCAACCGCCTGAGCGAGGATCAATGGCAGGAGTCCGACTGGATGAAGTATGTCAACCAGCAGGAGCGCATAGTGTGGATCGACCTGCGAAAGGTGCAGGTATCCGACGACGAGGAGAGCTCCTACTCCTACTCTAAATACATGATCGCGCAGTACTCGATGCAGTCGTACTACGATAACGACCGATCGTCGGGCACGGCACTGGCCGTCGAGCACTTCAACGAGTCGTGGGGCAAGAATCTCGACTGGCAATGGAGCTACGGCAACACCAGCCTCAACAACCGGAACGGCCGCTGGAACATGTGGCAGTACATAAGCAACGGACACAACAAATGGGACGATATCGTCGACCAGACTGCGCCCGATCCATACTATCCCGTGCCGCTGCTGCGCAAGCTGACCGGCCGCACCGACGGCTACGGCAATAACCGATATAATTTCAACCGCGACAACAACGGTTACAGCTATGTGGCCACAGAAAGCACCAATTCGCACAATCCGCAGTCGTCTGACGACTTCTACGAAATCATCAGCGCCTGCATGTCGCGCAACAGGGATATCAACGGCAACGGCATTATCGATGCCAACGAGATGAAGTGGTATCTTCCCGCCGAGGGCAAGTACGAGCGCACGATGTTAGGCCGCAATGCTCTCTCCTCGCCGCTGTTCGATGTCAACAACGCGCCCTATTACACCACGCCGAAAGATCCCTACGCAGCCGTCGCGGCCGTTTGGGACGGCATAATAATAAGCGGAAACAGCAACCAGGTGCACTATGCGTCGAGCGACAAGATGAAATTCTTCCCGGAAGAGGGCGGCTCATACTTCATCGAGGAGTTAGGTACGCACTGGCCGACGCCGGGCGCGCGCGGCAACGGCCGCTGGCCATGGAACATCCGCTGCATGCGCAATCTGGGTTCGGACCTCAGCCGCGTAACCGCGCAAGACCCCGTAACAAAGGCATACGAGTATATCCCCGACGATCCGACAAACCCCCAGAACGGCGGAGTATTCGATCTGAGCCTCTACGACAACAGGTGCCTGCGAGGTCCGATATCGACCTTCCTGCCCGTACATTCTCTGACAGAGCTCAGCCGTAACCTCTGCGCCCAGAAGTTCCGGCTGTCCAAGGAGTCGATATCGCACCGCGTACCTTACGGCAGCACGCAAGTAGAGCAGCTCAATATGAATCTGCCCTGCGGCGAATATTACGAAGAGGCCGACGCCTCGGACAAGGGCTACTGGCGCGCACCCAACCAGCGCGAGCTGATGATGATAATCAACGAACAACTGCATACCGGCTCCGGGACCTACTCATGTACTATGGAGAGCTACGGCAGCCAGTCCCGATTCTCAATGAGTGCACTCAATAACGGGAAGTGGTACATGAGAATGGAGTTCCCCGTCAATGCCGGCCAGACGTTCTATGTACGCTGCGTGCGCGACATAATCGATACACGACAGGAATGATCCGGATATATACCTTGATTACGGCGGTGGCGTTGTCACTGGCTCCGCTCGGCTCGGCCGCATGTAGCTACATGCGGCCGAACACGCTTTGCGGCCGGCAGTCGCCCCCGCCCGCCTCAGCGGCTGCATCATCATACGAGCTGCCGCTGCCCGCGATACCCTCTTCGCTGCGCACGCCGCACCAGAGGGCATCGTATCTTATCGAGCACTTCTGGGACGGGATGGACTTCTCCCGAACGCATCTTTCGCGCGACAGTGCGCTGATCGAGCAGAATTTCGTCAACTACCTATCGCTCTTTCCCCATGCCGACACGGCGTCGCACAAGCCCGCCGTGAGGCACCTGATAGAGGCGGCCGCAACCGATGCCGAGGCTCTTTCGCTGGTAATGCACTTCGCCGAAAAGTATCTCTACGAGCAGGGGTCGCCCATGCTGTGCGAGGAGTACTTCATCGGGTTCCTCGAAGCGTATATCGACTCTCCCCGGCCCGACGAGTACGAGAAGATACGACCGGCATATCTGCTCGAAAACGCCCGCAAGAACCGTCCCGGCATGACGGCCGCCGACTTCGGCTACGAGGGGCGCGACGGCAGGCAGACGCGGCTGCACGACACGCCGGGGCAGAGGCTGCTGCTCCTCTTCTACGACCCCGACTGCGTGCACTGCCGGCAGACCGTCGCGCTGCTGCAAGCCGATGCACGGCTGCGCTATCTCGTCGACTCGGGCGAGCTGACCGTGCTGGCCGTATACAGCGACGGCGACCGCGAGCTGTGGGAGCGCTCGGCCGGCCATATCCCGACCGACTGGATCGATGCCTTCGATACGGGCGAGATAGCCGCCGGCGATCTGTACGTGATGCCCGCCATGCCGTCGATATATCTTCTCGACGCGGAGAAACGTGTGGTAGGCAAAGATATCACGCCGCAACGTCTGTTCGAATTATTGGAGTAACGGTCAGTCATCTGCACTCCGCTGCGAATGCAGACGGCCGATAGGTCCGGCCATTATCTTGTTGTCACGTCGCATCAGACGATTAAATCCCCCGCCCCGGCGGGGATTTTTTATCGTCTTTCGCGCAGCATCCGCAAAATCGCGCAGATGCCGCACCTATATATTATATTTATAACCGGCACGAATCCTATCGAAACTGCCTATCATAATTCCTCGTCCGAAGCATACGCATAAGGCAAGACTATATCGTATACAAAGCTATCGGAAATACATATACCATACACCGCATAGCCCCGCCTTGTGCGTAGATAACCGCGGCCGCGAAAATATTTTGGAAAAACCTGAAAACTTTTTTTGTTTTTCAAGTTTTATGTATTAAGTTTGCATCGTCGAAAGGCGACAGACGCCTATATAACGGTGCTCCGCGAAGACCTGCCCCACGCAGACGCGGCCTTGCCGACAACGGCAACGCTCTGCCGCGAACGAAGTTAGCCGCAGGCATAGCGATACGGGCGGCATTCGCAACCGGCGTGATACGCAACAGCGGGCAACGCATGTAGGCACAAAGCAGACGAGGATGACACAGAAGGAACAGATAATGGATCAGGTCATGGCGATGTTCATCGCCCAAGGGATCAAGTCGGTGCGCATGGACGACATAGCGCGTCAGCTGAGCATATCGAAGCGCACGCTCTACGAGATGTTCGGCGACAAGGAGGAGCTGCTCTACCAGTGCATAGTCCGACATGCCAAGTCG
Source organism: Bacteroidales bacterium (assembly GCA_910574205.1). GTDB lineage: Bacteria > Bacteroidota > Bacteroidia > Bacteroidales > Rikenellaceae > Alistipes. Next base: position 887,365 of record CAJSYJ010000001.1, read on the forward strand.
ACCGAGCAGGAGCGTGCCAAGCGCTTCAAGCAGGCCGACAACTACCTTGAAGTAATGTTGATATGCCTGCGCGAAATGGCCGACAAAGCTACCGTGGCCAACCGCATACGCGAGAACCTGAGAAAGTTCTACCCCAAGGTGGCCGAAAAACTCTCGAACGAGTTCGAAAGCAGGAGCATAGAACAACTGCGCCAGTGGATCGAGCTATGTATCGATCAGGGTCTTTTCATGCCCAAAACCGACATAGACATATCGCTGGCCATACTCTACAATACCGCCAACGGCGTATTTTCGAACCGCAACGTATGGCTGCCCGAGGGTGTCGCACCGACGCAGGTGCTCATAAGTGCGATGATAATCTACATCCGCGGCATGTCTACGGTAAGGGGCGTAGAGATAATCAACGATTTTTGCAACCGTCACTTCGACAATAAACCGTTCAAGCAGACGTTAGAATAGATACAACAAATAAGGAAATAAACAGATAATATGTTAGGAATGAAGAAGTTTTTTGTGATGTTGTGTGCTGCGGCCATGACCGTCCCGACGGCCGGCGCCCAGCTTACGCTGACGCTCGATCGGGCGTTGGAGATGGCGCTCAGCGACAACCCCACCGTAAAGGTGGCCGACTTGGAGATCGAGCGTTACGACTATGTGCGCAAACAGACCCTTGCAAACCTCTACCCGCAGATCGACGCGTCGGGGCAGTACACGCGTTCGATCGTCAAGCAGGAGATGGCCAAGGGACTCTCGTTCGGTGCCGACAATACGCTGACGGCAACCGGCAACATATCGCTGGCGCTGTTCGTACCATCGGTATACCGTCAGTTGAAGATGAACCGCACTGAGATGGCCGCGGCGGTCGAGAGCGCACGCAGCTCGCGCATCGATCTGGTGGCCGACGTGCGTCAGGCATTCTACAACGTGCTGCTGGCCGAGCAGTCGTACAGAGTATTGCAGGAGTCGGTCGCAACGACGCAGCGCGTGGTGGACAACACCGAGAGACTGTTCAACAACGGTCTGGCCTCGGAGTACGACTTCATATCGGCCAAGGTGCAGCTGAGCAACCTGCGCCCGTCGGTGTTGCAGGCAGAGAATGCCATAGAGCTGAGCAAGTTGCAGCTGAAAATGTATCTGTCGATACCCGAGGATGTCGACATTGCCGTCGCCGGTTCGCTGGACGATCTGCGCAATGTGGTGCTGCTCGGCTCGGACAACCTCTCGACCGACATATCGCACAACTCGTCGCTGCGCACGCTCGACCTGCAACGCGAGCTGTTGGAGCATCAGGTCAAGCTGATCCAGACCCAGAGAATGCCGACCATAGCCGCATTCGGCTCGGCGATATATACTGGTAACGACATGGAGCGCATGGATTTCAGCAGCATGATGGGCGGCGGCTCGAAGCCCGAGGGCGGCACCGGCGAGGCCATAGCGCAGGCATCGTCGAACAGCTTCTGGTGGCAGCACCCGATCAACGTCGGCTTGCAGATATCGATTCCGATATTCTCGGGATTCTCGAAGACCAACCAGGTGCGCTCGGTGCGCAACCAGATCGCGCAGCTCGACCTGCAACGCGGATATGCCGAAGAGGGTGTGGTCTTGCAGATACGACAGTCGATAAACAACCTGCTGACCTCGCGCGAGACCATGCTCTCGAACGAGATGACGGTAGATCAGGCTCAGAAGGCATACGACATCTCGCTGACGCGCTACGACGCGGGTGCCGGCACGATCCTCGAACTCAACACGGCACAGTTGCAGCTGACGCAGGCGCAGCTCAACTACTCGCAGTCGATATACGACTACCTGTCGGCACGTGCCGAGTACGACCGTGTAGCGGGCAACGACGAATACGCCAACCGCGAGTAGCCACGATAGAAAACAATAAAACAGAAAGATAGAAAGAGAAACGTTATGAAAAAGAGTTTAGTGTTGTTGATTGCGGCAGCCGCGATGGTAGCCTGCAACTCGAAATCGAAGAGCGACCAGACCAAGACCGAGGAGAAGGCCGTGCTGACCAAGTGCGCTGCGGTTACGGCCGAGACGGTACACATAACCGAGACCTACACCTCGGAGATAGAGCCCTTCAAGGAGAACGATATAACGCCCGCTGCCAGCGGGCTTCACATAGACCGCATACTGGTTGACGTAGGCGACCGCGTGGCTGCCGGCCAGGTGGTGGCGACGCTCGAAAAGACCACGCTGCGCCAGCAGGAATCGCAGCTCAACATAGTCGAGGACGTATACAAGCGCATGAAGCCCGTATATGAGGCGGGCGGCATCTCGGCACAGGAGCTCGTGCAGTACGAGAACCAGTACAACATGCAGAAGGAGGTGGTGGAGAACCTGCGCCGCAACTCGGAGGTGCGCTCGCCCATATCGGGTGTCGTGACGGCACGCAACTTCGAGCCGGGCGACCTGTTCGGCGGCCAGCCCATACTGCACATCATGCAGATCGACAAGTTGAAGGTCATGGCCAACATCTCGGAGCAGTACTTCGCCGATGTCAAGGTGGGCATGCCCGTTCAGGTATCGGTCGACATCTACCCCGGCGAGACATTCGAGGGTCGCGTATCGCTCATATACCCTGCTCTGGACACGGCCACCAGAACATTCAAGGTGGAGGTCACGCTGCCCAACACCCAGAACAAGCTGCGTCCGGGAATGTATGCCCGCGCGACCTTCGACATGGGCACCAAGGAGGGAATCATGGTACCCGACATCTCGATATTGAAGCAGAGCGGCTCCAACGAGCGCTATGTATACGTGATCGAGGGCGACAAGGCGACGCGACGCTCGGTGCGCACGGGACGTCAGGTCGAAGACCGCATCGACATCCTGTCGGGCGTTTCGGTCGGCGAGAAGGTTGCCACCACCGCACTGACCAAGCTCAGCGACGGCGCTAAGATCGAACTGGCCGGCAGCGCCGACAACCGATAACCCGTCCCCCGGCAACGACAACGTCAGCCCGGGCGGATATCGTCCGGCCAAGGTCGCAGACAGCCGGATAAGCCGTATAAAAAGAAAAACATCTTGACAATCGAACAATGAAAATATACGAAACCGCGGTACGAAAACCCATTTCTATCGCACTTATATTCATAGGCGTCGTCGTCTTCGGTCTGTTCTCGCTGATGAACCTCGGCGTAGACCAGTACCCCGATATCGAGGTGCCCTATATAAGCGTTATCTCGACCTATCCGGGCGCCAACGCATCGGACATCGAGACCAACGTGACACGCGTGTTGGAGGATAACCTCAACACCGTCAACAACCTGAAAAAGATCACTTCGCGCTCGTCGGACAACGTCTCGATGGTGTCGTTGGAGTTCGAGTACGGATCCGACCTCACGGAGGCGGCCAACGAAGTGCGCGACGTAGTGAGCCGTACGCAGTCGTTGCTGCCCGACGATGTGGACTACCCCACCGTATTCAAGTTCTCGTCGTCGATGATTCCGGTCATGATGCTCGCCGTCACGGCCGACGAGAGCTACGCGGCTCTGGCCAAGATTCTCGACGACAAAATGGTCAACGAGTTGAACCGTATCGACGGTGTGGGCTCGGTATCGGTCATCGGTGCCCCCGAGCGTGAGATACAGGTCAATGTCGATCCCAAGCGCATCGAGGCCTACGGCCTTACGGTCGAGTCGTTAGGTCAGCTCATAGCCGCCGAGAATGTCAACGTCCCCGGCGGAACGATCGACATCGGCAACAACACATTCAACGTCAAGGCCGACGGCGAGTTCACGGCCAGCGACCAGCTGCGCCAGATCGTCGTCTCGAACACCGGCGGACGCACGGTCATGCTCGAAGACGTGGCCGAGATACGCGATACGCTCGAAAAGGCCACCATGGACGAGCGTATCAACGGCCGTCTGGGCGTGCGTGTGATCGTACAGAAGCAGTCGGGATCTAACACCGTAGACATCGTACACGCCGTGCAGGCCAAGATGGAGAAGATCATCCCCACGCTGCCCAAGGACGTCGAGGTACGTACCATATACGAGAGCTCGCAGGAGATCACCGACGCCATCGCCTCGCTGGGCGAGACGATCATGTATGCGTTCATATTCGTCATACTGGTGGTGATGATATTCCTCGGCCGCTGGCGTGCGACGTTCATCATCTGTCTTACGATACCCATATCGCTCGTCTGCGCATTCATATATCTGTATGCGACCGGCTCGACGCTGAACATCATATCGCTGTCGGCACTCTCGATCGCAATCGGTATGGTCGTCGACGATGCGATCGTGGTATTGGAGAACATCACGACCCATATCGAGCGCGGCTCGAAGCCCAAAGAGGCGGCGATCTACGCCACCAACGAGGTGTGGCTGTCGGTCATCGCAACCACGCTCGTGGTCGTTGCGGTGTTCCTGCCCCTTACGATGATCTCGGGTCTGTCGGGTATTCTGTTCCGCGAGCTGGGCTGGATCGTTACCATAGTCGTCTGCGTGTCGACCACGGCCGCCATTACCCTTACCCCGATGCTGTCGGCATATCTGCTCAAAATATCGGGCGGCGTACACGACTACAAGGGTATCGGCATAGTATACAAGCCTATCGACAAGGCTCTGAACTGGCTCGACGATGCCTACGAGCGTGCGCTGAGATTCGTGGTCAAGTGGCGCAAGTCTACCATAGCCGTGCTCATGGCTGTCTTCGTCGCCTCGCTCGGACTCATAGCGACCGTACCCACGGAGTTCTTCCCGCCCACCGATAACGCCCGTATCTCTATGGAGATCAAGCTCGACCAGAACCTTGCCGTGGAGTATACTTCGAAAGTGGCGCGTCATATCGACTCGATCATCTACCAGAAGTATCCCGAAGTGTATCTGGTTTCGGCCTCGGCCGGCGCCAACTCGTCGGACAACGCCTTCGCGGCGATGCAGACCACCGGTTCGCACATCATCAACTACAACTTGAAGATGCCGCGCAAGACCGACATGGAGCGCAAGTCTATATACGAAATATCGGACGAGCTGCGCCGCGAGCTTGACAACATACCGGAGATAATGAGCTACACCGTAATCCCCGGCGGCCAGCAGGGCGGCATGAGCGGCGGCAGCAACGTCACGATCAAGGTCTTCGGACACAATATGGACGATGCCATGGCGGTGGCCAACGACCTTAAAGTGAAGATGGCGGCGCTCAGCGGCACGCGTGACGTGCAGCTCTCGCGCGACGACCTGCGTCCCGAGTACAACGTGGTCTTCGACCGCGACAGGCTCTCGTACTACGGTCTGTCGAGCGCGACGGCCTCGCAGTTCGTGCGCAACCGAATCAACGGTTACGAGTGCTCGAAGTATCGCGAGGACGGCGACGAGTACGACATCGTGGTACGCTACGCCGAGCCGTTCCGCACGTCGATCAAGGACATAGAGGACATCATGCTTTACAGCCCGACGGGACGTCCGGTGCGTCTGGGCGAGGTGGCTACGGTCAGCGAGGAGTTCGCAACGCCCGAGATCGAGCGCGAGAACCGTCAGCGTATCATTTCGGTCGAGGCGGCACTGGGTGCAGGCGTGGCTCTGGGCGACGTGCTGGTCGAGGTGCAGCAGCTGATCGACAGCTACGAGACGCCGATGGGCATATCGCTCGACATCGGCGGTACGGTCGAGGATCAGGGCGACGCATTCAGCGACATAGGCATGCTGCTCATACTTATAGTCATACTGGTGTACATAGTCATGGCGACGCAGTTCGAGTCGCTGATGTATCCCTTCATCATCATGTTTACAATACCGTTCGCATTCACGGGCGTGTTCGTGGCACTGTGGGCTACCCAGACGCCGCTGTCGATCATCGCGCTTATCGGCGCCATAATGCTGGTGGGTATCGTTACGAAGAACGGTATCGTGATGGTCGACTACATGAACCTGCTCGTCGAGCGCGGCACGGAGCTTAAAGACGCCGTGATTGCCGGCGGCAAGAGCCGTCTGCGTCCGGTGCTGATGACCTCGCTGACGACGGTGCTGGGTATGGTGCCTATGGCAATGGGTATCGGCAACGGCTCGGAGACATGGCAGCCTATGGGTATCGCCGTGGCCGGCGGTCTGACCTTCTCGACGTTCCTCACGCTATTCATCGTGCCGGCGCTCTATGCGATGCTCGAAGGCCGCAAGGAGCGCAAGGCCAAGCGAAAGGCACGCCGTCAGGCCGAGACCGAGGAGTTTATCAAGAAGCAGTTGAACGCTAAAAAACAGTAATGCAATGAAGGCAATATTCATATCGTACAACCAGGCCCTTACCGACCGCATAAACGACATGCTCGACAAAAACGGCGTGCGCGGCTTCACCCGCTGGGCGCTTACCGAGGGTCGCGGCTCGTACACGGGCGAACCCCACTACGGCACGCACGCATGGCCGTCGATGAACACCTCGCTGCTGGCGATCGTGGAGGACGAGAAGATCCCCGTACTGCTCGACGCGCTGCGCGAGATCGACTCGACGACCGAGCAGCAGGGCTCGCGGGCATTCGTCTGGAATATCGAACAGGCGATGTAAACACAACTCATCTTCATAACAGTGTTCCGGGCGGGGTCGGCATGACTCCGCCCGGAATTTTTAGTCCGGGCGACGCGTTATTGGCGAATTTGTAGTAATTTTGTCTCCATGAAAGTTACGTTCCTCGGTACGGGTACCTCGCAGGGCGTGCCCGTAATAGGGTGCGGCTGCGACGTGTGCCGCTCGACGGACAGCCGCGACAAGAGGCTGCGCACCTCGGCCATGGTCGAGTACCGCGGCCGGCGGATAATTATCGACGCCGGGCCCGACTTCCGCTATCAGATGCTCCGCACGGGTGTCACGCATATAGATGCGATACTGCTCACGCACGAGCACAAGGACCATACGGGAGGCATAGACGACGTGCGGCCGTTCAACTTCGTCGACTACCCCGTAATACACCGCGTGGACATATACGCCACCCGCCGCACGGCAGCGTGCGTGCGCAAGGATTTAGACTATGCCTTCGTCGCGGACAAATACAGGGGCGTGCCCGAGATCGACCTGCACGAGTTCGACGCCGGCAGGCCGTTCGAGGCGGCCGGGATAACGGTCGTACCGATATCGGGGCTCCACTCCGAAAGATTCGACGTCACGGGGTACAGAATCGGCAGGTTCGCCTACCTTACCGATTTCAGCTACATAGCCCCCGAGCAGGTCGGGCTGCTGGCCGGAGTCGATACTCTCGTGGTAAACGCCCTGAGGTGGCGTCACAGCGGCAAGCCCTCGCCGTCGCACTTCATCGTCGACGAGGCGCTGCAACTTATCGCCCGGGTCGCGCCGCGAAAGGCTTATCTGACTCACATGTCGCACGAAATAGGTCTGCATGCCGAAGCGGCGAAGCGTCTGTGCGCCGGTGTGGAGTTCGCCTTCGACACGTTGCAGATAGATGTCGAAGAGTGATGCCGCACAGAGCTGAGCGGAGACGGATGCCGCATTGCCGACAGCACGGCACGGCAGTGCAATGGATGATACGCAATAAAAACATATAGAATGAAACTCGGTCTTAAAGGAAAAGTCGTCGTCATAACGGGAGCTTCGTCGGGCATCGGCGCAGCCATGGCACGCGAATATGCCGCCGACGGCGCATGCGTCGTACTGGGCGCACGGCAGCAGGACAAGCTGCGACAAATAGTCGAAGAGATAGAGCAGAGGGGCGGCAAGGCGGCATACGCCGTGACGGACGTGACGTCGGCCGACGACTGCCGCAGGCTCGTCGAGACGGCCGTGGAGCGGTTCGGCGGCATCGACGCGATGATATGCAACGCCGGACTGTCGATGCGCGCTCTGTTCGACGAGTGCGATCTGGAAGTGCTGCACCGCCTTATGGATGTCAACTTCTGGGGCACGGTCAACTGCACGAAGTTCGCGCTGCCGTATCTTCAACGCTCGAAGGGGTCGCTGGTGGGAATATCGTCGGTGGCGGGTCTGCACGGGCTGCCAGGCCGCACGGGCTACTCGGCCTCGAAGTATGCCATGACCGGATTCTTGGAGACGATCCGCATCGAGAATCTCAAAAAGGGGCTGCACGTAATGGTGGCATGTCCGGGATTCACGGCCTCGAACGTCCGCTTCTCGGCGCTCACGGCCGACGGCTCGATGCAGGGCGCGACGCCGCGCAACGAGGGCAAGATGATGTCGCCCGAGCAGGTCGCACGCATCGTCGCCCGCGGCATACGCCGCCGCAAACGTCTCTGTCTGATGGAATGGGAGGGACGCGGCACGCACCTGCTGAAAAAGTTCTGCCCCGGTCTGGTCGACAGACTCTTCTACGCCGTAATGGCCAAAGAGCCCGACTCGCCGCTGGGCAAATAGCCGCGGCCTGACCAAAGCCGATACTCATACGACCGCCGCGCCGACAAGCCCGGCGGTCTTTTTACCTGACGATAACGGCGATTGACCGGCAAAAAATGGCGTTCGGTTGATATTATGGCTTGCCGATCGAAAAATTGTATATCTTTGTAACGGGGGAATAGACGAAAAACGGTACGATTTTCGTTCGGCGTCGAAAAGCCCCCTCCCCGAATGAGGCTGGCAACGGTGTATCCGCCCGCCCCGACAAGGGAAACGGACTTTGAAAAACACTACTTAAACATCGGACGTCATGAAAAGAGTAAATTACATTACGGCTGTCGCGCTGCTGATGCTAACGGCATCGGGCTGCGCCACGACATACACCGCATCGTCGTACGGTGCGGGCGATCTTTATACGTCTAATCATAAAACGCTCGTGGCGCAACGCCAGAAGCAGAAGGCCGAGCAGCAGAAAGCCGAAGCCGAGGCGCGTCAGGCGCAGTGGGAGGCCATGCTCGCCCAAGCAAATGCCGACGCGGCCGAGCAGCGCTACTACTCCTCGGCAGATGTCGAGCCCAACTACAACAACGTGCTGGCCGACACCTACGAGAGCGCATACGCACGCCGTCTCTACGGCTTCAACTCGCCGACATACCGCATGCCGTCGAGCTACTACTCGCTCTCGTCGAACCGCGCCCTGCACTACGCCTCGGCATACGACCCGGCATTCTACAATGTCATGGTATCGGGCGACCAGGTGTGGGTCGAGCCGCGTTACATAACGTCGATGTTCGGCTCGTGGGGGGCTACCAACATTACATTCGGACTATATTCCTCGCCGTGGAACTGGGGGTGGAGCTTCCGCGTCGATCCGTTCTTCAACTCGTGGTGGGGCTATCCGCACTACTCGTGGTACGACTGGAACTGGAACATCTGCTACAATCTCATTTGGAACGACTGGTGGTGGGGCGGACACTATCCCCACTGGGGCTGGGGACATCCGCACTGGGGTCCCGGACACTGGGTGCCGCGCCCGCCGATGCACCGACCCGGAGGAAATTGGAGTTGGAGCAGCAGCCGTCCCAACAACAACCGTAACGGCAGCCGCTATAACTCAGGCTCGCGATACACATCGCCCACGACGCGCGTGAATTACGGCGGCTCGACCTCGTCGCGTCGCAGCGGCAGCACCGCAAGCGGCATATATCAGGGCGGATCGTCGAACCGCGGCGGCAGCTACGGCACCTCGACGGGCAACCGCAACGACAGCTACGGCACGCGCACCGATCGCGGACAGTCGAACGGCACGGCCGGCAGCGGCAACTACCGTCAGGGCGGCAACCGCAGCGGCAGCTCGAACTACAACCGCGGATCGTCGTCGACGCGCGGATCGTCGACGGGCAGCGGCTCGACATCGACCTACCGCGGTTCGTCGTCGGGCAACCGCCAGAACAACAACTCGTCGTATCGCCAGAATAATTCGTCGAACAACCGCAACGGCTCCTCGTCGTCGTACCGGCAGAACAACTCGTCGTCGAACAGCTCATACCGCAGCGGCGGATCGTCATCGCGTTCGTCGTCGAGCTGGGGCGGAGGCGGAGCCTCGCGCAGCTCGGGTTCGTCGGGCGGCGGAAGCTATCGCAGCGGCGGTGGCGGCGGATCACGACGATAGGCAGGCATTTACACCGGCAGCCGGGCGGAATAAGCAGTTATTCCGCCCGGTGCGGGGCTGACATATCCGTTAAAGAAAAAGCACACAGGTTATGAAAAAGATCATTACGGCGGCGGCCGCTCTGCTCTGGGCGGGCACCCTATCCGCTCAGTTCGATTTCGGCGGAACGGTTCTCAACCGCGACATAGTACAGTGGACGGACATCTACCAGATGAGCTTCACTTCGCACAACTACGGCACGGCACGCTCGATGGGCATGGGCAACGCCTTCACGGCGCTGGGTGCCGACATGATATCGGCATCGCTCAATCCGGCCGGTATAGGCATGTATGTCGAGAGCGACATAAGCCTGAGCCCGATGCTGCAATTCTCGAACACGAAGACCGATGCGGCAGAATTCGAGAAGCGGCGCAAGACGCGCTTCGGCATGTCGAGCATAGGCGGCGTATTTACGGCATACGAGGGCACGGGAGCGCTGGTCAACCTCAATGTAGGACTGGTCTACAACCGGATAGCCGACTTCAACCACCGTTCGTCGCTCATGTCGATAGGCAATCCTTTTACCTCGACCATGGCGAACATATTCTGCACGCTGTCGAACATAGACAATCTTACGACCAACGCCGACGGCACGATGGATTTCCCCGACAATCCCTACTACTGGGGTGCGGTGCTGGCATACAAGAACGGTCTGACGAACCGCGACAAGGACGGCTGGTTCATCGACCGCATAGGACAGACGAGCGAGATCGACCAATTCTCGACGATATCCACCAGCGGCTCTATCGGCGAGTACGGGCTGACGTTCGGCCTCAACATCAACGACAAGCTCTACCTCGGCGCAACGATAGGCATCCAGAGCGTGCAGTACGAGCGCGAGGTATACTACGGCGAGAATTACGTCTATCCCGGCGACATATATCCCCCGGGATCGGAGATGCCCTATCAGCTCGACTACATGAACTACACGCAGCGGATCGAGATGTCGGGCACGGGTATCAACTTCAAGCTGGGCGCGACGTGGCGCCCGCTGGACAACCTGCGAATCGGCATGGCGTTCCATACACCTACGTGGTACTCGCTGACGCTCCGTTACGCCGCCCAGATGAATACGCGCACTTACAGCGCGGGCGACAACCCCGACGACTACCGCCTCGATCCCGACGGATACTTCTACGACGACGTATACGTGGGCACGTGGGAGGACAGCGGACCCGACTCGTGGAACTTCAACTCGCCCACGCGTCTTATGTTCGGTGCGGCATATACCATAGCAGGACGCGTCATCGTCTCGGCCGACTACGAGCGCGACTGGTATCAGGGCGCCGACATAGGCAGCAATCCTGTCGGCATCGACAGATACGGACAGTTCAAGGATGTATGCAAGGGTTCGAACACCGTGCGCGCAGGTATCGAAGCATATCTGCATCCGGCCTTCGCCGTGCGTCTGGGCTACATATACAACGGCGCGACTCTCAAAGACGAGAACATAATAGCCGCCGCGCCCATAGCCACCAAGAGCACATATATGACCGCCGGCCTCGGAATCAAGTTCAACCGCACGGTATATCTCGACGTCGCATACCAGTACGGCCGCACGCACCACACGTCATACAAGCTCTTCTACGCTACCAGTGCCATAGACCCCTCGCAGGATATCGAGAGCCGCACATTCGAAACGACGCTCGACCGCCATATAGCCGTGGCTACGCTCGGATTCAGATTCTAAGCCGCACCTGCGCGGAAGCGGCACGCGTCACGCAGCGAGCTTGCGAAACAGCGTAGGATATAAGACCGATCTGCGAAATTACCCCCGCCGGAATTATCTTCGGCGGGGGTAAAATCATTCCGGGGCACAGCTACGGTCACGACCAGTACGATTTATCGTCCTGGCATACCGCAGGCATCTCCCACCCGAAAAGATATAGGCTGTCGCACAGGACAGCCTATATTACGAGTCGGATCTCGACAACCGTAATATGCAGCGTCGCGTATCAGGGCGACGAGCTGAGACACTCGCAGCTCCTGCAAGGCCGTGCGCCGCAAGTGCGGATGTTACTCGGTCATGACCTTACCGACGATCTCGCGGTCCTCCTCGCTCAGCGACTCGACCCACTTCTCCATCTCCTCGCCGACCTTGGCGGCCTCAGCCAGGTCGCCGTCGGTCACGGCCTTCTCCATGCGTGCCTTGAACTTCTCGGCCTTCTTCTCGACGCTCTGGCAAGAGGTAGCCGACATCATAACGACCGATGCGATTGCGATTAGCAGTACTTTTTTCATAATTCGATACTTTTTGAGCCGGACGGATTCGGCGCCGCGGCAATGTTAAAAAGTTGTTCTGTCACTCGCAGCCGCCGAATCCGACCGCGATAAATGTCCGCATGCAGCCCCGGCTTAGAGACGCGGCAAGCGTATGACAAATATCGCAAAAATGCAGCATGTATCGGAGATCAATACGTATAAAGCTCGTATCAAAAGGTAAAAAACAGCAGCGGCATACGCCCGACGGCAACCTTCGTGCGGCGCACCGAGATACGATAATGTCCCGGCCGACCATTCGGGTCAGACCGGGACATACTGCGTGCAGGTCATATCGCCGCCACCAATATGCGGCAGCATAGGCCTTTCGCGCCGACGCCTAATCGGCGATATATACCTCGCCGGCCTCATCGAGGCGGAAAGGCACGGTGTAGTAGTTGGTGGTCGTATAACGGCCGTTGTACTGCGTCGCTTCGTCCTTGCGGATATAATTGAGCTGAAACGATACGTTGAGCCGCTCGTACTCCTTGCGCGATGCCTCGTCGCGACGGTGCCACCCATCGACGTAGTCGAGGTCGACAGGGTCTACGCCGAAGCTGAACATCTCGACCGATTTGAGCTCGTAAAACTCTCCGTCAGGCTGCGCGACCACGAGCGAATCGGCCGAATCGGCCATGCGGTGGATGAAGTCGTAAGATATCGCATCCAGATCGAGCGGCGTCGACAGCTCGTAGGAGTTGATCTTGCGGTTGCTCTTGCGCGGCTCTCCGGCGACGAAGTCCTTGCCGTCGAAGTCGATCGTCAGGGTGTAGTCGTCGTTCTGGCTGTCGGTGTAATAGACATCGATACTGGTCAAGACATTTTCGAGCTTGCGCTCGCCAGTGTCCTCGTGCCACATCAGCCGATAGATCTTGTTGGTCGTCGTGTCGACATTGGCAAGAACGAGTTCCTTGATTTTGGCGAGGCTCTGCTCCGAAGCCATGCCGAGACTGCCGCCGTCCGATCCGCATCCCGTCAGCATAACGGCCGATGCGCATACGGCGGTCAAACCTTTGATGAATTTTGCAATCATGATATAAGAGTTTTAATGTGAGTCGAAGTATCAGCCCAACAGCGAGCGGAATGCCGCATACTCCTCGGCCGAATCGAAATAATCGGTTTCGAGGACGATATGTCTGTCCGGCAGCGTGATGCGGCACTGGCACTGGTCATCGTCGTCCTTTATGCGTTCGATATCGGATATGAGGAAAGAATCGTAACGCACCCTGCCCTTGCATACCTCGGGATAGGTGACCCGATCGCCGTCGACCGAGATGCTGCCGCCTTCGGCTTTCAGAGCCCGGGCCTTGCGCATGCCGAGAAACGTAAACAGAAGCAATAACGCTCCGCCCAGAATGAGGATCGTTGAGAATACGGCCGGCGAGAGTATTTGCAGCCGCCTTATCCGTACTCCGAACGGGAATACGAGAGGGACGACGACCATGCCCAGACCGAATGCGAGATTCGACAACTGGTTGGTAAAGATGCTTGCGGGCGTGTAACCGAATCTTCGGCCCGCACTTCGGGTATTTTGTGTCTCCATAAAAGTAACCGTCGGGTCATTTTTGTTGTCGCAAAGATATAATAAAAAAGTAAAAATATGACCGATCGGTCATATTTTTACTTTTTTATATCGAACCGCCCTATGGCGCTACCGCTTCAAAAGATCGTATATATACCTGAACCGGCGTTCGAGAACATTAATTTCCAGCCCGTTAAAAAAAGACATCTCGTAAGACATACCTACGAACACCTGTCGAAAAAGGGCCGCGGCCTCTTCCGGGTCGACATCCTCGCGCACCTCGCCGCTGAGGATAGCACCGCGGACGGCTTCGCGCCAGCAGCAGTACTCCTTTTTCAACAACTCATGCAGCCTCCGCTTGCCGTCGGGATAATAGAACAACACCTGCTGGAAGAAATTGATATAGGCAGAATTGATATGTTTGCCCGTCACGGCATCGCCCTCTACCCTGCCGATGCGCACGATATACTCCATGGTTTGCGCCACGCCGCGGATATACTTATCGATGAAGTCGGACAGCGTGCCGTCGCAGGCTGCGTATTTCTTTTCGGGATCCTGAGCATTGAACAGATACCTGTCGGCCACGGCGACGAACAGCTCCTGCTTCGAGGCGTAATAATTGAAGATTCCCGTCTTGGTCAGCCCGACGGCCTCGGTTACCATTTGCAGACTCACACGCTCGTAGTTCATCGACATGAACAGCCGCAGCGCACTCTGCAATATCTCTTCCCGATTCGTTTTCATCTTTAACGGTTTTATTCTGCAAAGATAGTCATAAGCAGCGGGCAAAAGCAAATAAATATGCCGCGCATCCGAAACGAAATGCGGTCGGAGCGGATATCCGCTCCGACCGCACCGTAGCCAACTTGCGGATTACTCCAACGAGAACTCCCTGCGCAGGCGCTCCACCTCGTCGAGACGCTCCCAGCCGAAGAACTCGATCTCGCGCTCCTGCTCCACGCCGTCGCGCACGAGCGTGACGCGCTCGGTATAGGGACGGCGGCCGAAGTGTCCGTAAGAGGCCGTAGCCTCGAAGATCGGGTTATCGAGACCGAAGCGGCGCACGATCGAGGCCGGACGCAGGTCGAACAGCTCGCCTATGCGTTCGGCGATCAGGCCGTCGGACAGACCGGTGCGGTTGGTGCCGTAGGTGTCGACATATATCGACAGCGGACGGGCGATGCCTATGGCATAACTCAGCTGCACGAGCATCTCGTCGGCAACGCCTGCGGCGACCATGTTCTTGGCGATATGACGCGCAGCATACGCCGCCGAGCGGTCGACCTTCGAGGAGTCCTTGCCCGAGAAGGCGCCGCCGCCGTGGGCACCGCGACCGCCGTAGGTATCGACGATGATCTTGCGTCCCGTAAGACCCGTATCGCCGTGCGGGCCGCCGATGACGAACTTGCCCGTGGGGTTGACATGCAGTATATAGCTCTCGTCGATAAGATCGGCCAGTTTGTCGGCCGCACGCTCCAAACGCGCCTTGACGCGCGGGATGAGAATCGTGCGCACGTCCTCCTCGATGCGCTGCTGCATCATGGCTTCGGCCTGCGCTGCGCTGCCGCCCTCGTCGGCCGCGATGAACTCGTCGTGCTGCGTCGAGACCACGATCGTGTGTACCCTGACGGGACGACGATCGTCGTCGTACTCGATCGTTACCTGACTCTTGGCATCGGGGCGCAGATAGGTCATTACCTCGCCCTCGCGGCGTATTGCGGCCAGCTCTTTGAGTATCACGTGCGAGAGGATCAACGTCGCAGGCATCAGCTCGCGGGTCTCGGCCACGGCATAACCGAACATTATGCCCTGGTCGCCGGCGCCCTGCGCATCGGCATCGTCGCGCTCGACACCGCGGTTGATGTCGGACGACTGCTCGTGAATGGCCGACATGACACCGCACGACGCGGCATCGAACTGATACTCGCTGCGGTTGTAGCCTATGCGGTCTATCACCCGGCGCGCCACGCCCTGAATGTCGACGTATGCCTGCGAGCGCACCTCGCCCGAAACAACTACGAGACCCGTTGTGCAGAGCGTCTCGCACGCCACCTTCGAGCGCGCGTCATGACGAAGAAATTCGTCGAGAATAGCATCGGAAATCTGATCCGACACCTTATCGGGATGTCCCTCGGACACCGATTCGGATGTAAATAAAAAGCCCATTTTTCAAATACTGTTTACTTGTCAAACGTATCGAAAGGGGGAAAATTGACTGTTGGAATAAAAAACGAAAAGCTGTTTTAGCGATTTTTTATTGTGGTTGCAAGCAGTCCAAATCTTTCCACATTCGGTTTCGTGGGGACAAAGATACGCTTTTTTCGCGAGATTGAGCAGCCGTCCGGAATGTTTTTCGCCCCCGACCTATCGCCGCCAGGCCGTAGTCGCTCGAAATTAAAAGAATAAATCGGGATTCAATATTGTTTTTCTGCCGATATTTTCGGAATTTCGTACGAGCAACAGCAAAAGATTCTCGGCAAAGCATACGTTTCTCGAAAATATTCAGTCAGTTGTGTATTGACATAACGACGCATAGGCCGTAAGGCATACGATGATCGGATCCGCCGGCGATGCACGATGCCGAGGCGGGTCTCGATAGGCGGCGCATGGCCGAATTATATTAAATATATTCTTGTATTTCCGATTTTCGATTATTAACTTTGCACAATCGAAAAAAACTGAATTATGAAGGATATGACCGTTATTGAAAATAAGATTTACGAAATACGCGGCCAACGCGTAATGCTCGATTTCGATCTTGCCGCTTTATACCAAGTTACGACCAGCGCCTTGAACCAAGCCGTAAAACGTAACATGGGGCGTTTTCCCGACCAATTCATGTTCCGGCTCTCGGACACGGAGTGGAGCCGGATAGCGTCGCAATCTATGGCGACAACCGTAGTAAGACGCCCTAAAACATTCTTTCCATACGCCTTTACCGAACATGGGGTTGCGATGCTCGCCGCCGTATTGCGAAGCCAAACGGCTATTAAGATGAATGTTTCGATAATGAAATCCTTTGTCTCCATGGGCAATCGTATCTCTACGACGACCCCAACGGCCGAGCCGTCCGAGATACGTGCGAAGCTGGCGCGGCTCGAACGCGACAGCCGCGACAATGCCGATGACGTAAGCGATCTGTCGCAGGACATGCGCAAACAGCTCGACAGGATCTACGAGGCTATCGGAGCGCTCTCTGCCGAACTGCCCGAGGCCGAGCGCAATGCCGCCAGATAGGGTTAATGGTCACGTAGCCCGACAGATAATACCGTCCGATAGTGTTCGAAGTATCCCAAGGTCGGAAATAATACCGCCCAGCACCATACGACAAATCCCTCCCGAGGGAGGGACTTATAAGCCGGCAGCGCTCGCTTCGGCCGATTCTTATTTTATCGAGAGCCGGCAAAATCCGATCTTGCCAGCCGACGCAGCGAAATGATCCTCACGCCTTAATCCTCACGCCTTAATCCTCACGACCCATCCGGCGCATGTTGCACAGATGCGGCAATCGTGCGGATGCCGCAACAGGTCTCTTTAACCTTGCCGGTCGCCCGTGCGCGCGAGAACTTCGTCGACCTTATCGACGACGATCTCCGGCGTTATGGCACGCAGGCAGCGATAGTCGCCGTATTTGCAGCGGCGATTGCCGTAGACCGAGCAGGGGCGGCAGGGCATATCCTCCTCCAAAATGTCGGAGGGGTCGCAGCCATAGCCCAGAAATCCGAACTCGTGGTGCGTGGCGCCCCAGATCGAGACCACGGGAGTGGCCGTCAGAGAGGCCATGTGCATGACCAGCGAGTCCATAGAGACCACGCAGTCGAGGTGCGATATGAGGTTGCGCTCGCCGTCCAGCTTGACCTTACCCCAGAGTGCCGTGACATTGGGATATATCTCCTCCATGCGGTTGGCGAAAGCGGCCTCCTGCCCTCCGCCGCTGTGGATGAACACACGGTCGTAGCGTTCGCTGAGAAGTGCAGTCAACTCGTCGCGCAGATCGGCCGGATAGGTCTTGCCGTCATGCGCCGAGAATGGTGCGAAGCCGATCCACGTGCCTCTCTTCTCGCCCATAGGGTTGGGGAAAGAGGGCTTTGCAGGCGGCTGCGGATCGTCGAAGCGGAAGCCCAGACGCCGGATCGTGTCGCAGTATCGGACGACGGTATGCTTCAACGGCACCGCACCCTTGCGGCTGTAACCCATGCGGAACCACTTCTCGATATGCCCTTTGCGTATACGGCGCGTGCGGATTCCGCGCAGACGCGCGAACAGACACAGCAGCCGCGAGCGCAGCACGCCGTGGGTATCGGCAACGGCATCGGCGCCAAGCTCCTTGACCTGCCGCGCGAGCCGCCAGATGCCCTTTATGCCGCGGTGCTCGTTCTTGGTGTCGGCCATAAGGAAG
The DNA here is from genome assembly GCA_910574205.1 of Bacteroidales bacterium. Taxonomy (GTDB): domain Bacteria; phylum Bacteroidota; class Bacteroidia; order Bacteroidales; family Rikenellaceae; genus Alistipes. Next base: position 905,563 of record CAJSYJ010000001.1, read on the forward strand.
TCGACATCGAGTCCGTCGAAGAGCGGGCGCAGCATGGGGCGCGTAAGCACCGTGACCCTGACATCGGGATAGGCCTCGTGCAGTGCACGCACGGCATGCGGCAGCATCGCCACATCGCCAAGAGCCGAGAGACGGATCATGACGATGTGGCGCGGCAGCTTCGAGCCTCTGCTGCTATTGCTTTCCGCCATAAAGCACGGGGTTGAGCGAGGGGTCGTTGTACATCTTCATCTGCTTGTATGTCTTCATGTACTTGCGACCGGCCTCGATATCCTCGATCAGCTCCTCGATAGCGGTCGAGAGGTCGACCTGCTGCGAAAGGAGCGTGTCGAGCTTCTTTCGGCATGCCTCGACATGCTGCGCTTCGGCATCGGGACGCACGACCTCCTCGTGCATATGGTAGATCTTCAAGGCGAGAATCGACAGACGGTCGATAGCCCATGCGGGGGTCTCGGTGTTGAGACGCGCATCCGCCGCGGGGACTATATCCTTGTACTTGTCGAGCATATACGAGTCGATATACTCCACCATGTCGGTGCGCACCTGATTCGAGCGGTCGATACGACGCTTGATTTTCAGAGCCTCGACGGGGTCTATGTTGGGGTCGCGGATTATATCTTCGAGATGCCACTGTACGGCATCCACCCAGTTCTTCTCGTAAAGCAAGGCATCGAGCGATCCGGCCGCATAGGGGTTGGCCATGGGCTGGTCAACGTTGTCGAAGCGGTGGTAATCCTCGATCGAGCGGTTGAAGATCGCGTTAGCGTTTTCTGTAAACATCGCAGTAGTTTTTATATTGTTGTTTCACTATAAAAATGTATCTTTGCAAGGGAAGTATACCCTTCCCGAATACAAATATAATGATTATAATTAGAAATACAACAATCCGTGCGGCATTTATAGGGGTTGCGGCGCTCCTGCTGCCCGCAGCAGCAGCCGCACAGACCAGACAGACCAAGCAGGAGTACATAGCCCGCTACAAGTCGCTGGCCATAGACCACATGGAGCGTTACGGCATACCGGCCAGCATTACCATGGCGCAGGGTATATTGGAGTCGGACTGCGGCAACAGCTCGCTGGCACTCAGATCGAACAACCACTTCGGCATAAAGTGCAAGCGCGACTGGACGGGCGACAGGGTATACCACGACGACGACGAAAAGGGCGAATGTTTCCGCAAGTACGAGTCGGTCGAGGACTCCTATATCGACCACTCGGAGTTTCTCGACAAACAGCCGCGTTACGACTCTCTGTTCGTCTACGAGGCCACCGACTACCGCAGCTGGGCGCGGGGCTTGAAGGCCGCGGGCTATGCCACGGCGCCCGACTATGCCGACCGCCTGATACGCCTTATAGAGGATAACCGCCTCGATCTGCTCGACCGCAGCAACGGCGCCAAGCTCTACGACGACTACATGGCCGGAGTGCTGGACAGAATACCCGTCGACGAGAGCCTCCGTCCGCAGCCCTCGGCATCCGTCGACCCCGTAACGCCTGCGGACACGGGTGCGGGCTCAGCGACCGATCCCATGACGGCGCACGACCCACGCCGCATAAACCCCGACACGTTCCGCGTAACGATCAACTCCTACGGAGGCTACAACGTATATATGGCCAACACGGCACACTATGTGATTGCCAGGAGAGGCGACAGCTATCGCTCGATAGGCAGGGTGTTCGACATAGCACCCGCCACGCTGCGACGCTTCAACGATGCGTGCAGGGGCGCCGAGCCAGCCGAAGGCGACATAGTATACATCGACCGCAAGCCGTCGCACTGGAAGGGCGAGGCCACGCTGCACGTGGCGCGCGAGGGCGAGACGCTGCTCGCGCTGGCTCAGTGGTATGGCATACGGCTCAAACCTCTCGCCAAGATGAACCGCGCCCGCGCCACCGACCGTCTCGTCGAGGGGCAGACCGTAAGACTGAAATAACGACAAACGACATGAGCACACTCAGAGAGAAGATTTTGGAGACTATCGTCCGCAAATCGACGCTTAAACAGAGCGTTTTCGACAATACATTTTCGACATTCAACGAGCTGAAAGACACGCTCTTCGAAATGGCTTCGGAGATGGACGACCAGCTCGACGGTCGGCTCGACCGCCGCGTGAGGATCGAATATCGCGACCGCGGCAAGTTCGAGGCGCAATTGCAGGTGGCCAGCGATCTGCTGATATTCCAGATGCACACCGACGTATTCGAGTTCGACGCCAACCACATAATATGGCAGAACGCCTACGTGCAGAGCGACACGGCCAACTCCTACTGCGGCGTGATAAACGTATACAACTTCCTGTCGGATTCGTTCAAGTACAACCGCAACGCCGACGAGGGATATCTCATCGGACGCATATTCATCAACCGCGAAAAGTGCTTCTGGGTCGAGGGCAAACGCCAGACCATAGCGCGCCCCATGGCATTCGGGCAGCGCCGCATAGACCGCGAGGCGTTGATCGAGATCGTCGAGGCGGCCGTCAACTACGCAATCAACTTCGATCTGCTGACACCGCCATACGAGGAGAACAAACGCGTGACCGTCGATCAGTTCAACACGAAACTCGACAACTCGAAGTTCGTCACGGGCAAGCGCATAAGCTACGATTTCAGCACCGACGACATCTGATCCGCACACGCCCGACCGGCGGGACAGAGAGTGCGGAGAGGGTAGCGAGAAAACTTTTCGGCGGCGAATACTACTATTTGCGGACAAATCGCTATCTTTGCATCGCAGCGCGTCGGGCAGCCGCAACAGCACTACCGGAGAGACGGCGGGGGGGGGTGGCTTCGTTCGCGTGTCTTTCGGAATCAAGCGGCGCCACGCGTCGTAACATACTTGCCTTTGTAGTTCAACGGATAGAACGACGGTTTCCTAAACCGTAAATTCGGGTTCGATTCCCGACGAGGGTACTCAGAGCGGCAGGGTCGAGCCTGCCGCTGTTTTTGTTGTGCGGAAATCGGAGGAGGCGATGTAAATGTCCCGGTTTTGGTTTCGACTTCGGACGCTTCCGCGATCGGCATATTATCCCGACATATTATTCATATTCCCGCCACCCGGATAACCCGCACTTGCCCACGGGCTGCAATCGAATTATTTGCACACAGCCTGCGGTCTCCACCCGGAGCGAGCACCGCACGTGACAAAAAGTCCCCTCCGAGGAGGGGATTAAGGGGGGGGGAGGGTATAATCCGTACAACGGCGTTAGCCGTAGCTACATCCGCCGACCTCGCAAAACACTCGGACAGCATATCCTCGCCGCGAAGCCCCACAAGAATCTCCACAGTTCTATTCTATCGTATATATCTGATGCTCCATTTCGCGGATATAGTCGCGCTTGTCCAGTCCGGGAGCGTAGACCGAAAAGACGATAGTCGTTATCTCGGCCGTCTGCATATCTATGGTCGAATAGCTGACGAACGGGCCGCCCATGAAGTTGCCGTCGACATTGCCGCCCAGCTCCCACAGTCCGCGCAGCTCGAACCAGTAGCGGTCGCCGATCCTGAACGTCGAGTATATCGGCTCGATATCCTTTACCGTCTGCATGTAAGAGCCCGCCGAGGGGCCGGGTATCTTCGCCAGCCGGTTGTCTATGGCGCGCACGAGCCACTCGGCCGTAAGGTCGGTGCGGTCGGTATAGGGATATGTAAATGCGAATATATCCTGACTCATGCGATTGTAGTCCTTGCGCAGCCACAATATCGAGTCATCGACCGTATTGGCTCTCTTATAACCCTGCAACACAGTCATGCCCAATCCGGTATACTCTCTGAATATATCGCTCGCCGCATCGTCCCTCAACCGCTCGAACAACGCGAGGTCGCGCTCGCGCTCGGCCATTTCGAATACGCGCATCAGCGACTCGCCGTTCTCGGAGAGATACTCTACGGCCGCCTCGGGCGAGGGAGCCTTCAACGAGACGATGATCTGCGGCTTGGCCGTATAGTCGTACTGCACGAGCATGCGCGTGTCGCTGCGCTCGGCATCGAACGACACGGTAAGTATATTGCTCTGCTTGTTGAGCAGATCGTTCATCCCATGCTTGGTCGAGTGGTTGATGTCGAAATAGTGCTCGGGGGTATTCATGCGCGGTATCGAGGCTCCGAGCAGCGAACGGATGCTTTCGCCCACGGCACCGTCCCACTCGGCCTGAGGGCATATCACGAGCATCTCGTAGGGACGTCCCAACGATGTGCGTCCGTCGCGCAGAATGCTCTGGCAGGCGCACATGCCGGCCGCCAGCGCACACAGCAGCCAGAGTCGCATAAGGATAGTTTTCATGTCACAGATTTTTTAGTAAACTTCTCGTCGCGAGTCAATGCAACAGTCTCGCTATTGCACACCGCGACAAGTACAAAGGTAACAAATTTTTCGGTTTGCGAAAAAAAAGTTATTTTTGTCGCATATCGACGTAATTTTACCGAATGAGAATCAATCCGCCCGGTTTCATACGACGCCTCTACCCCGACATGGTATGGCGCATCGACGACCCCGAAGCCGTCTTCCTGACCTTCGACGACGGTCCGACGCCCGGCGTTACGGAGTGGATATTGTCGACGTTGGAGAAGTACGACGCCAAGGCCACATTCTTCGTGCTGGGCAAGAACGCCGAGATGTACCCCGACCTCTACGACCGTATCCTCGCCGCAGGGCACAAGGTCGGCAACCACACCTATTCGCACCAGAAGGGTTGGGGAATGTCGCTCGAACGATATATCGAGGATATCGACTACGCCTCGTCGATCGTGCGCTCGGAGCTCTTCCGCCCGCCCTATGCGCGCGTCACGCCGTCGCAGATGCGGGTCGTCGGCCAGCGTTTCAAGATCATCATGTGGAGCGTGCTGTCGCGCGACTACAACCGTGCCGTCTCGCCGCGTAGCTGTCTCAGAGGCGTAATACGCGATATCCGTCCCGGCGACATCATCGCGTTCCACGACAGTGCCAAGTCGTTCCGCAACATGAGCCATGCGCTGCCGGCGGCGTTGAAGAAGATATCCTCGCTGGGGTTGAAGTGTAAGATCATAGAGTTGTAAGCGATGAAGATAATAGTTGCCGTTACGGGCGCCAGCGGCGCCATATATGCCCGACAGACGTTGGAGCGCCTGACGCAGGCGGCCGGCATCGAGCGCATTGCGCTGATAACGAGCCGTCGGGCGCAGCAGGTCATGGCCGGCGAGGGGATTACGCTGCCTGAGAACGCGCTGATCGACATATTCGACGAGGAGGATATGTCGGCGCCTCCGGCCAGCGGGTCGTCGCGCTGGGACGCCATGATCGTCGTGCCCGCATCCATGGGCACCGTGGCACGCATCGCTTCGGGCGTGTCGCGAACACTGATCGAGCGCGCTGCCGATGTCATGCTAAAAGAGCGTCGCCGTCTGGTCATGGCCGTCCGCGAAACGCCGCTGTCGCTTATCCACCTGCGCAATATGACCGCACTTACAGAGGCCGGCGCCATAATATTACCCGCCTCGCCGTCGTTCTATTTCAAGCCTCGGACGCTCGACGAGTTGTGCATGACCGTAACCGAACGCATACTCACGGCCGCCGGCGTCGACATCAGCGTGCGTGCGTGGGGCGAAACAAAATAAACGAAAACTAATCATAAAATCATAAGTCATGTTTTGTCAATATTGCGGAAAGCAAATCTCCGAGCAGGCGAAATACTGCCCCGAGTGCGGGCATATTACCGACAACGGCATCGCCGCCGAGGCGGCCGCGTCGCCCATGGCGCAGGTAAGTCATCGCAAGCGCAACATTATTATAGCCGCAGCGGCTGCGGTTGCCGTAGCGCTGGCAGTGTTCGGCGTGTGGAAGACGTGGTTCTCCTACCCCACCACGCCCGAGGGCGTGCTGACGGCATTCTTCGAGGCATGGCAGCGCGGCGACGACGACGCTATGTGCCGGTATGCCGCGCGCGGCGACGAGGATGGTCGCGAGGATATCATAGAGCATCTGGCCGAACACACTAAGCTCGAAGCCTTCGAGCTGGGCGAGTTGTCGTGGGACGGCCGCCACCGCCGCATCGACGTCGATCTGGTCATCGACGGCAGCGCCGTTTCGGGCAACGCATGCCTCACGCAGTACGACGGCAAGTGGAAGGTAGATCGGTGGTATTGACCGGCAGGCAGAGATAAATAACGAATTAATTGACGATACCATATTTTTTTCCTATTTTTGCACGTCATTTTCGGAAATACTTAAATAAATTATACAGCTATGACAATTACAGCAGCCGATATCAAGATCGGCATGTGCATCGAGATGGACGGCAAGACCTTTATCGTCGTCGACTTCCAGCACTGCAAACCCGGCAAGGGTCCGGCTTTCGTCCGTTCTAAGTTGAAGAATTTGGAGAACGGCCGCGTTTTGGAGAACACCTTCTCGTCGGTAGGACAGAAGATCGAGCAGGTACGCGTCGAGCGTCGCCCCTACCAGTTCACTTACGAGGACGATCTGGGCGCACACTTCATGCACACCGAGACCTTCGAGGAGATCAACATCGAGAAGAGCCTCATCAACAACTACGACCTTATGGCCGACGGTCAGATCGTCGAGGTAATGTTCCACACCGAGAAGGAGACCGTCCTCTCGGCCGAGCTTCCTCCGATCGTCGATATGGAGGTAACCTATACCGAGCCGGGCATCAAGGGCGATACGGCCTCTACCAACTCGCTCAAACCCGCCACGGTCAACACCGGCGCAACGATCAAGGTCCCCCTGTTCATCAACACCGGCGACAAGATCCGCGTCGACACCCGCACCCGCGAATACTACGAGCGCATAAAGTAAGCCCTCGGCAGAACGCCCCGCGGTTCGAGGAGAGCACATGCCATAGTATAGCTATCCGACACCCGCTCCCGGGCAGACTGCGGCTTATTGCGGAACAGAGAGATATCCCCTGCTTCGGCAGGGGATATCTCGTTTTATATCCATATACCTGATCGGACGAATCCCGCACATCCGGCCTCCGAAATGGAGCCCTGCGCCGCCGATATTCGCCGCCCGATCGCCTCCGGACGCCTTCAAGAGAATACGCACCGACCATATGTCCTATCTCTAACTACCGACCTATATCTGCCGGCCTCAACTGCCGCTTACGCTGTCCAATGCCCTATACCTTTAACCACACCCTCGTATAGACGCGGCGCAGCCTACACGGCTGCGGTTGAATATTGCTCGATGAGCTTAGAGCGCATCTGAATACCCTACCGAAGTATACGCCGCAAAAGTGTTTTATAAGCCTGCCGGCCGTTGCAGGAGTATATCCGTAATTCGGCGATCCCGCATAGACAATCCGCCCAAAGGCATTCGCCCCATAATTATCCGCGAATAATAACCGAACGAATTACGGCCGAACGAGCAGCACGAACCTACGTAATATACGGGCAAACATATGCGCGGCAGAAGAATGCCGCATGTTGCGAGATGCAGCATAAGAGCCGCCACCCGATTTTTCGTCAAATTGTTGTATATGCAACTCTGCGACAGAGCGAGACGATGTGGCATACTGGCGTATTCCACATTGTCGAGCGACGAGGCGCGGACGCAAATGATGACCTTTCACGGAAAAGATTTTTCGTCAAAAGTGGTATTATGCAACGCGCAACGAAAACTGCCCGGACAGGTTGTACTGATCGTACTACCTGTTCGGGCAGTTGAGCGAGCGGCAGCAGAATGCTGCTTTTCACAAAAAAAATTATTCCCAGTACGACGCCTCCACGGTCCCCTTCGGTGCGTCGGGGACGTTGGCGAAGAAAGTCATACCTGTAAGCGTCTCTATCTCTGCGACAGTCATAAGCTGCGGCACGGCCGAAGCGGTGTGCTCGACCCAATAGCCGGCGCATATAAGCTCTGAGGCCGAGCATGCGGCTACCGACTTGCCGGTGTTGCCGCTGCGCGTGCGCAACATGACCTTATAGTAGTGCGTCGGCACGGGGCAGACCTTGCCGTCGTTGTCGGTAGAGAGTGTGTCGTAGTTATCGAAGTGACAACCCGAAACACAGTAGAGCGTATCGCTGCACATCCATGCTCCGCGCTCCTTGGACTCCAAGGCCATCCACTTGCCGCCGTTGAGAGTCTGGTTCTGCGGCGTCATGTTGGAGCAGTAGTTGGTCTGCTTGCGCGCCAGTGCCGTGACAGTGCGTTGCGCCTTGGCGATCTGGTGTCCGCGGCTATATGCCGCGCCGTCGGCCTGATAGCTGCGGCTGTTGACCACTGCCTGCTGCTGCTTGTCGAGCGACGGATCCAAAACGAACGTCTCGCTGCTTGCCGAACCGCTCGTATAGTAGGAGTGCATAGGATATGCTACCCACAGAGCCGCATGGTGCACAGGATCGTAGCACATCGAATAGTTGCGCCGGTACGTTCCGTCAGCCTGCGTGGCGTCATCGGTTATCAGTTTGACGCACTGGGCATAAGACTCTATCATGGTGCCGTCGGCATTCGCTGCGGGCAACTCCGCCCACGGCTTGCCGAAAGCCGCTGTTCCCGTGGTAGGGCCCGGCGTCGGAGAGGGGTCGGTACCCCCTCCTCCGTCGCCACCCTCAGTTCAATTGGCGTATGTTACCTCGACTTGCGAAATATACATCGCATTGCCGGACATGACATACAATGACGTATACGTCTCAGAGAGCGTTGTCAAATCGAATACAAATTCGTTGCTGCCGGTCGACGTTATAGTCATTACCGCACCAGTCGTCGACGTCGATACCGTGGTAAGGAATACCTTATAACCTGATTTATAGGTAGTACCTGTATTGATTTTTACGCTGGCTATCGGAGCGCCTGTATCCGGAATCTTTATATATTTGCCCTTTCCATTGATCTGGATGCCATTGGCGTTTTTCATAGCGAACCAGCTCCAACCATCGTAAGAGCCTGCGGCATAGCTGCCTTTCAGCATGCTGACGATATCCTCATACGTGAGCGTTGCCGTCTTGCCGGCATCGGCAGAAGCGACGATAGCGATACGATGTGCGGTACCGTTGAAATCGAGCTCGATCCAACCGCTGCCCTCACCGGCGACGGTAAACGTAACGGCGGCATTCGCTATCGAGGCCGTGGTTACGACAGTGCCGTCGACATCTACGAGAACATTATTCTCCGCAGCGTTACGAAGCTGATATACGTCTTTCTCGGTATATTCGCCGGCAACGGCGCCTACCTTGATCTCGTCTTTGAGCAGCTTGAACTCAGGGAGATTGTCGACATGTACGGGAATGATCTGCAAATCGTTGATCATCGTATTGTTCTTGTCGTAGAATGCGAAACGCGGCGATGTCTGGTTGTACCCCAACACACGACCGGCATTACCCTGAACAGATATATTATACTTGCCAGCAGCATCGGCCGGCTGTATCTTCAACGGCGTGGCTGTCTCTTTCAGATAGCAGCTCTTGGCAGCCGTACAATTGATGAACAGACCGTTGAGCTTAGAGCTGACGGTATAGGTCCCGTCGGTCTCGTTCTGGTTGATATACCAAATGTATTTATCCTCGCTGATAGAGAGCTTGCGGTTTTCGCCCTCGCCGACCCATGTCGAAGGCAGAGCCACACTGCTCAAAGCACTGCTTACAGCATCGCTCGACATCATCGAATCGTCGGTTGCGATGACATAGTAACCGTCCAGAATAGCAGCTACCTCGCCGGCCGTGACAGTTACACTGTTGTCGACATTGACCGTAAGCTGGTTGCGCTGCGTATTTCTGAATGCCACCTCGCGCGTCATGGTAACCCGCTTGGTAATGACGGTGCCGGCGGTAGTACGTATCGTAAACTCGATTACGTCGCCAGGCGCCAAAACGATAGGAGCCGTTACCACCCATGCAGTGAAGTCGGCATTGACGGCCGGCGTATCGCCCAGCATGACCTGTACCGAGCTGGCGCGTGCACTGTCGAAGAAATCCGAATTGTCGATATTGAGCGGGTTGCCGTCGACATCCACATAGCTGAATGTCGCGGGATCGAAATAGAAGTTACCTGCGAGATACTTGGTAGAGTTTTCGGTATCGACATGCACCGTGACCGAGCGCACCTTCTCGTCGCTGCTTTTGAGCACGTCGTTGCTAATCACATACTTGATCTCGGTTATGGCAACCGGACGTCCGAAACGCACGTCGACGATGTTCTTCTCGGTAGCCGAGACCTCGACGTCGTAGAGATTGTCGGCCACGAGGATATCGGCTTCGGGGTCGAACGCATCCGTGCGTCCCTCCTGACGAGATTTAAGCGTCAGTGCGAATGCCTTGATCTGATTGTCCTCGGTACGCACATGGCCGTCGCCCCAGCGAGCCTCGACAGGATAGAATCCCTGAATGGTGCGGGTGGTGCCGTCGGGGCGCATGCCCGAGAGTTTGAAATTTGCGATGTTATCCGCACCGATCTCGATCGCCGAGATACGGCCGATGCCGTTCGAATAGAATACGGCATTGTCGGAAGCCGACCACTTGATCTTGTTGATCGCCGGATCGAACTCGGTGCGCGTATCGCCGACTATGCCGTCGGTACGCAATGTAAGGGTCGTGCCCTCGTCGGGACGCTGTACTTCGATGTCGCTGTCAGCCGAGCAGCCTATCGTTGCAGCAGCAGCCACTACCGCTGCAAGAGTCTGGAAGAATCTGAATTTCATAGCCGTGTAAATTAAAATTCTCCCATGTCGTTGATGTTGCCGTCTGCCCAGTCTGCGCTACCGGATGCGCCGTATGACGCTTCGAGTCCTCTCTCGAAACGGACTTCAATAAATTCCAGCTCGGGAGCAACGTAAATTTCCCCCCCCCGTAAAATTTCGTTCATAGTAGTATTATTTAGTTAGTTAAAGTCAAAATGCTTAGAATCAAACACATCGCACACAGAAGCCCAACATATGCTCCGTAATACGCTTGTTTCGATCTTAAAGTTAAGCATAAAACCCGTTACGTTGTAACAATTTCTTAATCTTTTTTTAACATTATGTAAACACAATGTCTATCGTGCAGTTATCGCAATGCGGCAACGATAGCCGCATCCGGCTTTCGGCACACCATATTCGCCGGGGCATCGGCATGCCGTTTAGCATAACGACAAAGTGACAAAGCGTAATTGCTGCGGAGAAATTATCATTACCGCATCGGCCGATCGGACAAGCGCAACGATCTGCCGCTTTCGCCGAATCACCCCGCTACGCTATTATCATCGATCGACAACACTCCTCTATCGCGCATCGTACCCTGCCTAAGTATACCGCACAAAGAGCAATATTGAAATTAGCGCACAAAAATCTCCCGAACGGACAGTACTCGATCTACGCCCCATGCGGGAGATTGAGAGCCCGGCAGAGAATACTGCTTATAACTGAATAGTCTGGACACCATAAGCCGATTTTACACCCGAGCGGCTCAGCGACGGCTGGCAACGACGGAGCAATGCGACAGCAGGGCAATGCAGCAACGGGGCAATGCGGCGGCGAAAAAAACACGACAGCGGAGCAACACGACGGCGGGACAACGGGACAACAGGACAACAGGACAACAGGGCAACGCGGCGACGGGAAACACGACGACGCAGCAACGGGGCTATGCGACGACGGGACAACGAGACATCATGAGACGCGACGGCGGGACAACTGGACAACAGGGCAATGCGGCGACGGGAAACACGACAACGCAGCAACGGGGCAACAGAACAACACGGCGGCGGAAAAACACGACTGCGGAGCAACGAGGCAATGCGGCGGCGGGGCAACACGGCAACGCAGCAACAGGACAATGCAACAACGCGACGGCGGGACAACGGGGAAACACGACAGCGCAGCAACGAGGCAATGCGGCGGCGGGACAACGCGGCAACGGGGCAACGCGACGGCGGCGACGGGGCAATGCGGCGACGGGAAACACGACAACGCAGCAACGGGGCAACAGAACAACACGGCGGCGGAAAAAACACGACAGCGGAGCAACGAGGCAATGCGGCGGCGGGGCAACACTGCAACGCAGCAACAGGACAATGCAACAACGCGACGGCGGGACAACGGGGCAATGCGGCGACGGGAAACACGGCAACGCAGCAACGGGGCAACAGAACAACACGGCGACGGGAAAAACACGACGGCGGGACAATGGGGCAACACGGCAACGCGGCAGCGGAAAAAACACGACAGCGGAGCAACGCGACGGCGGGACAACGGGACAATGCGGCGACGGGGCAACAAGACGACGGAGCAGCGCGGCGACACGGCGAAGGGAAAAACACGACAGCGGAACAACACGACGGCGGGACAACGGGACGGCGGGACAACAGGACAACAGGGCAACGCAACGACGGGGAAACATGGCGGCGGGGCAACAAGACGACGAAGCAACACGGCAACGCAGCAACAGGGCAACGAGACGACGGGGCAAGAGTATATACCATACCCGACATACAGCCCGTAGGCCGACGACACGGCGCGGGAGGAATACGGCGACAGACGGGACACGGCGCAGGAGAGACACGGCGCAGGAGAGACACGGCGCAGGAGGGACACGGCAACGGACGGGACACAGCGCGGGAGAGACACGGCGCGGGAGAGACACGGCGCGGGCGGGATACGGCGCGGGCGGGATACGGCGCAGGAGAGACACGGCGCGGGCGGGATACGGCGAGCGGCAATCAATCACTCATAAGAAGCAGTATCTTAGCGTGCAAACGATATGGAGCCGAACGGGCGGTACTCGCAGTACGTCCCGTTCGGCTCCATTAATGTGCGGCGATCGAACGCCGCCTATAAGTGAAAGAAATTACGCTTCGAGAGCGAATCTCTTATAAGCCACAACAGTTGCCTCCTTATCGGCCTTCTGTATGAGCTCGCGGATAGTCTCCTTCTCGCCTACGACGATCTGGTTGAGCAGGGTGTTCTCCTCGAAGAACTTGCGCAGCTTGCCTTCTGCGATCTTCTCCAAGATAGCCTCGGGCTTGTTGGCGTTCTTCGGATCCTGCTTCATCTGCTCCAAGGCGATAGCCTTCTCGTGTGCGACGGTCTCTGCGGGGCAGTCGTCGACATCGATCGAGATAGGAGCCATAGCGGTAGCCTGCATGGCGACAGTGTGTGCAACCTCCTCAGAGACGGGCTTGTTGAAGCCGATAACCGTACCGAGCTTCTTGTTGAAGTGGACGTATGCGTGGCAGAAAGGAGCCTCGATGCGTGCATAGTATGCCAGCTCGACCTTCTCGCCGGTCTGACCCGACTTCTCGGTCACCAGCTCCTCGACGGTGCGTCCCTCGGCGTTCTTCACGGCCAGAAGCGCATCGCGGTCGGCTGCGTCGGCCGAAACGGCGATATCGAGAATGGCGTTTGCCGAAGCACCGAACTCGACGTTCTGCGCAACGAAGTCGGTCTCGCATGCCAGGCAGAGAATATACGCCTTGTCGCCGACGATCTTCGTCACGACAACGCCCTCAGAGGCGCTGCGATCGGCACGCTTGCTCACGACCAGCTTGCCCTTCTCGCGAATAATATCCTGAGCACGATCGTAATCGCCCTCAGCCTCGACCAATGCCTTCTTGCAATCCATCATGCCGGCACCGGTCATCTTGCGGAGCTTCATTACATCAGCTGCTTTGATTTCCATAGTATTGTTCCTTTCTATTTATCGGTTAATAAATCGCACCTGACAGAGGCCGCCCGAGGGCAGCCCCGTCGGGCAGATCGAATTACTCGGCCGTCTCTGCACTCTCGGTGGCAGCGACAACCTCGGCTACGACAGCCTCCTCGGCGTCGACAGCAGCCTTGACGGCTTTCTTGATGCGGGGCTTGCCCTCCTTGCGGGGAGCAGCCTCGGCTGCGGCCTCGGCCTCCTGAGCCTCCTTCTCCTTTTCGAGCTTACGCTCCTCGCTGCCCTCGGCGATAGCGGCGCAAACCGTTTCGAGGATAACAGCGATCGACTTAGCAGCGTCGTCATTTGCCGGAATAACGTAATCGATGTCGGTTGGATCACAACAAGTATCTACCATGGCAAATACGGGGATGCTCAAACGCTTAGCCTCCTTGACTGCGTTCTGCTCTTTCTGTACGTCGACGACAAACAGAGCCGCGGGCAGACGCGTAAGGTCGGCGATAGAACCGAGGTTCTTTTCGAGCTTGGCACGCTGACGTGCGATTTGGAGCTTCTCGCGCTTCGAGAAGTTGTCGAATGTGCCGTCGTTGGTCATCTTGTCGATGGTGGCCATTTTCTTGACGGCTTTACGTATGGTGGGGAAGTTTGTAAGCATACCGCCTGCCCAACGCTCAGTGACGTAAGGCATACCGACGGCTGCAACCTTTTCGGCTACAATCTCCTTGGCCTGCTTCTTCGTGGCTACGAACAGCACGCGGCGGCCGCTCTTGGCGATCTGCTTCAATGCTGCTGCGGCCTCGTCGAGTTTGAGGACCGTTTTGTGAAGGTCGATGATATGGATACCGTTCTTCTCCATGAAGATGTACGGTGCCATTTTGGGGTTCCACTTGCGCTTCAAGTGACCGAAGTGAACGCCTGCCTCCAACAATGTATTAAAATCTGTACGTGACATTTCTTGTTTCGTATTAAATTTATTTTAATTCTCTTTATTTCAACCCGCAAGTAGTAACTCGGTTAATCTTGCGCGTTTTCCGCGAGCGGGCAACCGACGGGTAATGCCATATAAATATATATAGGTGCAGTCCCGAGGGTTTGTAACCCTGCTCGTGCATAGCCGAAATTTCGAGGTCGGTAGCGATTAACGCTTGCTGAACTGGAACTTGCGACGTGCTCCGGGCTGACCGGGCTTCTTACGCTCAACCTCGCGGGGATCGCGGGTCAGGAAGCCGTTCTTTTTCAGTACGGGACGCAGCTCGGCATCGATCTGGCACAGTGCGCGTGCGATACCCATGCGAGCGGCCTCGGCCTGACCCTTGATGCCGCCGCCGTCGAGATTGATGGCAACGTCATAGCTCTCCAAAGTCTCGGTAACCAGCAGAGGCTGCTTTACCTCGTATTGAAGAATATTCAGGGGGAAATAGACTTCCAGCTCCTTGTGGTTGATTGTAATCTGACCCTTACCCGGCTTCACGAATACGCGAGCCACAGCAGCCTTACGGCGACCTACGGTGTTTACAACTTCCATAATTCTTACTTAATCTCGTTTAACTTAATCTCTTTGGGCGCCTGTGCCGCATGGGGATGCTCGGCACCTGCATAGACCTTCAAATTCTTGAAGATAGCATCGCCGAGGCGGTTCTTGGGCAGCATGCCGCGAACAGCGTTCTCAACGACGAATGTCGGCTTCTTCGAAAGGAAGTCCGCCGGAGTAGCGAAGCGCTGACCTCCCGGGAAACCGGTGTAGCGCGTGTAGACCTTGTCGGTCAACTTGTCGCCCGTGAGCTTCACCTTGTCCGCATTGATTACGATGACGAAATCACCGCAATTAGCGTGAGGAGTGTAGCTGGGCTTGTTCTTGCCTCGGAGGATCTTAGCCACCTGCGACGCAAGACGTCCCAACACCTCGTTCGTCGCGTCGATAACGAACCACTCTTTCTGAGCAGCCTCCGCATTGACCGAGATGGTTTTGTAACTTAATGAATCCACTTTTCTCTTACGTTTAGTTAATACTTTGTTTATTGTAATCCAATACCCGCACAAAGCGAGTGTGCAAAGGTACGAAAAATATTTCAGATATGAATGTTTCCGTTAAAAAAAGTCGCATTTTGAGAATATTATATCCGCCGGCGACCGACCGGGACATACGCCGGGGCGTAGATTGCGGACATATGCGTGAGCCGCCCACCGTCGGCCGGCCGCACCGATCCGCCGCCGGCCGCCGCGCCATACCCTCTCTCCCGTTCGAAGCGGAGAACAGCACACGGCACTGAGCGAAGATGATACGTCGCGGCGCAAGCGAGACGAAACCGGAGCTGAAGTCCTAACGCCGGAAACTATACGCCGAGTGCGGCATCGAATTGCGTATCGGACACGAGTCGGCATTCGGCGGCGCATAGCGGACGATCCGGAGCCATAAGAAAAAAGCGGGTTGCGCAAAGAGCGCAACCCGCCTATTTATCGGCGAACCCCGTTTACTTGGTTCGCTTGGCGATAGAGAAAGCACACATACGGTTGGTTCCCGAGCCGCCTATGGTAGAGGTCGATGTCAGGTCGCAGCGCTGGTCCTTCCATACGCGGCAGCGAACGACGAGCGTATCGTGTCCGGCGCACTCGTCGGGCAGGGCGAAGTAGAACTCGGGCGGATAGTAAAGCGCATCCCAGTTGGTAACCTCGTAGCGGCCGACCTCGGTAAAGGGACCGTCCTCCGACGTAGCCCATTCGACCACGAAGAAGCGCGGGCCGGTACCCGACGACGAGGTCGAGAAGAAGAGGCCGAGCTGCTCGGCAGCCGTAACGCCGGCCGTCGATACTGTGGCTACCCATGCCTCGCCGTTGATCTCGCCGTAGCTCTTGCCGTCCGAACCCTCGTGGTTGATCCAGCCCTTGCCGTTGAGACCTATATAGGCGTTGGGCGTCGCGGCGGGCGTATCGAGCAGCTTGCGCCAGTAGCAGTAACCGGCATAGATCGTAGCCGACGAGTTGGCGAAGTTCCACTTCGTCTCGAAGGTCGTCTTCAACTCTCCATCGCCTGCATTGGGCTTGATGTCGAGCACGCCCTCGTGAGCGAAGGTATCGTCCCATACGAACTCCACGATATCCGTCCACTTGCGCTCGCCCGAAGCCGGAATCCTGTCGTCCTCCGATGTGCGCATGCGGAACACGGGCATATACTCGGTCCACGTCTTAGAGGCCGCATCGAGCGAGGTCTCCGTGTGGCGCGGCATGATGATACCCGTTATGTCGCCGTTGCCCTTGGGCAGGAACTGCGCATGCTTGAACTTGGCACCGCTCTCTATGGCGTCGCCGCCCTCGACGTATGCACGTATGGCACCGCCGCCGGCAAGACGCAGCATGCGTGCATGGTCGGTCGAACCGTAAGCGGCCTTGGGCTTATTGGAGTTGTTGGCCGACGTCGGGTTCTCGTCGCCGGGATAATACGTACCGTAGGGGAATACCCACTCGGCGTTCTTCAACGTGACGAGCGTATTGTAGTACTTGTCGGCCTCCTCGACCGAGGCAAGCTCTATGGGCGTGGGCAGACCGGCGCCCTCGACCGGATCGAATATGCGGTCGGCCGCCACTACGCCGTCTACCGCCTGCCACGGCGTGACGATGCAGTCCAGGAGCCATACCTTGACCTTCGTGCCCGCCTTCAAGGCTGTGTTCGGGGCCGTGAGGTTCAGGCAGAGGCCCTTCTGGCTCGCATCCTCGACCACGAGAGTATTGGGATCGATATTGCCGCCGTCGATATCGCTGATGACGATAGCCTCGACCGAGTAGTTCTCCGTAACGACACGATCCTCTCCCAGCGACGCAAGCAGCTCCTCGACGGTTACCACCACCGAGTTGTCGGCATTGAACGCCGACTGCATCACGCGCAGCTGTGCGACGATATCGCTGTGCTCGCCGGCACCGTAGAAGGTGATATAACCCTCGCGCTTGCCGTCCTGAGAGTCGAATTTGTCGATATTGAGGATATACGTATCGCGGTCGGTCTCCGTCAGACGGAACCACTCCTCGGGCCACTCTGTCTCCGACTTGTAATAGTAGGGGACGTTGGCTCTGACCGTCACGGCATACTCGGCCTGGGCAGTCGTGGCCGAAGCGCGCGAAGCGGCCTTGCCGTCGACATAGAGGTCGATATGCTCCTTGTTGGACTTCTGGCGGATGGTCAGCATGGGCTCGGCCAGGGTGCCGTCGGCATAGTAGAAATAGACGTTGGCCGAACGCTCTTCGAGGTTGTCGTTATCCTCGCAGAGGAACTTGACGCGGCCGTCGAGCTTACCCTCGTTGGGATAGATCTTGACCCACGAATCGGTCTCGGGGTTCTCGACCTCGATGCGCCAGTCGCGGTTCGAACGGATGTCGTAAGATACCAGCTCCGACACGCTGTTCGAGATTATCGCCTCGGCCGTGAAGCCCGCCTCGGAATACTCCTCCACGAAGGCCTTCATCGAGGTGTTGAGCTTGGCATTTTCCAGATAGAGGAACGCTCCGCCCTCGTATCCGCTCGTCTCGTCCTCCTTGCACGATGCGCTCAGCAGCGAGCCGCAGACGATCGCCGCGCAGGCCGCAGACGAGAGAACTCTTCTAAACATATTATCTGTCTTCATATTCATTGTCGATTAGAGGTTAGTTACTCCTGATATGTGAGCGTGCGGAACGAATGCGGCCACGGCTGACCGGCATCCTTGGCAACCGCCTGTCCGCTCCACCATACCGGCGTTACGATGTCGTTGGTCGTCGTGCCCATGCGCTCCAATGCCACCATGTAGTTGGCGCGGTTGTTGGCAATGGCGATCTGCGGATAGCTGCATCGTGCGATGAACACGGCCTTGCCCTCGCTGTTGATCGAGAAGCCCTGCTTCACGATACCCTCGTTGATCGTGCACTCGGGGTAACCCGTGCGGCGCATCTCCGAGTAGGGATCGAAGCCGATGTTCCACCACAGCGCCAGCCACTTCTGCTCGGCCAGACGCTTGAACGTGCCGTCCCACCTGACCTCGGGACGTGCTATGAGGTTCTCGATCTGCTGGTCGGTGATCGTGACGTTGGTAAATGCGACACCCGAACCGTCCATGACCGGGAAACGGCCGTTGGCACCCCACGGAGCCCACTTCTTGCACGATGCGCGCAGAGCCTCGTTGTAGTACTGCTCGGCGCTGCCCTGAATCCAGCCGTTCATCGCCGCCTCGGCCTCGATGAACAGCAGCTCGTCGTAGCAGAGGATGATGTTGGGATTGGTATCACGGCACAGCACTTCGTAGTGCATGTAGGTCTCGGCCTGCGCATTGGTCCATTTCTGTCCCAGAGCCTCGTTGTATACCGAAGGCTCGGCGCCGTAAGACTGCACGCATCCGGGCTTCGAACCCTGCCAGTTCCATACGATGCTCGACGATCCGGTGCGGTAACGGGGCGTGCACCATATTTTCAGACGCGGGTCGACATCCTGCTGGTTCTTGTCGTTGTAGACCATAAGGCCGATTATGTGCTCCGATACGAGATGATCGCCCGAGAAGCCGTTGTCGGTCGTGATATCGTACTGGTTCAGCACATTGCGGTAGTAGATAGCCGAGCCGTCGAAGCGGATCATAGCGTTGTCGTCGTTCGAGGTCATGACCGGATACTTGGCCGGATCGCCAACTATGGCGGCCATGCGCTCGGCAACGCTCGGCGAGAACTCCTCGTTACGCAGCGACACGCGGTTGAGAAGTCGCATGTGGAGCGTGTTGGTAAACTTCTGCCACTTGGCTATGTCGCCCGCGAACATCTTGTCCTTGGTGGCATCGGCCAGTACGTTGTTGAGCTTGTAGAGCGAATTGGCGGTCTCCAAGTCGGCCATCATACCCTCGTATACCGACTTCTGCGACTCGACCACGGGACGTATGATGCCCTCGGCACCGCGCAGCGCCTCCTGATAGGGAATATCGCCGTAGAGGTCGGTCAGGATAGACATGTAGTACACCTTCATGGTCAGGGCTATGGCCATGGCATTGTTGTCGCCCTGCTTCTCGGCCAGCTGATACATGTGACGCGCATTGGCGGCGGTCAGGAAGCAGTGGTTCCACATCGAATTGTACTGGCTCTCCAACTTGTAGCAGTGCTCCAAACGGGGACCCGAACCCGTCGCGCAGTTCATCTGCGCGATCTGGTTACCCCACTCTCTGGTGCGCGACATGAGACTTTGCGAGCCGGCTACCGTAATATCCTCCAACATGGCCATAGCTCCTACCGAACCGTACGACTGTTTGTTGGGGTTGGTATTGAACTTCTCGTAGTCGCTCGTGCACGAAGCGGCGAGAACGGCGAAAAGCATTATTCCTATATATTTTTTCATAATAGTCTTCTCCTTTCGTTAGAACTGAATTTTAACATTGAAGCCGTAAGTGCGCGTCATGGGGAACGTACCGGTCTCAACACCGGGATAGATGCTCGTTCCGTTGACCAGACCGGCGGCCTCGGGGTCGTACTGCGGCCAGTCGGTAATGCAGAATACGTTGGTGGCGAATACGCCCACCGACAGACCCTGAATTACCTTGGTCTTAGCCAGCAGCTTGGCCGGGAAGCGGTAGTCCAGACGCAGCTCGCGCAGCTTGAAGAAGTCGGTCGAGAAGGTGTTCTCGCGCGTATTGTCGCGCACCCACTTGATCGTGTTGTAGTATACCTGTGCATTCTCGGTAATGGTCGTATTCTTGGCGTAGACCGTGTTGCCCTCGGCATCGACGTCGGCCGTGGCCACTACGCCGTCGAGAACCATACCGTCGGTACGTCCCTCCAACGAGTTCTTCAACTTACCCTGATAAGAGAGTGCGAAGTTAGTTACAGAGAATGCGTTACCGCCCATCTGCGCCGTAAACTGAGCCGACAGCGTGAGGTCTTTCCACGTGATCGAGGTGTTCAGACCGGCCTTCCAGCGCGGCGTAACGCGTGCGATATGCTGGTCGGGCTTCGACGTGAGCGACGGATAACCGGTGCTGGGGTTGATGAGAATCGCGCCCGAGCAGTCCACCTTGTTGCCGTTATCGTCGATATAGTACGAGCCTTCGGGCGCACGGTTGTAATCCTTGCCGTAGAGCTGGTACATCTCCTGACCTACATAAGAGTAGATATAGGTACGTCCGCCGATGGTCGTCGAGGTGGATGCCTGCAACGGGGTTGCGGGATCCCATTCATCGGTGAGCGCCAGCAGCATATTCTGGTTGTAAGCCCAGTTGGCATTGATGTTCCATGTCCAGTTGCGGGTCTTGACCGGCGTGGCGTTGACCGTAACCTCGATACCGCGGTTGCGGATCTTACCGGCGTTGATCTTCATCGACGTATTGCCGATCTCGGCCGACTGGGCAGCCGATATGATCTGGTTGGTGGTGGTATTCTGGTACAGAGCTATGTCGACGCCAAGACGGTTGCCGAAGAACTTCGTGTCCAGACCGATCTCCCAGCTCTCGCAGTTCTCGGGCTCGATGTATGCGTTGGGCAGGGTCGAGGGCAGAGATACGCTGCCGGGGAACGAGGTGCCCGAATAGTCGGGATAGAGCGAATATACGCCCGTGTCGTTACCCACGTTGGCCCACGATCCGCGCAGCTTTATCATGTTGATGTCGTTGCTGCGAATCTTGAAGAGGTTGTCCAGCAGGATGCTTGCGCTGACCGACGGGTAGAAGTAAGACCACTTGGTGGGGTGGAGCGTACTCGACCAGTCGTTACGCGCCGTAACGTCGAGGAAGTAGGTGTCGTCCCAGCTCAGGTTCACGAAACCGTATACCGACTGTATCTCCTTGCGGCTGCGGTAGGGCGATACTTCGAGCGCGACGGCCGAGTTGGCCATAGTGTACATGCCCGGACCGTTGATACCCAGCTCGGGGGCGTCGATAGTGGTCGAAGCGTATTTGTTCGAGAGTCGGTTGGCACCTACGGCGGCCGTAAGACCCAGACGCTCGTCGAGGAAGAGTTTGTTATACTTCAACAGGAAGTCCATCGAGTACTCGTACTGGCGCACGGTCTTCTCGCGGTACATACCGGTCGCATAGTCGGCCGACATGAAGGGTTGTCCCTGCGTGCGGAAATCGACGCTCATATCCATACCGCCGCGCAGATCGAGCGTAAGGCCGTCGATGATGTCGATGCCCACGACGATGTTGCCGTATACGCGGTCGCGGTCGATCGTATTCATGGCATCCTCCACGACGCGGTAGGGGTTGTGTCCCGACTTCGAGTTGTAGACCAGCGACGACTGTATGTCATAGGGGTCCTTGCCGTTACCGAGGTTGTAGATAGCCTCCGTATAGCGTCCCTGATAATACTCGTCGTAGTAGTTCTTCATCGGATACGCCGTATAGCCCCAGATAAGGCCGTACATGGGCGAAGCGTTGGAGTATCCCGACATGGGCATGTTGTCCGACTTCTTGTGCGTATAGTTGACCTTGGCCTGCAAGCGGATATGCTTCGAGAGCTTCTGGTTGACATTCAGCGAGTAGTTCTGCTGCTCGTAGCCCGTATTGGGCATGATCCACTGGTTGCGGTTGTCGGTAAACGAGAAGCGCGCCGAAGTACCCTTGCCCGTCGAGCCGTCGACCGACACCGAGTTCGTCCACGTCACACCAGTCTTGAAAAAGCCCGTATACCAGTCCTCGGCATATACCCACGGCACCAGATCGAATTCGCCGGTCTCCCAGTTCTTCGAGTGGTAGAGGTAGCGCATCTTCGACGCATCGTACTTCTCGCCGAACGAGTAGCGCGAGATGTTCTTCTGTACGGCCACGCCGTGCTCGGTCATGCTGGCCGGCAGACCCCACGCCGACACGTACTGATCGGTGGTGCCGACGTTGTCGTTAGAGTTCGACGGACCGTACTCGCCCTGAAAGTCGGGGAAGAAACCTGCATTCTCCAACGTGCATGTCGACGAGAACGACACGCCGAAGCCCTTGGTCTCGCGGCCGCTCTTGGTCGTGATGAGGATCACGCCGTTCTGAGCCAGCGAACCGTAGAGAGCCGAGGCGGCCGGGCCTTTGAGCACCGACACCGACTCGATATCGTCGGGATTGAGGTCGGCCACCGAGTTACCGAAGTCGACCGGGGCGTTGTTGTTGGCGTAGTTGGCACCCGAGCCCGAAGCCACCGTACCCGAGATGACGGGGATACCGTCGATGACGAACAGAGCCTCGTTCGAGCCGTAGTTCAGCGACGAGTCTCCTCGCAGCGTCACGCGCACCGTACCGCCGGGGCCCGTACCTGCCGACGACATTGACAGACCGGCCACCTTACCGTTCATGTTGTTGATCCAGTTCGAAGCGACGCTCGACGTGAGAGCCTCGTTGTCGACCTGCGAAATGGCGTATCCGACCGACTTCTCGGAGCGGGTCAGACCCAGCGCCGTAACCACCACCGAGTCGATGTTGGTCGCCAGCTCGCGCATGGTAACGTCGAGCGTGGTGCGCGAGCCGGGGACGAACTCCTGCACTTCGTAACCGATAAAATTGAAAACGAGGACATCGTCGGCCGATTTGGTCGTTATGGAGTAGGTACCGTCGACATTGGTCGAAGTACCGTTGTTGGTACCCTTTACAACGACGGTCACGCCGACAGCCGGCGTCTTACCGTCAGAATCGTAAACCACACCCTTGATCGTACCCTGGGCATAGGCCTCGACCGAGAGGAAGAGGACGGCCACGAGCATCACGGCGCGGAAAAAGTAATTCTTCAAATTCATATGTTTAGATTTTTATTTCTTCAACGAATCCCGCCGCATCGGAGGATCGGCCTCATGCCGACCCCCGACTCGGACGGATTTCAGGGTGTTACTCGACGATCTTGATTCGGGGCGAATCGGCTGCGCCGGCACCGGCGAAACGCATCGTACCGCCGTTGGGAGCTGCGAGCACCGCACCGCCGGCCGTCCAGTTGGCCATGCAGCGGAAGCGCACCTGCAACATGAAGCCTGCGGGCAGCGACACGGGCAGCGTTATCGTCTCGTCGATCTTGGTATTGTTCTTCGAATCCTTACTCAATGCGTGCGTATATTCGACGGTCTGACCGCTTACCTCGGCCGTCAGCGTCGCTGCGGCGGGCACCCACTCCGTTCCGTTGAAATACTCCAACATCCAGTAGAGATGGCCAGTGCCGGATACGCGGCTGAGAGCCGTGAAGTTGATCTTCGTGCCTGCGGCAAGAGCCGTCGTGGGCACCGAGCAGGTTGTCCACCTCGAATGCCCAGTTGTAGGTGTTGGCTTTGAAGTCGGCCTCGGTATACGACCAGTATACGTCAGAGCCTGCGGCAAGCGTCGGCGTCATATCGGCCGCAGCCTGCTCGACGACGATCTCGGCCGCGGCAGCGGCGCCGGTCAGTGTCAGCTTGCCCGAGCGGGCGCCGAACTCGCCGGCACCGTGAATCTTGGGCGTAACTTTTACGACGACCGTCTCGCCGGCCTTGCCAACGGTATTATCGACCGTAAACCAGTCGCCGTCCTGTGCCAGCGTCCAGTCCTCGTTGGCGTCTACCGACACCTCGAAGGCCGTGTTCTGGAAGGCGTTGAAGTTGACGGACTTGACCGACGGAGTGATGAACGGCAGATCCGAAGCGCCGTTCTGCTGCAAGGTGTAGCTGCCGACCGTCTTGCCCTCGACTTCGAGGGTCAGGGTAGCCGAGCGGGGCGCACCGTCGTTGGCCGCTACGGTAACGATATTGTTGTTGAAAGGCAGTGCCGAACCGTTCGACGAAGCCTCGGTTCTGGTTTCGTTGTACGATATGCCGGCCGACTTGTCCTTAGTAGAGTTGCTTGCGAACTGCGTGAAGGTTACCCAGTCCGAATCCGACGTGAGTTTCCACTCGCGGTTGGCCATTATGCGCAGCGTCGTGACCGTACCTCCGCCGATGCCCATTGCCGTCTCGGGCATGCCCGAAACCTCTACCGCGAGGGCGTCGGGAGCCGTCTTCGACTCGGCGGCCTCGGCCGTCTTGTCATCGGCGCGGACGACCTTTATATCGTCGAGGAACAGACGGTTCTTCTTCTCCTCGCTCGACCCGAACTTCAACTGCGTATCCGACGTGGCGCCCACGATGACGAACTCGTGCTGTATCCACGTGAAGAAGACGTCGGCACCGAACTCGCGGATCGTCTCGCCGTCGTCGAACGTACCCGCGCCGACGATCTCGACCGGAATGGTGGTCTTGCCGTCCTGAACATCCGGATTGAAGTCGACGTTCGCCGTGCGATAGCCCTGCACGCGGAACGAGCAGAGCAGCGTCGCGGTGCAGCCCTCGTCGATAGCCGACAGCGGATGAGTCAGTATATAACCCATGTTGGCCGTCTTACCGATCTTGACGAAGCCGTCGTAGCGGCCGTAAGCCGTATCCATGCCTGCGAACTTCTCGGCGACGATATCGCCCAGTTTGTCCGCGCCGCAGTCGTTGCTGCCCTTGGTGCCTACCTTCACGCCGTCGGGGAACTCGCCCGTATCGACGGTCGGATAGCCGTGGAGCGAGTAGCCCTCGGCAGGCCATATATCCTTCATCCACGAGAAGTCCTCGTTATAGAATACGAAGCCCGCCTCGTGCTGGTCGACCGTAAAGTAACCCTCCTGAGTAAGCGCGACGACCGCCTCGCCGGCATTCTCGGCATTCTCGGGATCCTTCGCCGTGAAGGTCAGCTTGCCTTCGTTGACCTCGCCCTTGTCGTTGTCCTTGGGCGTTACCACGACCTTGACGCTCTCGCCGCCCTTACCCGACTTGGGTGCCACGGCATACCATGTTTCGTTCTCGGCCGCGAGCGTCCAGTCGTATGCGTTCTCGACCGTAAACTCGTAAGGCACGTTGTCGCGTGCGGGGAAAGCTATCAGGCCGTCTTCGATGCCGTTTACGACGAACTCGGCGCTGCGGTAGGCCGTCTGGCTTACCGAGAACGAGTACTCGGCTGTAACGGGATGTTTGTAGGTGCCGGCATTGGCAACCACGGTTACCTTGCCCTCGCGTGCGGTGCCGTCGTTCTCGACGGCCGTAAGCGTCACGCGGATCTCCTCGCCCGCCTTGCCGCTCGACGGCTCGACGACGAACCAGCCCGCATCTTTCTTCACTGTCCACGGAGCGGTGGCATAGACGGTAAACGTCTTGGCCTTGTCTTCGCCGTCATAGTAAGCGAAAGCATAACCGCTCTCTGCCCCTACGACTTCTATCTGCGGCGTCTCCGGAGTCGGAGGCACCACCGGGTCATCCTCCTTACAGCCGGTAAATACCGCACCGGCCATAAGGGCGGCCGCCCATAGACATTGTCTAAAATGTTTCATAGAGTTTTGGTTTTTGTTAGTAAATAAGTTAGTCGTTATTCATATTGCGTCGTGAAGGCCTTGGGACGAGTCATCGACTCGGCATAGACCACCCCGAACGTATCGGTTACCTTCACTTCGAGGGTCGACGTGGCCGACGCGGCCTCGACGGCGAACATGTGGCAGGTATACTCGCTGGGGAATGTCAGCGACGTGGTGGCGCCGCGGGGTATGTCGTACGAGGCCATGCGCAGCGGGTCGTACTTGCGGATCTGCTCGACCTCCAACTGACGGCCGTTCTCCGTGACCTCGATCTTCCAGGCGGGCTCCCATGCCCAAACGTTGATATATACCACGTTCGAAGTCGGCGACAGATCGGCATAGTCGCCTGCGCGCTCGGGCATCTTCTCCTTGAACTTGGCCGTGGCGTCGCTGTTCCAATACTTCATGAACTCGTTCATGTCGTAGGTCTGGAACTGGCGGTCGATATCCACGCCCATGCCCTTGTATTTATAGGTTACCTTGTCGCCGTCGGCCGTGAAGACCTTGTAACCGGCGGGCGAACCGTCGCAGCAGGCGTTGTTCTGCGCATAGCGATATGTCCACCACCACGTGCCGCAGACGGCGGCCACGTTCTGCTCGATCATCTTGGCGGCATAGCCCTCGATAGGGATGTTGCGGTTGACATGGCTGTGGCCCGAGAGCAGCGTCACGTCCGAGTAACCCTCGAAGCATTCGAGCAGCTCCTTCTGGCGCGACAGCGAAATGGCGTCGTTGACATACCAGCCGTTAGCGGCGTTGTAGGCCATAGTGCGTATCGGGCAGTGGTAGCCGACGAATATCGGTGTCGACTTGTCGACATGCTTCAAGTCCTCTTTGAGGAAGGCGATGTTGTCCTGCGAGAAGTACTTGTCGTAGTTGCGGCTGCCGGCGATAGTCGAGTGACCCGGCTCGCCGTCGTTCTTGTATACCGTATTGTCGAGCATGATATAGTGCACCTTGCCGATATTCATCGAGTAGAATACGGGGCCCATTTCGTCGCGATAGGTCTGCTCGGGCTCCCAGTCGCCCTGATAGGCGGCGTCGTTGTCGTGGTTGCCCATGGTCGACCAGAACTGGAAGTCTACGCCCTTGACGCAGGCCTTGGCATCGGCGAGCGAGAAGCGGTTCTGATACCAGTAGAGATCCCACGACAGGTCGCCCAGATTAAGGCAGTATACAGGTGCCGACTCGGCGTTGCACATGGCGGTCATCTCGCTCACGAAGCCTGCCGTAAACTGCGACAGGTCGCCGGTCGAACGGTTGGCCAGGTGCATGTCGGTAGCCACCACCATTACGTGACGGTCGTTGTCCTCACGGAACAGCTCGAAGTCGTGCTGCTCCAACTCGCCGGCCGCCTTGACCAGCTTCTGCCAGAACTGAGGCAGCGCCTCTTTGGTCGCCACGTTGTAGCCCGAGGGCAGGATCACGAACACCGAGCCGTGCTTCTTCTTCGACTCGATCCAGTAACGTCCCATTTCGTCGGTCTTTTCGATCTTCACGCCGTCCGATACGAGCACGCCCTCCACAGGCTCGCCCGCACACACCACGCGGCCTTTGATCGTAGCGCCCTCCTTATCGGGGAAGTCGTCGCCCGAGCCCGATATGACATTGATCTTCGCACTGCCCAGAGCCTGCATCATATTGGCGCGGCGCAGCACGAAACGATATGTCGTGCCCGTCTCTACGGCGTCGGGCACCGCAAAGCTGAATTTGTTGTCGGCAACCTCCGACGGCGTTACGCGGATGTCGCTGCCGGTGCGCAGCAACAGATAGTCGCCGGCTGCGAAGCCCTTGCCCGTAAGGCTGATGACATCTCCCTTGGCGACGTTGTACTCCTTTTCGAGCACTACCCCGCTCACGAAGCGCGACGGCACCGGCTCGTCGCCCGGTGTGCTAACGGGGTCGCTTTTAGAGCATGACCACGCGAACACGAGCGCCGCAGCCATAGACAGGAAACAGAGTTTGAGTATTGAATTTTTCATAGGCGGTAATATTATTGTTTATTCGGTTATGCTATCTATCTGACCGTTACGGTCTGCGACCATTGGCGACCGTCGCGGTCGGTGGCCACGATCCTCACTTCGCGCGCATCGGCCGAGGGCAGGGCGCGGAAATAAAATTCGGCATTGCGGATCGATTTGAGCAGGTTGCGCCGTATGCGCGGCTCGACACGCACCGTATCGACAAAGGCCATATAGTCGGGATCGGTCATCGTCAGACGCTCCATAGCTCCGCGGTAGCGGCCGTCCTCGTACCAGACCACAGTCCAGCACGGGTCCCAGCCCCAAATCTTGGCCACGACGAATGGCTTGTGCTCCTTCAACTCGCCGGGCAGCCAGATGCGCATCTGGTAATCCTCCCCCTGCCCGAGGGTGCGGTAGAGCCACGACCACCGTCCGTCGCTCTCCGTAATGATGCTCAGCCCCTTGGTCGAGCCGTCGCTGTTGAGCGGCGCATGCCACAAATTGCCGTTGACCTGACCGACGTTGTGTTCGACCACGCCGGGCGTTATGTCGTAATTGGAGTTGATATGCGAATGTCCCGTCAGGAAATGCAGCTCGTACTTCGACAGCAGCTTCATCAACCGGCGGTTCGAAGACATCTGCCAGCGGTCGCGCCAGTACTTCATCGCCGGCGCGTGCATCGCCACGCAGACCCTCTCGCCCTCGGGCAGATAGGCCGTATACTTCTCGACCCATGCCAGCTGGCGGTCGCTGACACGCTCGTCGTACTCCTTTTTGCCGTAATACTCTATGTCGTCGAGCACGATGAAGTGCGTACCGCCCATATCGAAAGCATAGTAGGCGGGGCCGAAGTTCTCGCGATAGGCATGCGTCGCATCGAAGTCGTTGTCGCACGCGAGATCGTGGTCGTGGTTGCCGATGACGGGATATACGGGTATGCCGAGCGTCGAGAATATCTCCCTTACACGCGGCATAAGATACATTCTGTCCCAGACTATATCGCCCAGCAGAATGGCAGCCTCGGGCAGCGTGTTACGCTGCCGGCACTCCCCCACGATCTGCGTCAGAGCCGGCATGATCTCGCTCTGCAAACGCGACATGTGCTCCTCGGTCTGAGGCTGCGGGTCGCCTATGGCCAGCAGCTCGAACCCTCCGTCGGGCGAGCCGAAAGCCTTCAACTCGAAGTCGTATGATCTGCGGCCGTCGCGCGGCAGATAGAAACGCGGGAATCCGTCCTCCGACTCGGCCACATAACCCGACGGAGTCACTATGAATACGAAAGGCGCCTCCTCGCTGCTTTCCAGCGAGAAGACACCTTTCGAATCCGTCACGGCGAAGTTATCGCCGTCGCTTACCACTACACCCTCCACAGGACGTCCGCCTGCGGCGACACGCCCCCTGACCGCTCCGTTACGGGGGGGGGCGGCAAAGGCCGCCGAGAGGGTCGACAGTATGAATATGTTAATTATAAGCAGTCTCTTCATGATCGTTCAGGTTAGGTTTTGTCAGTGTTCCGCTGCTCGCGCCTCGCGAAGACGCTCGCGCATGAGCGCCAACTCGCGCCGCCACGTGACGGCGCAGATCAGAATGGCCAGCACCGAGGCCCCGACGAAGAGCCAGAACGTCGCGTTCCAACCCAGATCGCTGTTGGCCACGTGGCCTATCAGTATCTTCGACAGCATGGCATCGCCCAGGAGATAGCCGAACAGTCCGACGAAGCCGGCGGCCGTGCCGGCGGCATTCTTCGGAACGAAGCTCAGCGCCTGTATGCCGATAAGGGCAATGGGGCCGTAGACGGCGAAGCCCACCAGACCCAGCGACGCATAGACCACTCCTTCGATCGACATGCCCGTTGCCGCAGCCACATCGGCCGCCTGCCAGTATCCGACGATACCGACCAGTACGAGAAGCATATATATCACGTTGACCGGCGCACAGCGCCCCTGAAAGAACCGCGACGATATCCAGCCGCAGATCACCGTACCGGGGATGCCCGCATACTCGAATATCGAAAATGCCAGACTCTGCGTGCTCTTGTCGAGCTGCAACTGTTCGGCGATATAGGTAGGCGACCAGTCGCTGATGCCGTAGCGCACCATATATACGAATACGTTGGCCATGGCGATGAACCACAGCAGACGGTTTTTCAGCACATAGTCGACGAACAGACGCCTGAACGGTATCTTCATCTCCTCGCCCTTGGCGCCGCGACGTCCCGAAAAGTCCTGCCGGTACTCGTCGATCGGAGGCAGGCCGCACGCCTCGGGGCGGTCGCGCAGCAGCCACCAGCACACCACGGCCAGCAGCAGCGCCACCAGCGACGGGAATATGAATGCCGCACGCCACGTCTGCTCGATGCCGAACATGCCGAATACGGCAACGCCCGCCAAAGCCAAGACGCCCAGCGAGCCGCCGCCGACATTATGCGACGTATTCCATATCGACATCTTGAAGCTGCGCTCCCGCTGCGAGAACCAGTGCGCCATGATACGGCCGCACGGAGGCCATCCCATGCCCGAGATCCAGCCGGCCGCGAGCATGAAGCCGAACAGCAGGGCGCTGTTGAGCCCGATCGACTGCCCCAGCGGCAGCAGACCGACCGACATCATCACGAGCGACGCCAATATAAGTCCGACCACCAGAAACTTGCGGGCGTCGGAGCGGTCGGACAGACTGCCCATGATGAACTTGCTGAAAGCATACGCCACGGGAATACCGGTCATGGCGAAGCTGACGCCGGCCTTGTCGAGCAGACCCTCTTCGATCATCGACGGAGCCGCCAACGACAGATTCTTGCGAACCAGATAGTATGCCGCATATCCCAGAAATGCACCCAAGAACACTTTCAGGCGCATACGCCGATACACCTCCGGAATACGATCCTTCGGCAATCGGTCTCTGGCAGCGGGCGGAGCGAAAAAGTTAGACATAAAGGTTTGTAAAAGCGTTAGGTAATTTTCTTATTTTCGCCTCTCCTGCACGTCGCTTGCCCTATATTATATTATGGTACGGCAATCGTAGTTTCGGACGGGAGCCGTACAACGGCGGTGCGCCGCCGAACCTCGAACGGGTTCGGCAGCGGCACCGGCAGTTGACAGGCTTCGATAAAATCATTACACAAAACTATAAATTAATCCGTACAAGGAGTTAATTTCGACGTTAAATCTTCGTTACGAAAGAAAATAGTTCGAAGCGATAGCGGTAAAGTCCTTGACCTGCGCCTCGATCCACTCCTGGTCGCGACCCAGTTCGGCCGCCATGACCTCGGCCACGCGGCGTGCCGACTTCATAGCCTCGCGGGCATCGACGAAGAGCAGTCTGACGCGGCGCGCCAGAACATCGTCTACCGTCAGCGCCATCTCCTCGCGCACGGCCCAGACGACCTCGGCCATCGTGTAGTCGAACTTCGGAGATATCTTCTCGCCCAATGCAGGATTCTGCCTTATCAGTGCCAGCACGTTCTCGATATCCGAACCGTAGACATACATGTGGTCCGTGAGATCGGGCTGCGGCTTCCAGCCGTGTATCTTGAATTTGCGGGTCACGCACTTGCGCTTCTCCAAACCGCAGAGCGATATGGCCTTGTCGACCGTATCCTCGGCCATTTTGCGGTATGAGGTCCACTTGCCGCCCGTGATCGTTATCAGGTTGTTGTCCGAAGTGATGATCTTATGGCTGCGTGATACCTCCTTAGAGCTCTTGCCCTCCTTCTTGGGCGCCGCCAGCGGACGCTGACCGGCGAATACCGATACTATATCCGAGTGCTTGGGCGTGGGATCCATGTAGAGCGATGCCGTTTTGAGGATGAAGTCTATCTCCTCCTCCAACGGACGGGGCTCGCTCTCGGCCTTCGGACGCGGAATATCGGTAGTACCTACGACCACCTTGTCATGCCAGGGCACGGCGAACAGCACACGGCCGTCCGAGGTCTTCGGAACCATGATAGCATAGTCGCTTTGCAGGAATTTCATATCAAGAACGATATGCACGCCCTGGCTCGGCACCACCATCTTGGGCATGCCGGGCTCGTCCATCTGCATAACCTCGTCGACGAAGCAGCCGGCCGCATTTATCAGCGCACGGCACTTGACGGTGCGCTCCTCGCCCGTAAGCATGTCGCGCGTCTTCACGCCGCACACCTTGCCCTTATCGTCGTGCATCACGCCCACCACGGCCATGCGGTTTACGACGCATCCGCCGTTCTCGGCGCACGTCTGCGCGAGGTTGCATGCCATGCGGGCATCGTCGAACTGACCGTCGTGGTATACGATACCGCCTTTCAGCCCCTTCTTCACGGAGGTCGGCAGATACTTCATGACGGTCTTCGAGCGGATGAAGCGCGAACGGCCGTAGCCGAAGCCGAACGAGAGTATGTCGTAGAAGGTCAGACCGCAGAAATATAGGAAATTATCCCAATAGCGATAGTTCGATATGACAAACGCCTGATCCTTTACAAGATGCGGAGCGTTGCGCTTCATGATGCCGCGCTCGTGCAGCGCCTCGCGCACCAGATCGACCTCCATTTTCTGCAAGTAACGCACTCCGCCGTGCACCAGTTTCGTCGAGCGGCTCGACGTACATTTAGCGAAGTCCTCGCGTTCGAACAAGGCGACGCTGAATCCGCGGGTTGCGGCATCTACCGCACAACCCAATCCCGTCGCACCGCCACCGACAACGACCACATCCCATACCTTGTCGGCGTCGTCGAGTTGTTTAAGCATTAAACCTCTGTCCATTTCGTTTTGATATTTTAATATATTGAATCTTTTCAAGCAACCAATAATCAGACCATTACGCCCCGACCCGAAACTGAGCGAAGGAGCTGCGCGCCGCATCGGAGTTTCGCAACGATCCGAAAATATTTCAATTCGAAACAAAAGTAGAATATTTAAGGTTAATATGCAAACTTTTATACTTTTATTTCAAAACTTTTTACCGTTCCACGACAAATAACCGCCGGCAGTGTTTCCGGCTATGCTATTTTTTATATATTTGTGGCACCAAACAGTAAATGGAAGATTATGCCCCTGAGCCAAAGACACAAGGCCATACTCGATATGGTCAACGAGACGGGTTCGATCGGCGTCGGCGAGCTTGCCAAGGAGTTCAACGTATCGGAAGTGACGATCCGCAAAGACCTTACGCAGCTCGAAAAGACCGGATCGATCTACCGCGCCCACGGTCGTGCGATAAGATTCAACCCCTATATCAACGACCGCGACGTCAACGTCAAGGAGAAACAGCAGATCATGCAGAAGAAGGCTATCGGCGAATACGCCGCCCGCATGATCTCGCCCAACGACTCGATCCTCATAGCCTCGGGAACGACGGTCATGTATCTGGCTCGCGAGATAGTGCCGCAAGAGCATCTTACAGTCATCACATCGGCGATGAACGTGTCGGCCTATCTCTCTCGCAACAAGGACATAGACGTAATACAGTTAGGCGGCATCGCGCGCAACTCCTCCGAATCGGTCGTAGGCCACTACGCCGAGGAGATGCTCTCGAATTTCGCTTGCAGCAAGCTCTTCATCGGCACCGACGGAATAGATGTCGAATACGGTCTGTCGACCACCAATCTGCTGGAAGCGTCGCTCAACAGAATGATGATCGACGCCTCGCAGAAGACCATCGTGCTGACAGACTCGACCAAGTTCAATTTCCGCGGTTTCAGCAAGATATGCGACATAGACCGCATCGACCAGATCGTCACCGACCGCGGCATACCCCAGCACGTGCTCAAACAGTTGGAGGAGCGCGGCATAGAGGTTACCGTGCTCGACGTCTGATCCCGCAGCAGACGGCTGCTGCCGGAGGAGCTTTCCAATGCCCCGCCCGGCCTTTCGAAACGCAACCGCGAGACTGTGCCGGCAGTCACACGCCGACCCGATACGAAAGCGAAAAACTCAAATGCCCGAA
Organism: Bacteroidales bacterium; assembly: GCA_910574205.1. Lineage (GTDB taxonomy): Bacteria > Bacteroidota > Bacteroidia > Bacteroidales > Rikenellaceae > Alistipes. The sequence goes on from CAJSYJ010000001.1 coordinate 939,312, forward strand.
GCGCATCTGAGTTTTTTTTTATACCTTTGCGATGTTATGGAGAATTTTATCGTTTCTGCGCGAAAATACCGTCCCTCGACATTCGCAACGGTCGTCGGACAGAAACATATAACCTCGACGCTCAAAAACGCGATCGAGCGCGGACAGCTGGCGCACGCCTACCTGTTCTGCGGACCGCGCGGCGTGGGCAAGACCACCTGCGCCCGCATCTTCGCCAAGGCGATAAACTGCCAGCACCCCGTCGGCGCCGAGGCCTGCAACGAGTGCGAGTCGTGCCGCAGCTTCGACGACAACCGCTCGCTGAACATACACGAGCTCGATGCCGCCTCGAACAACTCGGTCGACGACATCCGCAACCTCATCGAGCAGGTGCGGGTCATGCCGCAGCAGGGGCGCTACTCGGTGTTCATCATCGACGAGGTGCACATGCTCTCGACACAGGCGTTCAACGCCTTTCTCAAAACGCTTGAAGAGCCGCCGGCACACGCCGTATTCATTCTGGCCACCACCGAGAAGCACAAGATCATCCCCACGATCCTCTCGCGATGCCAGATATACGACTTCAACCGCATACGCGTCGAGGACGGCGTGGAGTATCTGCGATACATAGCCTCGCAGGAGGGGGTCGAGGCCGACGATCAGGCTCTGAACCTCATCGCGCGCAAGGCCGACGGCGGTATGCGCGACGCCCTGTCGATGTTCGACAAGGCCGTATCGTTCTGCGGCGCGAAGCTCGACTACAAACAGGTAGCCGCCACGCTCAACGTGCTGGACTACGACACCTACTTCGACATGACAGACCTGCTGCTGGCAGGCAACTACATAGAGGCCCTGCTGCGTTTCGACGACGTGCTCGGCCGCGGCTTCTCGCCGCAGACCTTCATCGCCGGACTCAGCCAGCACATGCGCGACCTGCTTATGGCTCGCGGTCCGGCGGTCTCGCTGATCGAGTTTACCGGCACGCTCATGGAGCGATACCGCCGGCAGGCGGAGCAGTGCAGCGAAGATTTTCTGTTCGGTGCGGTATCGCTGCTGACCGAAGCCGACGGACGCATACGGCAATCGTCCAACCAACGTTTGCTCGTCGAACTGGGACTCATGAAGATTGCGGGTCTCGGTCAAAAAAAAAACAGTGACAGCGGTGCGCTGACATACGACGTCTCCGCTCCGCTGCCCGAGCTCAGTGCAACGCCCGCACTGGGGTCTCAGAGCGCACGGCAGACGCCCGTCGCAGGCGAAGGGCAGCCGCAGCAGACGGCACAGGATCAGAGCCGGATGCCGCAACAGGCGGCCTCGGAGCCAGCACTCAACAGCTCGACTCCGGCCGCAACAGCCGCAGCCCGACAAACGGCCGCAACGGCTCAGCCGGCCTCAGCAACCCCGCAGCCGCAGCAAACGGCCGAAACGGCACAGTCGCAGCCCGCACAGCGGCGCCCGGCAGCACCGCAGCGACAGGGATCGCTCGTCTCGGGCACCTCGCTCGCCGATCTTCTCGGCGGCGACGACACGACACCCGAGGGCGCGAGCGGCGGCACGGATCCGGCACAGGCAGCCTCGCCGGCGCAGATGCAGATCGACCCGCATGCCGAGGAGAAGCTGCGCAACGCCGCAGAGCGCATCGCCGACTACATACGGCGGTCGCGGCCGCGCTTCATGGCGGCATTCGACTCGATGCGCATCGAGGGCAACCGTCTGCTTCTGGCGGCACCGACCCGCTCGCTGGCCGACGACATACTCCACTCGAAGGTCGAACTGCTGATGCAAATAGCCTCGCTCGCAGGCGTCGAATCGCAGATCGATCTCGAAATAGAGGTCAACGAACGGATACGGGCGGCCAAGCCCATACGCCTTGAAGATCGCGTGCAACACATGTTGCAGAAGAATCCGCTGATAGCCGAGCTGCGCGATGCGCTCGACCTTGAAGCCGAATAAACGTAAAAATTTGCAAACGATGAATAACAAGGATTTTATCGAAGAGCTCCAATGGCGCGGCATGATACACACGATCATGCCCGGCACCGAGGAGCAGCTCAAAAAGGAGATGACGACGGCCTATCTGGGTATCGACCCCACGGCCGATTCGCTGCATATAGGCCACTTGGTGGGCGTAATGATACTCAAACACTTCCAGATGTGCGGACACCGCCCCATAGCACTCGTCGGCGGCGCCACGGGCATGATCGGCGACCCCAGCGGCAAGTCGCAGGAGCGCAATCTGTTGGACGAGCCTACGCTGCGCCGCAATCAGGAGGCCATAAAGCGGCAGCTGGGCAAGCTGCTCGACTTCGAGTCCGACGCCGAGAACCGCGCGCTGCTGGTCAACAACTACGACTGGATGAAGGAGTTTTCGTTCCTCGACTTCGCCCGCGAGATAGGCAAGGTCATCACGGTCAACTACATGATGGCCAAGGACTCGGTCAAGAAACGCTTCAACGGCGACGGCGACGGCATGTCGTTTACCGAGTTTACCTACCAGCTGTTGCAGGGCTACGACTTCCTGCACCTCTATCAGGAGTACGGCTGCAAGGTGCAGCTCGGCGGCGCCGACCAGTGGGGCAACATCACAACCGGCACCGAGCTCATACGCCGCAAGTTAGGCGGCGAGAACGAGGCTTTCGCCATAACGTGCCCCTTGATAACCAAGGCCGACGGCACCAAGTTCGGCAAGACCGAGAGCGGCAACATCTGGCTCGACGCGCGCTACACCTCGCCCTATAAGTTCTACCAGTTCTGGCTCAACGTCAGCGACGAGGACGCCAAGCGTTATATCAAGATATTCACGCTGCTCGACCGCGAGACGATAGATGCTCTCATAGCCGAGCACGATGCGGCGCCGCACCTGAGAGCGTTGCAGAAGCGTCTGGCCGAGGAGCTTACATGTATGATACACTCCAAGGAGGAGTGGCAGCGTGCCGTCGAGGCTTCGTCGATACTCTTCGGCGGCGCCACCTCCGACGCCCTGCGTCGCCTCGACGAGCAGACCCTGTTGCAGGTCTTCGAGGGTGTACCGCAGTACAACGTCCCGAAGAGCGCTCTGGGCGCATTCATCGATCTGGTGGTCGAGCACGCACCGATATTCCCCTCGAAGGGCGAATGCCGCAAGATGATTCAGGGCGGCGGCGTCTCGCTCGACAAGGAGAAAGTCGCAGACCCCATGCAGCAGGTCAGCGAAGCCGATCTTATAGCCGGCAAGTATCTGCTCGTGCAGCGCGGCAAGAAGAACTACTATCTCATCACAGTCGAATAGGGCAACATGGAGCAGAAACTCTACACGATACGTCTTGACGGCATCGTCGTGCGCGCCTACCACGGCTGCTACGATCTGGAACAGAGGGTGGGCAACCGCTTCCGCGTCGATCTGGCCATTAAAACCCCGCTGGGCGACCTGCCCCGGACGGACAACGTGGGCAGCGCGGTCAACTATCTGACCGTCTTCGGCATCGTCGAACAGACCATGAAGCGCACGCAGCGCACGATCGAAGCCGCAGCCTCGAACGTCATCGAGGCGGTCAGGGCGGAGTTTCCGCAGATCGTCTCTGTGGAGTGCACCGTGGCCAAGATAGCACCGCCGTTAGGCGGCAAGATCGACCGCGTGAGCGTGACTATCGAGGGATAGGCTCCGAGAATACCCCCGTGCTTGGAGCACGGCGGGCGGCAAAAGCAGAACAGCACTAAAACTAAAAATAAAAATGGCAGATTTCATCTATCAGCAACCGTTTCCGATTCAATCGGACAAGACCGAATACCGGCTTCTGACGAAGGACTACGTGAAGGTCGTCGAGTGCGACGGCCGTAAAATATTGAAGGTCGACCCCAAGGGTCTCGAACTGCTGGCCAGGGAGGCATACGCCGACGTGTCGTTCTATCTGCGCGCATCGCACTTGCAGAAACTCGCCGACATCCTCGAAGATCCCGAAGCCACCGACAACGACAAATTCGTCGCCTACACCATGCTGCTCAACCAGTGCGTGTCGGCCGAGGGCGAGCTGCCCACATGCCAAGATACCGGCACGGCTATCTGCATCGGTCACAAGGGCGAGGACGTATACACGGGTGCCGACGATGCCGAGTGCATCTCGCGCGGCGTATACGAGACCTACAAGGATCGCAATCTGCGCTACTCGCAGGTAGTGCCCTTTACCATGACCGACGAGAAAAATTCGGGCACCAACCTGCCCGCGCAGATCGACATCTACGGCGGTCATCCGGGCATGGAGTACGAGTTTCTGTTCATTACCAAGGGCGGCGGCTCGGCCAACAAGACTTTCCTCTATCAGCAGACCAAAGCCCTTCTGAACGAGGAGTCGCTCACGAAGTTCATCCGCGAGCACATTACCGATCTTGGTACGTCGGCATGTCCGCCCTACCACCTTGCCATCTGCATCGGCGGCACGTCGGCCGAGATGTGTCTGTCGACCGTCAAGAAGGCCTCGGCCGGTTATCTCGACGAGCTGCCCACCTCGGGCAACGAGGGCGGCCGCTGCTTCCGCGATCTGGAATGGGAGGCCAAGGTACAGAAGATATGCCAGGAGATAGGTCTGGGCGCACAGTTCGGCGGCAAGTACTACGTGCACGACGTGCGTGTGATACGCGCTCCGCGCCATGCCGCATCGTGCCCCGTGGCTATCGGCGTCAGCTGCTCGGCCGACCGTAACATCAAGGCCAAGATCACGCCCGAGGGCATCTTCCTCGAAGCGTTGGAGAAGAACCCCGCACGATTCCTGCCCGCCGAGGCTCCATCGATGAGCCCGGCCGTCGACATCGATCTGGACGAGGGAATGGACAAGGTGCGCGAGATACTTACCAAATATCCGATCAAGACGCGCCTCAACCTCAAAGGCACTCTGATCGTGGCGCGCGACATAGCCCACGCCCGCATCAAGCAGATGCTCGACGAGGGCAAGCCGATGCCCGAATACTTCAAGAAACACCCCGTCTACTATGCCGGTCCGGCCAAGACGCCCGAAGGCATGGCCTCGGGTTCGTTCGGCCCCACCACGGCAGGACGCATGGATCCCTACGTCGATCTGTTCCAGAAGCACGGCGGCTCGCTGGTAATGGTGGCCAAGGGCAACCGCTCGAAGGCCGTTACCGACGCCTGCAAGGCCAACGGAGGCTTCTACCTCGGCTCGATAGGCGGTCCGGCAGCCATTCTGGCCAAGAACTCGATAAAGAGCGTCGAGGTGGTCGACTTCCCCGAGCTGGGCATGGAGGCCGTCCGCAAGATTTATGTCGAGAACTTCCCGGCATTCATCATCGTGGACGACAAGGGCAACGACTTCTTCGCCGACTTCGCGCACTAAACCGCCGCACGCGGCCGGCACCTATATATCGGGGAGCCTCGAATTTTCGAGACTCCCCGATAATAAACGTTTATACCGTAACGTTGAACGTATATCGATAAGAAAACACGTATCCGATGAAACGATACATTTCAAGCAGAATACTTGCGACCGTTGCGGCGCTGCTCTGTTTCGTCTGCGCAGCACACGCCGACGGCGCGGTCTCGTTCAAGGTCGACGCTCCGACTATAACTTCGCTCGGACAGTATTTCCGCGTCGAGTTCCGTGCCGATGCGCGTCCCGACGACGACTCGTTCGAGGCGCCCGACTTCGCCGGATTCGACATCCTGGCCGGACCTACCGTGGCCACCGGACGCCAGAGCTACTGGATCAACGGCAAGCAGACCACCAGCGAGAGCTACACCTACACCTACGTGCTCATGCCGCAGGCTGCGGGCACGCATACCATAGGCGCCGCCGCAATCACGGTCGACGGCAAACGCTACGCCACGCGTCCGCTGCCCGTCGAGGTCGTCGACGAGGGCACCCGCCCATCCTCGCCGCAGGACGAACGCCGTCCGGGCTCGTCGCCCGAGTCGCACATCGCCAAGGACGACATACTGCTGCGCATCAACCTGTCGTCGTCATCGGTATACAAGGGCGAGGCCGTGCGCGCCTCGATCGTGCTCTACACCCGCGCCTCGATCGCCACGATCAACAACGTCAAACTGCCCGCCTTCGAGGGCTTCTGGTCGCAGGAGCTGCCAGTCAGCGACGACAACTCCTCGCGCGAACAGCTCGACGGCAAGGTCTACACGACATATCTGCTGAAAGAGTATCTGCTCTACCCGCAGCAGTCGGGCAGGGTGGTCATCGACCCGGCCGAGCTCACGGCCGTGGCACAGGTCGTCGTCGAGAGCAACCGAGGCTTCGACCCCTTCTTCGGCGGTCAGGAGGTCATGTCGGTCAACCGCAAGGTATCGACCGGCCAGACCGTACTGACGGTCAAGCCGCTGCCGGCCGACGCACCGCGCAGCTTCGGCGGCGCCGTGGGCAGCTTTTCGTTGCAGAGCGCCATGCCCCCCTCGAAGATCAGCGTCAACTCGGCCGCGAGCATCACGCTCACGCTCTCGGGTCAGGGCAACCTGAAATTCGTCGAGACACCGGCGGTCACGATGCCCGAATCGTTCGAAGTGTACGACACCAAGACCTCCGACTCGTTCAAGGTCTCGGCCGCAGGCACCTCGGGCACGATCAAGTACGAATACCCGTTCGTCGCACGTTCGGCCGGCGAGTTCACTATCCCTCCCGTCCAATTCAGCTACTTCGACCCCCGCAAGGAGCAGTACATTACCCTCTCGACCCCGCCCGTGCAGCTCGAAGTGTCGGGCGACGGCTCCGCCGCGTCGCTGCCCTCGGGACAGCTGCCGACGATATATAACGAGAAGATGAAGCAGCTCGACCGCGACATACGCTTCATTCGTACAGACAGCAGCGCACTGCGTCGTCAGCAGCGGCTGTTCATGTTCTCTCCGCTCTACTTCCTGCTGGTAGTGGTCATCACGGCGGCATTCGTGGTGGCATACGTCATCCTGCACCACCGCATACGCGAGAACCGCAATCTCGTCCAGCGCCGCATCAGGCACGCCAACAAGGCTGCCGTCCAGCGCCTGCGCATGGCACGACGCCACATGCAGCAACAGCAGCGCCACGCCTTCTACGAGGAGATGCTCAAAGCGCTGTGGGGATACATGGGCGACAAGTTCAACATCCCGGCGGCCAACCTTACCAAGGAGACCATTCGCGAGGAGCTGTACCGCCGCGGCGTCGCGGCATCGGACGCAGAGCTCTTCTGCGAAATCATATCGCGCTGCGACGAGGCGCAGTATTCGCCCTCGACGACCAACACTATGGAGGAGGTATATGCCGACGCCGTGGATATTATCTCGAAAATAGAATCGATCGTAAAACGTTAGACGAGTCATGAAACACCTCACAATAACACGTATCGCCGCACTGGCGCTGTTGCTCGCCGCGCCTCTGGGCACCCGCGCGCAGCAGTCGGAGTATGCCGACCTCGCCGTCGATGCGCTGTGGAGCAGCGCCAACGAGGCCTATGCCGAGAAGCGCTTCGCCGAGGCCGCCGAGCTCTACACACGCATCGCCGAAATGGGCTACTCGTCGGCCGAGCTCTACTACAACACCGGCAACGCCTGCTTCAAGGCCGGGCAGAACGACATCGCGCTCAACGGCCGCCCCTTCGCCTCGGGGCAGCTGGGACGCGCCGTGCTCAACTACCGGCGCGCGCTCAGGCTCGACCCGTCGATGAGCGACGCACAGTATAACCTCGACCTTGCCGTCGACCACACCAACGACACCGACGGCGTGCCCGAATTCGTCATGGCGCGCGTCTGGCGTTCGCTGCGCAACATGCTGTCGAGCAACGCATGGGCGGCTCTGTCGATCGTTCTTCTGGCCGCCGTGCTCACACTGACGATACTCTATCTGCTCTCGCGCAACGTAGCACTGCGCAAGGCGGGCTTCTTCGGCGCGCTGCTGCTGGCAGTGATGTTCGTTCTGGCTACCGTCATGGCCGCCTCGCAACGCTCCGTCGAGCGCCGCGACGATATGGCCGTCGTCGTATGCCGCGACACGGCACCCGTGCACTCTTCGCCCGACAACGAAACCAAGGTCATCCGCGAACCAGGTCAGGGCGTCACGGTCACTCTGTCGCGCACGCTGGGCGAGTGGAGCGAGATAATCTTCGCCGACGGAGAAAAGGGTTGGATACGCTCCGCGCAGATCGAGAAAATATAACCTGCCGCCATGTCTAAGCTGCTCGACAACGTTACAAGCGAACTGCAACGCCTGCCAAGCATAGGCCGGCGCACGGCATTGCGTCTTGCCATGCACATACTCAAAATGGAGACATCGACGGTCGATTCGCTCGCAGCGAGCATCGAACGCTTCCGCCACGAGATACGCTACTGCACCAAGTGCAACAACCTATCCGACACCGATATATGTCCCATTTGCAGCGACCCTCGGCGCGACCGCTCCACGATATGCGTCGTCGAGCAGGTGGCCGACCTAATGTCGATCGAGAATACGTCGCAGTACCGCGGTCTGTATCACGTCCTGGGCGGCGTCATATCGCCCATGCAGGGCATCGGCCCCTCCGACCTTAAAATCGACCTTTTGTGCGACACCGTAGCCGCAGGCACGGTGCGCGAAGTCATAATAGCCATATCGACCTCGGTCGAGGGCGAGACGACGCTCTTCTATCTGCTTAACCGCCTCAAAGCCTACCCCGATGTCAAGGTCACGACCATAGCGCGCGGAATAGGCTTCGGCGACGAGTTGGAGTATGTCGACGAGCTGACCATAACCCACGCGCTGATGAACCGACGCGAGGTGGAGAGATAGCGCGCCGCCATGCCGCAACGACAGCAAAAACAAATAATTGTACCGCGGCACCTAAAAATTTCTCAAAAAATTCGCTATACCGTTTTTTATCTGTATATTTGTAATATGGCATGATGTCCGGCATCCGGCCGGCAGTCGACGAGTTCGGCCGCCGGCGGTCGGCTATCGAGGCAAACAACTGTATCTACAAAACTTAATATACATTTGAAAGATGAGTATCGCAGAGAGGTACAAGTACATCCAGGAACAACTTAACAAGCACGGTTATATTCGTGTGGCCGACATAGCCAACGAGCTGAACGTCACGAAGGCTACGATCCGCAAGGACCTGCGCTTCCTCGAATCGCAGAAGGTGCTGTACCGCACGCACGGCAGCGCCACGGCAGCCAACCCCCACGTTATGGATATCAGCGTGCAGGTCAAGAGCCATATCAACACCGAGCTCAAACGCATCATAGCCCGCGAAGCGGCCAAGCTCATCGCCGACAACGACTCGATCATCGTCGCCTCGGGCTCTACGCTCTACGCCTTCGCCGAGCAGATCGCGACCGACTCGCATCTCAACGTCGTGACGCCCGATCTGCGCGTAGCGGTGCTGCTGAACGAAAACGAGAAGATCGACGTCATACAGTTAGGCGGCAAGATTTATAAGAACACCCTCTCGGTACGCGGCGAAATGGCCGCCACCGAGCTCAAAGACATACGCTGCTCGAAGGTATTCTTCGGCTCGGACGGCATCGACGACGAGACGGGCATCACATGTTCGACGTTGGAGGAGGCGCGCCTTACCAACGACATGATGGAGGCGGCATCGCAGACCGTTCTGCTGGTCGACTCGACCAAGTTCGGCCGTCGCGGCTTCGCCAAGATATGTCCGCTCGACCGCATCGACATCATCGTTACCGACGACGGCATCTCGGAGCAGGCTCGCGAATACATCGAGGAGGCCGGCGTAGATCTGATTATCGCAAAGACCAACGGCTGCCTTATCGGCTGACGCATGGCTGCGTAACCGTCTCCCGAACGCTTTCTGCGCGACCGTCGCAACTGCCCCGCTGCCGGCCATGCCTCCGGCGCCATAGTGAGGAGATGGCGATGAGTTGAACACAGGGCAGAATGCGCCCGCCAGCCACGCATGTTATGGACGGCGCATATACCGGTTACCGTCGGGCATCGCCGGAGATGATCCGGGTATCCGTATCATAGCGCTCGTCTCGCAGCGGTCATATGCAATTAAAAGCTATCGCATCCGTGTCGGCAGTGTGCCGGCACGGAGTTTTTGTATACAGTTGCCAACCGCTATTCCGATGTTCGCGGGCAACGAATCTCACTTTTACGTGTCGGGATACTATACTGGCAACATCCGAAAGCGCGGCGATACTGCGCCATGATGCAGGCCGCACGGCGTGGAGCAAGCCTATTTACTGCGACGCTCCATGCCTGCCGACTCCAAATCCTCACATTTTCATTAAGCCGGGCAGAGCCGAAGATTATTCGGACTTTGCCGAGGCGACGAGAAGCCAAAGAGCAATTTGCCAATTATATTCGCCTTCTCGCTACGAACCCGGTTCCATATCGCGAGCTCCATGCTGCAACGGCATCCGGGTGCACCAACGGCCGCAGAGATATAGAACCATGCAGGCATACGACGGAACAATGTCCTGCTATCTATAAACAAAAGATCGTCCTCGCAACATAAGGTTGCGGGGACGATCGTAAAAACATATCATCTGCCGAATGAGCGCAGAGCCGAGCCGTTTAGGACTATGCCGAGGCATCGAACCGGCGCATGCAGGATAAACCTTGCGGCGACCGACCGGCGCGAGCCGAAACGCTCTTCCGGGGATAATCGCTACTCGTACTCGAAGCCGATAGTACCGGTAAGCGAGTCGACCGCGACGACGTTGGTTACATAACGGTTACCCTTTTCATCGAGTGCAGTCACGAACAGCGCCACGTGCATGTTCTCCTGCTTCCACGCGGGATCGAGATTGATGACGAAGAGCTTGTCGGCGAGCTTGCCGGCACCCAGCGTTCCGACCGCATGGCCGCTTATGTTATTCGGAGCATAGCGGCTGTCGACGACACGGATGACATTATTGTGCGTGTCGAAATCGTAGTCGCCCGTCATTCCGTAGTTATACTGATGACCGCTCAGGCCATCCTCCATTACCCAAGCGCCTACGCGATAGTCGTTCGTCTCCGCGGCCTTGACCGTCATACGTATCACGAGCGTATTGTCACGTACATCCATAGCGGCCGAAATACCGGCTTTGGCAGGCGCGGCCATAGACAAATCGATCATCTTTTTGAGGTTGGTTATATTGGCCTCGTAGCCGTAGTTGTCGATCTTGCGACCCATGTCGCAGACAACGGCCGGATAGCTCTTGATGCCCATTGCATCGTCGACGTTGACACCCGGATGATAGGGGTCGCCGCTATACGTATGCGCCACCGTCAGGACATACTTCGACGCGTAATCGGTATTCTCCGACAGGGTCTCCAACGCAGCGATCATGTAGGGGCAGTAGCCGCAGCCCAGACCTGTAAACTGCGTCAACATAGCGCGATGCACGAACGACGTGTTATCGGGCTGCGAGTCGGCCGGACGCTCCGGCACGGCGAACGTCACGGCCGTAACGGTCGCGGGATTCTTAGCCGTGTTGTGCGTCTTGTAAGCCACCCAGTAGCTCATGGTACCGGCCTCCGAGGCCGTAACTACGGGCAGCTCGTAGGCCGTTCCGTCATCAGCCGTGAGCGTGGCACGCGGCAGATCGGCGGGCGTATTGCTCTTGGCATCGTAGATGTCGTATCCGTCGGCCAGCACCTCGCCGTCGAAGCGCACGACCATCACGGCACGGTCGACACCCGCCTGAATGACCGTCGTCGACAGCGACACGGTAAGTCCCTTGTCGTCGGTCTTGCCCAGATCGACCTCGTCGTTGCCGGGATTGTCGCCCTTGGCGACGGCCTCCACGGTCAGAGTCTCTGAACGGTGCTCCTCGGCGCCGTCGTTGTAGGTAAGATAGAAGTTATAGGTTCCGGCAGTCTCGGTCGTGAAACGAAGCTCGGGCAGCGACAGCTCGCTGTCATCTGCGGCGTCGAACACCTTGACATCGGCCGCCGTCAGCTCGCGCGAACCGAACTTAGCCGTGAATACGGCCGCGCTCTGGCCGTCGGCGTAGATCGTCGTGGGCGACACGGTGGCCGTGAAGCGCACCTCGACGGCCTCGACCGTAAGCGTCTTAGAGCGATGCTCCTTCGTGCCGTCGTTGTAGGTAAGATAGAAGTTATAGGTTCCGGCAGTCTCGGTCGTGAAACGAAGCTCGGGCAGCGACAGCTCGCTGTCGTCGGCGGCGTCGAACACCTTGACGTCATCGGCCGAAAGTATGCGCTGACCGTATTTCGCCGTGAATACCGCGGCCTCCTCGCCGTCGGCGACGATCCGGGCAGGCGAAACGGCAGCCTCGAAGCCGGCCTCCGGGACGTCCTCGAAATCGCTGCCCTTGCCTTTGAGGCACGAAGCGGCGGTAAGAGCGACGAGCGAGAGGGTCAGAATGTATTTGAACAGTTTCATATTCGTCTAATTCCTTTTATTGAATTTATTTCAGCATATTCCTGCCTCGGCATAGCCGGCGAACAAACTCGGCTCTGCACTCGGCTTGCAGAAGATGCTTAGAATGATGATGTCAGAGCGAGGTTCAGACCCGTATATGCCGGCGAATAACGGCACACGCCGCCCGAGCATACATAGCCGGCACGGTTGCGGCCGTAGCTGAGCTGAATGCGGGTGCGGTTCTTCGTGTAGCTGAAACCACCGCTGTAATAGTTGGTCTTGGTCTTGTCGATATTGTACATATCGCTGAAAAAGACGCTCCAATGGGGGGCGACGCTGAACTCGACCAGACCGGCCACCCAGTCGCCCTCGTACTCGTCCGAAAGCAGATACTGAGCCTCGACGCGCAGCGACTTGGTGCGGTCGAACTTATAGGTCACGTCTGCAACGAAGATGTTCGACACATAGGTGCGATGACGGTAGCCGTGATGCGGGTTCCACTCTTGGAACGAGTAGAGCAGCGTCGTTTTAAGACGTTTGTTCCACTGACGCTCCACATCGACATTGATATCCTGCCACAGCAGCTCGCGGTTGCCGGTCATGCTCTGCTCGCCGCGCAGCGTATAGTAGGTCGAGTAGTTGGCATGCAGGTTCCAGTAACGCGATCTGTTCTGCTTGTTGCGGATCGTGTAGTATACATCGACCTGACCGCCGATCTCGCCCTCGACATTGACCTGATATGGGTTGAGATTGGCCAGCATATAGGTATACTGACGCGTCAACGCGGGCAGATAGTTGAGCGTGTTACCCGTGCCCGTGCCGTAGAGCGAGAGCATGGTGCCCATATTGTCGAGCATGCGGAACGTACCCGAGATGCTGAACGCCTTATGGCTGAAACCCAACTCGCCGAGGACGGCTTCGCCCCTTACGGCCGAAGCCGTGACGGCCGTTGGCAGGTCCTTGCTCTTGGCGACATACTCGCCGCGCAGCGACAGACCCTTCCATGCCAGATTCATACGTCCCGAGTACATGTTGAGATTCGACGAGGTAAGACCGCGCGACTCGAAGTCGAGCATCTCGTCCTTGTCGAGCGCCTCGTAACGGTTGACGTAGCTGCCCTCCAACGAGAGCTGCAACTCGCGGCTGCCGAATATGTCGCTCAGCGAGACGCTCAGATCGCCGCCGCGCACCCACGAATCGGCATAGTCGGTATAGAGACGCGGACGTCCGTACAAGGCCTTCAACTGCACGTAGTTGCCGAAACGATAGCTGCCGCGGATACCTTCGAGCGAGTTGTTGAAGCCCAGCTGGCGATCCTCGAAGCTGCGGAAGATAAGGCCGTTGCCGAACTGGTCGAAGATATCGCCCACCAGCACCGAGAAGTTGTTGTCCTGCCACTGGATATACTTCGACGACAGGTAGAACTTGTGCGCACCGGGCTGCTGACCGATCTCGTAGCCCTGCAATGCGGGCAGATAGGCATCGGCCTGCAAGCCGGCGGAAAAGCGGCCGTAGTTGTAGTCTACTTTCAGATAGTTGTTCGATCCGAACTTGTCATCGGGAGCCGTGCCGGCATCGCCCAGACCGCTGTCGTCGACATAATAGATCGAGTTGGTCTCGAAGCTGCCGGTAAGCTGTCCGTCGCCAAGACGGATCTGTGCACCGGCCGCCGAAACGGCACATGCGGCAAGAGCCGAAAGAATAATTCGTTTCATGGTTATTTGCGTTTAGAAATCTCGATAACCTTATCCAGCAGCTGCTGCTCGCTGCCGGGCGTATAGCCCGAATGCGAGAAGACCACGTTGCCGTCGGCGTCGACGACGAACGACTGCGGCGTCAGCGACACATTCATCGCACGCTTCAACGTCTGGTTCTGGTCGAACAGGCAGATGAAATCCCAGCCCATGGATGCGGCCTTGGCCTTGGCCGACGACTTCTGGCGCACGTCGTCTACCGATACGGCTACGACGTCGAAGTCGGCCAGCTCGCGCCACTCGTCCAGACTGTCGTTAATGGCGTTGAGCTCCTGAATGCAGGGCTTGCAGGTTATGGCCCAGAAAGATATTATCAGGGGCTTCTTACCCGTAAGCGAACGCACGGATATCTCGCGGCCGTCGGCCGTCTCGACCTTGACGTCGGGCAGCGACTGGGCCGAGAGCGTACATACCGCCATAATGGCGAATATCGAACTCAATAGTTTCTTCATAGATACTATATATTGTAAAAAGACGAACAGGAACTCCCCTCGCGGAGAGTTCCCGATCGACTTGAATTATAAACTTCTAACGTACACGACAGAGTTTGTCAAACGTATTTTTGAGGTTCTTTCTGAACTGCTCTACGGTCACGCCGTGGCCCTTGGCTCTCGGAGCCGGCTTGGTCAGCGCCATGATAGTGCGCGACATGGGCTTCTTGGCCAGCTTGACTCTCTCGCCTGCGACGCTGCATGCAGAGATCTTGCCGCCGGTTACCGACGACTTGACGGCAGCAGCCTCGTTCCAACCGCGCGTAAGCACGATATCGGTCGTAACACGGGCACCGTACTGGAAGTTGCCGCCGGTGTAGAGCTGTGCCAGAACAGGGAAGTACTCAGTCTCGCCCTGTACGAAAGGCTTGACGGTAATCGTATTGCGGTCGGCCGATACCTCGACGGGGAATCCGGTGGTCTCGTCGCCTGCAATTACGGCCTTGCCGTCCGATGCGACCATGTAGTATGCACTCTTTGTCCACTGAGACGCCGGAGCGAAGTAGCCCATGTTGAACGGAGCCGTTACCGTACCGTCGGCTGCAACCTGCAAGTACCACTTGGGTCCGAAGTCCCACAACAGCGACGCATTGTCGTATCCGTTGTAGGTCGTCGAGCAGAACAGCTCGAACGGCGACTGATAAGACAGATCCGATCGACCGCCCTGACTGCGCGGAACCTCGAAGTCGAAGCCGTTGCAGAGGATGCGGTTCTGACCGCGCGTCTTCTGGTTGAAGACATTTTGCAGCGTCTTAAAGTCTTCGTACATGGCATCGACCTCCTCGCGGGTATTGTTAGGATAGAGAGCATATACCGACTCGGGCAGCGTTGCGGGAGCCGTCAGATCGCCGAGAGTTACCTTGCAGGTCTTAGTCTCGGTAACAGGAACAGGCTGGCGGTTCTCGTCGTACTTGGTGTAGGTTATGGTAGCCGTAGCCGTCCAGTCGCCGTTCAGAGCAGTGAACAGATCCGACTCTACGCGCTCGGCATCCGGCTCGCGCATCGAACGATTCTTCGTAACGACGGCTTCGCTCCACGTTCCCTCGTCGTTAGAGGCCATTGCACCCATGACCGTCACGGCATCCTCGTACGAATCGAATCTTACGTTCAGACCTTCGGCGCTGTTGATAGCAGCGACATCATCCGCCGAGAATCGGTTGTCGGCCATCTCCAACAACTGGGCATCGTCGAAGCGGTACTGTTTTTTCGTCGTCTCCCACTCGCGCTCGTAGTTGGCAGCATATCTTACGACGGTAGCGTCGTTCGAAGTACACTTGACGTTGAACCACACCTCGAAAGGCGAAGCCTCGCCTTCGCTCGCGGGCTTCTCGATACCGGTAACCTCGATCGAGGGAGCGGGCTTGGTCGGCTCGGGAAGATTGAACTCGTGGGTCTCGAAGCACTGCAACGTACCGTTCTCGTTACCCATACCTACCAGGAACAGGTAATATTTGACCTGCGGATCGACAACGCCGAAGAAATCCTCGACCATGATATCGACGGGACCAGACTCAGTAGCGACACCGAGGTTTATCACAGCCTCATAAGAGGTGGTAAACCACTGGAGATAGTCCGGGTTGTTGTCGAGCAGCGGCATGAGCTCGGCAAGCGTATACTCGTCGAGGAGCATCAGCTGATAGAACTGAATCTTTGAATCGGGGCGAACGCTGATAAGACCGCCGTTGGGGCGCAGCGACATTTCGACCTCGAACTTGGCATCGAGCTTCTCGGGAGCCTTCAAGACAACGAGCTTGCTGTCGTAGAAGCCTGTCCAGAAATCAGCCTCGTTGACAGCGCGCGTGCCGGCCATGAGAGGACCCCAGTCGTCACCGCCACCGCCACCGACGGCAGTCCAATAGGCCTCCTCGTCGAACATCGGAGCATAGTATCCCTCTCCCCAGCCCCACGGGTGCTCGCCGCGGGCGAACTCGCCGACAGTGAATCTCTGGGGCTGACCCGGAACGGGAGCAACGTAATACTCTATGTAGTCTTGGCCGTCGAGAACAGGCTCGCCGTTCTCGTCGCGCATTACAGAGTTGTAATCGTCGACAGTGAAGATCCTATCCTCATTGAAATAGGTTTTGTAATACTCGTCATTCAGATTCAAATTAATGAAGTCTCCTCCACCCTGAGCATTCAGGTTGTGCAAGAAGATCGACGAAGTACCCCATTTGAGCATGTGGTCGTCGGCTTTGAGGTTTTCGGGAACCTTGACGCTTACCTTGAAGCTGCGGTAGTCTACGTCGAATACCTCGACAGCCTCCGTAAAGTCGTCGGTAGTGGCCTCGACCTTCAACACGTCGCCGAAGAACTCCTCGCCCGTAGTCTTGGCGGCGAAGTAGATCGTATACGCCGTAGCAGGATTCAGACGAACGATGTCGACCTGATTCTCGCCGTCGGCCAGAGCGCCCGTGGTACCCGTTGCGAACAGAACGGTAGCGTTGGGTGCGGTCTCGGGCAGCGTCTCGGGAGTGTATGCCAGATAAGCATACTCGGCGATCTTGACCGAGTTGATCTTGACCGATACGGTCGACTGAGTCTGACCCGTTACCTCAACAGCAAACACGGCCGGGCTGTCTACCGTAGTGAACTTGACCTCCACTACATCCTTGTAGTAAATACCGTCGGCAGTCCTGGCTGCGAAATATGCCACGTAATCGGTCTGAGCAGCCAGAGAAGAGATCGTAACGTCGTTCTGGCCGTCCTTCAACGTACCCTTGACGCCGGCCTCGAATACGGCCTCGGCGGCGGGCTTCGCCGCATCGGCCGCCTCGACGACCTGATAAGCATACTCGGCGAGATTCTCCGAAGTGAGTTTGACCTTGGCCGAATCGGTCTCCGTAGAGACGAGCTCCGCCGCAAATGAGGGAACGACGGGCTCTGGCGTAGGATCGTCCTTGTCGCATCCTACCATTCCCCCCCCCGCCAAAAGCATGGCTCCGGCAAGGATCAATCGAGAAAAATAGCGTTTCATAGTTTTGTGTTTAGAGTGTTTTTGAAATTTTAGGGTTATTTCCGTTAGTTATTATCGGTCAAATCCTGCGCAATATACTGATTATTTCCGTGATCTCCAAATTCCCCCACCCTAAAAAATTCTCGAAGAACGACTTTATGCACAACGCATTATTACGCACCTCGCCCGTCGGGCGCCGCCGCTCCCCCGCCGAGCCGCGCAGAGCGCGATCTTCCGCACCGGACAGATGGCGGCTTCGGCATCGCGATAATATCGGTCGTCAGCTGAGCGGCGGCGAAGATCTTCGCCCGGCCATGCCGTGGTGCGAGCAATTAGTGGGCGATTGTTTCACGATTTTTCCGTCAAAACCGTATCTTTGCCGAAAAGTATTGGTAATATGTCGAGAAAAAGACGCGACTACCCTCTCATCGAGGGTTTGCACATAACGACACTGGCCGCCGAGGGCAAGGCCATGGGTCGACACGAGGAGCAGGTGGTCTTCGTGCCGATGACCGTGCCGGGCGACGTGGTGGACGTACAGATAGTCAAGAGACACCGCCGTTACATGGAGGGGCGTGCGGTGCGGTTCATCGAGCGCTCGCCGATGCGCGTCGAGCCTTTCTGCTCGCACTTCGGCGTTTGCGGCGGCTGCAAGTGGCAGAACCTGCCCTACGACGAGCAGCTGCGGCAGAAGACGCAGCAGGTGGCCGACCAGCTCCACCGCATAGGACGCATCGAGCTGCCCGAAATACGGCCGTGCCTGGGCTCGGCAGCAACGCAGCACTATCGCAACAAACTCGAATTTACCTTTGCCGACCGCCGCTGGCTTACATACGAGGAGATAGCCCGCACAGACGAGATCGAGTCGGCGCCGGCACTGGGATTCCATATCCCCGGCTGCTTCGACAAGGTGCTCGACATAGACCGCTGCTGGTTGCAGGCCGACATATCCAACCGCATACGCCTCGAAGTCAAGCGCTTCTGCATCGAGCACGGATACTCGTTCCATAACGCCCGCGCCCACGAGGGGCTGATGCGCACGCTCATCGTACGCACCGCCTCGACGGGCGAAGTGATGACGATCGTCGTCTTCAACGAGAACGACCGCCCGAAGATCGACGCCCTTATGGGGCATCTGGCCGCGACGTTCCCCGAGATAACATCACTGATATATATGATAAACGACAAGTGGAACGACTCGCTCGGCGACCGCGAGCCGATCCTCTTCGCCGGCAAGGACCATATCGTCGAGCGCATGGAGGGCTTGCAGTTCAAGGTGGGTCCCAAGTCGTTCTACCAGACCAACTCGGCGCAGGCATACGAGCTCTACAAGATCACGCGCGAGGCGGCCGCGCTGACCGGCAGCGAGATACTCTACGACCTCTACACCGGCACGGGCACCATAGCCAACTTCTGTGCTGCGCAGGCGCGCCGCGTAGTGGGCATCGAGTATGTCCCCGAGGCCATAGAGGATGCGCGCGTCAACTCGGCCATAAACGGCATCGACAACACGCTGTTCTATGCCGGCGACATGAAGGATGTGCTCTCGGACGAGTTCGTCGAACGCAACGGCCGTCCCGACGTGGTGATCCTCGACCCGCCGCGCGCGGGCGTCGACGAAAAGGTCATCGAGGTCATAAAGCGCGCCGCCCCCGGCCGCATCGTATACGTAAGCTGCAACCCCGCCACGCAGGCGCGCGATCTTGCGCTTCTGGACGACATGTACAGCGTGGTCGATGTACGCCCCGTCGACATGTTCCCCCACACCCACCACGTCGAAAACGTCGTAAAACTCGTCAAACGCCAAAACAACGATCAACAATGATGAACATCGCCCGACTCGTATTCAATCCGTTGCAGGAGAATACATATATATTGTGGGACGCCACCAAAGAGTGCGTCATCGTCGACCCCGGCAACTTCTCCGCCCGCGAGGACCGCATGTTGGAGTCGTTCGTCGAGGAGCGCGGCCTGAGACCAGTATTGCTCGCGGCCACGCACGGACACTTCGACCATACTATGGGCGCAGCGTTCGTCGTCGGACGCTACGGCATACCCTTCGCATGCTCGGCCAAGGACAGGTTCCTGATCGACAACGCCGCCGCGAGCGCCGGCATCTTCGGCGTGAAGACAGGCGACATACCCGCCCCCGATCTCGATCTCGACACGATGCGCGACATACGCTTCGGCCAGACGACGCTCGACATAATTCCCACGCCCGGACATACGCCCGGACACGTATCGCTCCACGAGCCGCAGCAGGGCATCCTGCTGACGGGCGACACGCTCTTTCGCGAGAGCATAGGCCGCACCGACCTGCCCGGCGGCGACTATTCGTGGATCATGCGCTCGATACTCGAACGTCTGCTGCCGCTGGGCGACGGGACGAAGGTCTACCCCGGCCACGGCGAAGAGACCGATCTGGGGCACGAGTCGCTCTACAACCCGTTCGTCACGGAGGTGCTCAACAACGAAATCAACTACAAAGGATAAAGCAATGCGCATCGATATTCTGACCGTCGTACCCGAACTGCTCTGCTCGCCGCTCAACGAGTCGATCCTCAAACGCGCGCAGCAGGCAGGCCATGCCGAGATACATATACATAATCTGCGCGACTACACCGACGACCGCCGCCGCACGGTCGACGACTACCCCTTCGGCGGCGAAGCGGGCATGGTCATGAAGATCGAACCGGTGTGGCGCTGCATATCGCTGCTCAAATCGCAGCGCGACTACGACGAGATCATATACGTCTCGCCCGACGGCGTGCGTTACGACCAGCACGAGGCCAACCGTCTCTCGCTGCTGGGCAACATCATGATCCTCTGCGGCCACTACAAGGGCATCGACCACCGCATACGCGAACACCTCGTAACGCGCGAGATATCGATCGGCGACTACGTGCTTACCGGCGGCGAGCTGGCCGCCTGCGTCATAGCCGACTCGATAATACGTATCATCCCCGGCGCCATAGGCGACGAGGAGTCGGCGCTCACGGACTGCTTTCAGGACAATCTGCTGGCGCCACCGGTCTACACGCGTCCGGCCGAGTTCAACGGCTGGCGCGTGCCCGACGTGCTGATGTCGGGCAACTTCGCCGAGATCGAACGGTGGCAGGAGCAGCAGGCTATGGAGCGCACGCGGACGCTGCGCCCCGACCTGCTCGAACGTTAACCGCCACGAGTTCCGTCCTCACGCTCCGGCCGCCCTCGCGCGGGACAATACCGTCAACAGATGAAAGAGTCGCGTTACTTCATACCCAAGATAATCGCCGGTTATCTGCTGCTCGCGGCGATGTGCGCCGCGATGATAGCATACATATACCATAAGGTCGACTCCTCGACGGCTGTCGATCCGGTGCTGTCGGCCATAGAGAGCCGCAATGCGATGATCGACCGCACGCTCGTCAACCTATACCGCGCCGAGAGCCGCGCCCAGATGATTCTGGCCGGCGACGACAGCTATATAGCCCTTTACGACGAAGACGTCGAGGACTCGCTGGCCTGCATCGACTCTCTGAAAAATACCGTCATCCTATCGGACGATCCGGTGCGCGCGGCACGGCTCGACACGGTATCCATGCTCGTCAAGGGCAAGCGGCGCGAGCTTCTGCGCCTCGCGCAGGGGCTGCGCGACGGCAGCGACGCGAGCCGAATCATCGAGCGCAACATAGCACGTCTGGGAGAGCGCGATGCCGCAGCGCAGGATTCGCTCGCAGCCTCGCAGTCCGATACGGCGCTGGTCAACATGCGCCGCCGCAAGTTTTTCCGTCGTGTCGCCGAGCTGTTCGAGATCGAGACGGATACGACCGAGCACGTCGCTCCCGCACCCGTGAGGCTGTCGGACACGATAGGCGGCCTGCTTGTCGACCTGCAATCGCAGGTCGAGAGACAACGCGAGGACTCCGAGCGTCGCATGACGCGCATAAGGCGCGAAGTGACCTCAGCGAACAACCAGCTCGACCGACGCATACTCGACCTTATAGACGAAGTAAGGCACGACTGGGACGCCCACCACGCCCGTCGTCGCGCCGAGCGCGATGCCGCACGACGCGACGCCGTCTCGGCACTGGGCATGGTCGCGCTGTCGGCAATCGTGCTGGTATTCGTCTTTCTTGCCGTCATACTGCGCGACTGGCGCCGCAGCCGGCGCGTCAGGGCGGAGCTCGAACGCGCCAACGACGAGAAGCAGCGCCTGCTCGACTATCGCGAGCATCTGATGCTGGCCGTGACGCACGACCTCAAAGCGCCCGCAGGATCGATCATGGGCTACGCCGATCTGCTGGAACGCCTCGACAACGATCATCGGCAGAGGCTCTACATAACCGGCATGAAGCAGTCGGCCGAGCATCTGCAAACGCTCATCGAGAGCCTTTTGGAGTTCTACCGTCTCGACGACGGCCGTGCGGAGAAGGAGTCGAAGCCATTCAATGCCGCGCGGATGATGCGCGACGCGGCGCGCGACGCAGCAGCCAGCCGTCACAGACGGCCTGAGGTGGAGATCGGCACGCACATCGACGCCTCGGCCGATGCGACCGTCATAAGCGATGCTATGCGTATCCGCCGCATAGTCGACAATCTGCTGTCCAACGCCCTGAAATTTACCTCGCGCGGCACCGTGACGCTCGCATGCGGCATCCGCGGCGGCGAGTTGTGCATAAGCGTAACCGACACGGGATGCGGCATGAGCGCCGAGGAGTGCAGCCGAATATTCGACAGCTTCGTCCGGCTCGAATCGGCCGCCGGCGTGGAGGGCTTCGGCCTCGGGCTGTCGATCGTAGAGCGATCGGTACGTCTGCTGGCGGGAAGCATCGATGTCGAGAGCGGCAAGGGGCGCGGCAGCACGTTCCGCATAACCATACCGCTCGACACGCCCACCGCGACGCAGCCCGACATACGGCTCGACGGCATACGGCTGCTGGCTATCGACGACGACCGCCTGCAACTCGACCTCATACGCTCGATATGCCGCACTCTGGGCGTAGCCGCCGAGTGCATCCTCCACGGCAGCCACGCCGCACGGATCGTATCGGGCGGCGGCTTCGACGTGGTAATGACCGACTTGCAGATGCCCGGATGCGACGGGTTGGAGGTGCTGCGCAGCGTGAAACTCGCATCGCCCTCGCTGCCAGTCATAGCAGCCACGGCACGCAACGACAGCCCCGAAAACGCGCTGAGGGCGGCAGGCTTCGCCGCCGTCGTGCGCAAGCCCTATACTGTAACCGACATCAAGCGGGTCTTGAAGCAGACGCTGGGCAATGCCGGCACCGACTGCCGCGACACCGGCCCTACCGCGCCGGCGCAGCGCGACTTCTCGGCCATAACCGCATTCGCCGAGGACGACGCCGAGGCACAGCAGGATCTGCTCGCCGCATTCGTCGGCGGATTGCATGACGCCGCAGCAGCGATGCGCACGGCTGCCGACGCCGACGATGCCGAGACCATACGCCGCACGGCGCACCGCATACGCCCCAACGTCGAGCTGGTAGGCGACAGCACTCTGTCGCTGCGGCTGCACGCAATCGAGGACCCCGCCTCGGGCGAGGATGTCATTGCGGCGGCAGGCCCCGCAGCCGACGCTCTGGACAGACTCGCCGACAAGGCGCGCATATACGCCGCGGCACTACGCGGCGAGAAAACCGTTTCCCGAACCCGATAGCAGACAACGCCTATGGACAAGATACTGATAGTCGACGACGACATAACGCTGACGATGATGCTGAAAACGCTGCTCGCGAAGCGCGGTTTCGAGCCGCTCACGGCCTCGGACGCCGCACGCGCCGTGGAGACGCTTTCGCGGCACGAAGACATATCGCTGGTTCTGACCGACATGCGTCTGCCCGACAAGGACGGCACCTATCTGTTGGAGTGGCTCGGCCGTCAGCACCGGCCGCTGCCGGTCATAGTCATGACCGGATATGCCGACATAGACAACGCCGTACTTAGCATGAAGCTGGGCGCCGCCGACTACATTACCAAACCTATCCGCCCCGACATGCTGCTCGAAAAGATAGGCGAGGCTACGGCCGCACGCCGCAACCGCGCGGAGGATGCGCCCAAGGCCGACGACAGCCGTCCGGCCGAGACATCTTCGCCCGCCCGAGCGGCGCAGCCGAGCTATATCGAAGGCCGCAGCGAAGCCTCTGCGCGGCTCTACGAGTATATATCGCTCGTGGCGCCTACCGACATGTCGGTTCTCGTGCGCGGCGCCAGCGGCACCGGCAAGGAGCATGTGGCGCATCTGCTTCACGAGCGCAGCGCACGCTGCGGCAAACCATTCGTCGCCGTAGACTGCGGCACCGTATCGCGCGAGCTCGCGGCATCGGAGTTCTTCGGCCATGTCAAGGGCGCCTTCACGGGCGCTGTCGCCGACAAGAAGGGCGCTTTCGAGTCGGCCGCAGGCGGCACGCTCTTCCTCGACGAGGTGGGCAATCTCGCCTACGACACCCAGATACAGCTCCTTCGCGCCCTGCAACAGAAGACCGTGCGTCCTGTCGGCAGCAACCGCGAGGCGGTGGTCGACGTGCGTATCGTCGCGGCCACCAACGAGGACTTGGAGGTCGCCATAGACGAAGGACGTTTCCGCAGCGACCTCTACTACCGCCTCTCGGAGTTCACGCTGCAACTGCCCACGCTCAGCAGCCGGCGCGAAGACATCATGCTATACGCCGACTTCTTTCTTGACGAAGCCAACCGCCGGCTGTCGCGCCGCATAGCAGGATTCGACGAGCATGTGCGGCGTATCTTCGAGCAGTACGAGTGGACGGGCAATCTGCGCGAGTTGAAGAATACCGTCACGCGGGCGGCTCTGCTGACCACCGGCCAATACATTACCGCGGAGTCGCTGCCACAGCATATCGTCGACCCGGCCGCCGCCGAGAGGCCCGCTGCCGACACACTGTCGCTGCACGATCCCGAACGCGAGAGGCAGAGCATCGAACGCGCCTTGCGCCTGGCCTCGGGCAACAAGTCGCAGGCGGCGCGGCTGCTGGGCATCGACCGCAAGACGCTCTACAACAAACTCGCGTCGCTGGGCATCGAGTGAGGATAAATTCCACACCCTTTGTGGCGGCATTCCACACCCGGATCACGAACGGCACGATACACCAAAATATATTACGCTGATTATAAGCCATATATAACTACACCACCCGACGGCATCATCATTGACATAATCTCTATCGAAACCGGCACGGCAAACGATACGTGACACGGAAAGATGTTAAACCTAAACAAGAGAAGATTATGAAAAAGATGTTTTTTGCAGCGGCATTTCTTACGGCAGCAACCGTCGGCACTACATTCGCACAGGACGCAACGTCAGCAGACAATAACACGGCAGCCGTCGAGCAGGTCGTAGTCGAGTTCGTCGACGTAGATATCGACACCCTCCCGGCAGCCGTCATGGAGGCCGTGGCGACGATCGACCGCGAGGCCCGCATCGCCAAGGCACAAGCCAAGGAGCAGGATGGCGCCAAGATCTACAAGCTGACACTTGCCGCCGCCGACGGCACGACGCAGGAGCTCTGCCTCGACGAAAACGGCAACCGCATAGAGCCCGAGAAGGCCTGATCGACCGATCCGACAAAGCACACTGAATTTCCATCCGATCCGTCTGCCGCCCGCGGCAGGCGGATTCTTCGTCAGGCCGTGCGACGGTCTATTTGCATATATGGCGCAAAGAACGTATATTTGTCATACGTATCGAAGCCGCCCCGGCAGTCTCCCGCGCGAGCCGGCCGGAGAGCTTCGGCGCTATATGACTTATGCAAAACGACATCCGATGAAATACTATATCATAGCCGGCGAGCCGTCGGGCGATCTGCACGGCGCCAACCTCATACGCGGTCTGCTCGCGGCCGACCCCGCGGCCGAGCTGCGCTTCTGGGGCGGCGACATGATGGCCGAGGCCGGAGGAGAGCGGAACCTTGCAAAGCACTACCGCGAGACGTCGTTCTTCGGCTTCGTGCAGGTGGTGCGGCATCTGCCGACCATACTGCGGCAGATCGGCCAGTGCCGCCGCGACATAGATGCGTTCGCACCCGACGCGGTAATACTTATCGACTACCCGGGCTTCAACATGAAGATAGCGCGCTTCGCACACCGGCGCGGCTACAAGGTGTTCTACTACATAGCCCCCAAAGTCTGGGCATGGAAGGAGCGGCGCGTCAAGGAGTTGAAACGGTATGTCGACCGGCTGTTCATCATATTCCCCTTCGAACGCGACTACTTCCGCGCGAAGGGCATCGAGCCTCTGTTCGAGGGCAATCCTCTTGTCGACGCTATCGAGAGCCGTCGTGCCGCATGGCCCTCGCGCGAGGAGTTCGCACGCCGCAACGCTCTGGGCGACAAGCCGCTGATAGCGCTGCTGGCCGGCTCGCGCCGCAGCGAGATACGCGACAACCTCGCCGATATGGCACGTCTTGCGGCCGAGTTCCCCGACTACCGCTTCGTGGTTGCCGGCGTCGACTGGATCGACCGCGCCGCATATGAAAAATATCTCAGCGGCACAGGCATAGGCTTCGTCTGCGGACAGACCTACGAGCTGCTCTCGGTAAGCGAGGCGGCACTCGTGACCTCGGGCACGGCAACGCTCGAAACGGCACTTATCGGCACCCCCGAGATAGTGCTCTACCACATACCGTGGCTCTACGAGAAGCTGCGGCCTATATTCCTGAAAATACCGTACATATCTCTGGTAAATATCAATCTCGGCCGCGAGGCCGTCCGCGAAATCGTAGCCTCGCGCTTCGATCTCGACGCCGCACGCCGCGAGCTGCAATCCATTCTCACGGGCGGCAGCGACCGTGAGCGCATGCTCGGCGACTTCGCCCGGCTGCGCGAAATAATCGGCCCGGCAGGTGCGAGCGAACGGTTCGCCCGACGCATGGTCGGCATACTTAGAAACGACTCGAAATGAAGATAATAACCGTCATCAACAACTTCTGCGACGCGGGCGACGCACCGCGATGGTACTGCAAGGCCGACACGTCGCTGTTGCGCAACAACGACGCATTCTACATCCCCGACAGCATGGGACGCATTGCGGCCGAACCGCAGATCGTCATCCGCATATCGCGCCTTGCCAAGTGCATCGGCGAGCGGTTCGCCCCGCGCTGCTACGACGAAGTGGCACTCGGCGTCAACTTCACGGCCGTCGATATGCTCGACCGTCTGCGCGCCGACTCGCTGCCGTGGGAGCATGCCGTAGGCTTCGACCACTCGGCCGCACTCTCCAACAGCGCTCTCGGCAGGGAGAGGCTCCGCGACGGGATGCGCTTTACGATCGACGGCGAGGAGCGTCTTACCACCGGCACCGATGCCATGCGCTTTACCGTCGACCGCATCGTAAGCTGCCTGTCGCATGCCATGACGCTGCGCATCGGCGATCTGATCTATCTCGGCTCGCCCGAGCGGTTCGACGTCGCGGCCGGATGCAACTACCGCGTCGCGCTCGGCGCGGACACCCTGCTCGATTTCGATATCAAATAACCCGCTATTATGGAATTTAACCCCAACGACTTTCCGCAGTGCCCGTGGACCGACTCGCTCTCGGGCTGCGCCGTTACCGTCTGCGATGCCGGCTGCATCGTCATCTATCAAAACACCCGCTCGATCGAGGTCAACGGCGACGTGCGCGGCAAATCGCTCATACCCTGCCACAGCGAACGCTCGCGCCGCATCATAGCACAACTCCTCGACGAGGGCACGCCCAACGCCTACACTATCGACAAGCGCGGCCAGCGCAAACTGATCTACCAAACCCCGTGGCGCCGCGACGGCGGGATATGCGGCCTGGTCGAGTTCTCGCTCGAAATACCCGCCGACATGCCGCACTACGTAAGAGCGTAGCCAGTGCCCCACGACGAATGAACACGTGGCGGATGATCCCGCACACGTACATGATCCGGCAGACTACGATACCGCAGGCCGCCGATGCAATCGCTCGCGCCGGCCGAAAATATCGCTCGGCTCCATACGATATTATTCGCAAGAGTCATCCGTAGTAATATCGATACTGTCCGGCCGAAGCGATTTATCGGCAAGTTAAGGCTGCATGCAATGCAAAACAAAACACCCGACGAAATATTCGCCGGGTGTTTGTGGATCCTGTAGGGCTTGAACCTACGACCCCCTGATTATGAGTCAGGTGCTACTAACCAACTGAGCTAAGGATCCGACGTTTTCACGCTTTTGTGGCACAAAGATAGGTATTTTGTCCGGAAATTCAAATTATTTCGCAAAAAAAATATTCGACTGCACCCCGTTCCGACTGCATCCGGCGCAGACGACGATTGCGGCTTCGGATGCAGTCCACACTTGTTCGGGCACGGCAGCGGCACGGCGCCGGGGAATATGGAATGCACGTTCCTGCCGGCCGCACGCAGGCGCGATACATCTGCGGCTCGACGACAAAAATGCGATTCAATTAAAATATCAGGCCATATGGTTGCGGCAAAGATATTTTTTGCTATCTTTGCCGCGAATTAAGTACTTAATTAAACAAAAAGACGAAAATGAAAAAGGGTATTCATCCGGAAAATTATCGTTTAGTGGCGTTCAAGGACATGTCGAACGACCACGTGTTTTTGTGCAGGTCCGCCGTTTCGACAAAAGAGACCATCGAAGTGAACGGCGAAACCTATCCCGTATACAAGATGGAAATCTCTAACACGTCTCACCCGTTCTATACAGGTAAGATGAAGTTGGTGGACACCGCCGGACGTGTGGATAAGTTTATGAGCCGTTACGCAAAACGTTACGATAAGAAGAACGCCAAGTAGACCGGCGCTCGCCGAAGGCGCCTTCCCGATGCGGAGCGCCGATCGAAATTACATCCCGACAATCAACAGATTGCCGGGATGTCTTTTTGTATGTCATGCTCGGCATACCATGCCTGCGGGCGAAGATAATCGTACCCGGTCGGTCATATATCACTCGACTTTCATCCAGACGATGCTCCGAAGATGACGGACGAACTTATGACCGAGGTGGCGCAGGAATACATGAGGCAGATGGGGCTGACCAATACCCCATACATAGTGGTACGACATTATGACAAGGCGCATCCGCATTGCCATATCGTTTTCAGCCGGGTTGACTATGACGGCAAGATACTGACTCAGACCACCAACTTCAAGAAGAATGAGCGCGTCTGCAAGGCTCTCAATCTGAAACACCGTCTCACGCAGGGCAAGAGCAAACTTAATACAGATGTTTCAAAACTGCGGGGAAAAGATAAAATCCGTTACCCACTTGTCCACAATATAGCCGGAGTGTACATCCGTCCGGAGATTCAGGACTGGAACTCGTTTCTCATTGCTCTTAAGCAGCAGGGTATAACAGTCAAGGAAAAGACCGGACAATCAGGGAAAACGAATCTGTATTACTGCACAGGCAGACATGAATTCTAGTACAGGAAACTCGATCCCTTTTTCAGCCGCGAGAATCTTGAATTGAAATTCAAGGCTCGTCGAGAGAAACAACAAGCGGCAAAGACTTACCCCGTAACCGCACCACAGTCTAAATCACAACGGCAGTCACAGCCTAAATCAAAGCAGCCGGAGCCTATTGTTATCCCGCCATTGCCGGATATAGTATGCGGTGTAAAGATTGACCGACTTAAGCAACAAGCCTATCAGGAAGGCAAGTTCATCAGCATCGGAATCTGTGCCCCCGGAGGCGTTGTACCAATCAATCATTGGATTTGGTACGATTTCGACAAACGAGAACCCGTAATGAGTCGTACATATCCCTCTGACCACAAGATTCCGGAAGCCTTCCTGCGACAACTGGCAGCAAAGCAATCCTCAGCATCGTCATCGCCGAGTGCCGGAATCCGCCTATCATCGCCTTCTCTCGGTGGAAACATTCCTGAAGAACAAGGTTTCGCTCACGACAGAGGAATGCCGGACGACTTCAAGCACTTCCTTGAATTGCACCCCGGTATGAGCATCGAAGAAGCCCTGCATCGTTTCCGTGACGAGCAGAAAGTCAAGCAACGCCGCAAAGGTCTGCGTTTACATTAAGCAAATAAGAGTCGCTGAAATAACTTGCTTTCAGCCGACTCTTAATTACACAAGGTAGTGGAGGGAATACAATTAGTCTGTATTCCAACGAGCATCTGAATCTCCATCATAGGCATCCAATGGGTCAGAATACTCATTGTTATTTATATAGTCCTCATATGGTGGTTCATAGTCCATCTCTGGAGTTATGTTTTCTATATTTCCATGAATAAGCCCGTAATGGTCAATACAATATTGGTACTTGAATTCATCAATAATTTCAGAGACCACAATAAGACCATCATGGAAATTATTATCTATGGAATCTAAACAATATTTCGGTTCTATGACAATATTGCAGTTTATATCCATAAATCCGACCTTCCCATTTAAGACAACCCCTATCGTATATTCCCAAGCATCAACCATTTGGTCATATCTAGGCTCTACCAAAACTTTTCCATCGGTATCAATGACACCGAATTTACCATTCTTCTCAATTAGCAATCGATTATAAGCAAACAGATGAATCTCATCATATATATTTGGCAGGATAATTTTACCTTTATAATTCAATAAGCCTTTATATCTGCTACTTGATCCATATTGTTTGAGTTTGTCAAATATGGAATTTGATGGAGAGGGCACAATCTCATTTGGCCTAATTGTCTTTCCAAACACAAAAAGATTTTCTAATCCATATTCAGTAGAAGAATCTTTAAAGTATCCATAAATAATCATATTATTTGCCAGAAGAAACTCATAAGAATCTGTAAAAAAGGACAGCGCATTGAGCTGGCTCGCAACGGCAGTCAGTTCATTTACTCCGGTAATTTCGATGTATTCCATATAATTAATCAATAAATCGTTATGACTTACTCGGTTTCCGTGTAAGTTTTAACATACCATTGGATAGTTCCACGACTTGCAAATATTCCTTTTGTTCTGAAATCTGATGTGGTGTTAATTCTCCAATTTCTGTACTGAAACCAACTAAAGTTACTTTGCCATTAGTATCAATAAAAGCACATGACTTAAACTTTTTACCAGTATGTGGATTGGTTAATTCCTTAGTTACCTTCGTGCTTCCATGAAGTTTGGCAAATTCTAACAAAGGTGTTACGGAAACAATGTGAATGGAAGAGTCATCTTGAACCTTGATAAAATTAGATACACAGAAATCAATAAATTGAGATTTTCCATAATACCCATAATTTCCATGCTCTGTGGTGGATATTCCACAAATGCAGAAATCTCCATCTAAACTAAATTCTAACGAATATAGTTTGGAGAATCGCGTCCTTTTATTACGTATAAAAAGAAGAGTGTGGACTTCTCCAATACTTCCATTTAAAGGCATTTTAAAAGCGTTTATCTCTAATTCTGGATTTGATGACAAGGTGGTAGTAGATATATTTATCTTATAAAATTGATCTTCAAATTCATCAGGGATATTTGACGGACTAATTATATCAATATACTCTTTCTTTCCATTCATGTATTTCTCAATACTCTGAGGTAATAATTTAAAAGAATACAAAAAATTGAACTTTACAGTTCTGCTTGTCATATCAGGTAATTTTGAGCCAGAATTCTCCGTAGCCTTGTAATTATCTTCACTATTCTTTGTTTGATGTGGTTGAATTTCGGGTTTAATACCGATATCTTTACATATGTTATCCCAAATTTGCTCAAAACTAGTTTGAGACTGGAATGTCCAAGTTTTAGTGCAATGAGGTAATGATTTTCCAGAAGACGAGTAAGTGACTACATATGTGAATAATGTCCGTTTAAGCCTGAAAGTTATATCAGATTTTAGAGTAGACTCCTACTGGCGCATCACACACTATAACTCTATTCCATAAATAAGAAATATTATAGCAAATAAAGACTCTACTAATCTCGCGCACTAAAGGCGAAAAGATTGTTTCGATGCCACCTAAAGAATCTATTAGATTTCTAGTCGCGGATTTTATCTTATAAACTTTAAAACAACATACCGAAATGACTGAAATAAATAAAATGACGAGTGCTATTAAAAAAGTCTCCATAGAATATCTATAGCTTAAAAGGACTAATAAAGTTTAAGATATTAAGCATTACACAATGTGTCTCAAGTTATCGTAACAATGATTTATTTATCTTTTATTCTCCCGATTTTACATAATCTTTCAAATACAGTTGTGTCGGTAAGTCGGTGATACCGACTAAGTCCTTTAATTAGCCCACTTCCAAACTCTTTATGTAAAAAGGTCATTACGCTAAACTTGGGATTGTTATATAGCGTTAAGGTATAATTCATGTCCGTCTGACATAATACCTCCCGATCTGAACGCCCATCCATTACACAAGCGTTTAATCGATTGAATTGTTGCTGGTAATAATGAGCTGTTTTAGCAAATATATTTTCCTGTATTTTTTGCTTAATTTGCTGTTGTTGTATTCTAACAGCTTGAGCGACCTCATAAAATTGTTCTATTTTAGCGAAATCAGAGGAACTCAACCGTGAAGCATAAATATGTTTATACTTATCCCATGCATTTTCTTCAAAAATTGGGATAGAGTAATGTAGTTGTTGCTCATAAATTGCCTCACCAGAAACTCCCTCAGCTTTTAAATACTCAATATTCTTCTCAATGTTTTTTATTTGAAGAATAAGAATTGTTGTTGCCGATTTTAGGTTCTTATGCTCCTTATTAAGGTATATAAATAGAGTGACCAGAACTGTAATTACTAATATTATTGTCTGAAAGAAATTTGAATTCAAAAATACCATCATGTAACTAAATGAGTTTTATTGTTCATCGTATAATGCAAAGTTACAAAATTTTTATGGAATTTTAACTGTTAAGCGTGGCGACCCGGCGAAAACTTGGCTGAGGTCACTACATTTTTGAGGCTCGTAGATAGTTAAAGTCTGTTAAAGTTTGGGGTTTTGAGGTGGCGATGTGGGGTTGAATGACGCTGAACGGATTTGAATAAATTTGAAATATACGCTGATTATCAACGCATTAAGCTACCGCAATAAAAGATGTGCACCTGTTGTGACACGCATAACGAGCAATATTTCAGCGTATTAGTATAGGTGTGGTGACTTTTGTGGTAACTCGGAGGGGTATAGTTGAATAAAAGACCGCTAACTCATTGAGAATTAACGGTCTTCTGTGGTACCACCGGGAGTCGAACCAGGGACACAAGGATTTTCAGTCCTTTGCTCTACCAACTGAGCTATGGCACCATTGTATATTGCCGGCACTTACCGTACCTTAGCGAGTGCAAATATAAGCATATTTTTTGTTTCTGCAAAAATTTTACTGAAATTATATTAACTTTGTTTTCGAAAACGGATATTAAACAATTTTACCTATCAATATATGTATATTACCGAAATCAAACAGGGCATCCATTACGTCGGCGTGAACGACCGAACCAAACACCGCTTCGAGGGGCTGTGGTCGCTGCCCTACGGCGTATCCTACAACTCGTATCTTGTAGTGGACGACAAGGTCGCACTGATCGATACGGTCGACGAGGCCTTCGCATCGCGATTCATGAGCAACATCGACGAGGTGTTGCAGGGGCGTGAGATCGACTATCTGGTAGTCAACCACATGGAGGCCGACCACTCGGCCGCGATGGCCACGCTGCGCATGCGCTATCCCCGCATGCAGATCGTCGGCAACGCCAAGACGTTGCAGATGATCGAGGGCTTCTACGGCATTACCGACAATACGCTCTGCATCAAGGAGGGCGAGTCGCTGTCGCTTGGCGGCAGGACGTTGCAGTTCTATATGGCGCCTATGGTGCACTGGCCCGAGGTCATGGTTACCTACTGCCCCGAGCAGCGCGTGCTATTCTCGGCCGATGCTTTCGGTACGTTCGGCACGCTCGACGGCGGCATCCTCGACACGCAGCTCGCGCTCGACCATTTCTGGGACGAAATGGTGCGCTACTACGCCTGCATCGTAGGCAAGTACGGCAAACCCGTGCAGGCCGCATTGAAGAAGCTGGGCGGGCTCGACATCGAGATGATCTGCTCGACGCACGGTCCGGTCTGGACGCGCGATATCGCCAAGGTAATCGGTATATACGACCGTCTGAGCCGATATCAGGCCGAGCCGGGCGTCGTCATTGCATACGGCTCCATGTACGGCAACACAGAGCAGATGGCCGAGCGCATAGCCCGCACGCTGGCCGCATGCGGTGTCAGCCGCATACGCCTGCACAATCTCTCGTCTGCCGATATGTCGGCCGTGCTCAGAGACATATTCGATTACGACACGCTGATCGTAGGCTCGCCGACCTATAACGGAGAGTTGTTCCCCGAGGTCGAATCGCTGCTCTCGAAGATCGTCGCGCGCGGCATCCCTCAGCGCCGCTTCGCGGCATTCGGCTCGTTCTGCTGGGCAGGTGCCGCCGTCAAGCGCATCGTCGACACGGCCGAGCGTCTGGGCTGGACCGTGCTCTGTCCGGCTGTCGAGATGAAGCAGGGCTACTCGCCCTCTGTCGAGCAGCAGTGCGACGAGCTTGCACGCAGTGTGGCAGCAGATATGCAATAATACGTAACCCGATAATATAAAACGATATGTCAACAAAAACCAATTTCGCCGGGTTGGAGCTTCGCAACCCGATAATCATAGGCAGCTGCGGACTTACCGCTCAGGCAGCATCCAACAAAGCGTTCGAGCAGGCCGGCGCAGGAGCCGTAGTGCTCAAATCGCTCTTCGAGGAGAATATCGCGCGTCAGACCGAGATGATGACCGACGAGTATGCCCACAGCGAGGCGTCGGACTATCTGCAAGGCTACATGGGCGAGCACATCCTCTCGGAGTATCTCTCCCTGATCCGCGAGAGCAAGCGCCTCTGCACCATACCTATCATCGCCAGCCTGTCGTGCTACACCGACAGCGAGCGCATGCGCTTCGCCGCCGAGATCGAGAAGGCCGGCGCCGACGCCTTGGAGCTCAACATGATGACCATACGCACGTCGAAGGATTACTGCGACGGCGAGCTTGAACAGTCGCATATCGACATCCTGCGCCATGTACGACAGACAGTGCGCATACCCGTCATAGTCAAGCTCGGCGCCAATATCTCCAATCCCGTGGCGCTCGCCGACCGCCTGCGCGCCAACGGCGCCGACGCAGTCGTATTGTTCAACAGACTCTATCCTACCGATATCGACATCGACAAAATGGAGTATACCATGTCGCACCCCTTTACCACGGCGGCCGAGCTCTCCAACTCGCTGCGGTGGGCAGGGCTGGTCTCGGCCGCCGTGCCGCAGCTGCCCGTAGCGGTATCGGGCGGCGTACACGCATGGCAGGACGTCGTAAAGTCGATCCTGGCAGGCGCCTCGGCCGTCGAGGTCAGCAGCGTGATCTACGGCTGCGGCAAGGAGTGGATAGCACCCGCCGTCGCCGCCCTCGAAAAGTGGCAGCAGGAGCACTCGTTCGACGCCCCGGCAGCCTACTGCGGCCGCATGAACGCCCGGCAGGAGTGCAGCGCCGAGCATCTGCTGCGCACGCAGTTCCTCAAATACATGGGAGCTATCAAATAAGGAGCACGCTCCGATCGGAATACCGGCTGAGCGCCTCCGCGACACGGCTTGCGGGGCGCCTGCCGGCATCCGGCAACAGTAACCGAACGTCTTAGCGGCCAACGCCCTAAGCATATACTTCGATACCGATGAAAGGAATTGTTCTGGCCGGCGGCAGCGGCACGCGCCTATACCCTATTACCAAGGGCGTGAGCAAGCAGCTGCTGCCTGTATTCGACAAGCCGATGATCTACTACCCGATCTCGGTTCTTATGCTGGCCGGCATACGCGACATACTCATCATCTCCACTCCGCAGGACATGCCGTCGTTCAAGCGGCTGCTGGGCTCGGGAGAGCAGTTCGGCGTGCGGTTCGCCTATGCCGAGCAGCCCGCCCCCAACGGTCTGGCCGAAGCCTTCGTCATAGGCCGCGAGTTCGTCGCAGGCGATAGCGTCTGCCTGGTACTGGGCGACAACATATTCCACGGCGCCGGCCTCGACCGCCTGCTCGCCGCGGCCGTCGAGAGGGTCGTGCGGCGGGGGCGCGCCACGGTCTTCGGCTACCGCGTCGACCACCCCGAGCGCTACGGCGTGGCCGAGATCGACGCCGACGGCAACTGCCTTTCGATCGAGGAGAAACCCGCCCGCCCCAAGTCCGACTATGCCGTCACGGGGCTCTATTTCTATCCCGCCGACGTGGTGGATATAGCCGCCTCGATACGTCCCTCGGCACGCGGCGAATTGGAGATCACGGCCGTCAACGAGGAGTACCGCCGTCGCTCGGAGCTGCATGTCGAGCTGCTAGACCGCGGCTTCGCATGGCTCGACACGGGTACGCACGACTCGCTGGCCGAGGCATCGATCTTCGTCGAGGTCATCGAAAAGCGGCAGGGGCTTAAAATAGCCTGCCTCGAACAGATCGCCTATGAAGCGGGCTGGATCACGCGCGAGGCTCTGCGCCGCTCGGCCGACGAGATGCGAGGCAGCCAATACGGACAATATCTGCTGAAACTATGATCGGAATCATCCCGACCGGGCTGGCCGGAGTAATCATATTCGAGCCGAAGATCTTCCGCGACGAGCGCGGCTGCTTCTTCGAGAGCTTCAACGCCGCCGACTTCGAGGCGGCCACGGGCATACGCACCCGCTTCGTGCAGGACAACGAGAGCGTATCGCGCTACGGCGTGGTGCGCGGTCTGCACTACCAGCGCGCACCCCACGCCCAGTCGAAGATCGTACGCGTCGTCAGCGGCCGCATCCTCGACATCGCGGTCGACCTAAGGCAGGGCTCGCCCACCTTCGGCCGTCATGTCGCCGTCGAGCTGTCGGCCGACAACCGGCGTCAGCTCTTCATCCCGCGCGGCTTCGCCCACGGCTTCGCCACGCTCAGCCCCCAGGCCGTCGTGCAGTACAAGTGCGACGCGCCATATACCCCCTCGGCGGAGGGCGGCGTAGCATGGAACGACCCGACGCTCGGCATCCGCTGGCCGCTGCCCGCCGAAGATATCGTCCTCTCGGCCAAGGATGCCGAGCGGCCAGCGCTCGACGACTGCGGCGAACTGTTCGACTATCGGATAGACTATTATGCTTAAAGTACTTATAACGGGTGCCGGCGGACAATTGGGGCAGGCTCTCGCCCGCTCGTCGCTCGCCGCCGCATGCGACTGCACCTTCGTCGGCCGCAGCGACCTCGACATCGCCGACCCCGATGCCGTCGACCGCTACTTCGCCGGCCATGCGGTCGACGCCGTAATCAACTGCGCCGCCTACACCGACGTCGAGCGCGCCGAGAGCGAACCCGACGCCGCGATGCGGATCAATGCCCGCGCAGTCGGCATCCTCGCCGGAGCAGCACACCGCGCCGGAGCGGGGCTGATACATATATCCACCGACTTCGTATTCGGCGGCGAGCGGCAGCGCTCGACGCCCTACACCGAGACCGATACGCCCGCACCGCTCAACGCATACGGCCGCAGCAAGCTCGCCGGCGAGCGGGAGGCGATGCGCCACGGCAGCGCCGTCATCCTGCGCACCTCGTGGCTGTACTCGCCGTGGGGACGCAACTTCTTTCGCACCATTCTCGATCTGGCCGGCAGCAGCGAAATGCTGCGCGTCGTCGACGACCAGACCGGCACGCCGACATACGCACCCGATCTGGCCGAGACGATAGCCGCCGCGGCAGACAGCCGCCTGTGGCAAACCGCTCCGGGCATCTACCACTACTCCGACGAGGGCGCCTGCACATGGTTCGACTTCGCCGCAAGGATCGTCGGCCGCACCGGCCCCGACACCTGCCGCATCGAGCCGTGCACGAGCGCACAACGCCCCACGGCCGCTCTGCGTCCGAGCTACTCCGTGCTCGACAAGAGCCTTATAAAGCGTGTCGCAGGCATCGGCATCCCCCGCTGGGAGGAGTCGCTCGACCGCTGTCTGGACTATATGGCACGACAAACCGAAACACCATAACCGACATGAACAAGCATAACATCCTCGTAACGGGCGGTGCCGGATTCATCGGAAGCCACCTCGTAAGACATCTGGTCGGCAAGTATCCCGACCGCACGACTGTCAACCTCGACAAGCTGACATACGCCGGCAACCCGGCCAATCTGCGCGATATAGAGTCGGCAGGCAACTACGTCTTCGTCAGGGGCGATATCTGCGATGCGGCACTTGTCGCCGACACCATTCGCCGCTACAATATAGGCGCTATCGTCAACCTCGCCGCCGAGACGCATGTCGACCGCTCGATAGACGACCCCTCGGTTTTCGCCCGCACCAACGTTCTGGGCACGCTCACGCTGTTGCAGGTCGCCCGCGACTGCTGGGGCGGCGAGGCTGCCGACAAACGCTTCTATCAGGTATCCACCGACGAGGTCTACGGATCGCTGCCGCTCGGCGGCGGGGCTTTCAGCGAGAGCTCGCCCTACGCGCCGCACTCGCCCTACTCGGCCTCGAAAGCATCGGCCGACCACTTCGTCCGGTCATTCGGCGACACCTACTCGCTGCCGACGCTGATAAGCAACTGTTCAAACAACTACGGGTCATACCAGTTTCCCGAGAAGCTGATACCGCTTATGGTAAACAATATCCGGCTCGACCGGCCGCTGCCCGTATACGGCAGCGGGCTCAACGTCCGCGACTGGCTGCATGTCGAAGATCATGTCGAGGCTATCGACCTGATACTCCACAACGGCCGCCCGGGCGAGACGTACTGCATAGGCGGCAGCAACGAACGCACCAACATCGATCTGGTCAGGCTGCTGGTCAGAACGACCGACCGCCTGCTTGGACGTTCAGAGGGCACGAGCGAGCGGCTTATAACCTTCGTGGGCGACCGCGCAGGCCACGACATGCGCTATGCGATCGACTCCTCGAAGCTGCGCCGCGAACTGGGCTGGCAGCCGCTCCGCACCTTCGAAGAGGGTATCGAGCAGACCGTCGCATGGTACCTCGAAAACATCGAGTGGCTCGACAGCGTTACCTCGGGCGACTACATGCACTATTACGACCGCATGTACTCCGGCCGCTGAGTTGAGCCGCCCCGCCACGCACTCCCCGGCACAGCCGAACCGCCACCGCGCGGCGCTCTAAAAGAACAAACGCATACGGGCTTTATCCGATCGAACCGGCCGAAGCTCCCGACCTCCGTCAGCCCGCACCCCGCGCAGCACTCCCGATAGCCCCTCCTTTACGGAGGGGCATTATTATAAAGGGAAATGCTACTTCGAGCAACGACTTACAAACCTATCGTAACTACCGGCCGGCACACTAATCTACGCACCGGATCGAATCCCGAAGCCCTACCCATGTAAAAGCTATTTTATTCGGGGTCCACCCGGAGCGCGCTTCGCGCGCGACAAAAGCCCCTCCCGAGGGAGGGGTTTGGGGTGGGGTCAGATCTGCAAAACGGCGTAAGCCGTAGCAACGACCGGCGGTCTTGCAAAACATTCGAGTGGCGCATACACACCCCTAAGTGCCACGAGTACCTCAACCTATCCACGCCCCCGAGCCCCAACCAAAACTACCGCAGAACATTTCGGGCTCCACCCGGAGCGCGCTTCGCGCGCGACAAAAGCCCCTCCCGAGGGAGGGGTTTGGGGTGGGGTCAGATCTGCAAAACGGCGTAAGCCGTAACAACGACCGGCGGTCTTGCAAAACATACGGGTAACGCATACACGCACCTAAGTACCGCGAGTAATTCAATCTATCCACGCCCCCGAGCCCCAACCAAAACTACCGCAGAACATTTCGGGTTCCACCCGGAGCGCGCTTCGCGCGCGACAAAAGCCCCTCCCGAGGGAGGGGTTTGGGGGGGGGCAGATCTGCAAAACGGCGTAAGCCGTAACAACGACCGGCGGTCTTGCAAAACATACGGGTAACGCATACACGCACCTAAGTACCGCGAGTAATTCAATCTATCCACGCCCCCGAGCCCCAACCAAAACTACCGCAGAACATTTCGGGTTCCACCCGGAGCGCGCTTCGCGCGCGACAAAAGCCCCTCCCGAGGGAGGGGTTTGGGGGGGGGCAGATCTGCAAAACGGCGTAAGCCGTAGCAACGACCGGCGGTCTTGCAAAGAATTCGGGTGGAGTATACACACTGCTAAGTATTACAAGGTGCTCTCTTAACGACCGGCGGACTTGCAAAGCATTCGGGAGGGCTATACACGTCAGAAACCGCAAAACGGCTAATACGCCTCTATATACTCGTAACTATTTCCTACGGCCGCAAGATAACGTTCGAACTGCTCGCGCGCGATGACCACCGTCGCACGGTTGTCGTTGGGATGAAAGCTCAATACGGGCTTAGCGGCCAGTGCACGATCCAGAAACAGATGCACGTGATTATGAGTGTCGTTTATCAATCCGAACGGCGACACCGAGCCCGGCCTCAGACCGAGGTAACGCTCCATGCGCTCGGGCGATGCGAACGACAGACGCCCCTGCCCCAGCCGCCTTTCCAGACTATGTATGTCGAGATCATGGTTGCAGTCCAGCGAAACGAGATAGTGGCGCGTACCCTTGTGATTTCTGAAAAACAGATTCTTGCAGTGCTGCGCTCCGTCGCCGTGACAATAACGCTGCGCCTCGGCCACCGTGTAGGCCTCGGGGTGTTCGTACCATGTATACTCGATGCCATGCGCGTCGAGATATTCGAATACAGTTTCGCGTCTGTTCATAACAGCTGCAAATATACGTCTAAAACGCCTACGCCGCAACTCTGTCGACATGCTTTCTAACAGCACCGCGACACCGGCATCGGCTGCCTGCCGGGATGTTTTTTACGTTTTTCGTGAAATGTTCCGAAATTTTCAAGGCTGAAAATAGTTTTGGCATTGTCTTTGCGATTTATCCGTACAGCTGCGTTGGTAAACGAGACAACGTGGTTAGGTTTCTTCATTTATTTAAGTTTGGGTTAGTAGTTTTACAGAATTTGTTTCTGGAAGGCGGGCGGCAATCGTGAGATTCCCGCCCGTTTTTTTTATCATTCTGTAAAACCACTTTCTCCTTCGGCGCAGCGATAATGCTAACGGATGTCCTGACGGACACAGGCGGAAGAACCGCAGCACGCGCATGCGTGAACGTATCCGCGTGCGACGATTCTTCGCGCCCTCGCTGCGCGAGACGGTCGCGCATTATCCGTCCTGCTGTTGCCGGAGTTAGCAGTTTTATCATCATATTGAAAATAGTCTTGCCAAACCACCGGCCTGCTCAGCGCAGACAATGCCGCACAAAGGGAAGGGGTTGCGATAACAAGAATTTGTTTCTGGAAGGCGGGCGGCAATCGTGAGATTCCCGCCCGTTTTTTTACACACGGATAGTATCACTCTTTTGATCTGCAAACAGAAGCATGACCGCCGGCTCTCGCATTGCGTAAAAATTTATCCGCTGACATACATTTCACACCCTATACGCTTCCGGCAGGGTACAAAACATGCTTATAATTTTGGAAAAACGGAGTTATATGTTTATTTTTGCTGTCAATACGAGGTGCAGATTCCAAGAGGACGCCGCTGTGCGACACGATTTTCCGCATGAATACCGGTTTTATTCATTAAATATTTTAATATTTTAGCTTATGGATTTCACTAAACTCAATCCCGATTTCAACGCTTTGGGGCGCCTCGACTATTCGAAGCCCGTTATCGACACCAAAAACACGATCGCTCTGATAGCGCTCGTAGCCGCCGTGCTGTCGGTCGTCTTCGTATTTCTGCCGTGGTTCAGCGTGAAAGTATCAATGTTCGGCCAGAGCGAAAGCGCTTCGCGTCTGGGTATCACGACATGGTACGGCATCATCGGCCTTATCATGGCACTGACCGCCGTCGCAGGCGTACTCTACAAGCAGTATGCGCTCGCCTTCTGGGCAGCCGTCATCTGCGTCGTTCTCGGTTTTATAGGCTGGCTGTCGTATGCAAGCCTCACGATGGACGGCAGGACTGCGACGGCAGACGATATCAAACTCGCAGCCAACTTCGGCGCCGTTACCATAGGCCACTTAGGAGCCATACTGTTCTTCTTCTCGTCGGCGATAGCCGCCGTATGTTCGCTGCTTATGGCAACGGGCAGAAAGATCGACGTCAACCTTAGATAATCACGGATATGAAAAACTGCAAAGAGTGCGGCAACCAGATTGCCGACAACGCATCGTTCTGCCCGAATTGCGGAGCACCCGCCGAGGAAGCGCCGACACCGCAGCAGACTGCACCTCAGCCCGCCGCCGCACAGCCCATACGCATTCAGGCCAACGGCTGGACACTGGCCGGCACCGTAATGGCGGCACTGCTGCTGCTGGCAACCTTCATCGGTCTGGTATCGGACAGCGGAACATACTTCAACCGCCTCTACACGACGGCCGTCATGTGGCATCTGCCGCTCATCGCTATCGCCATGCTCGCCTACGGCATCGTATGCGACAAGCGCCAGGGATGTTCCTCAACGCTGGCATATTGCGGAATCGCGATGCTCGTAGTCGCGTTCTTTATGAGCAACATCATGAAAAACGTGGTGGCCGATGCTGCCGACAATGCACAGAACATCGTCAAGATAGGCACCAACACTGCCAAATCGATGCGCAATTTCGATCTCGACTTTTAGCCCGCAGCGGCTTCGATACACGATGCAGGATGCCCCGTCGGAGCATCCTGTTTTTGCATATATGCCTTCCCCGGCATCTCCGCCGAACAAGAGATGTAAATCCGTCTTGCACAGAAGCATTCGTCGATTCGAAAAAAAGTTGAATTTTTGGCCTGAAATCTTTGCAGCCGATCGGAGAAAAGCATATATTTGTTTTCGGAAAACATACAACTAATATAAAATTAGTTGCTATCATTTTTAGAGTTGCGGCCGACCTGCCCGACACTTGCGGCAGGCGAACAGACGAGGATTGGAAAAGAAAGCGCGACACCGAACTTGTCTGTATTATGCCGCTACGAAAAGTCCTCGGCTGATTCATA
Organism: Bacteroidales bacterium; assembly: GCA_910574205.1. Lineage (GTDB taxonomy): Bacteria > Bacteroidota > Bacteroidia > Bacteroidales > Rikenellaceae > Alistipes. The sequence goes on from CAJSYJ010000001.1 coordinate 981,780, forward strand.
ATACGTCCTGTAAGGCGTCGCGCTTTCTGCATATAAAAGTAGCAAAAAAGATACTATAATCCAAATTATTATAATATCAATTACCAATTATTTATTGTTAACCGTACGAAAAGCGGGTTCGACACGCCTTTTTTCTGCTTTCGGATAGGTCGCAAGCCTATTATTATCCGATTTGACCCGACGGCACTACCCGACGCCCGAACATCCGAATAGCCAAACCTTATAATATTACTCTATTGAATAAGCCTTTTCGATAGCGACAAGAGGCCGGAAACATCCCGGCGAATCATAAGCCCAGGCTATACTTCGCAAGCAATCGATAACAACCATTTATATGAATAGGATTATCCGCCGGCATCGGCTCCGAAGCCTTTGCGGAATGAATATCCGCTTTTTAAGAAATCGCATTTATATCAAAAATGCACCGGCCGCAAAACAAGGAATAAGAGCATCGATACGATGCAAAACAGCACTGCGTTTTCGGCCGGCGAAGGCACCGTCCGCCAACGGATTTTGCCGAGCGTAGAGAATGACCGAACGTTTTCCGGTGTTTTCCGCAAGCCCACGAAAGAGCCGAGCTCTCACGAGACATGTCGAAGCAATAGAAGATAGGAAGAAGCCTAACTCGTAGCGGACGCAGCGAGCGGCAACGTCCTCGGATCGAATCGCGGACGCGGAATGCGCCGTAAGCATCGAAGCGAATGCCCGGACGACGCCTGCAAAAAAGTGACCGCATCTTCGTTACCCCGGCGAACCGCGGACTGCAAACGACGAAAAAAGGCCTCATCCGAAGATGAGACCCGTAAAAGGCCGGATTCGCATAACGGCACAGTCCGCAATACGATAGGCCGGGCAGCGATGCCGAAGCGGGCTGATGCACGAGGCGATGCGCCCCTGCATTTCGGCCGCGCCGTCGGCTCCCGCCTGTTATCGGTCGATCTTTACCATGCGGTAGTTCTCGTCAAATTTGAGTTCGAGACCGTTCGTGAGCTTGACCTCGGTCTTGGTGCGGCCGCGCTCGATATCGGTAATCTTCTCGCCGGCATAGTTGGCAGCCACATACTGAGCAATCTGTCGCGGCACGACGGCTGCGGGCAGACTCTTGTGGCGGCCGTCGATCTCCTTCCACTCGCCTGCGGCGTCAAATTCGATCTTGGTGCCGTCTTTAAGCAACACTTCATATTCGGTCTTGGTGGCATCCTCATCCACCTCGACATACACCACCTCGACACCCGAGTAATGGGCATTGAGGAACGTGCGCGCTGCCGCAGGCAGTTCCGAAACAGATATTTTCCTGTCGGTCAAGGCAAAAGCCGCCGTGCCGCACAATACGAGTGCCGCAAGGGCAAACAAATACTTTTTCATCTTTTCTTTCGATTTAGTTATACATAAGTCATATCTTGCAAATTTGAAGCCCGAAGCTGCCGCGGCGCTCAAAACAGCGCCAGATAAAGTCCGGCGGCAAGCACGGCACCGGCCAATGGTCCGGCGACGGGCACCCACGCATATCCCCAGCCGCTCGCGCCCTTGCCCCTGACAGGCAGCAGAGCATGCGCCAACCGCGGCGCGAGATCGCGTGCCGGATTGATCGCATAACCCGTCGCACCGCCCAGCGACATGCCGATCGCCATAATCAGCATCGTGACGGGAAAGGCGCCTATCGAGCCCAGTCCCACGGCGGCCGCATTCTCCTCGCGCGCCAGCAGCAGTATGGCCAGCACCAGCAGCATCGTGCCGACAGCCTCGCAGAACAGATTGCGCGGCTTGTTCATTATGGCAGGCATTGTACAGAAGGTGGCCAGCTTCGTCCCGGCATCGTCGGTGGCGTCGTAATGGTCCTTATAGAATATATATACGAGCACAGCACCGACGAAGCCGCCGGCAAGCTGTGCTGCGACGTATGCCGGCACGCTCGCCCACGCGAAGCTGCCCGCAACGGCCAGACCGACCGAGACGGCAGGGTTGAGATGAGCGCCCGAATAGGGTCCGGCGATAAACACGCCGCACATGACGGCCAGACCCCACGCGACGGTTATGACAATCCAGCCGCCGCCGTAGCCTTTGGAGCCTTTGAGCAGGGTCGAGGCGACGACGCCGTCGCCCAGCAGAATCAATACTGCCGTACCGATAAACTCGAAAACGCATTGCGTAAAGAGAGTGCTCTCCATATAGTCGGTTCGTTAAAACGTAATTTTCAAATGCTATCCGCCGGCACAGCCGCGAGAAGACCGGCCTGCCATCGGTACAACGACCGGCTCCTCCCTATTATTGCACTATACTTAACATACTTTTTACAGAGCTTCGGCCATGCCTCGGCGCACCTATTCATCCGACGCCGTTCATGCGGTTCACGGCACGATAATCCCGTCTGCTTCGAAATCCCCTCCCAGCAGAGGATTCGTCGGCAATGTATCGACCGCCGATATGCGCCCGGCTCAACGGCTGGCGCCCGAGAGCGTTCTGCGCACGGCATCGTGCCAGGCATCGCGCAGCCGCCCGGCCTGGTCGGCAGACATCGACGGCGTGAAGCTGCCCGCGCCACGCCAATGCCCGCGGATCTCCTCCATATCGCGCCAGTAGCCTACGGCGAGCCCCGCAAGGTATGCCGCACCGAGCGCCGTAGTCTCCGTCACGTGCGTGCGCACCACCTCCGAGCGCAGGATGTCGCTCTGGAACTGCATCAGCAGATCGTTGCGCGAGGCGCCTCCGTCGACCTTCAACGACTTCAATTCCAATCCCGAGTCGCGCATCATCGCATCCACGATATCCATAGTCTGAAAGGCGATACCCTCCAACGCCGCCCTTGCTATGTGTGCGGCCGTCGTGCCGCGGCTAAGTCCTGTGATCGTGCCGCGCGCATACTGGTCCCACCACGGCGCGCCCATGCCCGTGAGTGCCGGCACGAAATATACGCCGCCATTGTCCTCGACGCTGCGCGCCAGCTTCTCGACGTCGGACGACGAACGTATTATGCCTAGCCCGTCGCGCAGCCACTGCACCACCGAGCCGCCGACGAAGATGCTGCCCTCCAACGCATACGCTGTCCTGCCCGCGATCTTCCACGCCACGGTGGTCAGCAGGTTGTTCTTCGACATGACCGGCCTTTCGCCGCAGTTCATCAGCAGGAAACAGCCCGTGCCGTAGGTATTCTTCATCATGCCCGGCTCGACGCACATCTGTCCGAACAGAGCCGCCTGCTGGTCGCCCGCAATACCTGCTATGGGCACCTCGTGGGCGAAGATCGTGGTCTTGGTATGGCCGTATACCTCGCTCGACGAACACACCTCGGGCATCATCGAGCGCGGAATGTCGAACATCGCCAGCAGCTCGTCGTTCCAGTCCAGAGTCTCGATGTCGAGCAGCATCGTGCGCGAAGCGTTCGAGACATCGGTCACGTGTCTCTCGCCGCGCGTGAGCTGCCACACCAGCCACGTGTCGACCGTACCGAACCTAAGCCTGCCGGCCTCGGCCCTCTCGCGCGCACCCTCGACGTTGTCGAGTATCCACTTGATCTTCGTGGCGCTGAAATAGGCGTCGACGATGAGCCCCGTGCGGGCGTGGATCGACTCGGCATACCCCTCGGCACGCAGGCGGTCGCAATACTCCGACGTGCGGCGGTCCTGCCAGACGATTGCATTGTAGACCGGCCGCCCCGTATCGGCATCCCACACGAGCGTCGTTTCGCGCTGGTTGGTAATGCCTATGGCGGCGATGTTCTTTCCGTTGATGCCCACCGACGTTATAGCCTCGGCTATGACCGACGCCTCGGACGACCATATATCGTCGGGGTCGTGTTCGACCCAGCCCGGCTGCGGAAATATCTGTCTGAACTCGCGCTGTGCTACGGCATGTATCTCGCCGCGACGGTCGAAGACTATCGCCCGCGAGGAGCTCGTGCCCTGATCCAATGCCAATATGTACTGTTCCATAATGTTAAAATAGTTGTGAGATTCGCTTCGGGGCTCTCGTGCTGTCGGCCGCCCGGGCATGCCGTTCATGCTTCGTCGCCGCGCCGGCCGCCTCAACGGCTCCTGCCCGTTTTGGTCTTTACCATAATCACGCCGTTCGTACCCCTAAAACCGTAAGAGTTGGCTCCGTGCACCACTTCGACCGACTCCACGTCCTCGATATTGATGCTGTCGACACTATTTATCTCGCCGCCGTCGCACAATATCAGCACTCCGCTTTTCGAATTATACGAACTGCTTCCTCTCAGACACAACTCGCCGTTCTCGTATGACAACCCCGGCACGCACAACATCAGGGCGTCGACCAGATCGGTCTTACCCGTGGCCCGCAAGCGGTCGCCCGAGATACCGGCCGAGGGCGTGACGCGGTCGCGGCGCTTGACATACAGCTCGCCCATATCGGCGATAGCCGCATCCTCCCTGACGATATTGCGCGCGAGATCGTCATGATTCCACACGACATGAAGACTGCGGCGCGAGGCCACAGGTACGGTACATGCCCTGCGCCTATACGATATTCTCAGCGAATCGTCTCCGCCGATGCCGGCAAGGCCGAAGCGCCCCTTGGAATCGGCAATGGTATAACGGTCGCTGCCCACGACCTCCACGCGCACTTTGACGCCACGACCCGAGGCATCGACGACAAGACCGTTGAACGGATCGGAGGGCGTCGCCTTGTCGGGCTGTCGTCCAGCCGCCGTACCGATAACACCGGCAACGGCCGTGCATACCGTAATGGCCGTCAGAAAGAATCTTCGCATAATCAATCAAATTAGGTTAAACCGTCGTCATAAATATACGAAATTATTTTCGAATAAGAAACAAAAAAAAACACTTCTTAAATATTTTTAGTATATTTGCATCGTATCTGGGCAAGTTATAAACCGGAACTAACACACATAAACTATAAAATACTATGAAAGAGGCTATTGCAATTCTTACAGGTGGCGGTCCCGCACCGGGCATCAATACGGTCGTGGGCAGTGTGGCGAAGACCTTTCTGGCGAAGGGTTATCGAGTCATAGGTCTGCACTACGGCTATTCGGGCTTGTTCAATCCGAATCCGCGTTACGAGGATCTCGATCTGTTCAAGGTCGACTATATCTTTAATCAGGGCGGATCGTATCTGACGATGAGCCGCTTCAAGCCCACCGACAAGGACTTCGAGGAGAATTTCAATCTCGACTTTTTCAAGAACAACGACATAAAGCTGCTCGTAACCGTCGGCGGCGATGACACGGCATCGACGGCCAACCGCATCGCCAAGTTCCTCGAAGCGAAGCAGTACAAGATCGCCAACATCCACGTTCCCAAGACTATCGACAACGACCTTCCGCTGCCCGCGGGCATGCCCACGTTCGGTTATCAGTCGGCCAAGAACGCCGGCTCGGTCATCGGCCGCGCCGTCTACAACGACGCACGCACCTCTAACAACTGGTTCGTCGTGGCGGCCATGGGACGTTCGGCGGGACATCTGGCGTTCGGCATCGCCTCGGCTTGCCACTACCCGATGATTATCATCCCCGAGATGTTCAACAAGACGACCATTACTGTCGACAAGATCATCAACATGATGATTTCGTCGATCATCAAGCGCAAGCTCATAGGCATGGACTACGGCGTGGCGATGATATCGGAAGGTGTGTTCCACGCTCTGTCGGAGGAGGAGATCATCAAATCGGGCATCCACTTCTCGTATGACGAGCACGGACACCCCGAGCTGGGCAAGGTATCCAAGGCCATGATGTTCAACGACCTGTTGGAGAAGAAGGTCAAGGAGCTGGGCTTGAAGGTCAAGTCGCGTCCGGTGGAGATCGGCTACGAGGTACGCTGCCAGACCCCCTGCGCATTCGATCTGGTATACTGCTCGGAGCTGGGTATGGGCGTCTACAAGCTCTTCTCGGAGGGCAAGACGGGCTGCATGGTCTACATCAGTCAGGAGGGTTACGTATCGCCCCTCTATCTGAAAGATTTGCAGGACCCCGAGACCGGCAAGATTCCGCCTCGTCTGGTAGACATCCACTCGGACAAGATACAGCAGGTCATCGACAATCTGATGAACTTCATCACGCCCGAGGACTACGAGGAGGCGCACAAATACGTGGCCGATCCCGAGACTTACGACTTCCGCAAGATACTCAACTGGTAGTCGCAAGCGAGTATATAGCAAAGGCGTATCCCACGAGGGGATACGCCTTTGCTATTATATAAAAGTCTGCGGCCGCTCAGAACAGCAGATCGGAGAGCAGCGGCACCAAAAGCGCCGTTACCAGCCCCATGAGTCCCATAGCGAGACCGCTGGCCGCACCCTCAACCGCACCGATCTCGATAGCGCGTGCCGTGCCGATGCCGTGTGCGGCCGACCCCATGGCCAGCCCCCGCGCTACGGGATCGGCGATGCCGAGACGGTCGAGCATGCGCGGCGCGATGATGCTGCCGAAGATGCCCACGGCGATGACCACGACCGACGTTATGGCCTTGATGCCGCCGAAGGGTTCGACGACAGCCACGGCAATGGGCGCCGTAACGGACTTGGGAGCGAGCGAAGCCGCGATGATCTCGTCGGCACCCATAATATATACTATGCCAACAACGCTGCCGATGCCGACGAGGCTGCCGACAACGACCGTTACAAGGATCGACAGCGCATGCGCCCTGAGCATTTCGACCTGCTCCCAGAGCAGATAGCCAAGCGCAACGACCGACATGTTCAGCAGGAGCGAGAACAACTCCGTAGCCTCGGCATAGCTCCCGTACTCGACGCCTGCGGCATGCAACAGGGAGATGAGTGCGACCACGCTCAGCAGCACGGGGTGCAGGAGCGCGATGCGGGTGCGGCGATAGACCGCGACACCGGCGACATAGCAGCCGACAGTGAGCGCCAGAAGAAATATCCGCGATGAAACGAAATCGTGTATCATAGCTTTTTACCGAGTTTTTGCTGCATATACCCCACCACGGCTATAACCAGCAGCGTGCTCGCCGTGGCGGCCGTGATGATGCTCCACAGATTTTGCGAAAGAAGATCGTATGCGGCGACGATGCCCACACCCAGCGGAATGAAGAACATCGCCATATTGCCCAGAAGCATACGCGATATGTCGCGCACCTTGTCGGGTTTCAGCACACCCGAGCAGAGCGCCGCAAAGAGCAGTATCATGCCTATGACACCGCCCGACACCCAACCGCCCGTCAGGCGCGCAAGAAGCTCGCCTGCGGCATAGAATGCCAAAATGTAAAATACGCCTGTCATCGTTAAAGTTTTTCGTGTGGCAAAAGTAGTCAAAAACAGCTTACAGCGTATGCCGTATCTACGGGAATACGCGCCCGGGGTCGCATTCTCGCTCACGACGGCCGGCGGCACACGGCAGAGGGCGACCCTCGCGATCCGAACCCGGCACGCCTCCGGCCGAAAAAAAGTCCGGCTTCGGCCGGACTTTTCTCTATTCGCTCCGACTGAGCGCAGTTGTATCTCGCTGCGGCTGTGCCGCTTGCGCATCGGAGATTACTCGACCTCTCTGAGCGACAGATAAAGCTCGTCGAGCTGCGAGGGATCGACCTCGGAGGGGGCGTCGAGCATGACGTCGCGGCCGGCATTGTTCTTCGGGAATGCTATATAGTCGCGTATCGAGTCCGAGCCGCCGAACAGCGAGCAGAGACGGTCGAAACCGAAGGCGAGGCCTCCGTGGGGAGGTGCACCGAACTTGAAGGCGTTCATCAGGAAGCCGAACTGCTCCTCGGCCTGCTCGGGCGTGAAGCCCAGAGCCTCGAACACCTTGGCCTGCAACTCCGACGAATGGATACGGATCGAGCCGCCGCCGATCTCCGTACCGTTGCATACGAAGTCGTAGGCATTGGCGCGCATCTTGCCAAGCTCGCCGGTCTCGAAATAGCCGACATCCTCGGGCTTGGGCGAAGTAAAGGGGTGGTGCATAGCATAGAAGCGCGCCGTCTCCTCGTCCCACTCGAACATGGGGAAGTCCACGACCCAGAGCGGGGCGAACTTCTTCGGATCGCGCAATCCGAGCCGCTGCGCCACTTCCAGGCGCAACGTACACAACTGGTTAAGAGTCTTGAACTTCTCTCCGCAGAGGATCAATATCAGATCGCCCGGCTTGGCGCCCGTGCGCTCGGCCATGGCGCGAAGATCATCCGCCGCGAAGAACTTGTCGACCGACGACTTGAAGCTGCCGCTCTCGTCGACCTTGATCCATACCAGACCCTTGGCTCCCACCTGCGGGCGCTTGACGAACTCGGTAAGCTCGTCTATCTGCTTGCGCGTATATCCGGCGCAGCCCTCGGCTGCGAAGCCGACGACATAGTCGGCCGAATCGAATACCGTAAAGCCGTGTCCGTGTGCCAGATCGGTCATATCGGCGAACTCCATGCCGAATCTGAGGTCGGGCTTGTCGGAGCCGTATTTCTCCATAGCCTCGATCCACGGCATGCGGCGGAACGGCTCGGCGAACTCCACGCCCAGCACCTCGCGGAACATGTGGCGCGCCCAGCGCTCGAAGATCTCCAATACGTCCTCCTGCTCGACGAACGACATCTCGCAGTCGATCTGCGTGAACTCGGGCTGACGGTCGGCCCTGAGATCCTCGTCGCGGAAGCATCTCACGATCTGGAAATAGCGGTCGTAACCGGCCACCATAAGCAGCTGTTTGAGCGTCTGCGGCGACTGCGGCAGCGCATAGAACTGATTGGGGTTCATGCGGCTGGGCACGATGAAGTCGCGCGCGCCCTCGGGCGTCGATTTGATAAGATAGGGCGTCTCTATTTCGAGGAATCCCTCCCTGTCGAGGAACGTGCGCACGGCCTGTGCCATGCGGTGGCGCAGGATCATCGCACGCTGCAAGGGCGGACGTCTGAGGTCGAGATAGCGGTATTTCATTCTAAGGTCGTCGCCGCCGTCCGACGTCTCCTCGATAGTAAAGGGAGGCGTCTGGGCACGATTGAGTATAACGATGCTCTCGGCCGCGATCTCGATCTCGCCCGTAGGCATCTTGGGGTTCTTCGACGAGCGCTCGACGACGCGCCCGGTAACCTGCAAAACGTATTCGCGGCCTATCTCCGCCGCAGCCTCGCGCGCCGTTTCGGGCGAGTGCTCCTCGACGGCGACCTGCACCAGACCGTAGCGGTCGCGCAGATCGAAGAATGTCATAGCGCCCAGATTGCGCACCTTCTGCACCCATCCCGCGAGCGTTACCGTCTGACCGGCATTGCAGAGTCGGAGCTCTCCGCAAGTATGTGTTCTGTACATAAGAATTGTATTTGAGTTTTTCGATTTCTTCCTTTTCAAAGATACTTCCGCCCCGGCAAAACATACCGACCGCCGACCGCTGCCGATGGCATATATGCGGATTCCGACTCAACCCTCGGCAAATTGCAAACGGAGTTTGCATTTGTTTTTCGGCTTACTCGTATCTCTGGCTGCGCCGAAGATACTCCCGCTCGGCAAATTGCAAACGAGGTTTGCATTTGTTTTTCGGCTTACTCGTATCTCTGGCTGCGCCGAAGATACTCCCGCTCGGCAAATTGCAAACGAAGTTTGCATTTGCCCTCGCTTACTCGTATCTTTGCGAACGACAAAGTTAGCTGTTTTTTATAAAAACGCGGTTAATTGGAGCTATAAATTTCATGGACACGAAAGCTAAGGACGAAAAATATATGCGCATGGCGCTCGACGAGGCGCGCAAGGCGCTGGCCATGCAGGAGGTGCCGATCGGTGCCGTCGTGGTCGCGGGCGACCGCATCGTGGGGCGCGGTCACAACCTCGTCGAGACGCTCGCCGACTCGACGGCACACGCCGAGATGCAGGCGCTGACGGCCGCCATGTCGACACTCGGCGGGAAATATCTGACCGATTGCACGATTTATGTCACAGTCGAGCCGTGCGCGATGTGCGCCGGCGCGCTGGCATGGAGCCGCGTGGCGCGCGTGGTATACGGCGCGGCCGACCCCAAGCGCGGCTACTCGACATTCTCCGAGAGGCTGCTGCACCCCCGCACGGAGCTGACGGCGGGCGTCATGGAGGCCGAATGCAGAGAGCTCATGGAGGGCTTTTTCGCGTCGCTGCGGTAGGGCTATTTTGAAAAATGAAAAAATAATCTTATTTTTGCACTATACGGAGTACTCCGTTAACGGTAGTGACCGAACATTAAAATTTGATATAAGCGTTATGAAAAAATTTATTTTGAGCGTTGCCGCCCTCATGTGCTCGGTAACGTTGTTCGCACAGTCGGAGATCGTTTCGACCTTCAACGAGGCGGTAACGGCCGCCAAAGGCAAGAATTACAGCGAGGCCCTCGACCTCTTCAACAAGGTCATCGACGAGGGTATCGACTCTGAGGATGCCACCGTCCAGGGTCTTGTAACCAAGTCTAAGAGCCTTGTGTCGACATGCTACCAGAGCATGGGTACGGCTGCCGCCGCTGCCGGCAACTACGACGAGGCTCTGGCCAACTTGCAGAAGGCTGCCGAGACGGCCGAGCTGTACGACAATGCCCGCGCGCTGGCCAAGGCCAAGCAGACCATAGCCAACGTATATCAGGCCCAGGGTGCCGACGCCTTCAACGCCGGCGACTATGCCACCGCTATCGAGGTATTCTCGAAGGGCTACGAGGCCAACCCCCGCAATACCGACATGGCGCTGAACCTCGCCGAGAGCTACTTCAAGAGCGACCGCTACCAGGAGGGTATGGCAATATGCGCCGATATCGAGAAACTGCCCGAAGCCAAGTATGCCGAGGCTATCGCCGAGGCGCAGGCCAAGATGAGCCTCTACACCAATAACGAGGTGGCCAAGTTACAGATGGCGAACGACTACGACGGCATCATCGCCATGGCTGAGCAGCTCGACAACGAGGCTCTGGCCAAGAAGATCGCATTGCAGGCATATCTCGGCAAGAAGGACTACAACAAGGTAATCGAGTTGGCCGAGGCCGCTGCTGCCGTACAGCCCAACGACGAGGAGCGCAGCGACGTATACTACCTGCTCGGCATGGCCTACAACGCGAAGGGCAACGCCCCCGAAAAGACGATCGAGGCCATGAAGAAGGTAACGGCAGGCGACAAGGTCGCCGTAGCACAGAAGGCTATCGCCGATCTGTCGCAGAACAAATAAACCGTATATCTCGGATTACATAAGCGCCGGACGACATGTCCGGCGTTTTTTTATGCGCATCGCGCCTCACACGCCCGACATTCGGCGGGCGGAGCTTTTCTCTGAAAACATTGTCGCGGCCGCACGGCCGCGTCCTGGGCCGGATCCGATAAACCGAACGCCTCGGTTCACACCGCCGATTGCAGTCTGCTATCGGCACGACGCATGTTTTGCGGCCGCGAACTTTCCGCTCGCCCCGGCGACGGCATACCCTGACGTCCGTCCCGCGGCAGGCTGTGCCGACACATCCGGCACCGGGCAGCCTACCCGTCGTCACGACACCGCCGGACGATCTGCCGGCCGGACGAACGTCGACATTCGTAGCAGGTCAGAGACGAAAAGTAATCGCGCAGCTCGTCATGCGTCGCGCAGCGTATATAACGATAGCGTTCGGGGAGATCGTGCCAGATTCTGAACTCGCGCAGATTGCGGCTGCTCGATTCGAGATATACCGTGCCGCCGGCTCTCTTGTCGAACACGCCCCACAGGCTGCTCGACGCCGGACACTGTCGGTCGATCGGATGAAACAGATACAACTCTCCGGCAACCAAGTGGATAGGATGTCGCACCAAACACTTTTTCATAACGTCATATTACATTCCGTCTTTATCAAAAAAGCGCGACACCCGAATGCCGTACACGAATCAGCCGAGGACCAGTCGGTGCAGCAAAGTACGAACAAACAGGAATCGCGCCCGTAAATTCTGCGCTATCCAGACTGTTCGTTTGCCGCATTTCTTGTGTTGGTCCTTTCTGATTCGACAAACAGGTACAACCGACATTATGCCGGTTGCATATTTCTTAAACAAATTTATGAATTTTTTATAGGATAACAAACATTTCGGACGCTATTTCTGGATTTATTCGGATTTTTACCGCCCCGCGCGACCGCCACGACACGCCGCCACCCGCCGACAGCACCACAGCCGGCCTCTCCATACCGGCCGGCAAAGCCGTTTTCCGGCTCTCAGACAACGGCCTTACACCCCTCGACGACTATGCGCCGCAGCGGCCGCCGCTCGCCCCGACCGCACAACGAATCATCGGCCGTTAAATTCCGATATTCAAGATATGGGGCCTCCCAACGCTGCTTCTCAAACTTGAAGAACTTGTCCATATATGACTTCATTACCATTATGGCAAAGTCCGTCACTACCTGAATCCGGGAATATCTGTCGACCTTCAAATGACGCTTAGGAATAATAAGCGAATACCACCCCTTTGTGGCGAGAATGTTCTTTATTTTCTCTCGCTCGATACTGATATTGAAGTATCCCTTTTGATTCTTGTAAGCCTGTAATTCGTCGTAGATACGATAGTAGTCGAGAACCTGCAATGCCGCATCATCGATTACATTCTCTTCGGCAACGGCTTGAAGTCTCAATCCGAACGAGCCAACCGATTCAAGGTTCTGGATCTTACTACGGCAGTCTATTCGGGTCTTGCCGCGGTTCAGATAACTCATAAAGTCACCCTGCGGGATATCGAGCATCAACCGGCTTGCCTGCTTCTTGAAGCTGATACCGTTCCTTGCCTTGATTACACGCAAAGTCTTGCCCTGCAAATCATCGAAGCGACTTGTAACAGGCAGTTTGATATTAATGACATCGTCGTTTGCCGGAGTGCCCTCATTGGCGAGAAACTCATTGAAATCCTCCATATAATATAGTTTGCACGCACACCGAAGATTGTGAGCGTTTCTATGTAGGACATGTCCTTAGGGCGCTTTACACCTTCAAGTGCAGATGAGCGCTTCAAGTTTCCGCCATATCCTTTAAGTCGCACGCCACGACCAAATAGCTGAATGGCTTGCGAACCTTCGCTCTTAGCGAAGTTGATAAGGCCCATAGTCGATACACGCCACGAGTTCCAACCCTCGGTAAACTTTCGCGAACCGATCAATATCTTGATATTGCTATCCTTTTTGTTGATATTGCGGAACAACGACTCCTTCAAAAACTCTTCGTCACGAGCAACACCTTATTGATTTTCATCATGCTGCCCGAACGCTGTGCACGACGCAGGTAGTAGAGGAACTGCAAGATGTTGATGTGCATCATCAGTGTTTTACCGCTGCCGGTAGCGCACATATAGGCAAGTTTGTTAAGCCTTTGAGGAGTATAGTCGCCGAGCCAGATCGCTCCCGACGACCGGTCGCGCTGCTGATGTACCCACCCGTTCAACTCCGAGCAGAATGCCTCCTTGTCCGAGAAGTATCGGTCAAGATATATCTCGGTAAAGAGCAATGATTCCCACTGAAAATACTTCCATACGACTCCGCCTCGGCCATCGCCTATATGCTTGGTATATGAGCAGATCCGGCCGTCATATTCGAGCAGACTGTCTTTGGTGATTTTGAGGCTCGGGATAAGGCAATATGGTCGCTGAAAATAGTGTGCCCACTTCATTCAGACCCTCGTACTCTGTGCTGTTGAGAGTCCTGCCCAGTGTCTTCAACTCGATATTGCTCAATGCATCCTCGTAACTTTCAAGGCTTAGATACTTCATAATGTGCGATACGCCAGAAGTACGATTCTTGGGCTTGCCATCCTTCCATTCAGCGGAGTAAACCACCTTTTTGATACGGGGCAGTGTCACTTTGGCGAAGTATTCTCCCATCTCGACAAGGATATATTTTCGATTACCTCCGTCCTCGGCATTCAGCATCATAACGGACTGACCCGTGGTTCCCGAACCGGCAAAGAAGTCGAGGACTATTGAGTCTTTGTCTGAAACAGCAAATACGCAGTCTTTTACGGTATAAATCGATTTAGGGAACTCAAAGTCTTTCTTTGTAAAGCCCATCGATGTGAGAATATTTGTACCATAGCCGCCCGCATTATATTGAGAACCACTCCATAACATTTTGAATTGGTCTTCGTACTTAGGCATTTCTATTTGGATGGGACTCTCATTCTGCCCTTTGATTCTTAAATATTAAAATAATAGACCACCATAGAGGCGAATATGTCAAAGGCGGTTATCATACGAATAGTATCGAGGGCTTTGGGGCCAACTGAAACGAGGCATAGTAGGCGTTTACCATTTGGTCAGCAAAAAGCATTTGGAACTGTACTGTGATGAATTTGCTTGCAGATACAATACACGGGATATAGAGGACGGACAAAGATTCGGAATATTTCTAACGATTGCCAATGACAGATTACGATATTGTGACTTAACTTTGTAAGTGTTACATATTTTACAGCTCATGCGTAGAATGTCCTAAATTATTCGTATCTTTGTGTTGCCCGTTGGGCGAACATATTTGATAGGAAGCGTTTAGCTTTATTCCTTACCGATGAATCTGGACAGTTCAACAAATGTCGAAGGAATAATGAAGACGTTCTCCTTTGGTTTTGTATATGGTGCATTCGCATTAGATACAGCCAGGGGCGTGAGCTGTTTTCGTATATTTAACACAGGTTGTCCAGAACCTATCGGTAATAATAAACAGTCTTGCGCCTTTCCTTTTTGTGTAAATCTTCTTTAAGGCTGGGGAGAGCAAAAGTTGTTCTTATGAGAAATTGGCAATGCAAGAAATGTGGTCTACTGCTTACAAGTGACCATATGCCAAATGAGTCAGGTTGCTCTGAAGGAGGGTTCTTTAAGTTGCATTCATGGATTGACTATGGCGAAGTCGGTGTAAACAATTACCAATGTAAACATTGCGGGCTTATGTTGAAATCAAAATATGAACCTGCAACAGAAAATTGCCCAAATAACAAAGGGCTCTTTGGTGGACACAAATGGCGCAAGTTATGAAATCTGTGTCTTATGAGGAAATCATAATCAATTGGTCAAATAGACAGGCTATCAAAACCATAGATGACCTTGCGAAATGCACGGATGACAGGCATAATGTGCTGTACCAATTGTATGGCGACCACCATATTTACGGGAGAGATACATTGCTGTACATTGGCAAGTCAGTTTATGCAGACAACAGAATGCGGGCGCATTTGAATGGGATTTTTAGTTGGTGTCTGCCTACAATGACTACCTTATCCTGCTACACAAGATGACACGGCTGGCGTTGAAGAAGCACATACTCAAGCGCGACCCGTTTGCAGGGCATAAGATTGAGAAAGTGCCTGTCAACCATCGCCACCTGAACAGGGAACAGTTTGAAAAGCTGCTCAATGCGAAACTGCCCACCTACCGCCTGTGCCACACGCGCGACCTGTTTGTCTTTTCGGTGTTCACTGGCATCGGAAGGCAGATCTGGCAAACCTGACGGAAGACAACATCGTCACAAAGGAAGACGGTTCCAAATGGATTCACATCGCACGGCAGAAGACCAAGGCGGAGTGCCATATCAAACTTCTTGACATACCTCTCCGCATTATCGAAAAATACAAAGGGGAAGGCGAGGACGGAAGATTGTTTTACGTCCCGCAGACCTGTAACCTGTGCCGCAGCCTTAAAATCATAGCCGAACAGTGCGGTCTGGGATGTCACCTGACATTCTAATAAGAACGCCACACATACGCCACTCTATTGATTACCAATGGCACTGACATCTATACCGTCAGCAAAATGCTTACGCATAAAAACGTGGCCACGACTCAGATCTACGCTGAGGTCGTGAACCAAAAGAAGCGCGATGCCGCCAACTCAATCACCCTCAAATGATAAGTTAAAATCATGCAAAATCAAAGCAGGCACCGCAAAAACACCGATTAAAATACCACAAAAACACCAATTTGTTCGGAATCATCATAACCTATTTTTTCTAAAAACGGTTATCTTTATTTTTTGTGGACGCTTGATAGTCAAAGTCTCGTAATTTTTGTGTTATTTTGCATAATACTAACAAAACTGATTTGTATGAAAAAAGTAATTCTGCTTTTATTGCTTTCAATTTCCGTTTCGGCTTCATCTTTTGCTCAAGCTAAGGATGAGGTTCCCGAATCGAAAAGCAAGGCTGTCGAATTTATGACAGCTGATGGCTCTTTCCTTGTTAAGGAGTTCTATGATCTTCAAAAGATTAAAGGTGTAGAGTGCCAAGTTCTCATTATGAATAATGTCGTTTCGGGCAAAAAAATGGGATGTCTTAGATTGGAAACACAATATCCCAGCCAATATTCAAATGACAGCTATATCGGCACACTTGACTCAGATGAGTTGGATGCTTGTATACAGTCTTTAGAATACATCAAAAATACACTTCTTCCGTCAGCACCAGCTGTGTATACAGAAGCAGAGTACAAGACAAATGATGGTGTAAAATTTGGCGCATATTATAATAAGGGAAAGTGGACAGCCTTTGTATATACTAAAAGCTATACAAGTCGTTCTGCTGTCTTCCTTGATGTAGAAAATATTGATTCATTTATTGCTGTAATGCAGCAAGCAAAAACAATGATTGAAAATAAGACCAAATGAAGAAACTTCTATTTGTACTGTCTTTAGTTCTTTGCATTAGTCCCATATATGCAAAGGGAAAGAACTACATTGCAAATGACAATGTAGATACTGAGGGCTGGCGCACAATTACCTCAATATACGAAAATCTGTATACCAATTGGGGGAGTGCAGCAAGCGACGGACTTGCGGCAACAGTAGATCCTTCGGGCAATATTACATATTTTTTGAAAATATGTTTCAATGAGGGTAAATGGACAATGGATGAGGGCAGTATACTTCTCTTAAATCTTGGAGATGGTTCGACCATAGAGCTAAAATCAAACTACATTGGACCTGCCGACTATGAATATCAGGTAAGTAGTTATGGCACTACTTATTTTGTTTATCCAATATACGAAATTACGGAAGCTCAAATTCAAAAGATAATTGATTCTGATGTAACTAAAATCAGAGTACAATGGACGGGAGGAACATTTGACAAAGACATAAAGAAAAAGAAATTGTCCAAGCATTTATCAAATGTTTACCCCGCAATCAAAAATGCTCTAAACCAAGAAAAAACCTTATACGACGACTTTTAATTAGCGCCCTTTCGCACACATTATGTAGTCCGTAACTTTGTGGCAAACGCCCACAAGTTATGGACTTTCTTAATTACAACTCCGTCAAGACGCTGCCAGACAATAAAGCCGCGCCGAGTTCACTGTCAACTCTGCGTCAGTGTTCCGCGAGGACGTTGACATTGTACCAACTATCATTGACGATAGGCTCTCGTATATACATTGGGCGGCGAAAACCTTTAGCTCATCGACCGTTTGGGAGATAATCTAATGCCTTACGATAGACGATAGACAATAAACATTAGTTAGGATGAAAAATATTTAATGCGATACAGTCGCAGTTTGAACTATTATCATCCTATTTTTGGTCTAATAGACGTGAGTACGACCATAGGAGGGTTATTAGGAATGGGAGTCCACCTGTTGCTGAGTGAACAATTCATTGGGTTAAATTGTCTATAAAGACGTGAAATATTAATCCACTATTTGCTTATGAGAAATACGCCCCAGCGCTTGAGGAGCTATGCTCCCCCTACCCGGGACAAAATTTTTATCTGGAGTGCCGTTGTTGCCGGATGTGGCATCATGGCTTTACTCGGTCGCCACGCTGCCATTCACCGTTTTGGCTCCGACCAATTTACCGACAATGTACTCTTTGCCGTTTTCTTTGTCCTCTCAATCGGTCTCTATTGCGGTTTCCAATCGGTAATCGAAGATGTGTTCAACCGCTTTCAATCTCTTTTTCGCCGCCGTGAAGTCATGGCTATTGCCGAGACTACCACCGGCGAGCTATACTCCGAAGAACACGACTACAAATTTCCGGTCGAACGAGTAACAGTGCAAATAACGCCCGGCCCGACCGACAAACGAAAACTACAACTTAACATAGACAAAGTACCGTTTAAAGAGTGGTGCAGAGAGAAGTTCGAGAAATTACGGCACATATTACGACCACAGACAACGAATAGATATAAGCTATAATTTTTAAAAAAGAGTCTTGTTGGTTGAATTATTTTCAATATCTTTGTTTGCAATCTGTTTTGAGGATAGAGATGAAAGAGATAAACCGGTTGAAAATTATTCTTGCGGAAAAGAATAAAACAGGGAAATGGCTCGCAGAGCAATTGGGAAAAGATCCTTCGACTGTATCGAAGTGGTGTTCCAACTCGTCGCAGCCGCAGCTGGATACGGTAATTCGTATCGCAGAACTATTGGAAGTGGATATTACAGAATTAGTAAACAGATAACGATATATGGCAAGAGAACAAGAACGTGCGGAACTCCATCGTACGATCTGGCAGATAGCCAACGACCTGCGTGGAAGCGTCGACGGCTGGGATTTCAAAAACTACGTCTTGGGAATGTTGTTCTACCGCTTCATTTCTGAGAATATTACCGCATTTATCAATGCAGAAGAGCGGAAAGCAGGCAATACCGGCTTTGACTATGCGGAGTGCTCGGACGAACAGGCGGAACTCGGTCGTGAAATTACCGTCAAGGAGCGGGGATTCTATATTCTTCCGTCGCAGCTTTTCGGCAATGTGCGGAAAAATGCGGCGGCCGATCCGAACCTGAACGAAACATTGAACAATATTTTCCATGCAATCGAAAACTCGGCCAAAGGTGCAGCGAGCGAAGACGATATGAAAGGGCTCTTCGCCGATATAGACGTAAACAGCAACAAACTCGGTGCTACGGTGCAGAAACGCAACGAGACGCTGGTGAAAATTCTCGACAAAATCGGCGACATGAGACTCGGCAATCTGGCGGACAACCAAATCGACACGTTCGGCGATGCCTACGAGTTTCTGATGACGATGTACGCCAGCAATGCGGGCAAGTCTGGCGGCGAGTTTTTCACTCCGCAAGAGGTCTCTGAACTGCTCGCTCGAATTACGCTCGTCGGCAAAAAGCAGGTAAATAAGGTCTATGATCCGGCATGCGGCAGCGGCTCACTGTTGCTGAAATTCGCCAAGGTGCTGGGCAAGGAGAATGTGCGGCAGGGATTCTATGGTCAGGAAATCAACATTACGACCTACAACCTCTGTCGCATCAATATGTTCCTGCACGATATTAACTACGAGAAATTCGATATTGCACTGGGCGATACACTGCTGGCACCGAAGCACTGGGATGACGAGCCTTTCGAGTGCATCGTCTCCAACCCGCCCTATTCGATCAAATGGGTAGGCGACGAGAATCCGTTGCTTATCAACGACCCGCGTTTCTCCCCGGCCGGTATTCTCGCACCGAAAAGCAAGGCCGACCTTGCCTTTACGATGCACATGCTCTCGTGGCTGGCGACAAACGGTACGGCGGCGATCGTCGAATTCCCCGGCGTACTCTATCGTGGCGGTGCGGAGCAAAAGATTCGCAAATACCTGATCGACAACAACTACATCGACACCGTTATCCAACTTCCCGCCAACCTATTTTTCGGAGTCGGCATCGCCACCTGCATCATCGTGCTGAAAAAGAGCAAGAAGGATAACGCCACGTTATTTATCGACGCCTCCAACGAGTTCATCCACGAGGGCAACAAGAACAAACTGTCCGATGCGAACATCGCGCGGATACTCGATGCGTTCATCGCACGCAAGGACGACGCGCATTTCGCCCGGCTGGTCGAAAACGGCAAGATTGCCGAGAACGACTACAATATTTCGGTATCGTCGTATGTCGAACAACCCGATACGCGCGAAGAGATCGATATCGACGAACTGAACAAGCGCATTGCCGAAATCGTCGCCCGCCAAAATGTTTTGCGCACAGCGATCGACGCGATTGTCGCGACTTTGTAAAAACGAACGATTATGGAAGAGAACAAAAATAATGATATTGTCATCTACCAGACGGAAGATGGGATAACCAGAATAGAGGTCAATTTCAATAGCGATACCGTTTGGCTGTCGCAAGCACAGATCAGCGAACTTTTTCAGCGAGAACGAAGTGTTATTACCAAGCATATCAATAATGTATTCGAGGAACGCGAACTGGACGAGGAAAGCAATGTGCAAAATTTGCACATTGCAAATTCCGATCGACCTGTCAAGCTGTACAATCTCGATGTGATTATCTCTGTCGGATATCGCGTAAAATCCCTTCGGGGCACCCATTTCCGCCGTTGGGCCACCGAGCGGCTGAAAGAGTATATGATCAAAGGCTTCTCGATGGACGACGAGCGGCTGAAACAGATGGGCGGGGGCGGATACTGGCGCGAACTGCTCGACCGCATCCGCGATATACGTTCGTCGGAGAAAGTGATGTATCGTCAGGTACTGGATTTATATGCTACGAGCGTCGATTACGACCCGAAAGCAGAGCAGTCCGTCAAGTTCTTCAAAATCGTGCAGAACAAACTGCACTATGCGGCGCACGGACATACGGCTGCCGAAGTGATCTACGAACGTGCCGATGCGGACAAACCATTCATGGGTCTGACCACTTTTGCAGGCGAGCAACCGGCGAAAACGGATGTTACGGTTGCCAAAAACTATTTGAACGAGGACGAGTTGAAAGTGTTGAACAACCTCGTGTCGGGATATTTCGACTTTGCCGAAATACAGGCAATCCGACATAAACCGATGTATATGTCCGATTATATCCAACAACTGGATAATATCTTGACTTCGACCGGCGAAAAATTATTGTCCGGAGCAGGGCGCGTATCCCATAAGCAGGCCGAGGAAAAAGCGATTACGGAATATCGGAAATATCAGGTCAGAACACTCTCACCCGTAGAACAAGCTTATATGGAATCAATCAAAACCCTAACCACCAAAACCTCGAAGAAGAAAGGAGGCGAGCAATGAGCCGTATCGAAGAAATGATTCGGGAGTTGTGCCCGAATGGGGTGGAATATAAACCGTTGGGGGATGTCTGTTTTTATCCGAAAACAAGGATTGCATATTCATCTTTGACAGTAAATAACTATGTTAGTACCGAAAATCTGCTAAGAGATAAAAAAGGTAAAACAGATGCCTGCTCAATCCCGAATGAAGGAATGGGTATTGAATTCCTTATTGGAGATATTCTCATAGGAAATATAAGACCGTATCTTAAAAAGATTTGGTTGGCAGATCATACCGGCGGTACAAATGGAGATGTGTTATTGTTTCGCATTAAACATCCAAATTTAACTCCTAAATTTTTGTATTATATTCTTTCATCCGACAACTTCTTTAATTTTGATAACCAATATGCTAAAGGGGCTAAAATGCCCAGAGGAGATAAAAGTAAAATACTCGAATATTTCGTTCCCATTCCACCTCTTGCAATTCAAAATGAAATAGTAAATATCCTTGATAAGTTCACTGAGTTGGAGGCCGAGTTGGAGGCCGAGTTGGAGGCCGAGTTGGAGGCTCGGCGGAAACAATATGAACACTATCGCGATAAGTTGCTGACATTCAATGAAATTACCCCCCCCCCCTCAAAAGTGAGGTGAAATGGCTGACGATGAGTGAAGTATTTGAAATAAAAAACGGTTATACACCCTCCAAAGCAAAACCGGAATATTGGACGAATGGTACGATTCCTTGGTTTCGCATGGAAGATATTCGCACGAATGGACGGATATTGGAAGATTCGATACGACATATTACCTCCGAAGCTGTAAAGGGTGGACGATTGTTTCCTGCCAATTCGATTATTTTAGCGACGACGGCAACAATCGGCGAACACGCTTTGATAATGATTGATTCGCTGGCAAATCAGCGATTTACGAATTTGGCAATTCGCAAATCGCTTATCAATGAATTGGATATGAAGTTTTTCTTCTACTATATGTTCATTGTCGATGAATGGTGTAAAAGCAATACGAATACATCAGGGTTTGAATCGGTCGATATGGTCAAGTTCAAAAAGTTGCAGATTCCTATTCCTCCAATGGAAGAGCAGCAGCGCATTGTTGCCATATTAGACAAATTCGAGACATTGGTAAATGATATTTCTGAGGGCCTGCCCGCCGAGATTACCGCCCGCCGACAACAATACGAATATTACAGAGACAAACTATTAACCTTTACAAAGGCAACATCATGACCAGCGAAAAAACAAAAGGTGTAATTTACATCCTGACAAATCCCTCTTTCCCGGATTTTGTCAAGATTGGCTATGCGCATAATATCGAAAGACGGCTCAAACAATTGAACCGAAGCGAAACGATCCCTTTCGCTTTTCGAGTCTATGCCGTATACCATGTAAACAGTGAACTGACCGACAAGGAACTACACAAACTCATCGACAAGCTCAATCCCGACCTGCGAACCATTGAAAACTTTGACGGGAGAGAACGCGTAAAGGAATTTTATGCGATGTCGGTCGAAGATGCTTATGGCCTTTTGGAGTCGATCGCTAAAATCAGCGGAACACTCCACCGGTTGCAGCGCCTCACTCCCGAGGGGCACGAAATTCTGGATGAACAAATTGCCGAAGAGATCCGGGAAACGGCAAGGCGCGGCCCTTTCAGATTCAGCTCCTGCAACATTCCGTTCGGCAGCGAGCTCTCATTCGTTGGTGATCCGAGCATAAGAGTCTCGGTTGTCGACGATCGCCATATTGAATACAATGGAGAGACGACATCACTTTCGGCGTTGGCCCGCAAGCTAAAACAGTTCGATCATCCAGTACAAGGTACATTATGGTTCAGCTACAAAGGCGAAACACTCGTTGATCTTCGGGAGAGATTAGAGTGCCGCCCGCATTCCAAGCCATAGTCGCAATTCTACTGGACTAACCTATTTAAATAGAAGAACCGCATGTATAAATACAACCTTGTAGCTGAAAACCCTAAAAGTACGGTCGTCAGCGACTATCAGGCAGAATACCGTACCGAGAAAGAATACCAGTCGGAGGCCGAACTCGAACGGGCTTTTATCGACCTGCTGACCGGGCAGGCTTACGATTATCTGCCGATCCACAACGAGGCGGAATTAGTCGCCAACCTGCGCAGGCAATTGGAAAAACTCAATGGCTACACCTTTACCAACGGGGAGTGGTCGCGGTTCTTTACGGGTTGTATCGCCAACAAAAACAGCGGAATCGTCGAAAAGACCGCAATCATTCAGGAGGATCACGTACAGTTGCTGACGCGCGATGACGGGACGGTCAAGAATATCTACCTGCTCGATAAGGGCAATATCCATAATAATTCGCTCCAAGTCATCAATCAATACGAAGTCGAGAACGGAACGCGCCCGAACCGCTATGACGTTACCGTATTGGTAAACGGTCTTCCTTTGGTGCATATCGAGTTGAAGCGCCGCGGCGTCGACATAAAAGAGGCGTTTAACCAAATAGACCGCTACCAGCATGAGAGTTTCTGGGCGGGCTGCGGGTTGTTCGAATATGTGCAGTTGTTCGTTATTTCAAACGGCACCTATACCAAGTATTACAGCAACACCACACGCCAAAGCCATATCAAAGAGGCTTCGAGCGACAACAAATCCAAGAGCAGGCAGACGAGCAACAGTTTTGAATTTACCTCGTGGTGGGCAGATGCCAATAACAAGCCTATTACCGATCTGATGGGATTCGGCCGTACGTTCTTTGCCAAACATACGCTGCTCAATTTGCTGACCCGATATTGTGTATTCAGTTCCGACCGGCTGCTGCTCGTCATGCGACCTTATCAGGTTGTGGCGACAGAACGCATTCTGAACAGAATCGACATCGCCAACAGCTACAAGCGCTATGGCACGGTCGAGGGCGGCGGATACGTCTGGCATACGACGGGCAGCGGCAAGACGCTGACCTCGTTCAAGACAGCACAGCTGGCGAGCAAGCTGAGCTACATCGACAAAGTGCTGTTCGTGGTCGACCGCAAAGACCTCGACTACCAGACCATGCGCGAATACGACAAATTCGAGCGGGGCGCAGCCAACAGCAATACGAGCACGGCGATTCTTAAACGACAGTTGGAGGATTCGGCCGCGAAAATCATCATCACGACGATTCAGAAACTTTCGGTTTTCATCGGGCGTCACGCGGAACACCCCGTGTTCCAGCAAAAAATCGTCATCATCTTCGACGAGTGCCACCGTTCGCAGTTCGGCGATATGCACACGTCTATTACCCGAAAGTTCAAACGCTATTTCCTCTTCGGTTTTACCGGCACGCCGATATTCGCCAAAAATGCCGTAAGCGGCGGCAAACCCGATCTGCGGACTACCGAGCAGGCTTTCGGCGAACAGCTGCACACCTATACGATCGTCAATGCCATAACCGATAAGAACGTATTGCCGTTCCGCATCGAGTATATCCGTACCATCAAGGAAAAAGAGGAGATCGAAAACTCGATGGTGTGGGACATCGCTCGCGAGGAGGCTTTGGCAGATAAACGACGAATCGCTAATATCGTCGCCTATATTCTTCAACATTTCAACCGGAAGACGAAACGCACCGCAAAATCGTATGAGTTCCATGCCGTGACCAATATCGGCGAGGTAGCATCGGCTGGTCGTCGTAATAAGGTAAAAGAGGTCAAACAGCGGACTCGTCTGACAGGTTTCAATTCGATTTTCGCCGTCTCCTCTATTGAAACGGCCAAGATGTATTACGCCGAGTTCAAACGGCAAATGGCGGAGTTACCGAGCGCGCAGCGTCTGAAAGTGGCGACCATATATAGTTTCGGTGTGAACGAAGATGCGGACGGCTTCATCATCGACGAAAACCCCGAAGATACGAGCGGTCTGGACCGAAGTTCGCGCGATTTTCTCGAAAGTGCCATCGAGGATTACAATGCGATGTTCTCGACCTCCTACGATACGTCAAGCGACAAGTTCCAGAACTATTACAAAGACGTCTCGCTCCGCATGAAGAACAGGGAGCTGGATTTGCTCATCGTCGTCAATATGTTCCTGACGGGCTTCGACGCAACAACGCTCAACACGCTCTGGGTCGATAAGAACCTGCGGATGCACGGGCTATTGCAGGCCTATTCGCGCACGAACCGCATCCTGAACTCGATAAAGACCTTCGGCAATATCGTATGTTTCCGCAACCTCGAAACGGCTACGAACGAAAGTCTTGCCCTGTTCGGAGACAAGGAGGCGGCAGGTATCGTGCTGCTCAAAACCTTTGACGAGTATTACAACGGATACACGCAGAACGAAAAAGAGATTCGCGGTTATGCGGAATTGGTCGACGAGTTGCTGACTAAATATCCCGTTGGTGAACAGATTGTCGGAGAACAGAACAAAAAGAATTTCGTATGGCTTTACGGAGCGATTTTAAAGTTGCGGAATATCCTTTCGACATTCGATGCTTTCACAGGTCGCGAAATTCTGACCAAGCGCGATGTGCAGGATTACCACAGTGTATATATCGACCTGTACAATGAGTTCAGACCGAAAAAACACGAAGCCGAGCATATCAACGGCGATGTGGTGTTCGAGATGGAGCTCATCAAACAAGTGGAAGTCAATATCGACTACATTTTATCTTTGATTCGCAAATATCACGAAGAACACCTGCAAGACAAAGAGATTATCGTGTCTATTCGCAAGGCGATCGATTCGAGCGTGGATTTGCGCAATAAGAAGGAGTTGATTGAACGATTCATCGAATCCCTGACACCTGAATCCGACGTGAACGAGGATTGGCTCGCTTATGTCGAGGAACAACGTCGTACCGAACTGGATCGAATTATCGCCGACGAAAACTTGAACCATGACGAAGCCTATAAATTCATGGATAATGCTTTCCGCGATGGATTCGTGCAGACGACGGGAACGGCTATAACCAAAGTGCTGCCTCCCGTCTCCCGCTTCACGCCTACCGGCGACCGCACGAAGAATCGTGAAGCCGTCATCGACCGGCTGACCGCATTCTTCAATCGGTTCTGGGATATAATATCATCTACCAACCAAAACTAAACCAGCCTTATTATGAATCAGTCGAACTACGCTTTATTGACAGCCTTATATGATTCTCAATCATCGGAATTGTATAAGGATATATATTTCCCTATTATCAAGTATAGCATCTTTTTGTTATATCAAAAACAAACAGATACTACCAAATACTATGATACGACCAATATCCAAGAAGTCATTATAGAAAAATTCGGCATCAAAATACCTTTGATTGTCATCAAACAGTCCCTCAAGATAATTTCCAATGAGCATCCAGATTTTGAGATCAAACTATTACAAAATGGCGACCAGCTATCCATTAAGAAAATATGGGATGTAGCGATATCGGATTCTATTGAACGGGTCTATGAGCAAAATTTAGAACATTTTACCGCATTGCAAAATGCATTTACGCGATATATTGAAGTTGAGCAACTGCAAACCGATATAAACTTTATCGACTTTTTTTCGAACAATACCGAGGACATATATCATTACATCAACAATGATACGACGTCTGAACTTGTTGTCAATGAAAATTATATACATATCGTAAATTTTCTGAAATGGCTTAAGGAGCATAATGCGAATCTATACGATATTGCAGCCGATATATTTTGGGGATCTATCATTGCAGCTTTCCTTCAACGTGAGGTAAATTTCAATATCAAACCAGAAACACGAGTCTCTTATTACCTTGACTCTTCGTTAATTCTTGCTCTTCTGGACTTAGATTCTCTTGCCAACAATCTATATTGTACGGAACTTATTTCTATGATAACAGCGTCTGGACATTTTCCATATGTTCATCCGCTGACTATTAGAGAAATTGATTCGATATTATATTCGGTAGAAAGAGATTGTGCGCCTAAACCCAATTCAGGTATTGCCGAAGCATATGATAGGAGAAGTTTGTCACCAAGCAAAATTTTACAAATCAGGCAGAAATTAAAAACGCTCATCGCTGATTCGGGTGTATATATCGAGCTATGCTCTGATGCACAAGTAGATGAAATTCAAAATACTTATAAATCGAAATCTTCTGTCCGGAATTTAGCGACGACACGAACAAATACATACTCGGATAATATTCGAGACATCCATGATGTCTTTATGTATGATTTTATACGGACAAAAACTGATCGATGCGTTTCGATTGAGAAAAACAATGCATTCTTTGTTACGCTCAATGCCGAGTTAATCAAATATTACAAAGAGCAGAAACAAGATTCTTATATCCTACCAATTATTCATCCCGCTCGAATCGTAATGGATTTGTGGATCCATAATTCTAAAACTACGAATATTCGACGGAATGCACTGACTGAGGTCATTGCTCGGTGTACTGCTCTAAATCAGACTGATGTAAGACGGAAATTGCGTTTAATATCCAAGCATTATAAAGAGAACGAGTTCTCTGAAGAAAATTATAAGGCCGTATATATCGCATTGATGAATCGGTCGAAACAAGTTATATCCGAGGTCGATATGATTCAGAATCAAAATGAATCCGAAGAGAAAATTTGTCAACGCATCGAAAATATTATACGCACGGCAATACAAGAAGAAGTGCAAAGACGCAATCAGGGTTTAGAGCATCAAAGCAAAATCGATGCTTTGGCTCAAGGTATAAAACAAGTTGAAAATCAGATAAATACAATCAGCAATGAGAATATTAGGAACCAAAAATTACTAAAACTGAACGAAGAACAGAATTCTTGCCATGAAAAATTAAACGACACAAATCACACCATCGAAAAGCTTGAAAATACCCGCGATCAAGCTATTTGCATGTGGAGATATTGGGTGTCGATAGTAATTCAATCCGTGTGCGTAATATTGATTATTATATTCGGATTGCGCTATATTTTCATAGACATAAATAGTGTAATGACATGGTCCGATTTTGTAGATCAAAATATCGGATTGATAATAACCGGATGCTTTTCGATCTTATCGTTTATCGCCGGAGGTGTGGCAAGATTATCTATTTTGCAACCTGTTCGAGCCTATAAAAAGCATAGAGAAGAATTATTACAAGAGTGGAATAATGATCATCCAGAATACAACGAGAACATACAAGAAAGAGCAAATCTATTATCGAAAATAGCAAATATTAAATTGGAGATCAACATCCTCAAAAATCAAAATTAACGAATCAAAGAATCGGGGCGGAATATTATATATTACCGCTCCGATTCTTTTGTTCGGTATTTCTTACTATCTTTGTATCGGGTTCTTTATCAATGGAAAAATTACCGCAAAGCAGTACAGAAGTTCGGTTAACAGATCGTTAACCGCACGAAACAGCATTCTGTTGCAACTCGCTGACCGGCAAAAGAAAAGAGGATTGAATTCTCAATCCTCCTGTTTTTGAGCGGAAAACGAGACTCGAACTCGCGACCCCAACCTTGGCAAGGTTGTGCTCTACCAACTGAGCTATT
The DNA here is from genome assembly GCA_910574205.1 of Bacteroidales bacterium. Classification (GTDB taxonomy): domain Bacteria; phylum Bacteroidota; class Bacteroidia; order Bacteroidales; family Rikenellaceae; genus Alistipes. Next base: position 1,010,139 of record CAJSYJ010000001.1, read on the forward strand.
TCCGCATTATGTCTTGCAATCGGTCTCGCAGAGCAGTGCTCTTAGGAGAGGATTGCGAGTGCAAAGGTAGCGCAAAATTTTTATTCTGCAAATTTTTTCGAAGAAAAATTACAAAATATCGTGTTTTTTATCCGCAACCGTCAACTGCTGCCGCACCGACTCTTCGTGTATCTCCGTAATAATCCGACAAATAAACCGCGAAGACATACCCATGCGCCGGGCATTGGCCGCAGCTGCTTCGAGAATCTCGTTGAAGCGGTCGCGGTGTATGATCGGCATGCCGTGCTGCGCCTTGTATTCGCCGATCTGTCGCGCCACCTCCATTCGTTCGGCCAGCAGCTCCATAAGCCGGTTGTCGATCGTATCGATATGCGACCTGTAATCACGCATGGCATCGTGGGCCGCAATGCGTTCCGGCACGCGCATATGGCCTATCAGGCGTCTCAGTTCAACGGGGGTAAGTTGTTGCGCACTGTCGCTCAGCGCCTCGGACGGTCGGCAGTGGCACTCGACGATCAGGCCGTCGAATCCGATGCTTATGGCCTGCTGTGCCAGCGGCTCGACCAGATCGGCACGGCCGGCCATGTGGCTTGGGTCGCATACGATCGGCAGCGATGGTATGCGCCGGCGCAACTCGATAGGTATCGACCAATGCGGGGGGTTACGGTAGAGCGTCTGCTCGTAGCTGCCGAAGCCCCGGTGTATGGCAGCCAGACGTCGTATTCCGGCATTATATATTCGCTGAACGGCCCCTATCCACAGTTCGACATCCGGGTTGACCGGGTTCTTGACCAGAACGGGTATGTCGACGCCTTGCAACGCATCGGCTATCTGCTGCACGGCGAAAGGGTTGGTCGTCGTGCGGGCGCCGATCCAGACGGCATCTATCCCTGAGGCCAGAGCCGCTTCGACGTGTTGCGGCGTGGCCACCTCGGTCATCGTGCGCAGCCCCGTTTCCGACTTGGCGTCGGCGAGCCATTGCAGCGCCATGTCGCCTGCACCTTCGAAGCTGCCGGGACGTGTGCGCGGCTTCCATACGCCGGCGCGCAGCCAGCCTACACCCGCAGCGGCTACGGCGCGTGCCGTCGTGAGCAGCTGCTCCCGGCTCTCGGCTGCACACGGACCCGCGATGTAAAGCGGTTTGCAGCGGTCGTCTATCGGATAAATGTCGTCGAACACGGTGTCAGATTGCTTTTATGGTGTGATACAACTTATCTCGGAAAATCTCGTAGTCGTTTACTATTACCGACGATCCCAAATCGGCATATCTGGTCGCCGATGCCGTGATGTCAAAATTCATCGACAGATAATATTGGCGATACTTTGCACAGTCGTCGAGGATGACAATCGGATCGGGGATATGTATGACATATACGAGTGTTTTGTCGGGCGAGTGCATGTATCGGCTCGTGTCGTCATTGGACAGCGCTATATATTTCTTGACATTGTGCTGCGTGAAGGTCTCCCAGCGTTTGATTTTCTTATTTTTGTCATAATACGGCAGTCGGTCGAGGATAATCATAATCTGGAAATATGGTATGCCTTTGCTCCGTATGTTCGCCGTCTCGCCGAGCATACCCTCGAAATAGTTGTTCGAGTATTTCGAGTAATTCTGCATTACGAACTTGATACCCAACGCGGCGACCGTTCTACCGCCGTACTCGACAGCAATGTCCACATATTTATCATAATATCGACCGGCTACTTGAGCCTCTTTATCCGCACCGAAGCCCTGTGAACGTACTATATAGCCGACCCCGAGACAGAGGCTAATATCGCGGGCTATCGCACCGTGCAGAGGTTTGAGCCTGGCCGTGCTGCGCGAAGTGCCCGAGCATAGAAACTCGTTGAACGACTTGGCTATGACATCGAGAAACGTTCGGTTCGTCAAAAGGATTTCATTCTTGTTGTCGATCATATCGCAGTCGAGAGTTTGTGGTTCAAGTATTGTTCGAGCTCACGGCTGCTGAACGTATAGCTGTCCTTGGACCTTATCAGATTGTTTATCGCTGTCTTCTCTCTGCATACGTCGCGCAGAGCCTGCGTTCGACCGTAGAGATACCATTCCGGATTCTGCTCGCGCGTGCGGCCCTTTTGCAACTCCGCCTCTTTGCCGAGAAGGTATTGCGCCACCCGCCGGTGTTCGGCGACTTGCCGCCATGCCAGCGGCGCACCCTCCGCAGTGTAGGGAAACAGTGCGCGCGACCACTTGCCAGTCGATGCTTTCAGGATGTCTATCGTCAGTTCTTCGAACGGCAGCTCGCCTATGAAGACCTTGTCCGCCAGTGTCGCAAAACCGTTCTTGACCTGCACACGGCGTACTGCATCTGAGCTTTTTATCCGACGCAATATCTCTATACTGCGCTTCAGCAGAAGGCGAAATCCCTCGGCAAACGATATCTCTTCATACGACAAGTCGGCGACATGAACGAACGCGCGCCTATCGGCATCATAAGCGGAATAGGATATCGTCCGGTTGCGATTATCTTTGGAGAGCTGAACGACAGCCGTATATGTCGTCACATCGAAGGGCTGGAAATGGCCGAATTCCGAGTACGACTTCCAACACTTCCGCTCCTCGATGAATCGCCTAAACGGCGCTCCCGCCAGACTCGTCAGCCATGAAACCGGCGTTATGTAGCACAGCATCCCCCGCTCGTTGAGCATCCGCAGACCGAGTTCGTAAAAGGCCAGATACATGTCCGTCATACCCGATGCGGCGAACGAATAGCGCTTGACATCTTCGTAGTGTCGTGTCAGATTGTGGACTCTAACGTATGGAGGATTGCCCACGACATAATCCATACGCTCGTCATAGGACGACGCAGTCAATGCGTCCGTACAGATCAAATCCCACTCTACCCCCGTTATGCCGTGTTCCGATGCGACCGTATCGAGATTGATTCGACACGTCTCGCATGCCTCCGGATTAATGTCGATGCCGTGCACATATTCTTGCAAATCGCTGCGCAGCTCCTGCGCAGTAAGACCGGCCTGTTCGGCTGCAACGCAGTAGCGCGCTACGATATGCGTAAGAAACGCCCCTGCACCGCAGCTGTTTTCCATTATATGTTTGCGCAAAATGCCCGTACCCCGATATTCGCACAGATCCAAAATATAATCTACTACGAATCCCGGGGAATAAACCTGCCCTTTACTCTTTATGTTGCGTGCTGCCGCCAGCATTCGTCCCGTCACTCCTCGACGATCTCGATCGAGAGAATCAGGTCGCCGGGACGGATGTCGTCGATGACATCCAGACCGTCGACCACGCAGCCGAAGCAGGTGTGCACGCCGTCGAGGTGCTGCGTGTTCTGTCGGTTGTGGCAGATGAAGAATTGCGAGCCGCCCGTGTCCTTGCCGCGATGCGCCATTGAGAGCACGCCGCGGTCGTGACGCTGGCGCGGAGCCGAGGTCTCGCACTTGATCGTATAACCCGGGCCTCCCGTGCCGTCGCCCTTGGGGCAACCGCCCTGAATCACGAAGTCGGGGATGACGCGGTGGAACGTCAGTCCGTCGTAGAATCGGCTTTCGGCCAGCTTGACGAAGTTGGCCACCGTACCCGGCGTTTCGTTTTCATAGAGCTCGGCGCGCATGTCGCCTTTCTCGGTCGAGATGATAGCGTATTTCATCGTATGCTTATTTTTTCGTTAACCGAGAGCAAAGGTAGTAATAATTGTCCAAACGGCGACGCAAAAAACGTGCGGCCGTCGAAAGCGGTTCATAACGGCACCTTAAAAGCTGCCGCCCGAGGCTTTCGCCGCTCGCGACAGGGGCTCCGGCCGACGAGTCCCGAGCGCCGCGAGAGCACAGCCGCCCGCTGAAATATAATTACCTTTACGCCGCAATATAGCCCCCGTCCGTTCGTTTGTAGAGTGAAAACACTGGACGTATATGGTAATATTTTTGGTCATGGCGTTGGTGGCCGTACTGCTCTCCGACGTATATATATGGTACAACTTCGTTCACGGCGCGGCACTGCCGTGGAGCGCAGCATACTGGATTCCGACTCTCGTGCTCGCCGTCTCGATGATACTGTTTCGCACACACTCTTCACAGACGGCCATTAACATAGCCGTCGCGCTGCTGCTTTGCGTCGCAGCCCCGAAACTGATATTTACGCTCGTCTCGCTTGCCGGGCGGTTGGGGTCGGGCATCTGGCCGGCGGCGGCCGCGTATGCCGACTGGACGGGCCTGGCACTGGCCATTGCTGCGGGCGCAGTGCTGGCATACGGTTGCACCAAAGGCTGGAAACGGCTGACGGTAAGACATGTCGAGATCGTATCGGAGGATCTGCCGCCGTCGTTCGACGGCTATCGCATAGTTCAGATGTCGGATCTCCATCTGGGCACTTTCGGCCGCAGCGACAGCTACATGCGCAGCGTGGCCGGCCGCATCGACGACATAGCGCCCGATCTTGTAGCCTTTACGGGCGATCTGGTCAACATCTCCCCCGAGGAGGCCGAGCCATTCGTCAAGGCCATGTCATCGATACATGCCCGCGACGGCGTGGTCTCGGTGCTGGGCAACCACGACTACTGCCCCTATAAGCGCAACAGTTCGGCCGAGCAGGCGGCGCACGACCTCGAATACGTCAAGCAGATCGAGCGGCGTGCCGGCTGGCGGCTGCTCCTCAACGAAAACATACCCGTCGTACGCGGCGGCGACACGATACATATCGTCGGTGTCGAGAACACCGGACGCCCGCCGTTTCCCTCTTACGGCGATCTCACAGGCGCCATGCGAGGCCTGCCCGAGGGAGGCTTCAAGGTGCTGCTGAGCCACGACCCGACCCACTGGCGCGACGAGGTGCTGCCCGCGAGCGATATACAGCTCACACTGTCGGGACACACCCACGCCATGCAGCTGAAAGTGTGCGGCTTCTCACCCTCGTCGCTGATGTACAGCGAGTGGGGCGGTCTGTACGAGCATGACGGCCGCATGCTGAACGTCTCGACCGGCACCGGCGGCAATCTGCCGTTCCGCCTCGGAGCATGGCCTGAGATAGTCGTCATCACTCTGCGAAGCGGCCGTAGGGCGGCCGCGGAGACCGAGACGCCGGACGGAGCAGTTACCGATACCCGCACAGAGGCCAATAAGGCGGCTTAACATCGGCTCCGCCGCAGGCCTTCACAACTCCCCGACTCCCGCATAGCGGCTCGCCTATCTGGCCGCAGAGAAACGAAACATCCCCCGGCCGAAGTTTCGGCCGGGGGATGTCGCGTCGATCGGATCGTGTCGGCAAGCCGCTATTTCAGCATCTTCAACCTGCGGTCGGCATCCGTCGCCTCGCGCAGCGATATGGCGTATCCGCCGCCGGCCACAGCCCTCTGGCTGAGCTTGCTGCGCGATGTGCAGCGCACTTCGCGGATCGTATATGCCTGAGGATTGGTCAGGTAATCGGCATCGGGCGCATCGGCGTATATCGTGGCGACATACGTTTTGCCCGGTTCGAGGAAGTCGAATGCTATCTGCGACGTGTAGGCATGCTCGCCCGTGCAGTTGCCCACGAACCAGCGGCCGTCCTTCGAGCGGCGCGCCACGGTCACATACTCGCCCGGTGCGGCTTCGAGGTAGCGGCTCTCGCTCCAATCGATCGCCACATCCTTGATGAATCGGAACGCATCCATGAAACGCTCGTAGTTCTCGGGGAAGTCGGCCGCCATCTGCAACGGCGACGACATTACCACATATATACCCAACTGGTTGGCTATCGTGCAGTTCGCGTGCGATTTATTGTTGGGATCGGCCTTCGATATATCCATTTCGAATATGCCGGGCGTGTAGTCCATCGGACCGCCGATCAATCGCGTGAAGGGCAATACTGTCACGTGCGAGGGCTTCGAGCCTCCGAAAGCCTGATACTCCGTGCCGCGCGCCGACTCGTTGCCGATGAGGTTGGGGTAGGTGCGGCACAGACCCGTAGGACGCACCGCCTCGTGAGCGTTGACCATGATGCGGTAGTCGGCCGCCTTCTTGACGGCATAGAGATAGTGGTTGACCAGCCATTGATCGTAGTGGTTGTGTCCCACGGGTACGATGTTGCCCACGTAACCGCTCTTGACAGCGTCGTAGCCGTTATCCTTCATGAATTTGTATGCCTCGTCCATGTGGCGCTCGTAGTTGCGCACGGCCGACGACGTCTCGTGGTGCATTATCATCTTCACACCCTTGGATGCAGCATAGCGGTGTATCTCCTCGACGTCGAAGTCGGGGTAAGGCGTCGTGAAGTCGAATACATAGTCCTTGTTGTTGCCGAACCAGTCCTCCCAGCCTATGTTCCAGCCCTCGACCAGCACCGCGTCGAATCCGTGCTCGGCAGCGAAGTCTATGTAGCGCTTGACATTGGCCGTCGTGGCTCCGTGCCTGCCGTTGGGCTTCACGCGCGTAAGGTCGTCCGTATCGAGGTGGGCGCTCAGCAGATCGTCGGTGTAACACCATGTGCTCTTGCCGGTTATCATCTCCCACCAGCAGCCGACATACTTGACGGGCTTGATCCACGACGTATCTTCTATCTTGCACGGCTCGTTGAGGTTGAGCGTGATGCGCGAAGCGAGGATGTCGCGCGCGTCGTCGGATACGATGACCGTGCGCCACGGCGTCTGCGACGGGGTCTGCATATAGGCCTTGTAGCCGTTGGGGTCGGGCGTGAGGTGCGAGCGGAATATCAGACGCTCCTCATCCAGATCGAGGTGCATGCAGGGGTAGTCGACCAGTGCAGCTTCGTGGAGGTTGATCCACAGACCGTCGTCCGAGTGCATCTGCAACGAGGTCTGCACACCCGTCGTAGAGAATATGGTCTGCGAGAGGTTGTACTGCACGGCGTTTTCGAGCAGCGACCGGATCTCAGACAGGCGCGAGCAAGTGTAGTCGTACTCCTGCGTGTCGTAGTCGCCCGGTATCCACCATGCAGTGTGGTCGCCAGTCATCGCGAACTCCGTAAGCTCGTCCATTACGATGAAGTATACGAGGTTGCGCTGCTCGGGAAACTCGTAGCGGAAGCCGAGACCGTCGTCGAAGAGGCGGAAACGCACCACCATGTCGCGGTCGTTCTGCGCCTGATGAAGCCTTACCGACATCTCGTTATAGCGGTTGCGTATCTCCGACTCCTCGCCCCATACAGGCTGCCACGTCTGGTCGAACGACGAAGTCTCGACGCCCGCCACTTCGAAGCCGTCGTAGAGCGAAGTCTTGGGATCTACCGTGTGCGTGCGGCTGGTAAAATCCGAGCCGAACTCGTTGCGTGCGCTGCTTTTGAGTTCGAGTCCCAGACGGCTCGGAGCGATTACCGTCTTCTGTTTGTAGGTCAGCATGTAGTGCGGTGCGCCCTCGCCGTCGAGCGAGAATGTCATCGTCAGATTGCCGTCGGGAGAGTGCAGTTGCTGCGCCTGCATGCCTGCCGCCATAAGCAGGCCGACGACCGATAGAATCAATCTTTTCATACGTTAAAGTTTCGTTTCAGGTTAAATTTCGGTTTTCGAATGTAAAGTTATCCATAATAAGCGTCGCCAGATACATATAGTAGCGCAAAAGTAGCAATACTTATATTATATTATATTGTATAACAATATCTTAATCAATAGCAACGAAGCATAAATAGTAGTCTGCCGTCACTGCTTCTCGAACCTTGCTATGGCTGCTGCGCGGCGCTCGAATCCCTCTCTGTCGCCCGCAGCGGCGTTGCGCATCTTCACACGGTAGTTGTAGACCGTCGTTACCGATCGTCTGAGGAATGCCGCTATCTTTACCGAGTCGGTAATGCCCAGCCTTATAAGTGCGAATACGCGCAGCTCGGTCGAGAGCAGCTCGCCGTCGGGCTGCGACACGCGGCACTCGGGACGCAGCAGCTCGTTGAAACGGTCGATGAAGTCGGGGAACAGATCGAGGAACGAGCGGTCGAAGCGTTCGTAAAACGATTTCAGCTCGCGGTCGATGCGTGCATTCGACTTCAAGATCTCGATAAGCTGCGCCGCGCCGCCGCTGCGTGCCACCCCGCCCAGCTCGCGTCTGTATTCGTCGATGCGGCCTATATAGTCCGAGCAGAGGTCTATATAGGTGCATAGATAGGACTCTTTCAGGTCGTTGGCCTCGTGCAGAAGCGCGTTCGTGCGCCTTAGCTCCGCATTGGCCGCTTTCAGCTCCCCGTTGGTGCGAGCCTCGATCCTCTCGGCACGCGTGGCGCGTCGGTTGTCGCGCCGCAGCCGCAGCATCGCAACGGCCAGCAGTGCGGCCAACAGCGACAGCGCAGCCAACATAATATTGAGTCTCTGCTGCTTGCGTTCCATAAGCGTATTGTACGAACGCGTGATTATGGGCAGCAGACGGTTGATCGAGTGTATGTTGATACGAGCATTAGTCTGCCCGGCATCTTCGAGCGAGTAGTTTATATATTCGTAGGCACGTTCGACATCGCCCCGCTCATAGAGCAACGCCGCCAGCTCGTACAACGACCTGTACTCGTGCACGGGCGTACGAAGGTCGCACTCGGCGCTCATCGCCAGATAATATATAGCGCTGTCCCTATGCCCCGTATTGAGGTGCGACTGAGCCACCGAATATGCCCATATCGCCCGCGCATGCGACGGCTCGCGACGGTCGTGCGGCATAGAGTGCAGCAGCCGCAGCGCACTGCTGTCGTCGCCCTCCGTACGCATGATCTCCGCCCGCACGAACTCCGACGGCATGAACAGCGTCGCCAGAGAGGCGCGTTCGGCCGCTAACCGCTGCCGGTATTCGCTGCGGTCGGCTTCGTCTATGGCCACGAGCGACATACCTTCGTAGATCGTATACAGCGCGTTGTGGTAGCGATATCTCTCCGAGTCGTCCATGCCTGCGGTATCGATACGTCCGGTAATTCCGATCGCCTCGACATAGTTGCCGCAGCGGGCATAGAGCGTGGCCAGATCCGATGCGCTGCAACGTATCATCCGTCTGTCCTGCGCCGCCGCAGCCAGCTCGGCCTTGCGGCGGGCATATCCGAGCGCCGCATCGATATCGTACTTGCCGCACTCGTCGAGCAGCGTGTCGAGACGTGCGTATGCCGCCAGCGTGTCGGCAAAGTCGAGCCTACGGCCGATCGACTCGATGCGGTCGCGTTTTGCACGCTCGATCGTCTCCCTGCGCGCGACGGTACGGTCGAGGGCTTCGAGCCTGCCGCGAAAGATGTCGTCGAGACGATCTTCGCCGGTGCATGCCGCGAACGACAGCACTGCCGCCGCGAGGGCTATTCTCCTTATAAGTGGGGCCATTGAGGGTAGTTTTTCACAAAATTATAAAAATTCCGCAAACCTGCCCTCAACGCGCCACGCATTCCGCTCCCGCGATGCAGGCGGCTGAGGCCAGCCGCAACGGGGTCATGACTTGCTGGACGAACAGTATCGTGCGGCAGACGCCTGTTGCTCTCCCGAATATTTTTACTTACCTTTGTAGAGTATTGAATGCAAATGCCGCAATGAACCCCACGTTTTCGTCAATCCGTAAGCAGATCCCGGCTTGTCCGGACAACGCCGAGGCGCAGAAAAAGGCTGAGAGAAACCCGGCAGACCGCTGCGGCGCCGTGTCGCCCGACTGCCCGATACGCAACATACTCTCGCGCATCGGCGACAAGTGGTCGATGCTCGTGCTCTACACCCTCTCGCACCACGACCGGCTGCGCTTCTGCGAGCTGTTGCGCGCCATTCCCGACATCTCGCAGAAGATGCTTACCGTCACGCTGCGAACATTGGAGCAGGACGGCCTGCTGCACCGGCAGGTATATGCCGAGGTGCCGCCGAGGGTCGAATACGCCCTTACCGGGCGCGGGCGCAGCCTGCTGCCCCACCTCGACGGTTTGATTATGTGGGCGCAGCAGAACATGGAGGCCATTATCTCGGAGCGGCAGAACGGCCGCAGGAGATGAACCGGCGGCAGCCTCTCGCGGCTGCACCATAACGATGCCTAAACGGCGGCGGAGGCGGATCGATATGCAAGCACTAAACGAGTTATAATTATGATAGACGAAATTCTGCAATTCAACAAGCGCTTCGTCGAGCGCAGGGAGTACGAGAGATTCATAACCGACAAGTATCCCAACAAACGCATCGCCATAGTCACGTGCATGGATACTCGTCTGGTCGAGCTTCTGCCCGCGGCGCTCGGCCTGAAAAACGGCGACGTGAAGATCATCAAGAATGCCGGAGCGACCATTACAAGCCCCTTCGACAGTACGGTGCGCAGCCTGCTCGTCGCCATATACGAGCTTGGCGTTACCGAGATCATGATAATAGGCCATACCGAATGCGGCGTTCAGGGCATGGACAGTGCCCAGATGCAGCATCTGATGAAAGAGCGCGGCATCCCCGAGCAGCACATAACGCTGATGAAGCATTGCGGCATCGACCTCGACAGCTGGCTGCACGGCTTCGACAACACGCCCTCGGCCGTGCTCGAAACCGTCGATCTGGTGCGCAATCATCCCCTCGTACCGCGCGACGTGGTGGTCAAGGGCTATATAATGGACTCTACGACGGGCAGCCTCGCACCGATCGAGTAGCCGCCTGGCTCGACATACCGCCGACTCTCGGCGGGAGATATGCCGGTACCCCACATGAATGACGACGGCCGCATGCAGCGATAGCATGCGGCCGTCGTCTATGTCGGCAACCGTATCAGAGGAAACGCTCAGCCGATATCGCGCGCGACGTATCCGCCGTGCGGAGCGACTGCAACTCGCCCGGTATATTCTCGCGTACGTAGACTGCCCTATCGCTGCCGTCCGACGTATTGGTCCATGTCATCTTATTGCCGTCGACCGCAACATCGTACCCGGCCGACCACGCCTGACCGTCGTCATACTTGCCCGAGAGGATCGTACCCGCAAGCTCGTAGCTGCCCTCGAAGCGCTGCCACTCGACGCTTTGCAGCTTCTGCCACAGCGTGAAGCGGCCGTCGTCCGAGAACGACATACGCACCTCGAAGGGCAGTTCCGTCATCTCGTGCCACTGCATCAGGCGCCACTGTCCGAGGATGCCGTTTACCTTGTCGGTCGTCAGGCTCCGCATCTTGCCGTAATACCTGTTTGCGTCGGTTGCCAGATACAACAGATAGTCGTACCGTGTGCCGGGGGCAAGGTTCTCGATCTGAGCCGTGTAGGTGTCGGCCGATATCTTCTCGGCCGTAATATCGCTCCACTCCGAGCCGCCCGCAGCGCGGTAGCGCACCCCGACCTCGCGGATCGTCCGGTCGGCAGCCTCGGCCACGACGCGGGGCGAGGATACGGTTATGCGTGCCGTTGTCTGCGAAACATCGACCTGAACAGTGCCGAAGTCGGCTTCGGGGGTCTCGTCGCCGCTCTTGTCGCATGCCACCAGCGACACGGCTGCCAGCAGCGCTATAAGGGGATATAATGTAATTCTTTTCATCGTCTTGGAAAATATTATAACCAGCCGCCGTTGCCGCTTACCGCTTTGCGAACGACGATTGCGAATTTGCGTGTTACCTCCGTGCCTCCTATGGCGGCACCGCCCTCCTTGTCTCCGCCGACCAGCGCCTTGACCGTAACGGTGGCGCAGCCGCTCTCCGAACACTCTATGCTGAGCATGCCCCCGTCGATCGTCGGATCTTTCCGGATGCCCAGCGCGCTCTTATCCTGCTGCGACATCTCGACCGCAGTGTATGTCAGCGAAGCGCTGTTCTCGCCGAAGTACTCCGACAGCGACAGCAGTTGCGGTGCGCCGGCAGCGATATAGAGGCATGGCGTACCCTCGATCTGCATAAGCAGACGGTAGGCGTCGATATAGCCCGATCCCAGCTTGCCCTTGTAGTCGTCCAGACGTATCGTATGCTCGCGATAGTACTGGTCGACGAAGATCTTGGTGCCGCTCTGGTAGCGGTCTACGTCCCACGTCGATGTCATCAGCATATCACGCAGCTCCTCGGCCTGCAACGTGCGGCCGATCTTGGCGGCATACGAGAGCGCGAGCGCCGCGCAGCCCGATACGTGGGGGCATGCCATGGACGTACCCTCCATGTATCCGTATTTGCCGAAGCGGTCGGTCTGCGTGGAGAGTATTATATACTGCTTGCCGTAGCCGCTGTCGCCGCCCGGTGCGCAGACGTTGGTGCCGGTGCCGTAGTTGGTGTAGGATGCCGCACGGTAATCCGATGACATCGACGAGACGCAGACATACTCGTGGTATGCACCCGGATATCCGGGTATCGACGATGCCTCGTTGCCTGCTGCGAATATCACCACACCGCCCTCGATGACGCCCTCGGCACGGGCATTGGCGATGAAATAGTCTATGGCCTCCTTTTCGAGCGAGCAATCCGAGGCGAACTGTCGGTCGCTGAGGATGTCGCCGCCGTCATATCCCCACGAGCATTGCAGGATGACCGCTCCGTTGTCGGCCGCATACTTGATTGCCTTGGCCGTAGCCGATGTCGTTGCGACGTTGTTTCCGGCGAAAATCTGGCATGACATGATCTTGCAGCCGGGGTTGGCGTCGTCGCCGCCCGCAATGCCGCATACGCCCGTCGAGTTGCCGTTTACCGCAGCTACCGTGCCGGCCACATGCGTGCCGTGACCCACGTCGCCGTTGCTGTTCCATGTGATGTTGCCCTTACCGGTAACGAAGTTATAGCCGTACTTGTCGTCGGCATAGCCGTTGCCGTCGTCATCCTTGCCGTCGGTGCCGTCGAGCTCGGCGTCATTGACCCACATGTTGTCTTTCAGATCCTCGTGCGAATACATCACACCCTCGTCGACCACGGCCACGATGATGCGCGGATCGCCCGTAGTGAGCTTCCATGCCTCGAAGAGGTTGATGTCGGCACCCTCCTCGGCCATTGTGCCGAGCGTACCGTCGTTCATGTAGTGCCACTGCGACGCGAGCTTCGGGTCGTCGAACGGCATATCCGCGCTGCGCGTCTGTGCCACCTCGTCGTAGGGTATGGGGGTGCAGCGCTCCACGCGCTTGACATCGACGTCGTACTGCACGCGCACCACCTCGCCTATCTCGGCCAGCAGCGCGGCCACCTTTTCGAGATCGGCACTCCGGTCGAACGAGAGTCTGTACCACTGGTGCAGTCCCGCACGGCGCGTAGCCTGCTCGGAGCGCCGGTCGACGGGGAAGATGCGCTCGATACCGGTAGCACCGACGGTCTCCATTATCTGGTCGACGCGCTCGATGCCCGAACGGGTTGCCGAAGCCTCGACGATATCTGCGGCCTCGGGAGTGAATTTCACGATCATACATCCTTTGCGCGCGCCTTGTGCCGAGTGTATTATCTTCGAACGGCCGCCGCCCGACGCTTTGCCCGACGTACCGTCGAGATCGTGCGTACAGGCACCCGCAAGGGTCGCGCAGAGTAACAACAATATAAGTCTTTTCATTTCGTTATAGGTTATTTATCATGACAAGATATAAATTTTTCGTATAATAACTACTCTTCGGAGCGAAATTTTTCTATCGCAGCGCTTACCGAGCCGTGTACGAGCAGCAGTGTCTGCGCCTGCGCATAGGGCAATCCCAACTCCTCGACGATCATCCGCGTGCCGCGGTCGACGAGCTTGCGGTTGGATAACTGCATGTTTACCATGCGGCTGCCCTTGACGCGCCCCAGTGCGATCATCGTCGCCGTCGAGATCATGTTGCAGACCATTTTCTGCGCCGTGCCCGACTTCATGCGCGAGCTGCCCGTGACCACCTCCGCACCCACGACGGTCTCTATGGCTATCTCGGCCGCCATACTGAGCGGCGAGGAGGGGTTGCTCGTGACGCCTGCCGTGAGTATCCCGCGCCGGCGCGCCTCGCGTACGGCCTCCACTACATACGGCGTGGTGCCCGAGGCGGCTATGCCCACCACCGTGTCCGATGTACCTATCCCGTGCGCCGCCAGATCCGCCCAGCCCTGCCGCGTGTCGTCCTCGGCGCCCTCGACGGGGGTGCGCAGTGCACGGTCGCCGCCCGCGATGATCCCGATGACCACGCTCGGCGGCATGCCGAATGTGGGCGGTATCTCCGAGGCATCCAGCACACCGAGCCTTCCGCTCGTGCCGGCACCTATATAAAATAGTCGTCCTCCGCGCCGCATGCGCTCCGACAACGCCTCGACCAGCCGCTCGATTGCGGGCAGCGCCCGCCCGACCGCCTCCGCGACGCGTCTGTCCTGGTCGTTTATCGCATGCAGGATGTCGTGAGCCGACATGCGGTCGAGACCGTCGTACGGCGACGGCTGTTCGGTTATCTTCACAAACTCCATTATCGCATATTTTTATGGTATCGAGCCAGCGCCTCGATCGGCCGGCGCATTATGGCCTGCGGCGAGAGCGAGCGACGTGCGAGCGCACTGGTCAGCGGCTCGCGAAAGAAGTGGGCGATCGAGCCGACGAAGCCGATCGGATACTCCCCGACGGGATACTGCATCAGGTTGCGCTCGACGAAGGCATCGAACGACCTCTCGACGGCCGCGCGGATCGGCGGCAGGTCGAGATGACGCGCCGCAAACCGTGCGAAGCCGGCAAGATAACGGTTGGCCTCCGGCCGGCGGTAGACGTGCTCTATGATCCGGGCATACGACGTGCCGCACTCCTGGTAGAGCATCTCGCGCACCCGGTCGCCGGCCAGACCTTTGAGGATGTCGGCCACCACCGTGCGGCCTATATTCGCCCCCGAGCCTTCGTCGCCGAGGATATAGCCAAGAGGCGGTACATTGTGCACTATGCGTCTGCCGTCGTAGAGACAGCTGTTCGACCCGGTTCCGAGTATGGCCGCTATGCCGCTGCCATTGCCGTACAGCGCCCGCGCCGCACCCGCCATATCGCTCTCGACCTCGATATGCGCCCCGGCGAACCGCGCGCACAATGCACGCGCCGTGCGCTCGGCTCCGTCGAATATGCAGCCTGCACCGTAAAAGTATACCGCCTCGATCCGTGTGGCGTCGAGGCATGGCAGCAGCTCGCTGTCGAGTATTCGTGCTATCGTCTCGTCATCGCACGCAAAGGGGTTCAATCCGCGCGTGGAGAGATATCGCACGTCCTCGTCGTCGGCCAGAGCCCAGTCGCATTTGGTCGACCCTCCGTCGGCAGTCAGTATCATATCCGCGATTGTCTGTATGAGAGCGCCAGCAGCCCTGCGGCCGTGAGTGCGGCGTTGATAATCAGCATCTCGTAGCCGAACACGTAGCCGCCCAGCCACCGCTCGGAGTTGCTGTGCAGGATGTAACATATTACGGGCGAGGCCACGGCCACGGCCGGCACCCATCTCTCGCGCACGCGGCGTCGGCAGAGGATGCCGAAGGCGAACATACCCAGTATGGGGCCGTATGAATAGCTCGCCACGGTGTATACGAGCTGTATGACGCTTGCGTCGCCCCACCTCTCGAATGCGAGTATCGAGAGACACATCATCGCCGCCATAGCCGCATGGACGCGCTTACGCACCGATGTCATGCGACCCTCGTCGTAGCGTTTGCGGCCGTCGAGGATGTCGATCGTGAACGAAGTGGTAAGCGCCGTCAGCGCCGAGCCTGCGGCCGAGTATGTCGACGAGACGATTCCCACGACGAAGAGTATCCCGACGGCCAGAGGCAGCGAGCACTGCGTGGCCACATGCGTGAACACCTCGTCGCTCTTGGCTATCGCCGCTGCGCCCGACGAATCAAGCATGGGGAACAAAGAGCCCTCGCCGGGGCATATGCCGCGCTGTTCGAGATAGATGTAAAAGAGGGTGCCCAGCACCAGAAACAGAAATATCACCCCCGTTTGCAGCAGGATCGATATTATCATGTTTTTCTGCGAGTCGCGGTAGTTGCGGCACGAGAGGGTGCGCTGCATCATGTCCTGATCGAGTCCCGTCATCGCCACGACCATGAATATTCCGGCGAAGAACTGCTTGAAGAAGTAACGGCGATCCGTCGGATCGTCGAAGAAGAATATGCGCGAGAAGTCGTGATCGGCCACCTGCACGGCCGTCTCGGCCGCACCCAGCCCCAGCTCGCGCGTCATGAAGACGATGCACAGCACCACGCTGCCTATCAGGCACGCCGTCTTCAACAAATCCGTCCAGATGACCGACTGCACGCCGCCGCGACGGGTGTAGAGCCATACCAGAGACATCATCACGGCGGCATTGACCGCGAACGGTATACGGTAGTGGTCGAATACCAGCGTCTGCAAAACGGCGCAGATGACGTAAGCCCTGATCGACGCCCCAAGCATCTTGGATATGAAGAAGAACCATGCGCCGCTGCGGTGGGCGCCCATGCCGAAGCGACGGTCGAGATACTCGTAGAGAGACACCACGCCCATGCGGTAGAACAGCGGTATGAGCACGAAGGCTATGACCAGATAACCGACTATGAATCCTCCTACCATCTGCATGTAGGAGAAGCCGTCGGCTGCTACCGAGCCGGGCACCGATATGAACGTCACGCCCGATATGGCCGCTCCGACCATAGCCAGCGCCGCCACTGCCCAGTGGGTTCGTCTGCCGCCCGTGAAGAAACCCGAGTTGTCTGCACGCCGCGATGCGCGCATCGCCACGACGAATAGCAGCGCTATATATGCGGCTACCGTTATTATTACCGTTACGGGACTCATCTCTGTTTCGATATTTTTCGTTTCAAATATTATTCGGACAAATATACGAATAAGCGAGGGCAAAAGCAAGCTCGCTTGCATTTTGCCCAGCGGGAGTATATTCGGATACGTTTAATCTTTAAGCCGGAAGAGAAGGACAAACGCAAATCGGCATCAAGTGCGTATCGCTTGCAGCCTCCTCCCGGAGCGCGCACGGCGCGCGACAAAAGTCCCTCCCTCGGGAGGGGTTGGGGTGGGGTCAGGATTGTAAAACGGCGTAAGCCGTAGCAACAGCCAACAGACTTATACGACGGCGGAGTAACGTATACACAATCCGCGGTGCTGAGAGGTTCTCTCCCAAAACGGCGCAGCCGTAGCTACGGCCGTTCGGGCTGCAAAGCATTCTGGCAGCGTATACACGCTGCCAGATCCCACCCGGGCAAAGGTAAATCGCATGCGGAATGCAATCGAATTATTTGCATACCGCTTGCGGCCTTCTCCCGGAGCGCGCATCGCGCGCGACAAAAAGTCCCCCGCAAGGCGGGGGATTTAGGGGGTGGGTACAATTTGTATAACGGCGCAAGCCGTAGCAACAGCCAACAGACTTATACGATGGCGGAGTAACGTATACACAATCCGCGGTGCTGAGAGGTTCTCTCCCAAAACGGCGCAGCCGTAGCTACGGCCGTTCGGGCTGCAAAGCATTCGGGCAGCGTATGCACGCTGCCAATCCATACTCGGGTAATGCTTCCTGCATCCGGGCTCCACTCGGAGCGCGCATCGCGCGCGACAAAAAGTCCCCCGCAAGGCGGGGGATTTAGGGGGTGGGTACAATTTGTATAACGGCGTAAGCCGTAGCAACAGCCAACAGACTTATACGACGGCGGAGTAACGTATACACAATCCGCGGTGCTGAGAGGTTCTCTCCCAAAACGGCGCAGCCGTAGCTACGGCCGTTCGGGCTGCAAAGCATTCGGGCAGCGTATACACGCTGCCAATCCATACTCGGGTAATGCTTCCTGCATCCGGGCTCCACTCGGAGCGCGCATCGCGCGCGACAAAAAGTCCCCCGCAAGGCGGGGGATTTAGATACTGTGATAAAATCCAAATCTTTTTGAGGAAAAATTGACCAATATCTGTATTTTTCTCAAAATGGCGTAAATTGCCATCTGATTCGCTACAATTATAAGT